>NZ_CP066805.1:0-817517 GCF_016598755.1 Pseudoalteromonas sp. LC2018020214
TAATGTGCTTTTTCCAAGCTCTAAAACTTGTATTTAATAGCTCAAAACCATTATTAAATCCCATTTTTGTAAACCCCCTTTACAGTTTTTATTTATTCGTATTTTGTTACAAAATAATTGTACTTTTCAATCTAACAAACTAAGTGAACATCACCCTAAAAATACGGTACTTGGTCGCTAATTTATTGAAGCTAACTGGTATATTTGTCAAAGTATGCTCACAAAATTATATTAGGACTAACAATGAAAAAAATAGGTCTTACGCTAAGTGCTTTTGTATTGCCTTTGGCAATATCTAGTGCGGTTATGGCGTCTTCGGTTGAGCAAACAAAAGGTACTTTTGTTGATAAATTTCGTCAATTAGACGAAGCGCTTCCTACACCTAACGTTTATCGTAGTGCCGCTGGCGAACCAGGTGAAAAATACTGGCAGCAACGTGTAAACTACGATATTGATGTAAAGCTAGATGAAAAAAAGCACCGTATTACCGGTAGCCAAAGCATTGAATATAAAAATAACTCTCCGCATACACTTAAATATTTATGGTTACAGTTAGATCAAAATATTTTTAAAAGTGATTCTATTGCCGAAACAACTAAAACGTTTAAAAGCACTTTAGAAAGTCTACCAGCTCAAAAGCCTGCTAAATTAAGTTTAGGTGACTTACGCCGTCAGCAATTTATGAGCGACAACGAACTGGGTTATACAATCAGTGGCGTAAAGGATGACGATGGTAAAGAGCTACGCGTAACTGTAGTTGATACTTTAATGCGTATTGATTTAAACGAGCCATTAAAACCAGGTAAAGAAGTAGAATTTAGCATGAACTTTGCCTTCAACATTGTTGAAGAAGATGCTGTAGGTGCACGTTCTGGTTACGAGCACTTTGAAGAAGATGGCAACGACATATTCTTAATTGCTCAGTGGTTCCCTCGCTTAGCGGCTTATACCGATTACGAAGCATGGACAAACAAGCCATTTTTAGGCTCTGGTGAGTTTACGCTTGAGTTTGGTGATTACGATGTTGAGATTACTGTTCCGGCAGATCACATTGTATCGGCAACAGGTAAGCTTGATAACGCGAGCAAAGTACTTACAAGTACTCAGCGCAAACGTTTAAAGCAAGCTGAAACATCTAAGCGTCCTGTGTTTATTGTTAACGCAGAAGAAGCGCTAGAAAACGAAAAAGAAGGCACCGACAAAACTAAAACGTGGCACTTTAAAGCACAGAATGTTCGTGACTTTGCTTGGGCGTCGTCTCGTAAGTTTATGTGGGATGCAAAAGGTTATCAGCAAGGTGGTGACGTTCAGCCTTTAGTTATGGCAATGTCGTTCTTCCCTAAAGAAGGTGGTGACTTATGGAAAAAGTACTCAACTGAAGCGGTAGTACACACAATGGAAGTGTACTCTAAGTATTCGTTTGATTACCCGTACCCAACTGCACAGTCGGTTAATGGCCCCGTTGGTGGTATGGAATACCCAATGATCACCTTTAACGGTCCGCGTACTAAGTTACAAGATGACGGTACTCGTACTTATTCTCAGGCTGAAAAGCGCTTTTTACTTGGCGTAGTTATTCATGAAGTTGGTCATATTTACTTTCCGATGATTGTGAACTCAGATGAGCGCCAATGGACGTGGATGGATGAAGGCCTAAACAGCTTTTTAGATGGTGTTGCTGGTCGTGAATGGGATCCTACTATTCCTTGGGGTGTTGAGCCTCGCGATATAGTGAGCTACATGAAGTCAGAAGTCCAAGTACCAATTATGACTCAGTCAGACAGTGTATTACGTTTAGGCCCTAATGCTTATACTAAACCTGCCGCAGCCCTTAATATTTTACGTGAAGTAATTTTAGGCCGTGACTTATTCGACTTTGCATTTAAAGAGTATGCTCAGCGCTGGAAATACAAGCGCCCTACCCCAGCTGATTTTTTCCGCACAATGGAAGAAGCCTCTGGTGTTGATTTAGATTGGTTTTGGCGTGGCTGGTTTTACACCACAGACCATGTTGATATCTCTTTAGATAAAGTATATCAACTACGTTTAGACACTAAAAACCCTGATATTGATTACAGCCGTTTACGTGATATTGAAGCAGATAAGCCTACGTCATTATTTGTTGAGCGTAACCGCGCCGAAGGTAAAAAAACATGGGTTGAGCAAAACCCTGATGTTACCGATTTTTATGACGAAAACGACCGTTTTACTGTAACCAATAAAGAACGTAACTCGTACAATAAGTTTTTAAAAGGCTTAGAGCCGTGGGAGCGTAAAACGCTTGAACGTGCTTTAGAAGAAGATAAAAACTACTACGTTATGGAATTTTCAAACCTTGGTGGTTTGGTAATGCCTATATTACTTGAGCTAACATATGAAGATGGCACAACCGAAGAGCGTTATATTCCTGCTGAAATTTGGCGTCGTAATTATAAAAATGTTCAAAAGCTAATTGTTACCGATAAAAACAAACCGCTTGTATCAGTTACTGTAGATCCTAATTGGGAAACTGCGGATGTAGATATTGAAAATAATAACTACCCTCGTCGTATTATTCCTTCACGTATTGAAGTGTTTAAAAAGGAAAAGAGTAAAGCTAAAGTAAGTCGCGATATCATGCAAGATATTAAAACTGAGCTTAAAACTGATGAGAAGAAAGACGAAAAAGATAACGGTGAGGAGCCGCAATAATGCGCTTTTTGCTTATTATTGTTTGCCTTTTAGTTGCTGCGCCGAGTATGGCGCATCAACTAAAATCGTCAGTTACAACCGTGCTTTTTAATAAACGAACGCATAATGTTGAGTTAATGCATCGCTTTTATTTACATGATACCGAACATGCCGTAGGAACATTATTTGAAGGCAAAATCGATATTATTAGTAATAAAGCCGATCAGCAACGTTTTGCTAAATATGTTGAATCGCATGTTGCTCTACAAACATTAAGTGGTGAGCCTTTACCACTTAGCTTTGTAGGGGCGCAAGTAGATGGTAAGTTTTTTTGGGTTTACCAAGAAGCACCAATTCCTGAAAACATTGAAGGAATTAAAATGAGCAATGGCGCGCTTCGTGATTTATGGCCATCTCAGGTAAATATGGTAAACGTTGAGGGCAAAGGTAAGATTAAAACTTTAAACTTTGCACAAGATGATACTTGGCTCGAAGCCCGCTTTGAGCAAAATTAACAGTTAAAACTTCCCCAACCAACGCGCACTGCAGTTAATGTGCGCGTTTTCTTTATACGTTTAAACTGCGTTCATTTTTGATCTGGTATATGTAAATTTACGTAAAAAATGGTAGTTCAATTTGTATATTTACCATTTTTTGCGCATGCTACAACTACCAATTATATTTACTGTATTATCAATAGATTGATAGCAGTGCAAATAAATAATTTAAATATAGTTAGTTTCATTTATCCCTTTAGCTATAACTGGCTTGGGCATAAGCAGTAGAGAATTTTATGTTTAAATTTTATTTAGTAATAACTAAATTCAGGGAATGATATGACTACTCAGGTTGAGGCTATTTTTGGAGTAATTTTTGATTTAGATGGAACATTAGTTTCATCCGAACTAGATTTTACATTAATTAAAGCCCAAATAGGTTGCCCTTGCGAGCAAGACTTGCTTGATTACATTGCTCAGTTGCCCTCACCGTATATGCGTGAAGAGGCAATGAATATAGTTCACCAACACGAATTAATAGATGCACAACATGCCAGTATTTTACCCGGCGTGAGTGAAGCTATTAATGCTTTAAAGTCTAAAAATATACCGATGGCAATTGTTACTCGCAATTTTGATAAAGCGGCTGCAATTAAATTACAAAATAACCCACTTCCTATTAGCACAGTTTTAACAAGAAGCGATGCACCTGCAAAACCAGATCCCAGCGCTTTAAATGCTATTGCTACACTTTGGAACATTAATGCCAGAAACTTACTTTATGTAGGCGATTACCTTTACGATATTCAAGCTGCGCATAATGCAAATATGCGTGCATGTTTATACGCTCCAGAGTTAACGCCAGCTTACGCCGATCAGGCCGATTATGTTTTACATGACTTTGCTGACTTAGTGACATTAGTTGAGAGTTATTCTGAAAAAATAGAGTTATGTTAAATAGCATGTCATTTAATATATTCTGAAATGAGTATGTAGTTATAAAAGTTTTTATTAATCAAGTTTTGCCCATTGCGGAGCTAGCCCAATACGTTTTGAATTGGTAAAATACCGCAAAACGTAACGTATTCATTAGGGGCACAAAATGGGCAGAGCATTTGTAGTTCGTCAAAGTTCTATGATCAAAACAGCCAATGCAAAAACAAAAGTAAACTCAAAGTACGGCAAAGAGATTTACGTTGCAGCAAAAAGTGGTGATCCCGATCCCGAAGTAAACCAAACACTTCGTCGTCTAATCGAAAAAGCTAAAAAAGACCAAGTACCCGCACACGTTATCGAAAAAGCAATTGAAAAAGCAGCCGGTGGCGCAGGAGAAGATTACTCTGTTGCCCGTTATGAAGGCTATGGCCCTGGTAACTGCATGGTTATTGTTGACTGTTTAACTGATAATCCAAACCGTACTATCAAAGATGTACGTTTACCATTTACTAAAACAGACTCAAAAATTGGTACTCCTGGCTGTGTAGCGCATATGTTTGATCATTATGCGGTACTTGGCTTTGCAGGCGATGACGATGAAGTCGTATTAGAAGCATTAATGATGGCTGATGTTGATGTAAGCGATGTTGAAGCGGAGGACGGTAAAATATCGGTATTTGCACCGCCAACAGAATACTTTAAAGCTAAAACTGCCCTTGAAGACGCATTTGAAGGCATTAACTTTGAAGTAGACGAAATTACGTTTATTCCTCAAGTTAATATTGAAATTGAAGACGAAGAAGTTATTGCTAACTTTGATAAGTTTATAAATATGCTTGAAGATTGTGACGATGTACAAAATATTTATCACAATGCCATTGTAAAAAATTAAACGTAAACGGTTAAAAGCTTTAAAAAGCGTGTTTTGTGTATGCAAAACACGCTTTTTTACGTTTGAATAAATGTTAGATATTCATGTGTATTATCTATATACCTTTAAAATGCCTTAAAAATGCTGTTATTCTAATTTTAGGCGATAAAAAACCAGCTTAAAAGCTGGTTTAGTAATTAATTTTAACTTTGATTAAGCAGTTAAAGCGTATTCGACTTTTGTGCTTTATATTTTATACGGTAGCTATGTAGTAGTGGTTCAGTGTAACCACTAGGTTGCGTTACGCCCTCTAAAACCAGTGCAGTAGCGGCTTGAAACGCAATGCTGTTATTAAGGGTTTCTTCGCTTGTTGCCATAGGTGTATACGCAGTGTCATGCTCGTTTTGGCCATCAACCACTTTGGCCATTTTAGCCATGGTTGATTTTATTTGCGCCTCAGTGCAAACGCCATTTAGCAACCAATTAGCCATATGCTGACTTGAAATACGCAGTGTGGCTCTGTCTTCCATTAGGCCAATATGGTTAATGTCAGGTACTTTTGAGCAACCTACGCCTTGATCAATCCAACGTACAACGTAACCTAAAATGCCTTGTGCGTTATTTTCTAGCTCACTTTGAATATCTTCTTTTGAAAGCGTTTTAGGGTCTGCCATTAGCGGCGGTGTAAGCAGGTCATTAAGGCTCGCAATAGTGCGTTTAGCTATACTTTGCTGCTCAGTAAATACGTTTATATCGTGATAATGCATTGCATGCAGGGTAGCGGCTGTAGGGGAGGGCACCCATGCTGTATTAGCGCCTGATTCAGGGTGAGCTTGTTTTTGCTCCATCATTAATGCCATTTTATCTGGCATTGGCCACATGCCTTTACCTATTTGTGCTTTATGACTTAAGCCACAAGCAAGGCCAATATCGACGTTGCGATCCTCATAAGCTTGTATCCATGGTTGCTGCTTAATTTGTGCTTTTGGAAGCACAACGCCCGCTTGCATAGAGGTATGAATTTCATCGCCGGTACGGTCTAAAAATCCAGTATTTATAAATACAACACGCTCTTTAGCTGCATAAATACACGCTTTAAGATTTACAGAAGTGCGGCGTTCTTCATCCATAATCCCCATTTTAAGCGTGTTTTTAGGTAAGCTTAGCGCTTCCTCTACTAAGCTAAATAAAGTGTTAGTAAATGCTACCTCTTCAGGGCCATGCATTTTTGGTTTAACTATATTAATACTTTGCGCGCTTGAGTTTTTGATACCTGTTTTTTTATTTAGGTCGTGCAGGGCAGCAGTAGCAGTAAACATCGCATCCATAATGCCTTCAAACACCGGTTGATTAAACATATCAGTAATAGCAGGGTTCGTCATTAAATGGCCAACGTTTCTTACAAACATCATGCTACGGCCTTTTAAAGTAACGGTGCCGCCATCAAGTGCGGTGTATGTTTTATCACTTTGCAGGGTACGCTCAACAGTTTTATCGCCTTTTTTAAACGATTCAACTAAGTTACCTTGCATCAACCCAAGCCAATTTTTATAAACTTGTACTTTATCTTCTGCATCTACCGCAGCTACTGAATCTTCACAATCCATAATGGTGGTAAGCGCGGCCTCTAGCACTACATCTTTTAAACCAGCCTTATCAGCTTGGCCAATAATGTGGTGGTGATCGATATGTAGCTCTATGTGTAAATCATTGTTTTTTAATAACACTACAGTTGGGTTTTGTGCTTCTCCTTGATAGCCAATAAGCTGAGATGGGTTAGCTAATGTGGTTTGAGAGCTGTCACGCAAGGTTATTAAAAGTGCGCCATCTACTACTGAGTAATTCGTGCTTTCTATATGCGAGCCATTGGTCAGCGGCAATGCTTTATCTAAAAACTGGCGAGCGTAGGCCATTACCTTAAAACCACGAACAGGGTTGTAGGTATTACCTTTTTCAGCCCCATCATCTTCACTTAACACATCAGTACCGTATAAGGCGTCGTATAACGAGCCCCAGCGAGCGTTAGCGGCATTAAGTGCAAAGCGTGCATTACTTACAGGCACAACCAACTGAGGGCCTGCTGTAAGGGCCACTTCGGGCTCTACATTTTGGGTTTCAATTTCAAAGTTGGCAGGCTCTTTTACTAAGTAACCAATATCTTGCAAAAAGGCTTGGTATTTAGCGCTATCCCAGGTTTTATTAGCAAGATGGTAGTCGTCTATTTGCTGTTGAAGCAATTCTCGCTTTTCAAGCAGTGCCTTATTAATAGGGGTAAGTGTTTGAACGATATGTGCAAAACTTTGCCAAAATTGATGCTCACTTAAGTGAGTGCCTGGTAGCAATTGATTTTTAACAAAATCAGCGAGTTGTGTGTCTACGCTGAGTCCTGAATGTGTGAGAGTGTGGGACATAGTTGCCTTCCTTTAAACGGTCGCGATGTTGTTGTGTGCTTATGCGTAAGGCAACAATAACTCAAAAAGGCAATGTTGAGTGCTTTTTAGCCATTCACAAAATGTATAGCCACAATAACAACTATAAATTTACTAAATCTAGAAAAGGAGCCTAATGTTGAATTAAGCGCTACGGAACACACTCCTAGCCACTCTCACAACATTAAAATAATTTACACACTCGTTCGAAGGATTTTATTATGACAACATATCAACGCGAAACCGACACACTCTCTACTCTTTGCCAAACACAAGGCAGCGCATGGAAAGCTATTAACCCTGAATACGCAAGCCGCATGCGTTTACAAAACCGTTTTCGTACAGGGATTGAAATTGCGCAATACACAGCAGACGTAATGCGTGAAGATATGGCTGCATATGACGCCGACACGAGCCAATACACGCAATCTTTAGGGTGTTGGCATGGCTTTACTGCCCAACAAATGATGATGGCTATTAAGCGCCATCAAAAAACAACTAAACGCAGCTATGTATACTTAAGTGGCTGGATGGTTGCAGCGCTTCGCTCTGCATTTGGTCCGCTGCCAGATCAGAGCATGCATGAAAAAACATCTGTACCTGCGCTAATTGAAGAAATTTACACGTTTTTAAAGCAAGCAGATGCACGTGAACTCGATCACTTGTTTAACGACCTAGATGAAGCAAAAGCGAACGGCGGCGATGTTCAAGCTGTTATTGATAAAATAGACAACTTTGAAACCCATGTTGTGCCAATTATTGCTGATATTGATGCCGGTTTTGGTAACGAAGAAGCAACTTACTTACTGGCTAAAAAAATGATTGAAGCCGGTGCATGTGCCATTCAAATAGAAAACCAAGTATCTGACGCCAAACAATGTGGTCACCAAGCGGGTAAAGTGACCGTTCCACACGAAGACTTTTTAGCAAAAATTAACGCAGTACGTTACGCCTTTTTAGAGCTAGGTATTGATAACGGCATTATTGTGGCACGTACAGATTCATTAGGCGCCAGCCTTACTCAAAAAGTACCTGTGTCGCAAACACCTGGTGACTTAGCAAGCCAATACAATGCATTTTTAGAAACTACGCCAATTAACGGTGTTGATGATTTAAATGAAGGCGATACGGCAATGAAAATTAATGGCCAGTTATGTAAACCAACTCGCCTAGATAACGGTTTATACCAGTTCCGCGAAGGCACTGAAAAAGACCGCGTAGTATTAGATTGTATTACTAGCTTGCAGTCGGGCGCTGATTTACTGTGGATTGAAACAGAAAAACCACATGTTAAACAAATTGCAGAACTGGTGAATCGTGTAAAAGAACACGTGCCAAATGCAAAACTGGTATACAACAACTCGCCTTCGTTTAACTGGACGCTTAAGTTTCGTGAGCAAGTGTATCAAGAGTGGGAAGAAGCAGGCCGTGACCTTAGTGCTTACCCAAGCCTTGGCGATAATAAAGGCCTTATGGCACCAGAAATGGATGCAACAGAGCTTGCACAAGCAGCCGATTTACTAGTGCAAAACTTCCAGCGCGATGGCGCACGTGAAGCAGGTATTTTCCATCACTTAATTACTCTGCCTACGTACCATACAGCTGCGCTAAGCACTGATATTTTATCAGAAGGTTACTTTGGCGATATGGGTATGCTGGCTTACGTGCGTGATGTACAACGCCAAGAAATTCGCCGTGAGCAAGCTTCTGTTAAACACCAAGACCTAGCAGGGTCTAACATGGGCGATACACACAAAGAATACTTCTCTGGTGATAACGCGCTAAAAGCCGGTGGTGAAGACAACACCATGAACCAGTTTTAATTCCTAACTAGATAGTGTTACTCAAGGGCCAATAGGCCCTTTTTTATTGTTTTAATTTTTATTTAGATCAGATTTTAACTAACCTGAGCTCTGGTTAAGAGATTTACTAACGTATTGAATCATGGTGATATTTGAATTTTTTCTCTAGCCAGAGATTTTCAGTCAAAACAAGGCGAATTTACGCGTCAATAGCTAGCCTATTGCAAGTAAATTCAACGCAGTTAGGACTGAAAATAGCTGCTCGAGATAGATTTATTATCCAGAGTTCAGGTTAACCAAATCATGTTGGATCACTATTTAACTACCTGAGTGAATTTACAGATCAGAGTTTAACTAACCTTTCATAAAAGGGCATATTTGGGGTGATTTTGCTGTAAAAAGCGTTTACAACAACTTTAAAAGGCAGGTAAGTGACTGATTTTTGCTTTAATAGACAAACTTAGCGAATTTATAAACCGATTTTTTACTAACTTCTCCGTGCGATAAAACAAAATTTTACTAACTGAGAGGCTATAAACAGTGACTCAAACCGATTTTTTACCAACTCAAGTTACAAAAAATGCTATAAACCGAAATTTTACTAACTGAAGTTTTAGCTAAGTCCGATATCTAACTGTCACAGAAGTGTAAAGGGGGTTTACAGTTTGAATACTACGGCGATAAATACAAAAGCCACTTATTTAAAGTGGCTTTTATTTGAGCTATAAATGTTATACTAATTTTAGGTTATTTAGTGTGTTTATCAAACCACCATTGAATATAAGCAACTTTGGTCATTAAGTTTGATGGGCGAGCTGTAATACCATGCGATGCATCAGGAATTCGCACCATTGCAGTATCAACGCCTTGTAGTTTTAATGCTTGATAAAACTGTTCAGTTTCTGAAATTGGTGTACGGTAGTCAGATTCCCCAGTGAGCAACATAGTAGGAGTTTTGACGTTTCCAACATAGCTAATAGGCGAGCGTTTCATGTAATGCTCAATGTGATCCCATGGTTTACCCGGAAACCAGTAATCAGCAAAGAACGGGTAAAAATCGGCAGTTAGTACAAAGCTGATCCAATTAATAACAGGCTTAGCAACTACAGCCGCAGCAAAGCGATCGGTATGACCTACAATCCAAGCTGTTAGCACGCCACCGCCAGAACCACCGGTTACAAACAATTTAGACTCGTCAATAAAGCCTTTCCCTATTAGCGCATCAACGCCCGTCATTAAGTCGTCAAAATCGTTACTTGGGTAATTATGATGAATAGTTTGTGCAAACTCTTTACCGTATGAATCACTACCACGTGGGTTCATGTATAAAACGACATTGCCTTTGGCTGCAAAAAGTTGAATTTCAGCGCTAAAATGCGGGCCATAATTAGCGACAGGGCCGCCGTGAATTTCTAGTATTAGCGGGTATTTTTTGCTGCTATCAAATTCTGGCGGGTAGGCAATCCACCCCTGAATAGGAAGCTCATCGTGGCTTGATTTAACCCAAATTTCTTCCACTTTAGCCAAAGCTTTGTTGCCCAATGCATCTGCATTAAGGGTAGTTAAACGCTGCGCTTTACCGCGTTTAATTGTTGCTATATCAGCAGGGCGCTGGGTATCGGCAAGGGTAAAGGCTACCTCGCCATCTTCGCTTACATCAAAGTCGCCACCAGAATAAGGGCGACCAAAGGCAACACTGCCAATTTGGGTTGTTATTATTTTACGCTTGCCACTGCGTGGTTGATAGGCGAGGGCGGTTTGGCCTTTATCAGCGTAACTAAAGTACACACCTTTTGAATTGGCACTCCATTTTATTTGACCTACGCTACGATCAAAGTTTGGCGTTAAGCTAGTTGTGTTACCTGTTTTTAAATCACGAATATAAAGCTGAGCGTTTTCGTAGTTAGTGCGTTTATCATCGTAACCAGTGTACGCTAAGTAACGACCATCGGGCGATACTTTAGGCTGCTCATCAGGACCATTTCGATGAGTAATTTCAGTTATATTTTGTGTGGCTAACTCGAGTTTATAAATTTCACTATTTGTGGGTTTTAGCTGGTTGTTTGTGTGCCTGTTCGCAGAAAAATAAAGTGATTTACCGTCTTTACTAAAACTTACATCGCCCGCGTTATCAAATTCATCATCAGTGAGTTGTTTAGCATTACCACCGTTAGCATCTATGGTAAATAGCTGACTAAAACCTTTTTGTGTGTACCCGCCACCATCTGAACGGTAATACACATCATCAATAAATTTGGCGGGCTCTGCCCAGGTTGCGCCTTTTGGTTTACCTGGTAAGCTCACTGGCGCTGAATTAGCGCTTGGAACAAACATGCTAAATATTAATTGGTTAGAATCAGGGCTCCATGTAATCGAACGTGGACTACTCGTTAAGTTACTAATTTTTGCCATAGCACCTGTTTTAAGCCATTTAATATATATTTGGCTGCTGCCATCGCGGGTTGATATAAACGCAAGGCGTTGACCATCAGGAGAGAGTACTGGCGAATAATCCATATGTACGCCAGATGTTAGCGGCTGCATTTGTTTGGTTTTGTAATCAACAGACCAAATATTACCCACTTTGCGATCTGTTTTTATATCCATGCGGTTACGCACAAAATAAACAGTTTTACCGTCTTCGGTTATATCTATTTGATTAGCATATTCTAAATTAAACACGTCTTGCAGTTGTAGTGTATTTGTTTCAGCGTAGGCTAAATTGCTACAGCCTAAAATGAGGCTAAGTGTTATAAGCTTTTTCATTTTTATCCCTGTTGTTACTTTTTTTAATTTGCTAAGTAGTTATATGTTAGGGATTATTAAATTAACAGTGGGATGCGATGAAGCTCTTATTTAAATCTATGAGTTAAAGCTGTAAAGGGGGTTTACAGCTTCTATTTGTGGTTGTGTAAAAGTATTTAGTTAGCTGAGTTACACAGGGCTTTTATGTCTTTTATAAGCGCTATGCCATCAGCGTTGTCGCCATGTACGCATAAGCTATCGGCGTTGAGCGTTAGTTTTTTTCCAGTTCGTGTTGTCACGCTGCCATCGGATAAAAGCTGAGTTACTTGTTTTAGTAATGCAGCTTTGTTGTGAACGCTACCCTCAAGTGTTCGTGACACTAAATGCCCGTCGTCGGTGTACTGCCTATCGGCGAATGCCTCGAGTATTAGATCAACTCCTGAGCTTTTAGCTATTTGAATGTGCTTATTGGCATTTTTAGTCGCTAAAATCATTAGCTTTAAATCTATTGGGTAGCTGGCAATTGCATTTATAACGGTTTGTAATATTTTATCATTTGCCATCATGTCGTTATACAGTGCGCCATGGGGTTTTACATAGCTAAGTGTTAAACCTTGTACTTTTGCCATACCCTCGATAGCGGCTATTTGATAATGCAGGCAATTTGTAAGCTCTTTTTCGCTAAGAACCATTGAGCGCCTACCAAAGCCCTGCTTATCTGGGTAGCTTGGGTGAGCACCAATTTGTACGTTATGTTGCTTGGCAAGAGTGAGCGTGCTTGCCATTACATCGGCGTCACCTGCATGAAACCCACACGCAATGTTAGCCATATCAATATGTGGCATAACGTCATCGTCTAGCCCCATTTTCCACGCGCCAAAGCTTTCGCCTAAATCACAATTGAGTTTCATATTAGTGCGCCTTTTGCGGTTTTATTGTGACAGGTAATACGCCGTTAGCCGGTGCTTCTCCTAGTAACACTTTTGCAAGTGCGGTAAAAGCAGGGCCAGATACAATATCGTTTTTATCTACATCAATATTATATGCATACGATGCAAGTACAGCATTTGCATAATCGCCAAATTTAGCAATGTCGTAAGGTGCTCTTAGGCTTATAAATACAGTGCTTTTGTTTTCTTCTTTTGCCACTTTTAATAATGACTCAAGTGCTTTTGGCTGCTCCGCATTATTAAGTGCAAAATTTGAATCATCTTTTAAATCATCCATACCGCCAATTTCGACCGCACTTTGATTAGGCGTTGCATTACCGGCGAGAACTACATCAGCAGCCTGTATTTGTGCTTTTGCATGTGCCGGATTAAACCCTTGTAAACTACTACAGCTATAGTTAAGTTTTTGCTGGCTGGTAGCTTCAATCGCTTGCTGCATTGCCATACATTTACGCGTGTCGGGCATAATAATATGAACATTACTTCCTGCTTTTAAATTAAGCGGCAAAGTACTGTTATTATTTTTAACCTGCGTTATTGCCTCTACAGCAAGCTGCGCTTCTATTTCACGATGTGCTGCACTGCCAATTATTTGCTTTGCATTTATGAGCGCGGTAATAGGGTCAAAATTAGTGCTTAACCTAAATTTATTTTTAAGCGTAATTATACGCTGTGCCGATTGTGCTATTTCTTGCTCATCAAGTTGATTTGATTTAACCGCTGCAACAAGATCTTTAATAAGGCCATCGAGCTTATTTAAATCATCTGGTGTTCTAATTTCAATAGGCATTAGGGCAATGTCAGCTCCAGCGGCAAATGTATTTATTACCGCTTGAGTTGGTGTGAAGAAGTTACTAATACCAGCCATATCGAGCGCATCAGTTACTACAACTCCTTGGTAATTAAGCTCGCCACGTAAAATGTCAGTAATGATTGCGCGCGACATTGTTGCCGGTTTTATCATAGTTTTGCCATTAACACTTATAAACGTTGTGCTATCAAGCGCTGGGTATTGAATATGTGCCGTCATTATCATTCCTGGGTTTTGCTTGGCGATAATGTGTTTAAACGGTGCTAGGTCTTGCTCGTAAATAACTTCTTTTGCATGGTTTACTTTAGGCAAACCCGTATGGCTATCTACGTTTGTATCGCCGTGACCCGGAAAGTGCTTTAACGAGGTAATCACTCCATTGCTTTCAAATCCTGCAACCTGTGCGGCGCCCAATTTACTCACTAATGCTGGGTTTTCACCAAACGAGCGTACGTTAATAACTGGGTTGTCAGGATTCATGTTTACATCAACCGTGGGCGCGTAGTTTACATTTATACCCAGCGAGTTTAGTTCTTTAGCTATAACTGTTGCTGTTTTTGTCGCAAAGCTTGTACCGTGTTTTTTGTAGGTTGCGCCAATCGACATATTACCGGTAAATGAGGTGGCAACATCGCGTGGTAAACGCGCTACACGTCCGCCTTCTTGATCTATTGATATAAATAGCGGCAGCTTACTACTGGATTTACTTGCAGCTGTTTGCAATTGGCTATTAAGCGTAATTGTTTGCTCTATCGATTGAGTGTTTTCAGAAAATAAGATAACCCCACCAATATCGTATTTTGCAATAGCGGTAGCGAGCTCATTAGGTAACTCGGTCATTGGAGTTCGGCATTTATTACTTACTCCTTGCTGGCAGAAGTAACGAAAGTCGAGTATTAGCTTTTGCCCAAGTTGTTGTTCAAGAGAAAGCACGGGTTTAGCAAGCGAGGATTGTAATGGCATTAAGCACCCAGATAAAAAAACGATAGACGATACAATACACTTATTTAGCAAAACACACTCCAAAGCTAAAAAGTAGATAAGTATAAGCAGCTTAACTACTTTTTGAGGTAACTGCAAAAGAAGGATTTTTTGCAGAGGAACCAATAACGTATTGTAAAAGTTAAAGAAAATTTATAATTTTGCTATTAGCGAAAAGTTATATTTAGTTATATTTTTTGTGGCTTTGTTAATATTAGATAATAAATTTTCAAGAGGGTATAATTGCGGGCTTTATATACAATTATAGGTTCGGGTACTGAATACCTGTACTTAGGATGGCATACGTTTGCGAAAAAAATTATTAACGGCCTTAAATCTTCGATTTCTTATTTTGCTTTTAGCGATTACGGCTTCTATTAGTACTTTAGTAAGTAGCTTTTATTCTACCTACCAAGTACAAAAAGAGCAGTTAACAGCTTACACGCTAAAAAGTAACTATGCTTATGCCAATAAACTGGCATCAGCAACAGATAATTTTTTAGAATCCGCAATGCAACAACTGGCCTATTCAGCTAAAAAAATAGAGCAAAGAGTTGATGGTGAAGATTTATTAAACCAAGAAGCGACCCGCTTACACTTACAAACGAATAGCTTTAACTCGGTTGTAATTAATAAGCATAGTGTTGTTGTCGCAACCTCTCCTAAATTTCCGCAACTTATTGGTGAATCAATCCACTCACCTGGCGCTGTACAAGCGCTACAAGAAAAAAGACCATTAATCAGCGCGCCTTATATGTCGGCTGCTGGGAACTTTATTATTTTTATTTCTCATCCTTTGTTTGATCAAACTGGAGATTACCTTGGTTATATTGGTGGCTCTCTTTATCTAAAGGAGCGTAATATTTTAAATAGCTTATTAGAGCAGCATTATTATGAGGGTGGAACATATATTTATGTGGTCGATGCCAGTAGGCGAATTCTCTATCACCCAGATCAGGCTCTAATAGGGACAGTCGTCACAAATAATTCAATCACTAATAATATGATTACAGGCCAAAGCGGTACTTCTATTGTTAAAAATAGCCAAGAGATAGAAATGCTAGCAGGCTTTTCCTCCGTACCTAAAGCAAAATGGGTAATTGTCGCTCAGCGCCCTGTAAGAGCAACGCTTTCGTCACTTGATTTACTCATAACTGAAGTAATAAAACGTACATTACCGATGGCTGTTATTACGTTTCTTTTAATCGGTTTTTTTGCTCACTTTATTTCCAGGCCTTTAAAACAACTAGCAGACAAAGCAAATACACTTGACGATCCAACAAGTATTGAAGAGCTAAAAAGTGTTAAATCTTGGTACTTTGAAAGCCAAAGACTAAAAATTGCAATGCTCAATGGAGTTAATACTTTGCAAATGCAGATAGGTCAGCTTCGTCATGATGCGCAAACAGATCCCCTAACTGATACTCATAACCGTAGGAGTTTAAACGGTTTATTAAACCAATTGATGTTTAAGCAAACTCCATTTGCTATTTTAGAGATAGACATCGATTTCTTTAAGCGAGTGAACGATACCTTTGGCCATGATAAAGGAGATGAAGCTCTTAAATCGCTTACTGATATTATCAAAAAATTATCTCGAAAAGACGATATCGTAGCACGTATAGGTGGTGAAGAATTTGTACTTGTCTTGCCTAATGAAAACAGCCAAAGTGCGCTCAAAATAGCAGAGCGACTACGTAAAACTGTTGAGTCTACAAATATGGAAACTATCGGCTTTATAACAATTTCAATTGGGATTGCAACTTGGCCTGAGCACAGTAACGACATAGACCAAGTTTACAAATGTGCTGACAAAGCACTTTACCATGCAAAAGAACATGGCCGTAATCAGTGCATTGTTTCTGATTAAAAGTGTGTTTCGATAGGTGAATAGTTAATTGCAATTTCCACATTGGTCACTGATTTATAGCTGTTTAGAGCACTAGACAATCCTGCAATATCAACATCCTTTTCAACAAGTAATGTGTAATTGTGAGCTGTTGACTTGATTAATTCATAATTATTTTTTAACTCATCAGGCACAGAATCGGTATTTAATGTAATGGTAAGAGTACCTGTTACTACACCTTTTTGTTTTAAGTTCTGATTATAAATAACGTCGCCTTTAAATAACTGCTCAGAGTTAAAGATAAGTTTATCACCCGATGAATTTATGCTTTTAGATGCATTTTTAATAACACCTTGACTACTTTCTTTTTTAGGGAAAATAGTGTCACTTTTCTGGTTATTAGATGGTTCTTTTATAATGATTTCTGCTGTTTTAGGTAGCGCCTGAGAGTTGTTAACCTCTGTTTTTTCACTGTTATTACATGCAGATAGTAATAAAGCTGCGATTATTGACACTGCACTTGTAAAAATTATTTTTTGCATTCGTTTACCTTTGTTTACTTTTCTTTAAATTTAAAGCTATTCAGCTTTATTCAAGTCTGTATATTAACAACTTAACCAGGCGTTTACATAAAATAATCAATTTAAAAACATTAAGTGTTTAAACATAATAAATACAAACAGGTGGATACATGTCTCAATTTAAATTAACAACTATTGCCATGGTTGTAGCATCTACATTAGCAACAGGTGAGCTAACGGCCGCTGAACAAGCTCGATTTTATGATGTAAGTGCAACAAATGCAGTTACTCAGGGTACTTCTTTAGCTGCTGTTCAGCAGAAAACCTTAGCCGAACGCGCCACTGTCTCGGGTCAAAAATCAATTTACGATGCACAAATGGGTAAAGCAACGTTTTTATGGCAAGCAATAGGTCAGCGTAAGCCTGACATGGCTTTAATCGCTGCTGATAACCGTAATCAATATGCTGCTGACTTTTATATTGAGGCTTTAACAGGTATTAGTAATCGTAAAGCAACAGCATCTTCTGCTGTTATGGTTGATTTATCAGAACAAAAACGTGGTTCTATTAGTGCTAAATATAAACAACAAGTAAACGGTGTTGAAGTTTTTAACCGCGAATACAACTTGTTAATGGATAAAGAGTACAACTTAGTAGCAAGCTCGGGTTATTTTGCTGATACATCGTCATCTAAAAATAAACTTGCTGCATTAACGGGTTTTGTAAACTCTGAGCAAAGTATAAAAAAAGCATTTAGTGAATTAGCTAATATTGATGTCTCACTTCGTAAAATTGGTAATGAGGGTGGCTATGCAAAATATGAGGCTAAATCATTAGATGACTCTAAGATTGTTTTAGGTACACCACGTGCAAAAGAAGTGTTTTTTGAAGTGGCAGGCGAGCTTAAATCTGCTTATTACATTGAAGTAGAAGTAGCAGAAGTTGGCTCTTTAGAAAGTGACTACTTTAGTTACGTAGTAGATTCGAATAATAGCAAAGTATATTTTGCGAAAGATTTGAAATCTCATGCAGCTGACTTTAATTACCGTGTTTACGCTAACCAAGATGGCTACCCAATGGAAAGCCCGCACGGTGACGTAATTCCTGCAGATGGCCCAGGACAAGTAGACGAGACTGAGATTTTAGACGCGCCAATGGTATCTCTATCTTACTACAGCAAACTAAGCACAATGGACCCATGGTTAGCAGATGATGCAACGACAACATCAGGTAATAACGTATTTGCTTACGCCGATGTGATTGCACCTCAAGACTTTAGTGAAGGTGACTTTACCGCTGAAACAACTGCAGACTTCACATTTGACTACCCTTATCAAGTAGATGAAGTTGCAAATAGCTACGCAAACCGTAAAGCAGCTATTGTTAACTTGTTTTATATGAATAACTTTTTACATGATTTTTTCTATGATCATGGTTTTGATGAAACATCAAATGTAGCGCAGGTATCTAACTTTGGTCGTGGCGGCGTAGAAGGTGACCCGATTGAAGCACAGGCTCAAGATAACTCAGGTCGTAATAATGCAAATATGTCTACACCAGCTGATGGTGCTAGCCCACGTATGCAAATGTACTTGTACAACAGTAAAGATGCCACTGTTGGTGTAGATTTTGGTATTACAGTAACTTCACATGACTCTTTAGGCCTTTTAGCTTCAACAAAAGAATCTGGTTTTGGTAAATATCAGTTCAGTGACGTGGCTGCAGAAGTTGTTCGTTTAGATGATGGAAATACAGTAGATTCAACAAGTGTGAACGATGGTTGTGAGCCTGCTATAAATGCTGCTGAACTAGCAGGGAAAATTGCAATTGTAGATCGTGGCTCATGTGCTTTTACGATTAAAGTAAAAAATGCACAAGATGCAGGTGCAATAGCAACTATCGTTGTTAATAATGACCCAGATACGGCAGAACCGGCACCAATGGGCGGTGAAGACGATACTGTAACCATTCCAAATATGGGTTTAAATTACGCTGATGGTCATGCAATGTATGACCTAATTGATGCTGGTGAAGTTGTTACTGTAGACATGTTTACCAAAGCAACATTAAAAGATGGTACGTTTGATAATGGTATTATTGCTCATGAATGGGGTCACTACATTAGTAACCGCTTAGTAGGTAATTCATCAGGCCTTATTAACTTCCAAGGCCGCGCAATGGGCGAAGGCTGGGGCGATTTCCACTCATTAATGTTTATCGCTAAAGAAAGCGATATAAATATTACAGGTAACGATAAGTTCCAAAAAGCATATGGTAGCGGCACATTTGTAGAAGACTTCTACTTCGGTATTCGTCGTCTTCCTTATTCAACTGATACAGATGTAAATGCATTGTCGTTCCGCCATATTACTGAAAATGCTGGTGCTGATATTGGTATATCACCAACAAGCGTGGCTTCTCCTCATGCTGCCGGCGAAATTTGGGCAACTGTATTATGGGAAAACTACGTAGCGCTTATCAACGAGCATGGCTTTAATGAAGCACAAACTCGAATGGCAGATTACTTAGTTGCAGGTTACAAATTAACACCTATAGCACCAACCTACACTGAAGCACGTGATGCTATTTTAGCTGCTGCCTATGCAGTAGACCCTGCTGATTACAAATTAATGGTAGGTGCATTTGCTAAACGTGGTATGGGTCTTGGCGCAGTATCGCCAGATCGTTTCAGTGAAGACCTTACTGGTGTAGTTGAATCGGATAAAACACAGCTTTCTAGCTATGCATTTGCAAGTGCTGACTTAAACAACATGTACAATGGTACAGAGCTTGGTTTTTGTACTAACGACAATATTTTAGATAAAGGCGAAACGAGTACGGTTAGCGTAACAATTACTAACCGTGGTAGTGAAGTACTTAGTGGTACAACAGCACAACTGACTGTTATAAGCGATCATGATGTAACATTTGAAAATGATGGTTTACTTACTTTTGGTGAAGTTCAACCGTACGAAGCAATAACTAGTAACGATATTAAAGTTACTTTGAACGAAGCGGGTACAGCTGAAACACTAGAAATTGAAGTCACATTCCCTGAAATTGAAACGGACGATGATATCGTTGAAGCACTTGATCAAACACTCACGTTTGAAGTAAATATGGGCTTTAAATCAGAAATGCCTGTTGGAGCTGTAGTTTCAGATGATATGGAAGTAGCAAGTTCATCACTATTAGATTTAAAAGAAAACGTAATGTTTGGCGGTGATTTAGCTGTTGGCACTCAGGTTATGGATAATAGTGGTAATATTGCCTTCTTTGAACAAGGTGGGTTTGAGCTAGGCACACAGGCAATGCGCCTTGTAAATAATGGCTTCCAATCAGATGTAGCAATAGAGAGTAAGCCATTCGAAGTTGGTTACTCAGGCGACTTTGAAATCTCGTTTTGGCATTTCTATAGTATTGAGCAAAACTGGGATGGTGGTGTTGTAGAAGTTAGTGTTAATGGCGGTGACTGGGTTGATGCTACTGAAATTGGCGGCACATTTGATGTTGGCTACGACGCTGTTCTAATCGAAAACGATTCGCAAGAACTTCAAGAACGTGAAACTTTTACTGGTAATAACGTACAAGATAGTGGCGCGTATGGTAATTATGAAACTATAAACTTTGGTGATGCCCTAAACGGCAACTTAGTAAAAGTACGCTTTAGAATTTCATCAGATGGCGCAGTAAGTGATTTAGGTTGGTGGATTGATAACCTAACTATGTCTAACGTTTTATCTCCTGTATTTTCTGAGCTTGTAGCGGGTGATTCGCTAGCATGTGATAACGCAGCCCCACTTGTTTTAGTCGAAAGTTCATCAGCGGAAATTACTGAATCTGCTACAGGAACAATTACAGCAACAGCGTCAGATCGCAATGGTCAAACACTAACTTATGCTTGGACTCAGGTTAGCGGTAGTGCTGCTACGCTCACAGGTACTGACACTGCAACTTTGAGCTTCACACCTGCAGCTATTACTGCAGATGAAGAGCTTGTTTTTGAAGTTGCCGTAAGTGATGGTGTAACAACTGTGACTCAACAAAGTACTGTAATGGTAAAAAATGAAGCGGTAGCAACTGTGCCTGTAACAGAATCAAAATCTAGCGGTGGTGGTAGTTTTGGCTTTATAGCTTTATTACTTACTCCATTAGTATGGTTTAATAGACGTCGCAAAAACGTTAGTAAATAAGTTTAAATAACATCCGTCAACTCTAAGCACATGACGGTTTTAATGAAAGGCCAGTAGCGTTTGCATCTGGCCTTTTTTATACACTTAGTTTGATGTTTTTAGTCCTGAGCACAGTAACGACATAGACCAAGTTTACAAATGTGCTGACAAAGCACTTTACCATGCAAAAGAACATGGCCGTAATCAGTGCATTGTTGCTGATATTAGCTAACCACTGCTTAGCTAAGTAATATTTTGCATTGAACTTAAATTGATAAATCCTTTACAAAGTGTGCATGAGTTTATTAAGCCAGCCATCAGCTTTTGATGGTTTGTAAATCATTACTACCTCTTCGCTGTAGTGACTGTTAACCCCCTTTACAGTAAATTTTTTAAGCCCTAAATCATCAATCACAAAGTTTGGTAAATATGCCAACGTCTAGCCACTTTGTACAACCTCTATTAATGCACTTCCAATTAGAATCTAGGCAACTCGCTTTACTAAAAAATTAATATGGGTGTCATTTATAAATATCAAAAAATAAACTCAACAAACGCTGCAGCTTCATGCACCGTTTGTTGCTATTTAATTTTCTAGGAGCTAATTAAAACTCATAGCTTATTTTGGCTGAAAAGTTACGCCCAGGTTGGGTGTATTGGCTAAAATCAGCACTTTGCGATTGACCTGCAATTAGCTCAAAAGGCACATATTCTTTATCGAGCAAGTTAAGTACACCTACATTTAGCTGCAATGCTTGCCATTCGTAGTTTGCGTATAAATCAACAACGCCGTAGCCATGCCCTTGCGTAGTTTTATTACCGTTTGTATCAAGTACTACATCCGATTGCGATTTAGCCAAACGCAACGCGGCGGTCCAGTTAATATTACCCTGTTCTGTACTTAACAATACTGAGCCATTTAACGGACTAATGCTGGTTAGTGGCTGATCGGTTTCTTTATTTTCACCATCAACGTAAGCCACGTTTGCCTCTAGTAGTATATTTTCAGCTACATACATGGCAATTCCTGCTTCAACACCGCTTATTTGTGTTTCGCTAATATTTTGGTACTGATACAGCGTTTTGTTTACGCCAGGAATGTACGTTGGCTCAACACCCACTACGGCGGTTTCTATAAAGTCATCGTATGCTGCATAAAAAGCGCTTAAATTTACGCTAATATCGCTGCTGGCGTATCTTAGCCCAAGCTCAAACGAATCACTGCTTTCAGGGTCTAAATCGGCGTTTGGTAATATTTGATAAAACGGTTCAACGCCGTGGCTTTGATAGGCTTGGTCGTGTGGTGGTATTTTAAAGCCTCGCACGTATTGCCCGTACAACGACAAGTTATCATCCACTTGGTATATAGCACCTAGCTTAGGGGAAAAAGCAGATTCGGTAATATCACCAAGCTGCGCATCGGCGTATAGCTCATCATTTTTAGCCTCTAGGGTGTAGTAATCATATCGCACACCCGCAATAACCGACCACGCGCTATTATTAAACGAAATACTGTCTTGTACATAAGCGCCAATTAAAGAGGTATCAGCCCCCGGGAATGCTTTTTGTTTTTGGTCTGTAAAATCAACAGTGCCATCGGCTAAAATACGGGTTTTAAAACGTGGGCGGGTGGTGTCGTATAAGTCTATATCAATCCCGTATACCACTTCATGATCGGCACTCTCTGCGTTAAACTCTTTATTAAATACCGCTTTAAAACCTAAAATATTTTGCTCAAAACGATAGTCGTTATAATCGGTGTAGGTGCTTGCGCCACTAATTTGATCGCTTTGTTGCTCGTAACTACTATAAGACACTTGCCCGTACCATTTATCAAACGCAGCTGTAGTTACTTCTGAATGGTAATCTAGCGCCAGTGACCAACTCGTGTCATCTTCTTCGGTTTCTTGAACCGCGGGGGTTATTACTTGCTCAGTTGTTTGGTTAAAGTAATCAAGGGTGTATTTAACTGTGCGTTTTTCATCAAGCTGTTGCTCAAATTTAACTAATAAAGCGTCCGACTTAGCATCATAACCGGGTAAATTTTCGTCATAGTTTTGTACTTCTTCGCTATCGCGGTGGCTATACACGGCGCTTACTGCAAAGTCGCCTAAGTCTTTTGCAGCAGTAACATCGGCGGCAACTTGATTACTTTGACCTTGATACCCAAGCGCCATTTTTACAAAGCTGCTGTTATTTTTTAAATAATCACTTGGATCTTTAGTGGTTATAACTACAATGCCACCAAGTGCATCAGAGCCATATAATGACGATGCAGCACCTTTGGCTACTTCTACTTGTTTTACACCTGCTACGTCAAAATAATTACGGCCAACTAAATAGCCCCCTCCACCTGCATAACCATCGTTGGTGCGTCGGCCATCTTTTATAAATACAACCCGGTTACCACCAACACCACGTACTGTAAGTGTTTGCGCGCCTGCGCCACTGCCTGTCGTTGCAATGCTTGGGTCGTACTTAAACATGGTTTGTAAATCTACAGCTAGCTGACGCTCTATGTCTTGCTCGGTAATAACAGTGACTGAGCCTGTTACATCTTTAAGCTTTTGCTCAAAGCGCGAGCCACTTACAACAATATGTTCGTCAATTATGTTTTCGGCAATGGCAGTGCCCGAGCCGAGTAGTAAGGTTGCTATAGCAGTAAATCTAAACGCAGAGGGATTCATTTTAACTCCAAATGATAATAGTTATTATTTATGGCGGAGATGTTACAACTAAGTCAAAATAAGATCAATTAATTATGATAATCATTTTCATTTAGATTTAACTGGTTATAATAGCCAAAAAATAAAACCGGAGTGTGTAATGAAATACCTATTTATATTGTTTGCTTTAATGGCCCAATCTGCACTTGCACAAGAGCGCGTTATTAGCGCTGGCGGCACCCTTACTGAAATAATTTATGCGCTAGGCAAACAAAATACCCTTGTAGCTGTTGATCAATCGAGCATGTACCCGCACCAAGCCACGCAATTACCGCAAGTGGGCTATTATCGCGATTTAGCTGCAGAAGGCGTACTTTCAATGCGTCCAACCACCTTGTTAGCGCTTGAAGGCGCAGGGCGAAGCCAAGCACTTAAGCAAATTGAGGCAACAGGGGTTAAGCTAATTCATTATAAAAAGCCGACCTCAGTTAACGAGCTACTTGAGCTTATAAAACGCCTTGGTACCGACTTAAACGCCAAGCAAAAAGCACAAACACTTATTACACACATTACAAAATCGTTACCTGAAAAAGCAAAAGCGCAAACACAAAGCGCGCTATTTTTACTCTCAGCTAATGAGCGCGGGCTTATTGCCGCCGGGCAAGAAACCGTCCCTAATTTATTATTTAGCTATGCAGGCATTACCAATATAGGCGCTACGCATTCAGGCTTTAAAGCAATTAACACCGAAGTACTTGCTATAAATCAGCCCGACTTTTTAGTAGCCCCAGCCCATGTTGTACACAGCCTTGGCGGTAAGCAGGCTTTTTGTGAGCAACCGAACCTACGCTTATTAAAAGCGGCGCAAACCTGTAACTTACTTGTAATGGATAGCCTACTTTCGCTTGGCATGTCGCCACGTATTGCCACAGCAATTAATGAGCTTAACGAGTACAAAGCCCACTTATGAACACCCTAACATTGAGCCGCTTTAAGCCTGTAACACTTAGCCAAACCCATAAATGGATGCTATTAGCCTCTGTGTGTATTTTTGCTTTGGCGCTACTTAGCATAGGGTATGGGCCAGCAGGGTGGGATTGGCGTTTAGCCATTGCTTGGCTTGCACCCGAGCGCTTTAATCAGTTTGATGCGCTGCAAATAAATGTCGTAATGCAAATACGTTTGCCACGCTTTGTGCTTGCAGTGCTTGTAGGGTTGGTGCTTGCCCAAACAGGCGCGTCAACGCAAGCGCTGTGCCGCAACCCATTGGCCGATCCATCTATTATTGGCATTAGTGCGGGTGCGGCTATGGTTGCTGTGGCGTTTATAGCACTTAGCGCGCAGTTTAATTTTAACGCGCAGTTGTATTTACCTTATGCGTCGTTTTTAGGGGCGCTTGGTGTTACCTCGCTGGTATATTTTATTGCTAAGCAGCAAGGGCAAATTAATATCACCACACTTATATTAGTCGGGGTTGCTATTAACGCATTAGCATTTGCGGTTATTGGGCTACTGAGCTTTTTTGCCGATGACAGTGCATTACGATTAATAAATTACTGGACCATGGGCTCATTAGGCGGAGCAAGCTGGAGCACGATTATTCAAGCTTTGCCATTACTGCTTATTAGCCTAGTTGGGCTATGGCGATTAAAAAATCCCATGAACTTGCTCCTTATTGGCGAGTCACAAGCTCAGTACCTAGGGGTAGACACCAACAAGCTCAAACTATATGTAATTATACTTGTTGCACTAGGAGTAGGGGCGGTTGTGGCACTTACCGGCTTAATAGGGTTTGTTGGCTTGGTAGTCCCGCATATTGCCCGCTTAATGGTGGGGCCGCATTTACGTAATATGCTGCCGCTTTGTATGCTAATTGGCGTAGTGGTATTGCTACTTTCTGACTGGCTAGCACGCATTGTGATCATGCCATCCGAGCTACCCATTGGCATTATTACTGCATTATTGGGTGCGCCATTGTTTATTTATTTAATAGTGAAAAATAAGCGAGGTTGGTCATGATCACGTTTAACAATCTAAGCGTTGGCTTTGATAATCACAGCGTTTTAAACGCTATTAATGGCAGCGCTAAACAAGGGCAACTTGTAGCACTACTTGGTGAAAATGGCGCAGGTAAATCTACCTTGCTGCATACCTTAGCAGGTATGCATTCCTTTACAGGCAGTGTACTTTTTAATAACAAGCCGCTGGCCGCTCATGCTAAAAAACGCCTAGCGACACAGCGCGCAGTGATGATGCAAGCAAACCACGTAGGGTTTGATTTTACTGTATTTGAGCTTATTGCAATGGGCCGCTATCCATATGTAGAGTCATTAAAAATGCAAAGCGAAAAAGTAAATAAATACGCCGCTATTATGGATTTAAGCCATTATTTAACTCGCCGCGTAAGTGCGCTTTCGGGCGGAGAGCAACAACGTGTGCATATGGCGCGCACTTTGGCACAACTAAACGCCTTTACACAATCGGCCGAGCCAAAACTAATGCTGCTCGACGAGCCTACATCAGCACTTGATATGCGCCATCAACATGCTTTGCTCAGCTGCGTTAAAGCATTTGTAGAGCAGGGTAACAGCGCCATTATTGCAATACACGATCTAAACTTGGCCAGCCTTTATGCAACCGATGCTATTTTACTGCACAACAAAAAAGTGCTGCAAAGTGGGCCTATAAACACCGTATTAACTGAACAAAACTTACAACAAATGTACGCCATGAAACTGCACGTAAACCCTCATCCTTATAACGATGCACCCATGGTTTTTTCTCAACGTCAGGAGTTTTTATGAGAGAGCAAGCGTTAAACGATGCACGCACATTGGTTTACAAAACCAATGCTGGTGTCATGTCGACCATTTCTAATAATTTACGCGGTTACCCGTTTGGCTCAGTAACCCCCTATATGTGCGACGAACAAGGCCGTGTTTACTTTTTTATTAGCGATATAGCCCAGCACACTAAAAATCTAAAGCACGACTCTCGTATGAGCCTAACTGTATATGATGCCGCCGACTACGGCGATCAAAACGAGCACGGGCGGGTAACGCTTGTAGGCGATGGCTCTGTTGTGCCAAGTGAGCAAGCACACACTTTACTTAATAACTATATTGCCCTATATCCCGAAGCCGCTAGCTATCGCAACGCGCACGACTTTCAATTATGGCAATTAGACGTAGTGCGAGTGCGTTACATTGGCGGGTTTGGCAAAATATTTTGGCTTGAACAAACCGAGTGGCAAAACGAGGCAAAAGCCTGGGACGAAAGCCAACAGCAAAGCATGATTAACCATATGAATGAAGATCACCAAGATGCTATGTCGCTCATATTAATGCAGCACTACGGCGTAGCTGATAACCCCCCAATAATGAGCGGCTTATTACCCACTGGCTTTTATATACAAAGCCAAAAGCGTAACTACTTTATTAACTTTAAAACCCAGTGCCACAGCCAGTTAGAGGTACGTAAAGCGCTGGTTGAGCTAACCAATCAAGCCCGAAATAACTAAACTAAATACATGACGACATAGTTAACCTGAGCCCTGGTTAAGAGATTCACTAACTATGTCGTTATTTTATAAGCAAGCTGTTTGCTCGCCTCGCTCACTTCGCTTGCCTAACGCTTTAAAACCCGCTTGTTGATGCTGTTTTTGCACATAACGAGGAGGCAAAGGGTTAACCTGCAACTGATATCCATTTTGATTAGCTTGCACACTTGTTACCGGCGATATCCACACAACATTTAGCTCTGGCGCTAAACGCTTAATAACGCGCGCTATACCTTCGCCATTTTTCACATGAAAATTGCCCGCTATATGCATTACCTGCGCATCTTTATGATTATTTAAATAGTTAACAATAGATTCTGCCATGGTTTCATCCCAGGTAACTTGCGCAGCATAATAGTTTTCATTTTGACTTGGCGAGCCGTGATGCATTGAGGTCATAAAACGTTGCTTGTAGTCACTGGGGGAGGTATCAATAGTGCTGGCAATATAGCTCTGCTGTGTTTCATCAAGTGTATTTAGGTAACTTATGCCTTGCCTGCCAATACAGCTGACTATATTTTTAGGGGCATTTGCAGCGATTACATCGCTATTGTTCGTTTTTGCCAGCTCTACCAGCGCACGGTAATCACTTTTGTAGTTAGGCCACGCTTGGGTGTTGTCAATTAAGTATTGCTCACCAATTTCACCTTTAACATACTGGTTTAAAGTAAGCTGATCGGCGCGGCTAAATTGTTCAAGCGACAGGGCAGTGCGTTTATTACTTTTGCTTAATTGCTCAAATAACTCAGCCTGAAATAAATGCACACCCGGGTGCGTATGCCATTCACCTACTAAAACCACATCGGCATTTAATAGCTTGGGCTCTAATAATACAGAGCTAACAGGCTTTGCTTGTGCATTATAAAGCGCTGAGTAATATAATGATGAGCTTTTATCAGGCACCGTGACTGTTGTGCTACAACCACTCAAACCCGTAACTAACGCCAGAGTTAACATAGACTTTTTCATACACACCTTCAAAACCCTTTAATGCAAATAATTATCAATATCATATACTTGTAATACCTATTAAGCCAGCCAAACTGCTGCTTACTTACATAATCAAGGAAATGAGCGAAACGCGCATTTATATGCCTGAACTTTGCTTGTAAATATTAAATAGCTTTTGATAGCAATGTCTTAGGTAATTTGTTAAAACTGTATAAAGTAGAAACATGAGCGTGACATCGGTAGAAGTATGCTCGATTCGCGGCCTGTAAAATTGTTAGATGTTAAATGGAGTTCTATGAAGCATCCACTTTTTAGTGAAAACATGGAAGATGGTTTTAGCCTATTCTTACTAAAATTTTCAGAATCGAGAAGCTGTCTCTTATTTGGTACCTCAGCTCTTTTGTTATTTATATTTGCAAGTCAAAACACCAGTTTTATGAGTTTCCTTAATGAACACTGGTTTGGTAACATTCTTAAGATTTTGTGTGTAATTGGAGCTTTATTAAGTTGGTTTTCAGCACAAGCACATTCATATAAAAATGGACACTTTAAACTAGTAGCTTCCATATTCTTACTTTGGCCCATTAGCTATATACTTGTTTTATATGCAGTTAACTAAAAAACCTAACGTAAATATCAAATGAAAAAATTATAGTTGGCTGTTTTTTGTTCCTAAAACCATTTTGGTCAACTATATTTTTCCGCTTATGTAAGCGTTAGGCACTGGAGAAGGTTTAATAGATGGAACCAAATTATTCAGAATATTCTATTACTGAATTGCAAGAAGCTATCACGTCTATTGATAGGGCTTTGTACCCTGAACGCTTTGAGCTATTAAAAGCCGAACTATTAAATAGAGACGAGGAAGAGCATAATGCATCTCAATTAGTAAGTCTTTCATCAAAGGACTTACTTATTAAGCTCAGCAATGCATTTTTTGTAATTCCGTTGATGATCTATGTAGGAGTAGATGCACTTAATAGGGGTGAAATACTCCTTAAAGGAGCAGCTATATCAAAAAATGAAAACTTTATATTATTTACATTAAGCGTAATGTTTTGTTTTTTAATCTCAGCGGTACTGACATGTAGCCTGTTTGTGGATAAGAGCAAAAGTTCCTGACAAATACATTATGTCGTTCATAAATTCACTAGGACACAGTTCGATTGGTAGTGTTTTTCTGGAGGTTGATAATATTTTCAACTCAGGGCAAAACATGCTGCACAAGCTAAGCAAAAACAAGTTATAGAGAATAAGAAGACGGTGAAGTGTATTTAAAAACTCTATAACTGAAACAAAAAGGCCGCAGTAATAAATACTGCGGTCTTTGTTTTTAGCTAAGTGCTATTTAGTAAGCGCCTGCGCTGTAAATAAGCTCGTAGCTGTGGCTGTAAATCTCAAGGATGTTACCAAACGGGTCTTCCATGTAGATCATGCGGTATGGCTTTTCGCCGGGGTAGTAATAACGAGGGGCTTCCATACGTTTTTTACCACCTGCTTCTACAATACGCTCGGCTAAACCTTCTACATCAGGGTCTTGAACACAAAAATGGAAGATGCCTGTTTTCCAATATTCAAAATTGTCTTTTGGGTTTTCTTGGTTTTTAAATTCGAAAATTTCGACGCCAATACGATCCCCTGTAGATAGGTGCGCAATTTTAAATTTTTCCCACTTTTCGCCAAATACTTCTGTGCACATTTCGCCAATTGGGCTTTTGTCTTCGGTAATTAAAGTGGGTTCCATTATGGTGTACCAGCCCATCACCTTAGTGTAAAACTCAACTGCTTTTTCAACGTCCGGAACCGAAATACCAATGTGCGAAAAACTACGTGGATATGTATGACTCATAATGCTTCCTCTTTAACTTGTGACTTATCTTGTGACTAGTTGATGGAGTTAGTTTACGAATCAGCAGCTATTAAGTAAAATTATCATTAATCATCATTTTGAGTACGTTTTGTAATGATAAACCCTACATGGTTAAACACGTTTTGCACGTTGGTTGAGGTAAATCATTTTACTCAAACCGCCGAACGCCTTTTTATGACCCAATCTGGCGTAAGTCAGCACATTAAAAAGCTAGAGCAACAAGTTAACTGCGCTTTACTTGAGCGCCATGGTAAGCAGTTTTCGCTTACCCCTCAGGGCCAAAACTTATATCAGCAGGGCAGCCTACTTCTTAAAGATTGGCAGTTTTTAGAACAACAATTAAAAGATGATTCGCCGTACAGCGGAGCGGTAAAGATTCAATCTCCGGGCAGTTGTGGTTTAAAATTTTATAATCAATTATTAGCACTGCAATCTGAGCATAAAGAACTAGTTATTGATTACCGCTTTGCGCCCAATGTAAGTGTTGAACAAGCTGTAGCAAATCACAGTGCCGACATCGGGTTTTTAACTCAAGCTCCAACATTTAGCGAACTAACCAGCCATAAAATAAGCCAAGAACCACTACTACTTGTAACGCCGGCAGGTATAAACATGCCTAATTGGCAAACCCTGTGTGAACTAGGGTTTATTGCTCATCCTGATGCAAACCATCATGCGCAGCTACTACTAAGCGAAAACTACAGTGAGTTTGAACATGTTGACCAAATAAGACGTACGGGATTTTCTAACCAGATAAGTTTAATACTGGAGCCGGTAAGTTTAGGGCTAGGTTTTACGGTTTTACCTGCTCATGCTGTAGGTGCATTCAATAAGCCACAACTTATAAAAACACATCATTTAGAATGTCCGGTTAGTGAATCTATTTATGTGTGCCATCACCGAAATAGGCCGTTGGCAAAACGTATGAATACAGTAATTGAGCTAATAAAGGCGGGAGTAAATAGTTAAAACGTAAACCCCCTTTACACCCACGGCACTTAATACCATAGGCAAAAGGGGGAACAGAAAATTAGTTAACGCTTTCTAATTTTGCTTTTAAATCAAGTAAGTCGGTTGCGATTGTATTTGGCTGTATTTCCCACGGATCGAAAATAGATTCTTTAGATCGTTGAATCCACGCCGCGCGCATACCGTGCGATATAGCACCGGTTACATCAAACGGATTACTTGATACAAGCCACGTGTTTGCGCCTGTTGAATTAGTTTCGCGTAAAAAGTGGCTATAAACCCCTGGGTTTGGTTTAAAGGTTTTAACGTCGTCGGCACTTACTACCCCTTCAAAAAGCTCACTAATGCCAGCAGTTTCTAATAAGGTATGAACTGCGTCGGCAGCGCCGTTTGAAAATGCAAACAAACGGTAATCCTTCGCTTTTAATTGCTCAAGGCCTGCTTTTACATCGTCGAACGCAGGAAGCGTTTTATAAAGCTCTAGCAGTTGCCCTTTTTGATCTTCACTTAGCTCGGTTTTGTGCGCTAAGCAGGCGTAATCGAGTGCGTGTTTTGTACATAGCGAGAAAGGAATATAATTTTGCATTAATCCACGTCTAAATGAATACTCTAATTGCTTTTCGCGCCATGTATTTGAAAATGCTTGGGCGTTATCGCCAATCATGTCGTCGAGTAAGGACAGTACGCCGTGAGTGTTTATTAGCGTACCGTATACGTCAAATGCAAGTGTAGTTGCCATGTTTGCTCCGCAATAAAATAAATTAAGTTGGTTTTAGAGTACTTGCTTACAGCTTAACTTAATTTGAACGAACGCTCAAATTAATAAAACTTATAAGCATCGAGTGCTAAAATATCCATTTCTATACCTTCATGTATTTTTTTGGCTTTACCGTCACTACTTCCAAGCGCTGCAAAAAGAGGTAAAAAGTGCTCCTGGGTAGGGTGATTAAATAAAGCATAGGGTGCTTCATTTAAATAGTTAAGTAACGCTTGGGTGTTTTGCGCTATTAATTTTTGCTCAACCCAATGGGTAAACTCATTAACCATTTGAACACGATTAAGTGTAGAAGGGCTTTTAAATATTTCACGTAGATTGTGACTAATCCCGCCGGAGCCAATAATTAATACGTTATCGCTGCGCAGTGGTGCAAGTAACTGCCCGTACTTATACATCGCCTGAGCGCCCAAACGCGTGTTAATAGACACCTGAACAATGGGAATATTAGCTGCGGGGTACATTAAGCGCAGCGGGATCCACACACCATGATCCCATCCTTGATCTGCACTTTGCACCGTTTTAATACCCGCTTTGTAAAAGTACTCACTAATAGTATTAGCAAGCTTAGGGTCTCCTGGTGCTGGGTATTGAATTTCATACAGGGGCTTGGGGAAGTTATAAAAGTCGTGAATAGTATGCGGCGCATCTCCTGATGTAATAACTATATCGTGCGCTTCATCAAAGTGGGCAGAAAAAACCACAATAGCACGTGGTTTACTAAGCGTTTGACCTAATGATGCAAGAAAATCTGACGTAGCCGATTGCTGAACAGCCATCATTGGCGAACCGTGAGATATAAATAAAGCGGGCTGAGTCATGCTAAAACCTTAAACAAATAGATGTGTTATTAATCACTATATTAGTTTTTATTTTGACGATAAATATGGTATTTATTTATACATTATCAATAAACTATTGTTAAAAATGGATAAACTCACCACCATGAAGACCTTTTTAGCCGTTGTGCAAGAAGGATCGTTTTCAAAAGCGGCCGATAAACTCGATATTTCGCCGCAGTTAGTCAGCAAATATATTTCTGCGCTGGAAGATAATCTACGCACGCGTTTATTACACCGTACAACGCGAAAAGTAAGTGTTACAGAAGCTGGAAATCAATATTATCAGCGTTGTCAGCAAGTGATTATTGATATTGAAGACATGGAAAACTCACTAAATAACTTAAGCGAGAATGTCTCGGGTGTGCTTAGTATTAGTGCACCTATGTCATTTGGTACTAAGCATTTAGCAGGTTTGCTGGTTGATTTTCAAAAGCAGTATCCAAATTTAAAGTTAGATTTACGGCTCACCGACCAATATGTAGATATAGTAGAGCAGGGTATTGATATTGCTCTACGCATTGGCGTATTAAAAAACTCAACGCTCATAGCTAAAAAAATTGCACCTATACACCTAGCGGTGTTTGCGTCACCCGACTATTTAAAACGCCATGGCACGCCACAAACACTGCTAGATTTACAATCACATAATTATTTACGCTATTCCCACAGCGAGCCCACAAAGCGATTATTTGGGGTTAATGAGCTAAAAAGCGAGCTAAAGCTTGAAAGTAACTTTGTGGCTAACAATGGTGATTTGCTACTAAATACAGCCATTGCGGGTGGTGGTATTGCTATGCAGCCAACATTTATAGCAGGGGAAGCACTGGCTCAAGGTAAAGTAGTGCGCATTTTAAAAGACCATGAACCCGAGCCAATGGGGCTTTACATGGTGTATGCAAACAGACAGTTTTTACCCAGTAAAGTACGTGCGTTTGTTGATTTTGCAAGTGGCTATTATGGCGATACACCTTACTGGGATTTAGGAGAGTGATATGTCGATAACTAATCAATTAACGTTATTTGTAGATGTAGTGCAAAAAGGCTCATTTGCCAAAGCCGCAGCACTGCATGATATGGATAATTCGTCGCTGTCTAAACAAATTAAAAAACTCGAAACCAGTTTAGGTGTGCAATTGTTAAATCGTTCTACGCGCTCGTTTTCGCTCACCTCAGCAGGAGAGGAAATTTTAACGCAAGCGCATATTCTTATCGATACACTTTCTGATATCCATAGCATAGCCGACTCGTATCAGGCAAAGCCAAAAGGTATTTTGCGCATTACCTCCGGTATGTTTTTTGGTCAGCAGTATATTCAGCCCGCTATTAATATATTTATGCAAAAGTATCCTGAGGTAAAAATAACCTTGATGCTTGACGATAAGCGTAACGATATTATTGCCGATCATTACGATTTAGCCTTTAGAATAGGCAAACTAAACGACTCTAATTTAATGGCTAGAAAAATTGCTAATATGCACTTTGCGCTTGTTGCATCACATGATTTTATAAAAAAGCACGGAATGCCAAGCACGCCAGAAGATTTATTAGCTTTACCCGCTATTATTTATGGCAATGGCGATGTAAGTCTCGACCAAATTAAGTTAAGCACTGAGCCTCATGGTGATGAGCAAAAAATACATAAAATGAAAGGCAATTACAAAGTGAGTGATGTACGCGCTATGGTCGATGCAGTAAAAGCAGGGCTTGGGTATGTAATGCTCGATTTATTTAATCTAGAAGAACCTATTGATAAAATGGGCCTTGTGCCGCTTTTAACTAATTATAAACTATCAACTATGGGCACAGGTATTTACGCGCTTTACCCTCATCGTAAACAAACCCCATTGGTAAGTGAGTTTATTAAAACCGTGCAAGAGTATATTGGTACACCGCCATTTTGGGTTGAACATATGCCTAATTACAAACAGTTATACAAATAGCAGATATAAAAAAGCCCCGTTAGGGGCTTTTTTGTGTACTCAAAATATACTTATAAAGTGGTTATTTAAAAGCCCTCTAAAACAACTTTACCTTTAGCCGTTTGCGTTTCAAGATGCTGATGCGCTTTACGTAAATTAACGGCGTTAATAGTGCCTAAATGCTCACCAAATGTTGTTTTAATCAGGCCTTCGTCAATCATCGTCGCTACGTTATTTAAAATAACGTGTTGCTCTTGCATATCGTCTGTTTTAAATAATGAACGAGTAAACATAAGCTCCCAATGTACCGATACACATTTGGTTTTGAATGGCACAATATCAAGTGTTTCAGGGTCGTCAATCAGTGCAAACTTACCTTGTGGCTTAATCACTTTAACTATTTCAGGCAAGTGTTGAGCAGTGTTATTTAAACTAACGACATAATCTACTTCACCTAAATTTTTAGCTGCAAACTCTTCACTTAATAAATTACGGTGATTAATAATAGTATCGGCACCTAAATCCTCTAACCACGACGTGGTTTCGGCGCGAGACGCTGTAGCAATAATTTTAAGCTTAGTGCGCTGCTTTAACAATTGCACCATAATTGAGCCTACACCGCCGGCAGCACCAATCACTAAAATACTTTTAGAATCATCATCTTCAGCTACGTTTAATCTATCAAACAACAACTCCCATGCGGTAAGGCTAGTAAGAGGAAGCGCTGCGGCTTCAAAGTTAGATAACGTCGTTGGCATTTTACCTACAATACGCTCATCAACTAATTGAAACTGTGTATTACTACCTGAACGCGTTACATCGCCGGCATACCAAACTTTGTCGCCAGGTTTAAATAAAGACACATTTTCGCCAACAGATTTAACAACGCCTGTAGCATCAAAGCCAAGTACTTTGTATTCGCCTTCTGGCGCTGGCATTGATTCACGAATTTTAAAATCAGCCGGATTAACAGATACTGCTTTTACTTCCACTAAAATATCGTGGCCGTGTGCTGTTGGCATTTCAAGTTCAATGTCTTGAAGTGATAGCTCGTTTGAAACAGGTAAGTTTTGTTGATATCCAATTGCTTTCATGTGTTTTGCCTCTCGTCGTTTAATACGCTGTGTTAATGACGCTATTTTGGCTTTATTGACACAGTTAAAAAAGAGGTAAAAAACCCAATCATTATGGAAATAATATTCCACAATAGAAATTTTATAACAGCCCTCGTAATACACTTCGAAGCGCTTTAAACACTTTTTGATTACTATGCCGCTGATGCTGTAATACATCAACATTAGCCAACCAACCCATTTCTTCAAACTCAAGAGGAAGTTTAACCAGCTCACCACTTTGTACTGCATCTACAGCTACATGGTTTGGTAATAAGCACCACCCGTTACCTTGTATTGCCAGCTCGAGTAATACAAAGTAATTATCGGCATACCAAATCTCTGGGCTAATTTTTAGCTGAAAGCTGCTTGTTTGTGTATTGCGCGAACGAAGAAGAAGTTGTCTATGTAGCCGAAGACCATCCATATTCTCACATCTGATCCCCGCTAAAGGGTGCGACTTAGCAACATATAAATCAAATTTTACCGTTCCAATACATTCATAGTCTAAGTAACTCGGTATATTTAATTCACTAAAAATAATACCCGTTATAAGCTTTTCGCTGTTTAGCATGTCAATTATGTCATGGCTGGATGCACTTAAAAACTCAAGCGATACGTAAGGATACTTACTTTGCAGCTTGCTAATAATACTCGCGATAGTTTTAAACGGGATCCCTTCGTCAAGTGCTATAGTGATTTCGGTTGGTGTTTTTTCGTTTAGTGTTAATGCAGAGTTTGTTAATCGCTGGTGTTGATTAAGCACGGCCTTAGCCTGGGGTAGTAACTGTTTACCGGCTTCGGTTAATTGTGGATAGCGCCCTGTGCGCTCAAATAATGTCGCATTACAGTCTATTTCTAAATTAATAATATGCTGGCTTATTACCGACTGCGCTTTACTTAAACCGCGCGCAGCAGCTGAAAACGATCCAGCTTCAACGGTAGCCACAAATGCCTGAAGTTGTTCAATACTAAACATATCGCTTTTCCCGATACTAAGTAACTAACACATATCTTTATAATGAATGAAAATACAGCCATCGTCATCAACTTAAGAAGTTATTTGTATATGAACACAGCAGAACGTATTTTTCAGGCCCTAATATTTGAGATGATTGCATTATTTTTTGTTGTACCTGCATCAGTTTATTTTGGTGGGTTTGCAACAGGAAAAATGGCAATAGTAGGCATTGGTTTATCAATTTTTGCCATGTTGTGGAACTACATTTACAACATAGTGTTTGATAAAATAGCAGGACATAACCGAAAAGATCGCAGCTTACTAACTCGTGTTACTCATGCATGTGGCTTTGAGCTGGGTATGGTGGTAATAACGCTGCCAGTGCTCGCTTGGTATTTAAATATTACATGGCTGGCTGCTGCTGCATTAGAAGCAGGCTTTTTAGTATTTATACTCATTTACACGTATATCTTTAATGTACTGTACGATAAGCATCAGCCATACAAAAAGTGGGTTAATAAATCGCAATGTGCTTGATAAGCTAAAGCTAACTCACATACACTTTATAAAACACATAAAAATAAGCCCGAATGGATATTCCTAACATTGGTTTTAACCATGATAAGTCAGCGCAAGCTGAGCTTGAAATATTGCCTCTTAGTAATTTGTACGAGCGAGATATAATTTCTCACGACCCGCAAATGCCGCATCGAGTCTCGTTTTATATGATTATTTATATAGAACAGGGCAATGGAAAGCACATGGTTGATTTTACACAATATTCATTTGAGCCAAACACACTTATTTTTTTGCAACCCGACCAAGTGCACGCATTCGACTTTAGTAAGCAACCAACAGGGTATGTTGTATTGTTTACGCAAACATTTTTAGACCGCGTGCATACCAATATGCGCTTACCAAATTACACACCAACCCATTTAAACCAACAACATACGCCATTACTTAAGCTAAATAAACATAGCCAAGCGCGGGTAATAAATGCCATAAACGAAATGGAAATAGAAATTGCACACCCGCAATCAGACCCACTCATTGTTATGTATTTATTTAGCGCGCTGGCTTTAGGATTGCATAGGCTACGCCCAGAACTGCGTCATGATAATATCAACCCAGAGCAAAGCATTAAACTGGGTACTTTTTATAAGTTGCTACAGAGCCATTTTCTAACGATTCGCGATGCTAACTGGTATGCAAACAAGCTGCATACAACCTACAAAACCCTTAATAGTATTTGTAAATTAAGTACCGGCCTTACAGCAAAGCAAATGATTGACGCGTTTACCTTAATAGAAATAAAACGCCGCTTAATAATAAGCAATGTAACAACACAAAAACTCGCTTACGATTTTGGTTTTGAAGATGCTAGCAACTTTGTAAAATATTTTAAAAAACAAACAGGAGCTACACCGAGTCAGTTTCAAGTACGCCATAGTGCCACTATTTTATAGCCGACTTAGCTTAGATTGGCGGGGTTCGATTTTTACCATTTTAGCGCCAACTTACACTCTACTGCACATTATAAATATTACATAAAATGCCTGCATACCAATAATTAAGGGCATTACAATGAAACCATTATCACTACTTACTCGCAGTGTGTTAGCGACTGCAGTTATTAGCTTAACTGCATGTGCAAGTGTACAAAAAACCACATCTGAACAAACTACACTTAGTAATACCGATAAAGCGGTTGCAGTTATTTCAAGCATAGAAACAGGCGATGCCAAAGCCATTAGCCATATAAACCCAACTCAATACACACAGCATAATTTAGCCGTTAAAGATGGCCTTGCAGGTTTTGGTGAAGTACTCCAGCAATTACCTAAAGGCAGCGCAAAAGCGCAAGTGAAACGCGCTTTTTCTGATGGTAACTACACAGTTACACATACTGAATATAACTTTTTTGGTCCGAAAGTTGGCTTTGATATTTTTAAGTTTGAAAACGGTAAAATTATAGAACACTGGGATAACTTACAAGCCATTACACCTGTAAATCCAAGTGGCCGTACGCAGTTAGATGGCGCAACAGCGATTACCGATTTGAGTAAAACAAAAGCGAATAAAGCGCTAGTTAAAGGCTTTGTAAATACCATTTTAATTAACGGCAACATGGCTAAAATCAATGACTTTATTAGCAGTGAAAAAGGCGCGTATATTCAGCACAACTCTGCAATTGCAGACGATTTAAGCGGCTTAGGTAAAGCGCTTGGTGAACTCGCTAAGTTAAACATGTCAATGATAGTAAGCAAAAACCATATTATTTTAGGCCAAGGTAACTTTGTTTTAGCAGTAAACGAAGGTACATTTATGAATAAGCATGTATCGTTTTATGATTTATTCCGTGTAGAAAATGGCAAAATTGTAGAACACTGGGACACTATTGAAACTATTCCTGCAAAAGCACAATGGCAGAACAGCAACGGTAAATTTGGTTTTTAATTAAACCAGACTAGGGCGTGTTGATCTTTGGTGGGTGAATTTGCAGCAGTATGTTTGGTTTTTAGGCAAGGCGGAGCCTATGTAGTGTGGTTATTCCCCATGAATAGGCGATAACGCAGCATAAATACCAAACATGCGCTGCCCAAAGGGTTCTTTCTAGGGACGATTAACTCTTTGTTGCTCGGTTTTTACTTAGCCCACTAGGTTACAAACCTCGCGCCGCGATTTAATCGCCCCTAGATTGAACAAATTTCAATCCACAAAGATCAACACGCCCTAATTAGCCCTACTTAATTTATTAAGTAGGGCTAATTTACTCTTTTACAGTTTACCGGCTAACTGTAATGGGGGTTTACAGTAACTTTTTGCGTTATACATTTAGCTCTTTTAATTTATTCCAGACGCTCTGGCCGCCAGGGTGAAACGCAGCATGATACCGATATGCGTAATATGTAATAGGCACGTAATAATGCTTTTGGCCAACCACAACTAAACAATCCTCTTTTAACATACTCACTGAGATGTTCATTTGGTTTATAAGGTTACGAGCTGTTATATAAAATATTTTACTGCTTGAGGTAGTGTAATCGGTAGATTTTTCCTGCCTATTAGCTCTGCGCCTTGTGTCTATAATTTATCGAGACACAAGATGTATAGCTTGCTCACGCGAGAAGCGTTGCTTAAAAATAAACCATATATTAGCTATGAATAAGTGTGCCAAGCAAATGGCACACCTATTTTGTTATGCAGGTATGGGGGCGTTTTGGGCAATAAGCTGTTTAGATTTCAACTCACTCCAAAATTCGCTTGGTATGGTAACTTTCATTGAGGCTACATTAGCTTTAATTTGCTCCTCCGTGCGTGCCCCAGGAATAATTGAGGATACCGTTGAAGGCGCCTCTGCGAATTGCAGTGCAGCTGTTTTAATATCAATCCCATGTTTAGATGCAATGTCGCTTATTGCATTAAACTTTTGCTGCATAGGCCCTGGAATTTTAGGAGAATAATTAAAGCGGTTACGACCGGCTAAAAAACCACCATTAAGCGGCGCACCAATGACTGCTGAAATACCTCGTTTATCTAGCATAGGAAAGGTTTTATCAAGTGCCTGCTTGTGATCTAAAATTGAATACTGCAGCGCTAGTAAGCAAATATCTGGGTCTGACATATCAAGCGCTTTATAAACAGCATGAGGTGTATTTACTCCAAAACCCCAGCCTTTAATTATTCCTTCATCACGCATTTTAGTCAGCTCAGGAATAGCACCTTTAGCCGCTTGATCAAAATACTTAAGCCAGTCATCCCCCATGTCACTATTTTGTGGTGATAAATCGTGAATATAGACAATATCGAGTGAAGCTACTCCAATACGATGCAAAGTATCTTCTATTGAACGGCGCGTGCCTGATGCTGAATAATCATACTTATAATGAAACGGTGAGTGATCAGCCCAATGCCAACTATTTTCTAAAGGCTCTGCTGAAGGGGTAAGAAGGCGGCCTACTTTTGAGGATAAAACATAATCTTCACGCTTTTTGTTTCGAAGTAAATCACCGAAGCGCCTTTCGCTTAAACTCAAACCGTAAAAAGGTGACGTATCAAAATGACGAATACCAGAATCCCATGCTGCATTTAGCATTGTTAAAATTTCTGTATCGCTTGATATAGTATTAAAGCCATTCCCAGCGGCAAGGCCACCCAAGCCCATTCTTGATTCCGGCCGGTAATGCTTAGCGTTAGTAACATCGTTTGTGGGTAGAGCAGCGCTTTTATCTATTGATCCTTTAGTTTGCATAACACTGCCGTTAGACATTTTTACCTTTAATTGCTCAGCCAAAGCTGAAGCACTAAAAATAGAGCCTAAACTTAAAGCAGCCCCTGCTTTAATAAAATTTCTGCGAGATACCATGTGACTATTCTCCTTGAGTAGGTTAAATATCTACGTTATAAGCTAGTATAAATAACAACCAAATTCAAGCAACAAGAAGACAATAAATATCAATACTATCAATAAGATAGTTAAATTAACAAACGCTGAACAGACGTTTGAATTAACATTTAAAACTGATTATTTTCTTTACTCGTATAGTCCTTTTAAATGTACAAAACAGTGCATTTTAATAGCTTGATAAAAAAGCATACTTCCAAATTGGTGCACGCTTTAATACTCATTTATACAACACAAAATGGTTACATTTATTAGATGTGTACAAATAAGTAGACAAAATCGTAATAAATTAAAGATGCACAAATAATCTCACTAGCAAAGCGATTGCGGCAACACTTAGCTAATTTAACCGAGCGTAGTTGAAATAATTGGGGTAAATATTACTGAAGCGTTTATTATTGAAGGTTTGCCTTGCAATACACGGCCTATTTGTCTCTTTCACAATGCAATTACTGGCAAGCCCTGTAAGAGTTTTATCTTGCCAAGTAACACTGTGCAGTGCAGCCTATTACAACTAAATTCAACGTAGTTAGCGCTGAAAATAGCTGCTTAAATAGATCTATTATTCAAGTTCAGGTTACTTGAGCTTTTTAATACCAATTAACACACAGATAGCACCGCCAATAATACCCGCCCATGCTTCTATTGGTGTGTCGCCACTAAATGCACGGCTAAGCTGCGAAGCCGCCGCATCATACACGTCGTATCCCCACATAATTAAAGCGATACCTATAACGATTAAAACAATTCCTACAATCTTATTATTCATAAATATCCTTAAGGTTTAACTTACATAAACTAAATAAAAATAAATCAGGGTTAGGGTCTGTTGATCTTTGCGGATTAAAATTTGTTCAAACTAGGGGCTATTTAATCGCGGCGCGAGGTTTGTAACCTAGTGGGCTAAGTAAAAACCGAGCAACAAAGAGTAAATAGCCCCTAGAAAGAACCCTTTGGGCAGCGCCTGTTTGGCATTAATGCTACGTTATCGCCCATTTATGGGGAATAACCACACTACATAGGCTCTGCCTTGCCTAAATACCAAACAGACTGCTGCAAATTTAACCTTGAAAGATCAACAGACCCTAATCTAATTCTAATTGAGCACGTTCTACGCTCTCACTAGGTAGCTCTTTTTGTACCGACACACCTAGCTCTTTAAACTCTGATGCTTGTTTAATTAAATTACCTTTACCACGGTATAGCTGCGAAAATGCTTTATCATAACTTTCTTTCGCTTTATCAAGCTGCTTACCTACGCCTTCCATACTCAATAAAAAACCATTGAGCTTGTTATAAAAACGCTCCGCTCGACTTGCCAGCTCTTTTGAATATTTGGTTTGCTCTTCAAAACGCCAAAGCTGTTTAACAATATTTAAACTAGTAAGCAGGGTAGTGGGTGTAGCTACCAGTATATTTTTTTCGATTGCTTGTTGGTAAATATCGCTTTGATATTTGAGTGCTTCTACGAAAGCTGATTCTATTGGTACAAACATAACCACCACTTCTGGCGAGTTAATACCAGGCAAACGGTCGTACGATTTACTCGCAAGTTCGTTAATACGCGCTGTAACGGCGTTTACATGCTCTTTAATTGCTTGATTAGCATCTAGCTCATTTTCAGCGTTCACGTAGCGTGTATAGGCATTTAATGAAGTTTTAGCATCAATAACTAAGTGGCGACCTTGTGGTAAGTACACAACTACATCAGGGCGCAAGCGGCCATCTTCAGTGTTAAACGACACTTCGCGCTTATAATCAACGCCTGCACGTAAGCCAGCACTATCTAATACGTTTTCGAGCATAAGCTCGCCCCAATTACCTTGGGTTTTCTTTTGCCCTTGTAGGGCGTTACTGAGCTTGTCGGCTTGATCTGTTATAGCTTGGCTTTTAGCTTGCAAATGCAGTAGCTCGGTTTTAAGCGCAGTCCGTTGTTTTATGTCTTCAACGTGCATTGATTCCATTTTTTCTCTAAAGCCTTTTAGCTCGCCTTGAACTGGTTTTAATAATTGCTCAATGCTTTCTTGATTTAAGGTTTTAAAGCTTTGTGATTTTTCTTCTAGAATTTTATTGGCTAGGTTTTCAAACTCTTTTTTGAGCGTATTTTTACTTTGCTCAATTTGCGCGAGTTGCTCGCTAAAGTTTTGCTGTTTTTGCTCAAGGGTAGTGCGCATATTATTATATTCAACATCGCGCTGATTATATTGTTCACGAAGCGCTGTCAGCTCGCCTTCGGCTTTACGCCAAAAATGATTGTATTGAATGCTTTGTTTTTCTTGTTCGCTAAAACGCGTTTTAAAATGCTGCGCTTCATCGCGCTGCTCTTGGTGGGTATGTTCTAGCAGTTCGTGATCTTCTAGCAAGGCGCTGTATTGCAGCTCTTTATTATCAAATTGGTTTTGTAACAGGGAAAGCTGTTGCTGCTGTTCGCTTATTTGTAGATGTAGCTTTTTGCGAAGCCGTGTTGATACAGCGCCGTAAAATAGGGCGCCTAAAGCAACACCAGCACCAGCGCTTAGCCAATCAATATTAGTGAGTACTTGAGTGAGCATAAAATAAACTTATAAAATTTAGAGACATGCCATCATAACCAATAACCAACAACAGAAGTAGGGGAGTTAAGAAATTACAGACATAAAAAAACCAGCTTAAAATAAGCTGGTCAAATATTACTAAGTTAAGTAATCAAAGGGATAATCAACATGTGCCCGAGCAAGCTGCAACTTAAATACATAATTACCAAAATAACTAATATTATTAGGTGAGGCTATATAACAACAGGCATTAGAGTAGACCGGATAACAAAATAATTAATTCAAATTAATTTGCGGAAGATCAATTGTTTTTATTTGGGTTGATTTAAACAAATCAAATTATGGGCATAAAAAAAGCCAGTTCAAAATGAACTGGCTCAATCATTACTAAAATTAGTAACTAAATAGGGGGAATCAACATGAAAACTTGTATTAACTGCAATTAATCAACAAGCATAATAGTAGACGCGTCTTTTTTAATTAAGTTCAAAAAAAATAAAAAACTTTTAAAATAAGTGCTGAACGCTAAATTTTAGACATAAAAAAAGCCAACTCAAAATGGGCTGGCTCAATCATTACTAAAATTAGTAACTAAATAGGGAATCAACATGAAAACTTGTATTAACTGCAATTAATCAACAAGCATAATAGTAGACGCGTCTTTTTGAATTAAGTTCATAAAAAAATAAAAACTTTTAAAATAAGTGCTGCACGCTAAATTTTAGACATAAAAAAAGCCAACTCAAAATGGGCTGGCTCAATCATTACTAAAATTAGTAACTAAATGGGAAATCAACATGATGCTTGTGTTAACTGCAATTAATCAACAAGCATAATGATAGACGTCCGCTTTTTAATTAAGTTCATAAAAAGATCAAAACTTTTTAGATCTTTTTTAGTTTTTAATTAAAGACAACATTTGCTGCTCATCAAACTTTGTAAAGCTCATTGATTTATCAGTAAATAATGCATCAACAAGGGCTTGCTTGTCTTGCTGCATTTTAAATACTTTTTGCTCTATTGAGTTACTCATTATGAGCTTATAAACAAATACAGGATTAGTTTGACCAATACGGTAGGCTCTATCAGTCGCTTGCTTTTCTACTGCGGGATTCCACCATGGATCAAAATGAATAACGGTATCTGCTTGTGTTAAGTTAAGGCCTGTTCCACCGGCTTTTAAGCTAATTAAAAACACGGATGTTTTACCACTGGTAAACTCGTCGATTACTTTATCTCGTTGACGCGTTTGCCCTGTAAGCATACTAAAGTTAATGTTTATTTCTTCAAGGCGTTGGGCTATTAAATCGAGAGCCGATGTAAACTGACTAAATATAATAATCTTACGACCCAGGCTTAGCATAAGCGGTAAGTGTGTTGTTAACCATTCAAGCTTAGCAGAGCCTGCTTGAGTATCTGGTTCTATTAATTTAGGGTGGCAACAAATTTGCCTTAACTTTAAAAGCGCCTCTAAAAATGCAAGCTTACTTTTTTGTGCGCCTTGTTCGGCAAATAAGTCTATTAGCTTCTCTTCTAATGAACGTGTAATGCCTTGGTACATTTCTTTTTGCTTAGGCTCAAACTCAAACTCTTTTGTAAGCTCTGTTTTTTCAGGTAACTCTTGCGCTACTTGTGCTTTAGTGCGGCGCATTATAAAGGGCATAATTAACGCTTTTAACTGCTCAGCCCTCTGCATATCAGCTTCACGCTCAATAGGCGTTTGAAAGTGCTGCTTAAAGTGCGCTTGAGACCCAAGTAACGATGGCATAGCAAAATCGAGTAACGATTTAAGCTCAAGTAAATTATTCTCGATTGGAGTACCACTTAAACAAAGTTTAAAGTCGGCATTTAAGCGTTTAACTAATCGTGAGACCTGTGCGGTATCGTTTTTAATGTATTGTGCTTCATCGAGGATTATATTTTCAAAATATAATGGCGAGTAATATGCAATATCACGCTTTAAAAGCGGGTATGTAGTAAGAATGCATTGTGCTTGTGCTAAGTGTTGTAAAGGATCGTTACGGTTTGATCCAAAAATAGTGGTTACTTTTAAACTTTTAGCAAACTTAGTAATTTCGTTTTTCCAATTACTCACTAAGCTAGTTGGGCACACTATAAGTGTAGGGCCTGCTTGAGGGCGGTTAAATGTACTCGCTAAAAATGCAATAACTTGGAGTGTTTTACCCAACCCCATGTCGTCAGCTAAAATACCACCTAATTGATGACGTTTTAAAAAGCTAAGCCAATCAACGCCTTGCTGTTGATACTCACGAAGTGTTACTGAGTCATTTAAGCCATGTAATGAAACCTTAGGCATTGCCTTATCGGTATTATTTAACTCTTGTAAATATAGCTCAAGTGAATCGTCGTGAAGCTCTACGTTAATAGCTGTGTGCTTTACTAGTTCAGGTAAATACGAAAGCGGAATATTAAATTCGTCACGTGTTTTTACAAATTCAAAGCGTTCTTTAAATTCGTTTAATAAGTTAATGGCAGACTTATTAATAACCCCAAATTGACGACCAAGCGGGTAGTAATAAAACAGTTCACTTTGGCGATTCAATGACTGATAAAGCGAGTCAGCATTAGTAAACAACAGCGCTGCTTTTGCGTCACACAACAATACTTTACAGTGCATTTGATGCCCTGCTGCACGGTGTACATGTAAACTCACTTCACACTGTGGATTAGGGCTTGTTACTTTACTTACACTGACTTGCCAACCACGCTGCTTAAAGCCAGGGAATACTTCGTATATTAGCCAATGCAAATGGATAGGAGATTGCTTTGTAAATACAAGCTCACTTTGTAAACCCCCTTTACAAAATTCAAACCCTAGATTGATTAGCTCGTTAGTTACGGTGTTTTCAAATGCGCTATTTATAGTACTTGCTGGGGCAGAACCAGCTAAATAGTTTTTATTTTTATACTTAAATAACAGCGAAAGCGATAAACCTTGCTCGCCCATTGTTACTTTTAAAACAGCGTTACTAGATAGCTTAGGTAACGTTGGCTGCAAGTTAGTAGGGTGCGGTATAACACCTGCGCCAAAGTTATCGGCAAGCTGTTTATATATTCTGTCAAAATTAGCGTCATGCAAAGCAGGCATAGTTTGTAAATGCGCTATTTCGTCTGCACTCAATGGTGTACGAAGACGACCCGCTTTTAAATGATCTAAATCGAGGTAAGTAGGTGGTGTTGTTTTTAATAAAGCCCAGTTTTGGGTTTGCTCAAGCTTAATAACTAATTGTGATAGATCTTTATCTTGCTCCCAACTAAAACTCAATGCTTGGCCAGATTGCGCTTTAATTGGTACGCGAGAGCGCTGAAAAAACAAGCGTTCAGTAGCTATCAATTGTTGTAGGGCACTAAAGCCCCATTGGCCTTTTAGCTCAATACTTCCTACTGCATTTTGTGAACGTATCCAACTAAATAATCTAAAATCACTTTCGAGTAAATCATTTGGCGTTACGAAACTATTTAACTGTTGCTCAGTGAGGTTTCGGCCTAACGTGTAATTCTTTTTAGTCTCAAAATTAGCTATTTTAGGTGTTAAAAATACTTTGTTATTTTCAATATCTAATACAAATAACAATACTTGCGACGGTGTATGTTGATCACCACTTTTAAGAGCGCTTAATTCACTAAACCAATCATTAATGAAGTAATCTTCACCGTATTCACCAGAGTGCTCTATTTTGAGCTTAAACAAAATAGCAGCTAAATGTCGGCATTTGGTTTTTGCATTACACGTACAGTGTGTATCAACAGAATAACCAGTTGGTACTTTACTGATCTCAATACGTTGGTTAAACGATGATCCGTTATCCACTTGCACGGTAGAGTCTACAACAGAAAAATTAGGGGTATGCTCTAGCCAGGTGATTTGACCTTTCTTGTAGTACTCTTTGCCTTTATCTAAGACATTTTCGCGGAAAAGTTTTTTAATAAAGCGTTCAGAAAGAGGAAACTGGGTAGCCTGCTCATTTTTAATTTCTTCAAAAATAGCCATTAAATCATTTTTTGATAAGTTAGCAGACATGTCACTCTAAGCATTAAATTTTAAAAATAATTCTGCCAGTATATGCCTTATGTGCTCTGAGCTAAAGCACTATTAACAAGATATAAACTGGTTGGAGCTGATAGGTTAGTAAAAAATCGGTTTATAGGTAAAAATGAGTATAAAATTTCACAAAATATTAGGCATTACATACAAATATAAAAATTAAACGGCACGTTATAGATCACAATTTTACTAACAATGATAATAAACCAAGAGCAAATAGCTAAAAGGGGGCGATTAGTTAGTAAAAAAGTGATCTTGAAGAGGAAATATGATTATTTAAGGTAGGATTAGGCTAGTAAAGATCAGATTTTTACTAACAAAACAATCTGTCAGATCAGTATTTAACTAAGTAGACATGTCTGACAGATCATTATTTAACTAACTAATTAAAAGCACTTAATAGCTTAGTTAATTGTTCTAAGCGTTTGTCTGTCATCACTTTATTGTCAATTTTGATAGACACATCACCACTTTTTAAATTGCGTTGTACTGATACAAACTTATTTTCAAGTACAGCTTCACGCTTAACAGCAACTTGAGGCTCAGCAGTTAGGCATTTGGTGATTGCCATTGCACGCTTGTCGTCACTTGTAATGGCGTTTAGCTCTTCATCGCTAGCTAGGTCACTAACAAGCTGATTAAACGCCTCTTGGTCTCTCTCCTTTGCGCTCATGAGCTTTTTAGCCACTTCGCGACCCACGTGATTCGCAGTAGGGTAGAGTGCAATAACTTCAGCAGGTATTTGTTCATACGCTTTAACAGCATCAGCAATGGCGGTGTGTGATACACCTTCAATTGCAGCAATCTCTCTGTAAGATCCTTTTTTACCTTGTTCAATAAGCTCATTTTTAGTTTGCTGGTAAGCTTGTCCTAGCTCCCATAAACTTGGAGCGATATATTGATCTGAAGATACAGCTAAAATTTTAGCGTCTTGCTCAGTAAAGTCACTTGAACTAAGTACTAAATAATCGGCGTTACCTAAAATACAGGCCATACGACGACGAGAACCCGCTAAAACTAAGCTTTTATCACCCTGATCCCAAAGTAACGCAGGGTGCTGATTACGGCCATCCTCTGCAATGGCAGGTAGAATATCCGATACTGACTTTTCGTTAAGAAGTGCTTGTACACGGCGATTTTTACCGTACACACCTGTTGTAGATTCAATGTCAGCGTGTGCGATCACTTTGCAAACAAGTGTAATTTGGCGCTCAGGATCGCTCGGTGCTGGCATGCGAATTACATCACCAGCATTTGCTTGTTCAAGTAATGCGTCAAGGCTACTACTTCCTACAGCTGTTGCAAATGGATCTAAGCGGGTGTCATTTTTACGTTTTTTAGCCATTTTTATTTAACATCCTTACTTAGGGGTATTGAGTGTTGATTGAGTTGACTGCCAATTTGAACGAATAAGCATTTCTAGCTCATCGACCACATCTTTAATATTTTCTTGAGCGCGCATTAGTGATTCACGGCTTGCTAAGCTGTCTGACGCTTTTTGATCAAAAATAGTATTGAAAGACGAAGAGCTAGCAGTGATCGCCGAGCTGTGGTTGATTGGGTAACTCATAACTTGGCGACCAAATGCACTACGAACATCTTTAACAATATCGCGCTGTGAGTGATTACCTTTTACATAGTTAGTCACTAAAAACTGCATAAAGTCCCATCCCTCATGGCCAAGTGCCGCAACGGTATGGTAAATCTCACCTAGTCGTTTTAAATATTTATTATTAGCATCAAAGTCTACAGCTTCTGGATGAACAGGGATAAGCATCGCAGTAGAAGCCATTAATGCATTATAAAACATAAAGTTAAGAGTTGGAGCTGTATCTATTAATATAATATCAAACTCGTCTTTAACAGGCTCAATTACTTTTTCAAGTAACTTATGGTAATGACGAGTTTGCTCATAATTTGAGGTGTCTTTGAGTAATGTTGCAGTTTCGTGCTCAAAATAAAAATCGTCCATACCTGATGGTAGTACACGAATATTTGGGATGTGCGTTGATAAAAATGAGTTTGAAACAAATTCAGGCCATGTTTCGCCCTCATCTAAATCTATACAATCACGCATTAAATCACCAACAGTAATTGGGTCATGCTCGCTTGAAGGAAAAAAGCTTGAAGAAGAACCTTGAGGATCTAAATCAATTATACCAATGCGATAGCGCTTAATATTTGTAGTTGCCAGGGCTGCTGCAATATTGACCATGCTGGTTGTTTTGCCACAGCCACCTTTGAGAGAATTAATGACAATAACTTGCAGTTTGTCATCACCAGTACGATGATCTGGTTTAATATCCATAATATCAGCCATAGCAAAAATGTTTACTAATGTGTAAGCATAATGACCATTGGCACCGCGTTTTATGTTTAAATCATCAAAGTCACCATTGTCATGACGTCTTTTTAAAGTACGATTATTACAACCTAATAAATCGGCAGCTGCTTTTTGCGTATAAGTTCTTAATTCTTTTTCTTCTGATTTAAGATGAGCACGATAGTGCTGAATACGACCTTCTAATGATTTTTCAGCTACTTCGGCAGTTGCTTTTAAAAGCCGGTAGGTACTTAACGCGTTATTATTGATAGACATACTTTCTTCCTCAAAGTTAGGCAGTTAGTATAATGTCCATTCAAATTGCTGTAAACAACTATTTAAGACGACATGCATTTTAAAAAGAAGACATTTAAAAATACTTTTACACCTTTAATATTGCTTAGTATAAATAAAGAAGTTTAAAGGTGGTTAAATATATAAGGTAGTAAAGGTTAAGGGCCTTAAATTAACACATAACATTATGATTAATATAAACAATATAAAAAAAAGCAGATCAGCGTTATACTTGGTTAAGATCAGATCTTTATCTACCTGCAGATCACCTTTTTACTAAGCCTTCTTTTTTAAATCAAGTTATGCACAGGTTGCGCATAAGGTTATGAACAAAAAAAGCCCTTGAGATCAATTTTTTACTAAGTAAATTATAAAGTTATGCACTAACCTTAGCGTCAATAGGTTCGTTTAATTAGTATAGATCTGATCTGTACTTGGTACAGATCAGATCTATGCTAACTCGATAAGCCTTTATCCACAGGGATATTAATTTTATTATATATTTGTCGTGCTAAATTTTAAAATAAAGCCATTGTGATGGACAAAATAACAGCTGAGTTAGTAAAAAACAGATTTGTGATGACCCAGTTAGTAAAAATATGATCTGAAATCGCAAGTTATATACATTACTTAGTATAATAGTGATCTAAACGTTTTATTTAAAGTCAGATCACTTTTATACTAACTTAAACATTTAACTTTTGTTGTTTAATGTGTTGTTATTAGATGTCGCAATAAAAATGGAAATAAGAACAATGAGCCGAAAGGTCAACATCTCGGTAGATAATTTGCCCGATACACTCAGGGGCCAAATCCACGGGGTGGAAAGTGCAATTGATAACGAAAGTTTAGCACTATTTACAGACAACAAAGACGTGCGAATTTCTATTGAAAATGCAGCTCATGGTTTACGTGCATATTCAAACACGTTTAATCATTATGATTTGTGGGGCCGTTTTGTTCGCTCTGGCTATAAAAAATTGCCACTTGAAGAAGCGCCTAAAAAAACAATCATTACGCGTAAAATATCAGAGAAAGTAGATGGTATTTTATACGATGGTGAGATAAAAATTACCCCTGCTGTTGTCAGTACTCGTAAAGATGGCGAAGATATTGAGTATCTTGTTTGGCCATCGGACAGAGAAGAAAAAGTAGAACGAGCACTTATTCGTTTAGCTTCTAAAGGCAAAATAGTTAAAATTAATTTTAAGTCCGGTATTCAATACGCAGTTGTTTTTTCTATGAACGAATTAGCGCAAGAGCTCAAAGCGGTAGGGCAGTCAATGCCATATCCTGCTATTAAAGAGTCACTTGAAGCATTGCAAGGTTCTAAACTTTCATTTAAATATTCAGCAACCGATACTAAAAACTCCGATATAGATGATTCGTTTTACGAGTCAAATATGAACTTTTTATCGTCACTTCACTTTAGTGGCAAAAAAGGTCAAGGTGGTAATGTAAAGTGTGTGGCCTGCTTAAATGCGTTTGTTCATAACATGATTGATAACCTTGAATACAAAGGGTATTACTTTAATAGTGCACAAGAATTAAAACGGGGATTGTCGCGTTGGATGATGCTTCGTTTGTATCACCTTTGGCGTTATGCAGCTCCAGGTAAAACGTATCATTTTAGATTACTTTCTATTATGGAAAAATACGGATCTATTTATTCAACTGATGATATTACGGAAAATAAATTAAAAGCGCTTCGTCGTGATATGACCACCACAATGAAAGATTTGATTGAAAAAGGTGCTATATCAGAATACAGCATTACAAACGTCAAAGATGACAAAACTGGTAACATTATTGATTACACATACGAAATGCACCCCTCTGATCAGTTTTGCGATGAAATACTTACATTGAACAAACACAACAAACGCATTGAGATTCAAGGCGGTAAACGTATTGTTGAAAATGCAGTGTTAATTGATGAAGATAAAATAGAAGAGATAGTAGAAAAATAATAAACGTTATTTTAAATACTGTACATATTTACTAAAAAGGCCACATATTGTGGCCTTTTTAACATAATAGCTATCGGTCAACTTGTTCTAAATATAGCCTATCAACTAAAAAATCATACTCACGTTTTCGAGGATGAGCTTCGGGTTTTTTATAATCAGGTAAGATACCTAGTTTAACGTCTGGTTCTGGATTAATCAGAATAAATGGTAATGCGGCGCTCACATGATAGCGGTTTTGTGCTGTGTATCTCACATTAACTTGAGGGCTTACGCGAGTAGGGCGACGAATTCTTAATTTTTCCTTTTCACCTAAACTAGCAACTCGTAATTGTTCTTGAGCTACAAGTGATTGCCATTTTTGTTGATCTATCATTCTTGGATTTCGATAACTGGCCGATTTGTCGAGCATTTCGAGGGCCATTTTTTTAGTCAATGTTTTAGTTGCGTGCTTGTGCATCCAAGTAAACCTAACGGAAAATGGTGATTCGCTCTCACTGTGAATCTTACGATAAGCAGCAAGTGTTATTAAATTTGGTATTGCATTATGAACAGCCTCAAATCGGGCATCGTTGTTATCAATTGCCAATATACACTCTTTGAAACTAGCTTTAGCTTTGTTAACTTGTGCTATACGATTATTTAAAGCTTGTTTATCTGCATTTTTAATAACAAGTAAACCAGGGTGCCTTTTTAACACGCGACTGCTTAAGCCCGATTTTTTATAAATGTCAGAAAAGGAGTTTAAAATTGCCTTTTGAGCCGGCGCTCCAGTTATTTTAGAGACAGGTATGGACTCAGGAACCTTATTTTCATCTAAATTACTTACATCAGGTAACTGATAGTACTCTGCTCTGGAAAACTCACATTCGTTTAATTCCTCAATTAACCTTAAAGTTAATTCGTTCATTAAATCAAACTGACTCCTAATTTGAACTTTAGTAACCACGGCACACCTCAAAGAACACATCTTACCAATGCTATATTATTGCATGCACTTTGCATTGAGTAAATGTTTAATAAAGTTACGCTCGGTGTTCAGATAACATGTAAAAAAAATAAGTATGATGTGTTCTTTATTGGAGTGAATGGATCTACCTATTCCTGTAATTTAGTACTGTTTTATTGATTAAAGAGCTAGCCCGCTTAGAGCTTAATTGCCCATGTAGTGTAATAAATGGGGATGTAAAATGAACTTGGTGAGGTTAAGTTCTAAATAATAGTGTTGGTTTTTGTTGTTTCTCTAATTAGTGATTAATATTATAACGTGTTTAACTATGGGTTTATCATCCAAAAGCTCAGCATGTCGTACATGCTTTTTACATGAGAGCCATTTAAGGCATCACTGGCAGTTAAGTTTTTAGTTATCACAAGTTGCTAAATAACGCTGGCGGCAGGGTGGGAAGATGCGTGGTGAATCAGCAGATTAACCTTGTGTCAGTTGTAAGTATATTCTGGCATGAGAATAATCAACAGCGTTATTCTACTAGGTTTAAAGTGCATATAAATGAGCAACACAAAATCCCTTATCATATATTTAGACCTGCACATAGCCCCTGTTAGTTAATAATTAATTTTGCACGTAAAGTTAAGATTACATTTAATGCAATTTAAGTATGATGTGTTCTTAAGTAAAATACATATAATATACCCTTGTGCCTTATTTATTCTCAATGTGTTAAAATTGAAACTAATTAACTCTAATTGTATGTTTTAAATCACTTTAGTTTATTTGAAATAAAACTAAAGTGATTGTTATATAACCACCTGAGTTAAGTAAAATTACTTTTATACTTAACTCATAACTAAATAATTGGAAAATAGTGAATTTAGTCCTTGAACATAGGGGTCTGCATACGTTAATTTCTTCTTATCAGGTAATGTAGGAATGAGGAAAAATTATGTCATCGTGGAACCCAAATAGCTGGAGAGAGCTGCCAATACTGCAGCAGCCACAGTACCCAGATCAAGAAATACTTAAATCAGTTGAAGGCCAATTAAAAACGGCTCCGCCTCTAGTTTTTGCAGAAGAAACAAGAAGCCTTTTCAAACAACTTGAAGACGTGTGCGAAGGTCGTGCATTTTTACTTCAAGGTGGTGACTGTGCCGAGTCGTTTAGCGATTTTAATGCCGCTAATATTCGCGATACATTCAAAACAATTTTACAAATGGCTGTTGTATTAACTTATGGCGGTAAATGCCCTGTAGTTAAAATAGCGCGTATGGCTGGTCAATACGCTAAACCTCGTTCAGCAGACTTAGAAACAATTAATGGCGTGTCTTTACCATCTTACCGTGGCGACATCATTAATAATATTGAGTTTACAGAAGAAGCGCGCATTCCAGACCCACAACGTTTAATGACTGCATACCATCATAGTGCCGCTACGTTAAACTTATTACGTGCATTTGCACAAGGTGGCCTAGCCGATCTTCATCAGGTTAACCGCTGGAACATGGGCTTTGTTGCTGCAAATCCACTTAAAGAAAAATACCAACAACTTGCAGATAAAATTCAAGACGCACTAGAGTTTATGGAAGTGTGCGGAATTAACTCTACAATTGCGCCAAGTTTAAAAGAAACCGATTTATACACTTCTCACGAAGCTTTACTACTTGGTTACGAAGAGGCACTAACACGTCGCGACCATTTATCAGGTGATTGGTACGATTGTTCTGCTCACTTTGTTTGGATTGGTGAACGTACACGCCAACTAGACCACGCACATATTGAGTTCTTTAAAGGCATTAAAAACCCAATTGGTGTTAAAGTTGGCCCAGGTATGGACCCAGACGATTTAATTCGTTTAATTGACGCATTAAACCCAGATAACATTCCTGGTCGTTTAACGCTAATTACACGTATGGGTGCAGACGTACTGCCAGAAAAACTCCCAGCACTAGTAAGAAGAGTTCAACAAGAAGGCCGAAAAGTAATTTGGAGTTCTGATCCAATGCACGGTAATACTGAAAAAGCGACTTCAGGTTACAAAACGCGTAACTTCGATAATATCATGCGCGAGATCAGTCAATTCTTCGCTGTACACAAAGCTGAAGGTTCATACGCAGGTGGTGTTCACCTAGAAATGACAGGTCAGCACGTAACAGAATGTACAGGCGGTGCTTACGGTTTATCTGACGATGACTTAGCACAGCGTTACAAAACACAGTGTGATCCACGCCTTAACGCCGACCAAGTATTAGAGTTAGGCTTTTTAGTCGCTGATTTACTAAAAGACGCACGTAAATAATATTTGTTGATACTAAAAAACCGCTTAGTTGCGGTTTTTTTTATTTCAAATTTGATGACTAAGTTAGTACTTACGTCGCTCCAAGTCTGTCTCTATCAGTATTTTTGCAGAAATTTCTTCAACAGAATGATGCGTAGAATTAAAGTAAGCTATTTTATGACGCTTATACAACATTTCCACTTCGCGCACCTCAATACGGCACTGTTTAATTGAAGCATACTTAGAGTTAGCCATACGTCGATGCCTTATAGCCGCAAGCCTCTCAGGGTCAATCGTCAGTCCAAATAACTTATGTTTATAAGGGACTAAACACTTAGGCAAACCTTCATTATCTAAATCTTCTTCTGTAATAGGATAGTTAGCTGCTTTAATGCCGTACTGCAGTGCTAAGTATAAGCTTGTCGGTGTTTTACCACTTCTGCTAACGCCAATTAAAATGATGTCTGCTTCGGAAAAGTTTTTAATATTTCCGCCATCATCATTCATAAGAGCATAGTTAACCGCATCAATTCTAAAATCATAACTTTTTTCGTGGATAGAATGCGTACGATGCATTTTTGGAACAGGGGCTACATTGAGTTCTTTTTCTATTTTTTCGCTATACGTAGTTAAAAAATCATACGTAACTGCATTAGCCGATTTTATAATTTCACTTAAATTGTGATTCACAAAAGTAAAAAACACGAAAGGCATTTCACCTGTTTTTGCAGCGGTTGCATTAATTAAAGCTTTAATTTCGTGCGCTTTTTCTTCAGTTTCTACAAATGGAATTGTTTTATGATTAAAATCGATAGGAAACAACGACAAAGTCGCATGCCCAAACACCTCTGAAGTAATTGCTGTTCCATCTGATATATAAAAAGCAGTTCTCATAATTAACCTTTTTATTGCGTTTAAATCCCTAAAATGGGTTTCCCACGGTTTACGTGAGGACTGTTGCCAGTGTAGAATGATGACGACCTTTATAAAAGGTTTTCTTTCTTAACTCTCACAGTTAGACCTACAATTTGTTTTTTTTGGAGAAAGATCCGTGCAAGAATACGTTCTCTGGTATCAAGAGCTTGGTATGCAAGATGTTCCTCGAGTTGGCGGTAAAAACGCGTCACTTGGCGAAATGATTTCAAACCTCGCAAACGCAGGTGTACAAGTACCGGGTGGTTTTGCAACTACCGCAGATGCTTTTAATGAGTTTCTAGATCAATCAGGACTCACCGCCAAAATTCATGACATCTTAGATACACTTGATGTTGATGATGTAAATACACTCGCTAAAGTCGGTGCCGATATCCGCCAATGGATAATCGACACACCATTCCAACCAAACCTAGATCAAGCCATTCGCGACGCATATAGCCAACTCCATGGCGATACTGCAGCAGATGTTTCATTTGCAGTACGTTCATCAGCTACCGCTGAAGATATGCCAGATGCATCATTCGCAGGCCAACAAGAAACTTTCCTTAACGTGGTCGGTATCGATTCAGTAATGGTCGCTATTAAACACGTATTTGCTTCATTATTTAATGACCGCGCAATCTCATATCGTGTTCACCAAGGTTACGATCACCGTGGTGTAGCGTTATCAGCAGGTATACAGCGCATGGTACGTTCAGATAAGTCAGCATCTGGCGTAATGTTTAGTATTGATACAGAGTCTGGTTTTGAAGACGTTGTATTTATTACATCAAGCTACGGCTTAGGTGAAATGGTTGTACAGGGCGCGGTTAACCCTGATGAATTTTATGTTCATAAACCAACACTCCTTAAAAACAAACCTTCAGTAGTACGTCGTAATATTGGCTCTAAAGCAATACAAATGATTTACTCAGAAGATAAAGCACATGGTAAGCAAGTAGACATCGTTGATGTTGACCCTGAGCTTTCTAATAAATTTTCGATTACAGATGAAGAAGTGCAAGATCTTGCCAAACAAGCTGTAATCATTGAAAAACATTACGGTCGTCCTATGGACATCGAATGGGCAAAAGACGGAAACGACGGCAAACTATATATAGTTCAAGCACGTCCAGAAACTGTCCGCTCAAACGAAGACTCAAACGTAATGGAACGTTTTCAATTAAATGGCACAAGTAATGTACTTGTTGAAGGCCGTGCAATTGGTCACAAAATTGGTAGCGGTGTTGTACGTGTTCTTGATTCAATCAAAGAAATGGACCAGGTACAAGTAGGCGATATTTTAGTTACCGATATGACCGACCCTGATTGGGAACCAATCATGAAACGTGCAGCAGCGATTGTTACAAATCGTGGTGGCCGTACGTGTCACGCTGCAATCATTGCACGCGAACTTGGTATTCCGGCAGTTGTTGGTTGTGGTAATGCAACTGATTTAATTAAAGCGGGCCAAGAAGTAACAGTATCGTGCGCCGAAGGCGATACCGGCTTTATTTACGAAGGTATTTTAGATTTTGAAATACTAACGTCACGCGTTGATAAAATGCCAGAACTACCAATGAAAGTTATGATGAACGTGGGTAACCCCGATCGTGCCTTTGACTTTGCACGCTTACCGCATGCAGGTGTTGGCCTTGCGCGAGTTGAATTTATTATCAACCGTATGATTGGCGTTCACCCTAAAGCGTTATTAAATTTTGATGCGCAAACCGATGCATTAAAAGCAGAAATTACTGACATGATTGCCGGTTACGAATCACCAGTAGAGTTTTACATAACAAAACTGGTTGAAGGTATTTCAACGCTTGGTTGTGCTTTTGCACCGGAGCGTGTAATTGTGCGTATGTCTGATTTTAAATCAAACGAATACGCAAACCTAGTTGGTGGCCAGCAATACGAGCCAGAAGAAGAAAACCCAATGATTGGTTTTCGTGGCGCCGCACGTTATATCTCTGAAGACTTCCGCGATTGTTTTGCACTAGAATGTGAAGCTATAAAACGCGTAAGAAACGACATGGATATGGCAAACATTGAAATCATGATCCCATTCGTACGTACCCTTGAAGAAGGTAAACGCGTAATTGAATTACTAGAAGAGCATGGCCTTAAACGTGGTGAAAATGGTCTTAAAGTAATCATGATGTGTGAGCTGCCTTCAAATGCATTACTTGCTGATGAATTTTTAGAAATGTTTGATGGTTTTTCTATCGGCTCTAACGATTTAACACAGTTAACGCTTGGTCTTGATCGTGATTCAGGTTTAATCGCACATTTATTTGATGAGCGTAACCCAGCAATTAAAAAACTACTTTCTATGGCAATTAAAACAGCTAAAGAAAAAGGCAAGTACGTAGGTATTTGTGGTCAAGGTCCTTCAGATCACGAAGACTTTGCAGCATGGTTAGTAGAGCAGGGCATTGACTCTGTTTCACTAAATCCAGACACAGTAATAGAAACATGGTTATACCTAGCTAAAAAATTAGCAAAGTAATAAATAGGTAAGCTATAAAAAATGCCAGCAATGTATTGCTGGCATTTTTTTTATACCCAATTAAAAGTAAGTTAACGGGCTAATTTTTTATCTAAATAAGCACATGATTTAGTTAGCGCCTTTTGACAAAGTGATAAGTAATGTCGCGCTTTAGGATAGTAAAACGAAAAACACAATAAACCCGCCATAAAAAATATAAGCGATGGGCCAGGGACGATCGCAAAAAATAATCCTAGCAAAATAAATAACACGCCACTGATCTGTAATAGTAATTTTTTCATATAACACACCTCATTACTCGTTAACTTGAGTATAATTTAAGCTGCATTAAAATCGACTAAAAGAGTGTTACAAACTGTAAAATCTTCAATTTCTATTCGCCATCACCATGATATAATTAGTCAAATGCCCTAAAATATCGCCGTCATGATAGCAACAATTACACAGCAAGATGCCGCGACAGAACTTGTCGCAAATTACCTAAATACCATTGCAAGCCAAGGTTTTAGTGGAGATACCGATGCAAGTTATGCAACGCGTATTACTGCTTCAACCGATAACAGTGTGTATCAGGAAATACCCCAAGGTGTTATTTTTCCAAAAAATGAAAAAGATATTCAACTCGCACTGCAAACTGCATCTCGCGACCCATTTTTATCATTAACTTTTGGCCCTCGTGGTGGCGGAACAGGTACTAACGGTCAATCGTTAACACCAGGTATTGTTGTAGATTTGTCTCGCTATATGCGCGAAATCCTCGAAATAAATGTAGAAGAAGGCTGGGTACGCGTTCAAACCGGCGTAATAAAAGATCAACTTAATGACTTTTTAAAACCTTATGGTTTTTTCTTCTCGCCCGATTTATCTACCAGTAACAGGGCAACTATTGGTGGCATGATAAGTACTGACGCATCGGGGCAAGGTTCGTTAGTTTACGGAAAAACAAGCGATCATGTTTTAGGGCTTACAACTTATTTAGTCGATGGTACACCTATGTGCACCTCACCAATAGACATCGACAAAGCAAAAATTATAGCCGAGCAAGACTCTCTAATTGGTAGTTTATATAAAACAGTTTTAGATATTTCAGTTAATGAACGCGCAGCTATTTTAGCTAAGTTTCCACGGTTAAATAGGTTTTTAACCGGCTACGACCTAGAACATGTGCTAAGTGATGACTTACTTACTTTTGACATGAGCCGACTAATAACGGGTTCAGAAGGCTCATTAGGTATAGTAACTGAAGCTAAATTAAACCTAACACCGATTGCTGAATTTAAAACCCTTATAAATATCAAGTACGATAGTTTTGACTCAGCACTTCGTCATTCACCGTTTTTAGTTGATGCACGCGCAACATCGGTAGAAACCGTAGATAGCAAAGTTTTAAACTTAGCGCGTGAAGACATCATTTGGAATTTAGTATCGGACTTAATAACCGACGTACCAAATAAAGATATGCAAGGCCTTAACATGGTCGAGTTTAATGCAGTATCAAATGATGATATAAAAGACAAAGTAGACACGCTTTGTAAGCTTCTAGATGAATGCGTAGCAAATCAAACTAATGGCGTTATTGGTTATCAGTTAACCAGTGATAAAAGCGATATACTAAAAATTTACGCAATGCGTAAAAAATCAGTGGGTTTATTAGGTAATGTAAAAGGCAGTCAAAAACCACTCGCCTTTGCAGAAGACACTGCAGTACCCCCTGAAAATTTAGCAGATTATATTGTTGAATTTAGAGCATTACTCGACAGCCATAATTTACAATATGGTATGTTTGGCCATGTTGATGCAGGCGTTTTACACGTACGCCCAGCACTTGATATGTGCGACCCAGAACAAGAAAAACTACTTAGAACTATTTCAGATCAGGTAGTAAAACTAACCGCTAAGTACGGTGGTTTAATGTGGGGCGAACACGGTAAAGGTTACCGAAGTGAATATAGTCCTGAATTTTTTGGTGAGCATTTATATACGCAACTTCGTAAAATAAAAACAGCTTTCGATCCTAACAACCGTATTAACCCCGGTAAAATATGCACTCCTATCGATAGTGAAGACTCACTAGTTAGTGTTGATGGACAAAAGAGATCGCACTTCGATAAGCAAATATCAATAGAAGTTAAAACCAGTTTTAACAATGCAATGACCTGTAATGGTAATGGCATATGCTTTAATTACGATGAAAATTCACCTATGTGTCCATCGTATAAAGTAACTGGCGATCGTCGTAATTCACCAAAAGGTCGCGCAAGTTTAATGCGCGAATGGCTTCGATTACAAGAGTCAAAAAATGTAGATTTACTCGAAGTAGAAAAGCAGCTTAACAAAGGTGAAGTAATCACCTGGTGGGAACGTTTCGTTCACAGCCGCGAAAAACGAAAAGGTATTTACGACTTTTCTCACGAAGTAAAAGCGTCAATGGATGAATGTTTAGCATGTAAAGCATGTACAACTGCTTGCCCTATTAAAGTAGATGTTCCTACTTTTCGTTCGCGCTTTTTAAATTATTATCATAGTTATTATGCGCGTCCGCTAAAAGATTACCTTGTTGGTAACATAGAAAGCAGCGCGCCATTAATGGCAAAGTTTGCAAAAGTTATAAACCCAATTGTTAAAACATCATTAGTAAGCAATGTTATTAAAAAAACAGTTGGCTATGTTGATACACCACAGTTAAGTATTCCTGCACTTTCAAAGCGTATTACTAAAACACAAAAATTTGATTTTGATTTATTAAATAAATTAAATGCAGAGCAACAAAGTGAATATGTATTAATAGTACAAGACCCATTTACGAGCTTTTACGAAGCCGAACTAGTAGAAAGTTTTATTACTTTAATAACCCAACTTGGCAAAAAACCAATGCTATTACCTTTTAAACCAAATGGTAAACCGCAACACGTAAAAGGTTTTTTGCATGAATTTAAAATTACAGCTAAAAATGCAGCTGAGTTTTTAAATAAATTAAATGATATTAATGCCCCCCTAGTCGGTTTAGATGCTTCACTCGTTATGTGTTACCGCGATGAATATAATACAATTTTAGAAAATAACCGCGGTGTATTTAATGTGCAACTTGCTCATGAGTGGCTCGAAACACAATCGTTTAAATCACTAAGCGCAAAGCAAAATACAGATACCGAATTTACATTATTGAGTCACTGTACTGAAACAACTGCACTGCCAAAAGCGGCAAATGTTTGGCAAGCAATTTTCAGTGATATTGGTTTAACATTAAAAACAACAAATACAGGTTGCTGTGGAATGGCGGGAACTTATGGCCATGAAGCACAAAATCAGGATAACTCACGTGCACTTTACGAAATGAGTTGGAAACCAATTGTAGATAAAAATAAACCAGAGCAACTTTTATCTACGGGCTTTTCTTGTCGTAGCCAAGTTAAACGTTTTGAGAAATTTAAACCAAAACACCCAATTGAATTACTCGCACAGGTACTTAGCTAATAAAAGTTAAAAAAAGGCGTAACTTAAAAATAAGTTACGCCTTTTTTTATTAATACCCATTCGCTTAATTAAATGATCGTTTTTGAGGCTGGAAAAACGCCTTGATACCTCGGCAAAAAATTCACTAATTTTTATAAAAGCTATTTAGATTTTTTAGCGAAACTGTCTGCAATTGGCTTTGTACTTATACCGTGAATAAATACACTAAACAAAATAGTCGTCATTGCTATTGTCGCAATTTGATATTTGTTTTCTATTTGCGTATCAATCACCATCAATGTAAAAACAATTGATGCTAATCCTCTTGGTCCAAACCACGCAAATGTAAAACGCTCTTTAATATTCAATGCCGTAAACTGCAGTGACAACATAACTGGAATTATTCTAATTAATGTTGTACTCAATAAAGCGTAAATTATAATTTCAGTATTTAATTTAGGAATAACTAAGTAAGCACAAACAAACCCGAACAAGCACCAAATCATTAGCGATGTAAAATCTGCGATGTGCTCTGAGTCTTCAATTAATTCTGTTCTAACTTCTTCTGTCGAAAATTTATCAAATAATAAACCTGCAATAAACACCGCAATAAATCCACTGCCGTGAAAATACTGAGTGACAGAAAAAACAGCCATAGCAAAACCGAGTAATAAAAATGGACTGGTATTTTGTGCAAAGTAATGACGTTTCATTGCAAAGTTTAAACTCGGTATAAATACAGCGATACTTGTAATAGCTATTAATAGAGCCAGGCCAAGCTCTCGGCCAAACACACTTAATGTTTGTTTTGCGGTAATAGCTGAATCAGGATTTTTAGCGAGTAATATAAATATTAAAAATATGGGCACACATAATCCATCGTTCAAACCACTTTCAGTATTTATTCCTTCGCGTATTTTTTCAGGCACTTGTGTACTTGCTAATAGCCCTTTACTTAAAGCTGCATCGGTAGGCGTTAAAATAATTGCGAGCAACGCCGCTTGAATAAGTGAAAGCTCAGCAAAGAAAAATAAAGCAACAGCAATACCGAGTAATAATGTTAAGGGTAGGGCAACAAACAATAGTAAACTAGGATACTGAAAACTATGCCTTAAAACACTTAACTTTGATTTAGCTGCATCTGAAAATAAAAATATACTTAGCGTAAGCTCTATAAATGGTAATAAAAGATCAACGCCTTCTTTTATTTTATGTCCTTCGTTGGGTAGCATAAAAGCTAAACATATTCCGCCCACAACAAAAAACATTGGACCTGTTACTTCTGTTTTTTCTAACTGGCGAAGTGTTAAAGAATAAATTAAAAATAGTCCGCCTATAAATGCTATTACTAAATACTCCATTAAATTTTCCTTTTAAGTCCTGACTTTGCTCGCTCTTTAATATTTGTTTGAATATAAATTTGATCGGTAGTCGCAATTTTAGAATGGCCTAAATCTTCTGATAAATGTTTAAGCGGTCTTGTTTGCGCATCATGTGTAGCACCAGTATGACGAAGCCAATGTGCAGTTGCAGCGCCAAGTTGTTCAGCGTCATCTTTAAAACCATCATCAAGTAATGATTGCTGAGCATAATCAAAACTTTGTTGAACTAAACGCCTAATTTGCCTTACGGTCATACCACCTTGACCGCGAATTTTATGAACTAACGGCTCAGATTCATCAACCCGAGGAAGGGCAGGTAGACCTCGATATAATCTGTATCGTTTTAAATATTCAACAAAATCATCACTTAAGGTTACATCTCGTAATTTATTACCTTTACCCATTATACGTAAAAACCAAAATCCATCATTATCTTGCCAAAAATGAGACATCACCGGCGACCATTGTGGGCGCTCAGATAATTCTGAAATTCGTAAATAAAGACCTTTTAAGCAGGCAAGCGTAAACAAATTGCGCTCTAAATCAGGGTTATGTTCGCATAAATCACGCGTTACACCAAAAACGTATTCCCATTGAATATCACTTAATGTATCAGGAATTTGAATTTGTGACTGAACAACTAAATACGGGCTATTTTTTTTAACAACAGGGACAAAGTTCGCGAATGTTTTTTCTTCGAGTAGGGCAAACTTATAAAATACATTTAAGGCAGTAAACATGGCCGATAAAGTTTGTTGGCTGGCAGTTGATTCTTTTAGCATAAAAGGGCGCCAATTTTGATTTAATCTACGAATTCCTTGCTCATCTTTATAACGCCATTGCACTGAAGTTGCAGCCCATTCTTTATCAGGTTCAACCATAAAATCAACGTAAGCTTCAATATCTTCACGTTTTAAATCGAATACTGATTTTTCTGCTATTAACCACGACCATAAATAAAAGCGTTCAAGTTCATTTCGAAAACGGCTATAAGTAGCTTCTGACTTGCGGCCATAAACATATAAAAACTGATATAAGAATGTCAGATCGGCTTTTGATTCAGTTACAGTCAAGCCAACTTCCTGTATAAAGGATGCAAGTTCTGGGTATTCTGAATTGAGAGTACCGTCATCTAGATGGGCAATTTGATATCTTAATTGTTTTAACGTATCAACCAAAGCAACAAGCATAATGTATAAATATTCAATTAAATAATAGGCTTACAGAATAACGTTAAAGTCCGATACTGTCTAGTATTGGACATAGTAAAGCTCTAATTATTTTAATGCCGTGATTATTCTATGGTTGTTGGTTGCTATATCTTATTAAGGAAAAAATCATGAAAAAACTAATTATACTAAGCGTACTTGCTTTAACTGTTTCGTTAACTGGGTGTGCTACTACAGGTAGTGCATCACCGAGCGAAAAACGTTCACTTGTACAAAGTATGAAAACAAATACATTAGATAAATTATACGCTGAAAAACCTGACGTTAAAAAACAAATTGCTAATTCGGCTGGTTACGCTGTTTTTGATAACGCGAACGTAAATGTTGTTTTAGCCAGTTTTGGTGGCGGTTACGGCGTAGTTAAAAATAACCTTACTGGTAAATCGACTTACATGAATATGGGTGAAGCCGGTTTAGGGCTTGGTTTAGGTGTAAAAGATTTTAACGTTGTAATGGTTTTTCATAATCAAGCTGCACTAAATAGATTTATTGAACATGGTTGGGCTTTTGGCGGAAACGCTGATGCGGCAGCTAAATATGAAGATAAAGGCGGTGCACTGGTTGCCGAAGCGATTGCAGATCAAGTGACTGTATATTCTGTAACCGAAAATGGCCTTGCACTACAAGCTGTATTAAAAGGTACCAAGTTTTGGGTTGATTCAGAGCTTAATTAACCCCCAAATTACTCTCCTAAAAGCGAGCTGGTTTGTATAATCACGCTCGCTTTATTAAACCTCACCCAATTTAACATAACGTAATTTATGGGTTGTCACTAATTTTGTTTGATGAAACCATATTCATCTATTAGCTAGTTCTTTTTCTGAGTTTATTAAGAGTATAATGGCAGCTCCAGTCAGATTTAGCATGTACGAAACTATATATTCTGGAACTTTTATTATTTCTTCTCCTTGACCATGCCCACTTAATTTGTTCCTACCTGTTGGTACACCACTTTCTAGTGTACTTCTTAATGAGGTAAATTGTTGCTGCCAAAACTCAGGTATTAAATTATTTTTGAAGCATATATTAATCAAGTGGCTAGCATTCGGCGATTTCCCATAGTCCCAACTATGTTTATCACATATTGTTTTCATTGTACTCTCTAAAGATTTTAAACAGTTGTTTAGAGCTTCTTTATTTTCATTATGTCTATAGTGTTCATATGCTTTTAAAAATTCATCTTGAGCACCGCCGTAATTTTTATCATTCAATAACTTTAAAACTGGCTTTATTGTATTTGTATGTAAAAATTCAGAATCTACTTTTATTATATGCCCATCAATAAACTGGAAGCCAATTCCATTTTCCTTAAATCTTGAATTTAAAAGTACTATAGCTTCATCAGCTTCTTTACTTGGATCAGTTTTTCCTAAGTAAGTATTTTCTCTTGTTATCGTGTCTATAAGTGTAAAAGTTAATTCAATGATATCTATTATTTTTTCTTCATCATCTAATGCCAGTAAATATTTACATAATTCATGATAATAATGAATTCCACTGCTTCGCTGTATATTAGGAAATAAATCAAATACTCCATATTCTTCACATAAAATATCATAAATATATTTATAGCATCCAGGAACTTGGGATCCATATTGTTCATAATTATTTTGATTACCTAAGACTCGATTCCAAATATGAATAATTTGCACTAACAATTTATTTGGTATATTTTCGTAACTATAAACGTCGTTTATTTCTTCTCTAAATTGCTTTTGTCTTTTCGAATATAAATTCATATTTTAACTTCCCTATAATATTATTCTTATACCATTATTGTCATTTTCTTCGCTTGAATTAATATCTCTTCAAACGCTTCGGCTAACTTTTCCGTCTCACTAAAAACAGTATTCCAATATTTAATGCGTGTATCTGCATCAAGATCGGTAAAGTCATTTCTGTCTGGAATTTTTCCGTACGGTAAGCTTGCTACAAATTCTTTTGATGGGGTGATCATCACTACATTGTCGTAATTAAGTGGTGACACTTTACGTTTTAAATTTTTATCGAACCACCCTGCTTTTGGCTCGCTATTAAAATGCGGATATAAAATAAGCCCTGGGTTATTAATTTTTAAATCAAAGTGGTAATCGATAATTCCGCCGTCGCGATATATTCCTTGCGGTGAGCCTGCAATATTTTTTATGCCTTGCATAACAAGTGGTATTGAACCCGATGCAAGTAATGCATCTTTTAAATTATTTTGAGTAAGCGTTATGTTTTGCGTTTTAAAATTGTAGCTGTCGGTAATTGATAAGTCACTTGTTGCTGGGCCAAATATAAAACGCTCATACTGCGAACCTAATAATTTTCGGTTAACGCGATTTAACATATAACTTTTTGATAAACCCATTAACTGTATTAATTTATTTTCGCTGGCAATAAAGCCATTCGATTTTGCTACTATAAAGTGCGCTTTAAATATTGGGTTATTTATAATTTCGGTTACGCCGTTATCGCCAAAAACATCTTCAAGCAATGCGCGCGCTTTTATTGTTATTTCATTTGGTGTTGGTTTATTACTTGAGTACCTAGTTTGCGAATACGATTTTGCTAATCGCTCAATGGCAGCAACGGGATCGCTTTGTGCAAAACATGCAGAGCGAAAAGCGCCGGCAGATGAGCCAATTAAATTAAGTGGTTGGGTACGGTTTTTAAAAAATTCACTAAAAATATACTTATCCAACCCAAATAATGTAAACCACTTTGGCCCACCACTTGCGCCTAAAAATGAGGTGAAAAGTTCAGGTTTAAAGCCCTGTTCGTTAATAATTTTAGCCGCTGTTTTCCCTGCGTGAATCTCGATCATCTAAAAAATTGTGCCTTTTATTTTGGTTGCTTCTGTTATTTTTACAATACTGAAAGTGAATATTTATGCAAAGTAAAAAGCGGTTTTATGTTGCCATAAAACCGCTTTTTATAGTTAAGTGTGCTGAGTTAGTCCCAAATGCCGTCTTCGCATTTGCCCTGTACTTTTACATCTTTTACTTTAAATTCGGGCTCTAAACCTTTGTCTCTTTGTGCGTGGTAATCGCTCGTAACAGACAATATAGTCGGCGTTAACAGTATAATAGCGATAACGTTAACCACTGTCATTAACCCTAAGGCAATATCGGCTAAATCCCAGACTTCTTTTAAGGTGGCCGATGCGCCCCACAACATCATTGATAAATAAAGCAAAGTGTAAATGCCGCGCCCTACTTTGTTGTCGAGCTTAAATAAGTGCAAGTTGCTCTCTGCATAGGCGTAGTTTGCCACTACCGATGTAAAAGCAAATAAGGTAATAGCGGCTGCTACAAAATAAACACCACCTTGTGCTAAATGAGCGGTCATCGCACTTTGTGTTAAACGAATGCCTTCCATTTCACCGCTTATGTCTATATCGGCTAATAAAATGATCACAGCGGTACAGCTACACAGTACGATTGTATCGAAAAATACGCCGAGCATTTGTATGTAACCTTGCGTTACAGGGTGATTAGGTATTGGGCTGGCACTTGCTGATGCATGCGGCACGCTACCTGCGCCCGCTTCGTTAGAATATAAACCACGTTGTATACCGTTTTTAATGGCTGCGCCCATTGCACCGGCGCCTGCTTCTTGTAAACCAAACGCTGATAAAAATATATCTTTAAGCATGGCGGGTACTTGCGTGAAATTTATAATCGTAATAATAACGGCGGCAAGTACAAACACAATGCCCATTATTGGCACAACACGCTCTGCAAATCGGGCAATTGCCTTAAAGCCACCGAGTATAATTGAGCCTGCTAGTACGGTAATAACCAGACCTGAATAAAATGTAGGAACTTCAAACGCGTAATTAAGTGCATCGGTAATTGTGTTCGTTTGCATTGCACTAAACGTAAAGCCGTAACCTAAAAATAAACATGCGGCAAACACAATGGCAAATGCCCGGCTACCCAAACCTTGTTGAATATAATACGCAGGCCCGCCTCTAAACTCGCCACCACTATCGCGCACTTTATATACTTGCCCAAGTACGCTTTCAGCAAAGCCTGTAGCCATGCCCAATATGGCTATTACCCACATCCAAAATATAGCGCCGCTGCCGCCAAGTGAAATTGCAACCGCTACACCGGCTAAATTACCGGTACCTACTCGTGCACAAAGCCCTGTACACAACGCTTGGAATGAGGAAATATCGTTTTTCTTACATTTGCTACTGCCTTTTAAAAGGCTAAACATATGTTTAAATTTAAGTATTTGAATTGCTTTTAATCGTACTGAAAACCATACCCCCGTAAACAAGAGTATATAAATAAGTACCTGCCCTTCTCCCCATAAAAGGTTGTTTACGCTTTTGACGACGGTATCGAACATTGCTAATTCCTTCTTATATTTTTTATATTAATACCCTTTTTTGGGTATAACGGCATTTGCTTGCGACATCGACTAAAAATTTAATGCAAATAAGGCAGCTAAGCTGCCTTAAAACTATACATTATTTATTTTGCAAATGAACTCCTGCAATCATGCACCTAACTGAGCCACCAGCCGACTCAATAGTTGGTATTGGTAATGGCACAAGCTTAGCCGTTTTTTGTATAACTGTTATTTGTTCAGGTGTAAGTGCATTAAGCGCAGTTTGCGATAAGGCTAAAATACGACCATTTTTACCTTGTAGCTCAATAGCATTGCCACAAAAGTTATTAATTTGCTCAAGCGTTAAATCGATAACTTGATGATGGCTTTTTAAAAAATGTTTAGCTAACTGTGCACGTTGTTCAATTGGCACCATATTTAAACTGATCATTACAAATTTTGTAGCAATACACATTAAAACATTAGTGTGATAAACCGCAGTTCCCTGTTCGTCATATGCGTTAAACACTATGGGTGATAGTTTTAATTGCTCACATATTGTATTAACCACCGACTTGGTAGTTCTTTTTGATTCTACCGCGTAAGCGAGTTTATTTTGATGATCGATAACCAGTGAACCAGTGCCTTCAAGAAATGAATTTTCTTTCGATAAAAATGAATAATCAGTCACTGAAGACACTTTATAGTGATCCGTTAAAAAATCAATAATATCTTTTCGATATTCTAACCTTCTATTTTCTACAAACATTGGATAGATTATTAATTGGCCACTTTGATGAGTTGAAAACCAATTGTTAGGAAAAACTGAATCGGGAGTGTGTGTTTGCTCATCTTCAAAAAGGTGAACTGTTACCCCTTCATTTTTTAATATTTGTACGGCATTAGTCACTTCTTTAAATGCTTGTTCACTTTGGTTTTGTGCTAAACATTCACTTTGAAATGCGTTATCGAGCATTGTATGTGGGTTAGATGTAAAGTGATGCGGCCTTACCATCACTACAGCTCTGGGGGCTTGGTTTACTTCGCTCATGCCACGTGCTCTTTTACTAATGGTTGATCACTAAGCACTGAAAATAAATTACGAGGGTCCGCTTGTTGTGTAATTAAATCAAGCAAAGCAAACTCGCCCGTTTTAATTAACTCATCGCGTATAAATACCAGTGCTGTAAAGTCTTCGCTCGCAAAGCCAACGCCGTCAAAAATGGTTAATTCATCTTGGCTAGTACGCCCAAGCGACTGCTTATTAATAACGTTATGAAACTCAGTTACTGTAAAGCTTGGACTCATTTGTTGAATTTCGCCCTCTATTCGAGTTTGCGGCTCGTACTCAACAAATACGTTAGCACGCTCAAGCAATCTAGCATCTAACTCTGTTTTACCTGGGCAATCACCACCTATGGCATTAATGTGCACACCTTGTGGGATCATGTCATTTGTTAAAATAGTGGCGTTAGTTTTATCAGCAGTACAGGTAGTGATAATATCTGCCCCTTTTACTGCCTCTTGTACACTATTACAAATAGTCACGTTTAACCCGCATGCACTTAAATTAGCAAATGCTTTTTTAGAGGCGCTTTTATCTATATCGTATAAACGAATATGCGTAATACCTAGTACCGCTTTAAAAGCGAGTGCCTGAAACTCTGATTGAGCGCCATTGCCTATTAAAGTAAGGGTTGTTGAGTTTTTAGGTGCTAAATATTTAGCTACCATTGCAGAAGTTGCGGCTGTACGTAGTGCTGTTAGTAAACACATTTCGCTTATCATAACCGGATAGCCACTATCTACATCGGCTAAAATACCAAATGCAGCGACTGTTTGAAGTTCTCTAAAGGTGTTTTTTGGGTGACCATTTACATATTTACAGCTGAACATTTGGCCATCACTCACTGGCATTAGCTCTATTACACCCTCTGGTGAGTGTGCTGCATAGCGAGGTGACTTATCAAACTCTGTCCAACGGGCAAAGTCGGTTTCTAATTTATTTGTTAGATCTAGCAGAACGTTTTCGACCCCTAAGCTATTTATAAGCTTAGCCATTGCCTGAACGCTAACAAATGGAACGCCTTGTTTTGGCTGTGCTATAAAATGACTCATGCTGAAACCTCTTGAATAAATGTATTAGTTAATTTAAAACAAGTTTAGCGAGGCTACGTGCTATTTAATATGGTAATTAATTACACAAATAGTACTAGTTTTTATCATTTTGCTATGCAGTTATATACAATTTATGTATTTTGGTCAGTAACTTCTTTTAAAGGTTTGATTTATGACTCCCTATATTTATGACTCTCTTGATAATGCTTTAATAGCTGAATTACGAAAAGACGGCCGCGCTTCTATTTCAGCTTTAGCCAGTTCTTTAAATGTATCACGCGGGACAGTGCAAAATAGGTTAGACAGATTAGTTAGCTCAGGCGCAATATTAGGGTTTACTGTACGCGTTCACGAACACATAGAAACAGAAGCCGTGCGCGCAATTATGATGATAGAAGTCGTTGGTAAATCTACCTCACAAGTAATTAAAACAATGCGCGGAATACCCGAGCTTATAAAATTACACACCACCAATGGTGCATGGGATTTAGTTGCAGAGCTTCAAGCTGCAAATTTAAGTGAGTTTGATGGAGTGCTAAGGCAAGTACGTGAAATTGACGGTATTTTAAATAGTGAAACAAGCATATTGCTTTCATCAACTTAAGTTATTTTTAATATTTAAAAGAATATTTAAATGACACCCATTTATAATGTTTTAAGTATTCACAAATTTAGAATGACACCCATTTAAATTTTTTAAAACTGAGGGACTTAACACTTAAAAATTATTTATTGTGTCTTTATATGCGGTTAATTCCCTTAGCTACATCAACTGATTGATTAGAAGCTTCTATTTATCTAAATCGCAGATGAATTAAAACCCTGAGTACATTTGTAGTGGCATAGTTAATTTGGCCACCCATTAAGAAAGAAATGTTATGCTAATAAGCATACAAATTTGGGTGAAAAAATGACGAAATTAAAACGCGCAACGTATTCTGTTGCAATCAAATTAGAAACAGCTCAGCTTGTAGTTGATCAAGGCTACACGCAAGAAGATGCAGCTAAAGCTATGGGGGTTGGTAAATCAACTGTAAGTAAGTGGGTAACTCAATTAAAGCAAGAACGGAATGGCCAGTCCCCATTGGCTTCACCAATGACGCCTGAACAAATTGAAATCCGCGAACTTAAAAAGCAAATCCAACGCATTGAATTAGAAAAGGATATATTAAAAAAGGCTACCGCTCTCTTGATGTCCGACTCCCTGAGCAATTCTCGTTAATTGAGAAATTAAATCAACGAGAGCGTTACCCAATCAGCGTGTTGTGTAGCGTATTCAATGTGCATCGCAGCAGCTATAAATATTGGGCCATACGGGATACAACATCGACACCAGAGCAAGTAAGGTTAGAAGCGGAAGTTAAAGTTATACATGCAATGAGTGGCGGTTCGGCTGGGGCACGGACAATCGCAGCAATTGCAACGAATAACGGTTTTGAATTAAGCCGTTATCGCGCCGCTAAGCTGATGGTTAAACTAAAACTAGAGAGCTGCCAAGTACCACAACATCAATATAAACGCGGTGGTAATGAGCACCTTGAGGTGGTAATGAGCACCTTGAAATCCCGAATTTTCTAGATAGGCAGTTTGATGTTGTTGAGCCGGATACGGTGTGGTGCGGTGATGTGACGTATATTTGGACAGGTAATCGCTGGGCTTATTTAGCGGTCGTTGTTGATTTATTTGCACGCAAAGTCGTTGGTTGGGCAATGTCATTGTCGCCAGATACTAACTTAACGCTAAAAGCGCTTGAACTCGCGTATGAAAGCAGAGGAAAACCGACAGGACTGATGTTTCACTCAGACCAAGGAAGCCACTATACAAGCTTGAAGTATCGCCAACGTTTATGGCGCTATAAAATCAAACAAAGTATGAGTCGGCGCGAAAATTGTTGGGATAATGCGCCAATGGAACGATTTTTTAGAAGCTTTAAAACGGAGTGGATGCCAAAAGTTGGATATGAAAACTTTGAAGAAGCTAAATATAGTGTGAGTGATTATATCAACGGATATTACAACAATGTTAGACCACATCATTATAATGCAGGTTTAGCACCAAATGAATCTGAGGTGTATTAGTTCAGACAAGATCTGACACATCAACTTGAAAAAGTGAGAGTTACCCGTTTTGATAAAAGGTGTCGAATCTTTAAATCAAAACATATAAGAGGTAACTCTCATGCTACATACTAACAATCCAATTATTAAACACAAAGCGGGTTTACTTAATCTTGCAGAAGAACTTGGCAACGTATCAAGAGCCTGCAAAGTGATGGGCGTATCCCGTGATACATTTTATCGATATCAAGAACTCGTCGAAGACGGTGGACTTGATGCGTTAATTGATAAAAGTCGTAGAGCGCCAAACTTAAAAAATAGAGTTGATGAAGCAACTGAACAAGCCGTCATTAAATACGCTGTCGATTATCCAGCTCATGGCCAACACAGAACGAGTAATGAACTCAGAAAACAAGGCGTATTCGTTTCTGGCAGCGGTGTTCGTTCAATATGGCTACGTCATGACCTAGAGAACTTCAAAAAGCGTCTCAAGGCACTAGAAAATAAAGTTGCTAACGAAGGTATCATTCTCACCGACGCTCAAGTAGCTGCGCTTGAAAAGAAAAAACATGATGACGAAGCGTGTGGTGAAATTGAAACGGCTCACCCAGGTTATCTAGGCTCTCAAGATACATTTTACGTGGGTAATCTCAAAGGCGTTGGGCGTATCTACCAACAAACCTTCGTTGATACATACAGCAAAGTAGCGTTCGCTAAGCTCTACACCACGAAAACGCCAATTACTGCGGCTGACATACTCAACGACAAAGTACTGCCGTACTTCGAACAGTACGAGCTTCCCATGCTACGTATTCTAACCGATAGAGGCACTGAATATTGTGGCAAAGTCGAACATCATGATTACCAGTTATATCTGGCTATTAATGATATCGATCATACAAAAACCAAAGCTATGTCACCGCAAACAAATGGTATCTGCGAACGCTTCCACAAAACGATACTCAATGAATTCTATCAAGTTACATTCCGTAAAAAGCTATATAGCTCATTAGCGGAATTGCAAAAGGATCTGGACGAATGGATGATTTATTACAATAATGACCGAACTCATCAAGGAAAAATATGCTGTGGCAGAACGCCATTAGAAACTTTATTAGATGGAAAATTGATCTGGGCTGAGAAAAATTTAGCTCAAATTTAGACTGACAGTCACCGATTAAAAAACGGGTAACTGTCAGATCAAGTCTGAGCTAGTACATCTGAGGTTAGATACCAAGATTCTAAAACTGTGGCCAAAATTAGTTGACCACTACAATTCAGTCTAAACTTTGATAAGTTGTATTAAATAGTAAAACTAAGCAGTTAAAGCTTGGCTATTTTTGATATTGGGTCGTCGTTTGAAATGTTGATTATTGCAGTAGATTTCTATTTTTTCGGCTTTACCAACAGCACCATGAAACATCTTAGTAAAGCGGGTTGTTAGTTTAAGCCAGTTTTTTTCGGTTATGTTTAATGTTTTTAATATAGGCGTTGTACTTTGATTTATATAACCTGGTTTGTCTGCCCTTATGCACTTTCCTGTTTGCTCTACTAATTCTAGATAGTTTTTAAACTCAAATGGTAAACCTTTACTTATCTTTTGTGAGAGCTTTCCTACAAATTTAGCTAAAAACTTTGGTTGATTACCTGCTATTGCATGTTCAATTCGTGTTTTAATACTGGTAAATGATGATGTTTGAATGCTCTGTGAAACTTTTGCCCTTATAGGATTTAAGTCAACATACGCCATGCAAGCTAATAGTGCAGGCTCATCCAGTAAAGCTTGAGATTTAAAGCGCCCCTCCCAAAAACGGCCTGTACAATCGTCTTCTTTATTAGCTTGCCTTGCTATATTCTCGTTTAACGAACGCATAAACCAAGAAATATCTTTTAAACGATTTCTAAATTTCACTATACTATGTTTTAGTAACATTTTTTCTATATCTGATAGCGATTCACCTTCAAGGTAACGCTTTGATATATTCGTCCCTTTAAATGCTTTATGCCACCTTATACAAACAGCTCTATCTGTAAGCCTATTTGCTTTTTTATCATCTATATAAAGTACTAAATGTGTATGGTTACTCATTACCGCGTAAGCACAAATATCAATACAAAATACCTTCGCCAAAAATAATAAACGCTCCTCTACCCAATCTCTACGATGCTCATAGCTTTTGCCTGTTTGTGTATCAATTCCACATAGGTAAGCACGTCTCACACACCGAGAAATACAGTGATAGTAACGTGTATTGGAGAGGCTTATTTGTCTTTTTCGTGCAGTAGCCACAGGCATCATGCTCACTTTAAAATTTTATAAAGTATAGACAAGGTTAGTAAATACACAAATTAAGATGGGTGTCATTTAAATAAAGGCAATAAACGTGAAAATTAGGATGGGTGTCATTTAAATAAAAGGCATTTAAATGAATAATACTGCAACTTTAAGTCGCAGTATTATTCATGATTTGGGTATCCAATTTGCTTAATTGTAACGATACTCGCTTTGTGAGTAGTTATGCGTATTGCTGATCTCAAATTGGCTTTGCTGCGCTAAATAAGACCGACCTGCAGCTAAGCCTAATTTATGATCAAAACGTAAATCGTTATTTGAACTACCTAATAATTTGCTATGCAGTTTTTCGTCTGCAAAAATTTGTATTATTTCCACATCACTTGGTGGATTTGCAATAAACTCAAGCTCATCTAAATACGCTTTTTCGTGCTGTATTAAGTAGTCCAATGTTTTTGGACAATAGCCTGATGCTATAGCAAATGTTCTTAGCTTTTGTACCCATGCAGATTGCGCTTGAAAATTAGCGTCAACCGTTCTTATTACAACAATTTTACGAGCACCTCGGTTGTAAGCTTCACGCACGGGAAGTGGTGCTGCTAAACCGCCATCTAGATAAAAATCGCTCTGTGCTTGTTCTTCAACAAGATGTGTCTCATTCGCTGCTTTTGCGTTTAACCAAGGTGTTAACTTTACACCTTGTTTGTATAAAAACGGAAGTGCGCTAGAAGCCTTTAACAAATCACGCCATTGACCGCTATCACCTGTAGGCGATAAGTAATAAGCTTTTCTGTCTCGTGCATTTGTAGCTGTTATAAGTAGTTCACGCTCACCTAAACTAGTTTTCGCTGTTTTGAAATCTATAGCTCTGTTTACTTCAGTGGTTTTGTCAAAGTACCAATCTAAATCAACTATATGCTTACCCACTAATCCGCGACCAAGCTGAAAAAAACGCTTATTACGCGAAAGTCCTCTAATCAGGCGTTTAGCGTAGCCTTTTTGACGCGCTAAGTAGCTAGTTAAGTTTTGCGAACCCGCTGAAGTACCAATGAATAAATCAAAAGGGTCATAGCTTTGCTCTAACCACGCATCAAGTACGCCAGCTGTGAATATCCCTCGCTGCCCGCCACCTTCAGCAATCAGAGCAACTTTTGGCTGCGCTGTTTTGTTAACTGAATTAGCTGTTGCGGTGTTTAGAGAGTTCACGGTGTACCTGCCTTTAATTTTATGATGTCTGGTTTAATAGCTACATTATAAAAAACAAAAGTGATATCTTAAAATTGATTGTTTAAATCAGTTCAATTGAAAAAACAGAACGGTATATAAAGCAAAATATGTACTAAAAATAGCAATCAAATTTACTTTGAATATTTAAATAACAAATACAGACATCACTTAAAGTTAATAAAATGAGTTAAAAAAGTTTAACTTTTGATGATGTCTATATGTTAACAAGCCCAGAGTGTACGCTTGCTTAACTAACTATATTTTAGTGCTTTATTTCCATTAAAATTTCGAGTGCACGGTGGCGTTTTTCACTATCGAATACATCATTGGTAAATATAAACTCATCAACTTCTAGCTGTTTAGCTATCATCTCTAACTTGTGTTTAATACTTACATGTCCGCCTACTACGCTTAGACTTAAAAAGTTCTCTACATGAGCGCGTTCTTGTTCGCTCCATAACCCGTCCATGCTTTCAACAGGTGGTTTTAGCCACAGCTCGTTACCGCGTATAAGTTCGAGCACACGTTGCTTAGAAGTAGTCGACAAGTATTGCGCTTCATCGTCGGTGTCTGCTGCCACTAAAGGCAGTGCAAGCATTACGTATGGCTTATCAAGTACGCTTGATGCTTTAAATTCGCGCTTATACAGCGCTATTGCGTCGTGCACAAAGCGCGGTGCAAAATGCCCTGCAAATACGTACGGTAACCCTTTTTGCGCCGCTAGTTGCGCGCTAAATAAACTCGAGCCTAATAACCAAATCGGAACGTTTGTATTCTCACCCGGTATAGCACGTATAGGGTGTGTACCATTGTAAGGACCTAACAATGTTTGCAGCTCAGTTACCTCACCTGGGAAGTTTTCTGCACGGCTCATATCGTTGTTTAATGCACGACTCGTTACAGGGTCGCTACCTGGGGCACGCCCGAGTCCTAAATCTATTCGCCCTGGATATAAGCTCTCTAATGTACCAAATTGTTCAGCAACAACTAATGGGGAGTGGTTTGGCAGCATAATACCGCCTGACCCAACGCGTATCTTTTTGGTATTACCTGCAATGTGACCAACCAAAATTGAAGTGGCCGCACAAATTATACCTGGCATATTATGATGCTCAGCAAGCCAAAAACGGTTAAAGCCAAGCTCATCTGCACGTTGGGCGTATTTAGTACTTTTATGAAGAGTGTTAGTAACGCTGTCCCCTTTGATCATGGGGGCAAGTTCTAATAACGAAAAAGGAATGGAATTTAACAAAATAGCAGCTCCTAAAAATGCATGCTAACAATGTATTACATCATTAGCATAAAACACTTAAATGGGTCTGCTATTAGGTCAATTCAAGTTACACAGTGGTATTAAAGCAAAATAGGTATATGTTATTTTGCTCTAAGGTATTCAAGCAAGCTGTGCATCACGTTGGCGCAGCTTTTTATAGCCTTCTGAATCCACGCCTTTTTTCCAATAACCTGAGGAAACAATATTACCGCGTGGTATATTAAATTGCTCTGTTAACAATGTCTTTGCTTTACGCACAAGCCCAGCTTCCAATGCCATAAATACAATGGGAGGCTCTGCTGTAATGTGCAAATTTTGAAGCGCGCTAAGTAGCGTTTCGTCAGCATTGTCGGTAACAAGCCAATTAACATCGCGGCTTGTTTCTAAATCAATAATGTCTTTTTCGGTGGGTACATGTACAAAGGCATCAATTTTTGAAAATAAAGGTAATTGCTGTATATACCCCTTTATTGCATTTACCGATGTTAAATCCCCTAGCAACACATAATGCGAATGCCCATAATTATCTAGCTTTTTAGGGCCTGGGCCTGCAATACCTACCTCATCACCTACTTTTGCAATTTTAGCCCAGTCAGTTGCTGGACCTTGGTGCATATTTATAACAAAATCAAGTGTTAACGCGCCTGTTTGTGCATCTACATGCCTTATTGTGTAAGATCGCATACACGCTGTTTTTAAGTTAAAATCTACTTCACCATTTTTTGGGATCAGTACTTTTACATAGTTACCAATGTGCTGTGAGGTTAAGTCGTTAAAATCATCAGAGCCTACAACAATGCGTTGTAGATGTGGTGTGATTTGCTGCGTACTTAATATGTTAGCTTTGCGAATTTGTTTACCCATGCATTACCTCGTTTTACAAAACTTAGACTTTAATACCAACCTGCTATAAAAAGCAGGCATTGCACAACGCCCCATTGGTTGATAAAATCAACTATAACAAGTTAATTGACTTTGTCAACTATATTGAGAGTTCTATGAATACACCTTTATCAAATACGCTGTTTGAATTAATGCAAAATTACCGTGTAACAATTCGAGAAGCAATTAACGCAGGCGAACTTGGTATTAATGCTATGCACGTACGCTGCATACATATTATTGCGAACGTAAATAACTGTACGGCTAACGATATTGTTACTAAAACGCAGCGCGACAAAGCGCAAATAGCACGTTTAATTAAAGATCTTATTGGCTTAAATTTAATAAATAAACAGGCAAGTGAGCACGATAAGCGCTGCTTTATTTTGTCGCTCACAGAGCAAGGCAAAGTTCTTTTTGATAAGTTATTAGCCTCAGAGCAGAAAATAAATAATCAAATGTGTAAAAACTTAAACCCTCAGCAAATCAAAGACTTTTTAGATATCGCACAGCAAATGATCAAAAATATGGATTGATCGGTTATACATTTCTTGGCATAACTTACACAAAACGCATATACTGTACACTTATACAGTGTATGCGTTTTAGGTTGTGTTATGTTTGTCATTCCCATTTATATAGAAGCAGGCGTGTGTGGTTTTGAATCGCCCGCAGCGCAGTACACCGAGCTAGGTGTAACCCTTGATGAGCTTTTAATAAAGCACCCAAATGCTACCTTTATTGGCCTAGCATCGGGTAACTCTATGCAAGAAGTCGGAATTTTTGAAGGGGACTTATTAGTTATTGACCGTGCAGAGCCTGCAGAAAATGGTGACGTTATTGTTGCTAACTTAAATGGTCTTTTTGTATGCAAGCTGCTTGATAAAACCAATGCGCGGCTGCTTTCAGCGTCTTCTTTACATAAGCCTGTACAACTCACCTCTGCAGACGAGTTTCAGCTCGAAGGCGTAGTAACGCTATCAATAAGAATGCACAGGCAAAGCCCAGAGTTACTAAAATGTATGCCTTAGTTGATGCTGTGTCGTTTTATGCCAGTGCCGAAAAAGTATTCGACCCTGCTATTCGATCAAAACCCGTGGTTGTACTTACCAATAACGATGGCTGTGTATGCGCTATTTGCCCTATTGCTCGGCGCTTAAATATTCCTAAATTTGGCCCGTACTTTAAAGTTAAGCATTTACTTGAACAAAACAACGTTGTTATTCGCTCTAGCAATTACGAGCTTTATGCTGATTTAAGCGACAAAATGATGAATATCATCGCTCGCTTTTGCGATACACAGCACATATACAGTATTGATGAATCGTTTTTGCACTTTGATGGCTACACATCATTAATTAAAGACTGGCATGAATACGGTCATACAATAAGGCGCACAGTATGGCGCGAAACAAAGCTTCCTGTAGGTGTAGGTTTTGGCCCGACCCCTACTTTAGCAAAAGCCGCTAACCATGCCGCTAAAAAGCTCAGTGGTTTTAATGGTGTTGCAGTAATAAATAGCGAACAAACTCGCCAAGCTATTTTACAAAGAATGAGCTGCGAAGATGTCTGGGGAATAGGCCGGCGGCTAGCTAAAAAACTTAAAATAATGAATATACACACCGCCTGGGATCTTGCTCAGCAAAACCCTAGAGCAATGCGCCGTGCATTTAGTGTGGTTGTTGAACGCACAGTAAGCGAGCTTAACGGGATAACATGCTTAAACTGGGATGATGTACGACAAGACAAGCGGGAGATTTATTCGACCCGTAGTTTTGGAGAGCGCATATGTGAGCCAACAGCACTTAAAACAGCGCTAATTAACCATGTAACCACAGTGGCTAATAAATTAAGAGCGCAACGTTCGCTCACTCACCAGCTTTATATTTTTGCAGCCAGTGGCGCGCACGAAAATAAATATTATAAAAAATCGTTTGTGTATAAGTTCCCCTCACCCACTAACGACACCTGCGTGATGGCTAATGCTGTATCTGAGGTATTTAATAAGATTTACCAACCCGGTATACGGTTTTATAAGTGTGGTGTGGGTGCGGTAGAGCTAATATCAGAACAGTTTCAGCAAAATGACTTATTTAATAAAAGCCCTGATAATCCAAAACTTATGCAATGCTTAGACACAATTAACAATCGATACGGAAAAGGAATGCTAAGCCTTGCAAGTAGTAAATTAAATGACCGGTGGCACATGAACCGTGATTTTTTGTCGCCGCAGTACACTACGCGTTGGCGCGATATCCCTAAAATATACTGCGAATGATTTGCTACTTACTACTTACTAGATGCTTTATTTACTCTCATCTGCTTTTTTAAATGTGCACTCTACATTGGGTTCGCTCAATGTATATTTGAGTGTGTTATCAGCTAAAAATTTGATACTTTGACTGATTGTTTTTTCGTTTTCAGGGCTTTCACAACGGCTCATTCTTAAGCCGTTTTCAAGGCCATCACTTTTATATTTAAGCGTGCTGGTTATAAAGCAAAAGTTTGGTTTTTTAATGGTTCGGGTACCATTGTGGAGCGATCCAAATACAATTTGCTCACCAAGTTTAAAACCAGCACTTAAATCACTTTCATCTGTCAAACTCAAATTGCTGTTAACGCATAACCCTGAGTTGCTCGACACAACTTCGTAGGCTCCCAATTTTGACTTTAAAAGCGGTATAAATCGTGTTTTATTACTCGGCTCAGAAAAAGCATTTGCACTTGTAAAAGCGACAGTTAATAAAGCGAGTGTTAAATATTTCATTTCGTGGGTGTATCCTCGTGAGTCAGCGTGTTAAATAATAGCAAAATGCCTAATCACTTAGCTTTTATAACTTTTAACAACTATAACAGAGATTTACTATAAAAGGAGAGAAGTCGTATTCAGGAACCAAGACACGAGCAGCTAAGGGAGCTTTGCTCGACTATACTGATTCTTACATGTGTGTAAGCCAGTAAGATAACGCAAGAGCAATTACCGAGCCCATTAGGTTACAAACCTCGTGCCGCAAATAAATCCCTTAGATTGAACACATTTAAATCCACAAAGATTCATCCTAGATACTGCATTACAAACCATTTTGCTGTTAAGTACTTTAGTTAATACGTACTTAAACAACAAAACGATTTATATCAATGCGCTTACTTGTAGGGAAATTGAACTCATTAAATTGTTTAAATAGCGCACAAATTACTGTTTATTTTATTGCCAGTACTTTGCAAATAATAAAGGGTAGCTTTGCTTTAAGAACTTAGGTTTGTCTTTAAAACGTTTACCTTTAGGTTCATCACTGCCTGATGGAATAAACGGTAATTCGTCTTCGCTGCGTTCTTCAAATAATAAACCGGCTATTAAATCATACTCATCAATATACGGGTAAGGCTGCTCGTTTAAGTAATAAACAGGTGTACACTGCGCTAACGAATCAGCATTTTCTAAAGCGTTTTCGAATACTGTTTTACCGCGCGAAATTAACCAACATCTAAACTCGCTAAAACCGTAATCGTCGTTACATCCAGCCATCACAAAAGCGGCACCAAACAAATCCCAGGTAAAACATTTACGCATATGTATGCCAAAGTGTTTATCAAAATCAATAAGGTGCTGATCGCTTAAATCATTAAATTTAGTTTTTAGGTTATCGCTCACACTTTGCGGATCGAGCCCTAAATCAGGCGTTGTTACCAAATCCCAAAAAGCCTGCTCTGTTAACGTTGCCATTATAAAATCTCTTTTACTCGGCCAACTTGACCATCTTCTAAACGTACTTTAATACCGTGTGGGTGATTTGGTGATTTTGTTAAAAGGCGCTCAACCACACCCTCAGTTAATGTGCCGCTGCGTTGATCTTCTTTTAATACAATATTTACTGTGGTACCTGGTGAAATTTGCGAACGCGAAGGAACAGCCATAATTTAAACCCTAAAAATAATTTATCTAATTATAACGTCCATGTGATGTCATACCAACTAAACCGCTGTTAATTGGCTAAAAATGAGATGTGTGCTGGTTTTGCGTTCAACTTAATAGCTGCTAGCTGGCTAAGTATAATCTGCGTTAACTCATCAAGTTGCGGTTTTGCATCTTCACGGGCTATCTCATCAATAAAGTAACATTGTACTTTTAACGTGTTTACTTCGTTATTTAAATCAACTGTATGCGTTAGATAATCAAAACCAATTACCATTTCTTTTATTGCTTCGCATGCATTAGTAAGCGCTAAGCGAATTTGCTTATCGCGCTGTTTTTGAGTTTTAGTCATAAATATAAAGGTTACTTATTTAGTCTGAGCTTGTTGCTGTTTTTTAAACTCTTCGTAGTTAGAGTCTTGTTTATCTAGGCATTCGTAATATTCTTTGTCAGCTTTATAGTTACACTCATCAAGGCGCGCCGATTGTAATTCATGAAAACGTGCATCAGAGCTGCAGCCAGCCAAAACACATGATCCAATAATAAGTAATGCGCTGCTTTTTAGTTTATTGATAAACATTAAATTTCCTTACACTTTCTATATCGAAAAAGCGTTAAATTATTACGATACTATTGTATATTAGCGCCATAAAATCTTAATATCCAAAGGATCTATTACTATGATGTCGCAGTTACAAAAGTTGTTTCAGCGTATAGACAAAAGCAAGATATTTCAATCATTTGTTATAGCTGTAATTATTGTTTCTGCCCTTACAGTAGGTGCACACACTTACTCACTACATCCTACCGTAGAGCTTGCTCTAAATTGGATGGACGTTGGCATTACTGCATTCTTTTTAATTGAACTAATAATCCGCTTTGTTGCAAGCAAAGGCATTAAAGACTTCTTTTCTAAGGGATGGAATATATTTGACACTATCATAGTATTGGGCAGTTTATACCCTGCTGCTGGCTCTACAATGTTAATTGCTAGGCTGTTGCGCATATTTAGAGTGTTACGATTGGTTTCGATGATCCCAGAGCTGCGCTTATTGGTTAACTCATTGCTTAAAGCAATTCCGCAAATGGGTTATATAGCCCTATTAATGTTTGTTATTTTTTATATATACGCTGCAATGGGCAGCATGATGTTTGCTGAAATAAACCCCGTACTTTGGCAAGACGTCTCAATATCAATGCTTACCTTGTTTAGAATAGCAACGTTTGAAGATTGGACCGACATAATGTACGAAACAATGGCGGTGTACGAATTAAGCTGGATTTATTACCTTACGTTTATATTCTTAACTGCATTTGTGTTTTTAAACATGATGGTAGGTGCAATACTTGAGGTAATGAGTGAGGAGCACCGAAATGCCCGAGAAGAGCTTGCGGATAACGATTCTCTACCTGCAACACAAGGTCAGGTAAATGAGCTACAAGTTCAAATTGCAGAGCTTAAAGCGCTATTAAGTAAAGACAAATAGAAATATCTAAACTAAGTAACACCAACATCAATGATGTTGGTGTTACTTTGAGTTAAACGTTTAATTTGGGAAATATAAATACATTAATTACTTTTATTACTTTTATAACTTAAAGATTCATCACTCTTTGGATCTTCAAAAGAAATAACATTATCCACTTTCATTTTAAACGCATCAAAAAAAGCATTTTTTAAAACCGAAATAACAGCTTGAAAAGTCGAAACATCCGTATTATCTAATTGCCCCTCTATAGGAATGCGTGCAGCAACCAGTTTAGACTCATCGTTTTCAAGTATAGAGCCCAGTAAATCTACACTGCCTTCAAATATAGCAGTAAAGATACCGTCATCATCTTTTTCTATATCTTCTCGCCAAGAAAATACACTCAGGTTTTGAACACCCGCTTTTACATAACCATTTAAGTTATTATCTTTAGCCACAAGTTCCATTGCGCCATCAATGCCCCCCGCTTCAATATCAAACGGTGTATACACTTTAAATACAGTGTCGAGATTTTTAACTGAGAAGCGCTGTACCTCTGCGTTAAAATCAAAATTAGCGTGTTTACTAAAAGGGTCTAGTTTGCCATCAAGCTTTAATGCGGCCTCCCCCATTAACGCCCCCTCTACATTTAGAGTAGTCACAAGTGTTTTTGATAGGTTTTGCGCATTCGTTATATTTTCAATTTTGGCATTAATATTTGATATAAAAGTGGGTTTTTCACCGCTATTGGTTGAGTTAACTAAGGTTAACTTGCCTTGCTCAATTATTAAGGTATCAATAGAAAACAGTACTAAGTCATTAGCCAGCCCCACCCAAGTGGTTTCATCTTTTACTTGTTTATTTTGCTCAGAAGCATTGGGGTCTTTATCGTAAATAACTATCTCAGGACGCGTAAAAGCCATATTTGTGACTAAATTCCCTTTTAAAAGGGCTGACCACGCAAGTGAAAAATCGAGAGTTTGAATACTCAGTAAAGGCTTAGGAGCTGAAGTTGCATCAACAGCGTAAATTTCAACGTCGTCAATCGCGTAGGCACCGCGATATAAAAACAAATCTACATCACCAACATGCCCCGTAACACCTTGCGTATGTTTTAGCTGATAATTTACGTACTGCTGAAGCGCATAAGGTGCGGCTATTCTGGCAATAATAAGGACTAATAAAATAACCGCAAATGAGTTAAACCATTTGCTATGAAATACATTAGAAACCGAGCTCATTGTAATTTCCTTTACCTAATACTTTCAAATGAGCATTTTAAACATGTAAGAATTACGCAAAATTGTAACAACACTACGTAAATCGTATTTAAAATACATCGTTAATAGCCTAAGTGAAGTTAAAGTGGCTAATTTAAGTATTAACAGCAAAGGTTATACCAATTTAAAATTGCTACAAAAAATTGGGTTTATGCAGCAATGCTTAACTAAATAAAAACAACGAGTACCTTTAATATATCAAGGATAGTGCTTGATCAAATCTAACTGGTTTACTGAATATAAAACCTTGGTATTTATCAATTTCTAAGCTTTGTAACAACGTTAACTGAGCGGGATTTTCTACGCCCTCCGCTATTACTTGGCAACCAATCATATGCGACATGTTAGTTACCGCAGATACAATACTTTTATCTTTTGAGCACTCACAAATATTATCAATATAAGATTTGTCTATTTTAATGTAATCAACTGATAGCTCTTTTAAAACCGATATAGAAGAAAACCCAGTACCAAAGTCATCAATAGAAATACGCACTCCAGTATTTTTTATGGCCGTAATCACTTTTGACAAATACGGTAAATTTTTAATCATGACTGTTTCTGTTATTTCTAAATGCACATTGCATGGTTTAACTGCGTATCTATTTAAAAGCGCAACTAAAAAATCTAAAAAGTTATGGTTTTCTAGTTGCAACACCGACACATTAATCGACAATCCAATATTACTGTTGACGGCATTTAGCTTACTTAAGCTCGCAATGGCTTGCTCTAGTACAAATTCGCCGAGTATATTAATTTTTCCATATCGCTCTGCAATATCTATAAATTCTGAAGGGGGAATAAATTCATCATTAAACTGCCAACGAAGTAGTACTTCAAACGTGGTTATTTCATTTGTGCTTATATCAACAATAGGTTGATAGCACAGGTGAAAGTCACCTTTTTCTACGCACTCTTTAATTGAGCTGCGAAGTACTTCTTCTCTTTTAAGCGATTCATGCATTCGCTCGTCAAATACCGATATTTCATTACGGCTTTTCTTACCTTCATACATAGCTACATCAGCGTATTTAATCGCCTCTGCAAGATTAAAATTTTCGCGCGTAAAATACAGCCCAACCTTAAAAGAAGGGTTTACTTGATAGCTATCCATGCTTACTGTTTTAGTTAAGGTTTTAACTAATCTAAAAACACAGTCAAAAAGTTCGTCTTCGGTGTTAGTGCGAGAATAAAAAATAAACTCATCACCTCCCCATCGACAAGCAATAAAGTCGCCTTGGGTTTGTGTTTCAACTAATCGTTTACCTGTTTGGGCCAGCACAAAATCACCAAAATCGTGACCGTATTTATCGTTGATGATTTTAAAGTCATCCATATCTAAAAATAAAACAGCTTTAATATCATCATTTTGATTGGCTAAATCAAGTTCAACATTAGAAACAAAGCTCCCCCTGTTAAACAATTTAGTTAGGTTGTCTTTTTGCTCTAAAGAAATTATTTGTTCGGTACGAAGTTGCACTTCGTTTTCTAAGTTTTCAATAAATTGATCTAACTTAAGTTCATTATTAATTGATGACTTTACATCTTTTGCACTACGTGAAGCCGTTATAAAACACAAAATAAACCATAAAACGAGCCCTAAAACACCTAGTACATTCTCATCTTCAATAGGCTGTAAAAGTAATAAAATACTAAAAGGAACCAGTAAACAGGTTATATACGACAAGGAGGAACGAATATCAGAAGCTAAAACGTTTACACCGCCACCAGCGAGGGAGCTAAAAACAACCAATGATACAAATTTTTCCTGCATTTGCATGTTTTCATAAAACAAAATAGGAAAAGCAGCCCATGTTAAAGCCGTTAATAATAAACCTATAAAATACAGGTGATATTTAAAAGCATGGGTGTTGTTAACAAATACATGGCTTGCTATTCGAAGTAATGAAATAAATGATAACGTAAAAAGCCAGTAAAGCTTTTCTTGCGAGGCGCTGTGGTTAATACTGCTAAAAATAAGAAAACAAGAAACAACCGTGTTTATAGCAATTGCAGAACTAAAATAGGAGCTAACAAATGCTAATCGCTTATTGGCAAAGTTATTTGTGTGAGAGGTCATTAATGTTACTTGAATAGGCTGTTGCACAATGTAAACAGTTTACTTAAGTTCAATAATAAACAAAAGTGAACATTCATAAAAAAGTATTGTTTTAGCCTCTTAAGCGGTTTTATAAGCCATTAAACTAAAAAGGGCTGGCAAATTGCCAACCCCTTTTGTTAATACTGATTATATATTATACCAATTCGCTTAATTAAGTGATCTATTTTGAGGGAAGAAAATCGTGTCGATAACATGGAAAAAATTTCTTTATTTAGTTGTTCTGTATCAGAAATATTTAACGTAGTTAACGTCAGATTTAACCCCTCAAATTAATTAAGTATTATTGCGAATTGGTATTACTCACCATCAACAATTATGCGTAACATACGACGAAGTGGCTCTGCCGCGCCCCATAAAAGCTGATCGCCTACTGTAAATGCGCTAATGTATTTTGGTCCCATCGCTAATTTACGAATACGCCCAACAGGAATGCTTAAAGTGCCCGTTACTTTAACCGGTGTTAAATCTGTGGCACTAATTTCACGCTCGTTTGGAATTACCTTAACCCACTCATTATGAGACGCTAAAATTTCTTCAATTTTTTCTACGCTAATATCTTCACGTAATTTAATGGTCATCGCTTGTGAATGACAACGCATAGCGCCAATACGTACACATAAACCATCAATAGGTACTGGTTGCTTAGAAGAGCCTAAAATTTTATTCGCTTCTACTTGCGCTTTCCATTCTTCTTTAGACTGACCGCTTGGCATAGGTACGTCAATCCACGGGATTAAACTGCCCGCTAATGGCACACCAAATTGATCTTGTGGTAAGTCTTTAGACGCCATTGTTTCACTGACTATTTTATCAATTTCTAAAATAGCAGAGCTTGGGTTATCTAATTGCTCAGCAACACTTGCATGAATAGCGCCCATTTGTGCAATAAGCTCTTTCATATTTCGTGCACCAGCACCAGAGGCTGCTTGGTAAGTCATTGGGCTTACCCATTCAATTAGGTCTTGCTCAAATAAACCGCCTAATGCAAGTAGCATTAGCGATACTGTACAGTTACCACCAACAAACGTTTTAACGCCTTGCTCTAAGCCTTGTTCAATAACATCTTTGTTTACGGGATCTAGCACTATTATGCTGTCCTCACTCATACGCAGTGCTGAAGCTGCATCAATCCAGTAACCATCCCAACCCGACTCTCGAAGTTTTGGATATACAGCATTGGTGTAGTCACCGCCTTGACAAGTAACAATAATATCCATTTTAGCAAGTTCGCTAATGTCACTTGCATCTAGCAATGGTTTTGCGTCGCCTGCTATATCTGGGCCTAGTTGACCCGCTTGTGAGGTGGTGAAAAAGGTGGTGTCGATATGGGCAAAATCACTTTGCTGCTGCATACGTTCTAATAACACAGAGCCTACCATGCCACGCCAACCGACTAATCCTACTTTTTTCATTGTTTGTTCCACTGTTTGATTCATAAAAGATGCCTTAATACATTAAAAATTAAATTCATTGCGTGAGATTTAATTTTCATTAACGTCAAAATAACACCACCAGCGCGCTAAAACTAGTGAATAAAGTAGAACTTAAATATTTTTCATAGTCATAAAAAAGCCCTGTATTAAATACAGGGCTAATAGGTAATTAGGTTTTATTATATCCCCCTTCCTTGGGTAGAAAATTAAAACTCGTAGCTAAAGCTTAAACTAAACTCAGTGCCTTCTTCTTGACGCCAAAGTGTTAAGTTTTCTTGTTCAATTTCTTTTTCTTGGCCAAGTATATTTTTAACTTTAAAATTAACTTTAGTATTAAAGTTAGGGAAGTAAGAATAAACTAAATCAAGAGAATGAAATGACTTTTCTTCTGCGTCTTCGTTACCACGCGTACCTGGTACGATTATGCGCGGCCCAAACACGTTATAAACAACTGAGGTAGAATGAAAACCATCAGCAGAGTCATAACCCATTTGTAAGTTTGCTACCCATTCAGAATGACCAACTAAACGACGTTTATTATTAGTAACAATGTTAGAAACAGAGTCTGCTTCCAGCGCCTCTTTTAGTTGTTGTTCAAATAATGAATCAACCCCATCCGCATCGTTTATGCCAAGCTCAACACTTGAATCCGATAGAGTAACGTTACCTGATAAAAATATGGCAGATAAATCATTATGAATAAAACTAAAGTCAGTTAAAAAGTCTACCTCAATACCTGTTAGTTCACCCGACTGCGCATTTGCTGTTAGTAATTGCGGAGCGGCTCCACCAACACCCGCTAACTCAACCATTTCAATTGGGTTTTCAATATCTTTATAAAACAAAGCAACTGATAGATTATTTCCTGAAGGCATGTACCACTCAAACCTAAAGTCAGCATTTTTTAGCTTAGAGCTTTGAAGTGTAGGCGAGCCTCGCACTAAAAACTCTGTTAGTGGGTCAACATAATAAGTTGAGCTTACATCACGCATATCTGGGCGAATCGTCGTTTCACTTAGGTTTAAGCGAAACTGCATTTCTTCATCCATAATATAAGTAATTGCTAAAGAAGGAAAAAAGTTATCTTCTTTTATTGCAACTTCGCTCACTTCTTCAATTGTTCCATCAAAGAAATTAGTATGAGCCTGAAAAGGCACTGATATTTGAGAAAAGTCTTCCCAACGAATACCACCGGTTATACGCCATGTGTTTTCGTAGAAAAAGTCGGCCATAAAATAATAAGCGTCTAACTTATGTGCAGCGCTGTACTTATCACCATCTGCGGTACCATCATCAAAAATACCAGAGCCTGTAATACTTGTATAAAACTCACTATTAGCTAAATTTTCGTCAGAAAAAATTTGGTCTATGTTTGAGCCAAATGTATATTCATCTGTTATACCACGGTGCGTAATACCAAATTGAATATTACTTGCATCACGTTTTTTTTCAGAAAAATCGCCACCCACCTTAAGTTCTAACTCATAGCCATCACCATAAAACGGGATGCCCATATTCCAACCATATGTATCTACGTCATCATGCAAAGTTTGATAATCACGTGTTACGTTAGTAGCAGCAACATCTTGTAACTGCTCTGATTCAAACACACCATCATTTAAGTTAGTTTGAAAAACAACATCTAATGCACCTGGAGCATCTCTGTTGGCACGGCTTGTACCTGCATACCAATCAAAAAATAAATTTTCTAATTCAGGAAAATTATGCGTCCCTTTGAGCTGCGTAGAGAACATTTCACGCTCTTCATACATAACGTCAACACGGCGTAACTCAGTAACACCTTCTTCTGACTCGTTAGCATCGAAAAAGTCACGATTACGCACTCTGTCACTCATATCATGAAGAGCTATATTCGTTAGTTCAAATTTATGGTTATTATTAAATTCATAACCTAAATTTAATGTGCCACTCCAACGAACGGTTTGTTCAGTAGATATGCCATCATAAGTTTGTGCAAAACATTTATCTTCGCAACCCAAACTACCTAAATTTGTACCGCTTTGTTCTTTAACTACTTCCCATTCATTGTCATAGGAAACAGCTGCAAGAACGCCAAAAGTACCTACTTCAGACTCAAACCTATCACCTAGTGCTACTGAAAAGTTCATGCCTGGATCAACGTCTTTCTCAGTAGGCCCAACTTGCCAATCTAGAGATTGTAGGAGCGCTTGACGCTGCTCAAGCGTAGTACTGCTGTCACCTTCAAGTCCTGCATCACTTTTGAGCGCTGTAGAAATTAATGAAGGTAAAGCACGTGTACCGTCATCGCGCCCCATCCAATCATCATCACCACCACTGTAAAAATAACCGGTGTCACTGTTAGAGGTGTTATATGAAGTACCTAACTGTATTTTAAACAAAAAATCAGAAGGAATAGATTTGGTGCGTATATTTACATTACCACCACCAAAGTGCGCTGGCATATCAGGAGAAAACGATTTCTGCACACTTAAGCTTTCAATAATATCCGATGGAAATAAATCCAGTGGAACAACTGATCGAGTGGGATCTGGGCTTGGAACATACATGCTATTAAGTTGGGTACTTGAATAACGCTCGCCCAAACCACGAACATAAATATATTTACCATCGACTAAGGTTAAACCAGTCACACGACGAAGCGCTGAAGCTGCATCGCCATCACCTGTGCGTGATATTTGATCAGCACCCATAATATCAGCAACAAATGCCTGATTTTGACGCTCTTGTAGTACTGCGCCTGCACTGCCTTTTAGTCGCTGGCCAACAGCAACTACTTCTTCTATTTCTTGCTCTTCGGCTTCGGCTGCTATAGCTGTGTTTACTGATAGCCCCATAATTGCAGCCATAACTGCGCAATTTAGTTTACATAGAACAAGAGAAGAGGGTTTAAAAGATTTCATTTTTATACTCCGAAACAAAACAAGACATTAGCCGAGCTTTCGCTCGGCTATAATGTGGTTTGGATTAAAGACCTACCTTAACCCAACCTGCTGTCCAGTCTGTTTGTGCATCCATTGCACCAATGTAATCTACTGAATCAAAGTAACTATCTAGGCTTGAAGAATCAAAACCATTACCTAACAGTAATGACTCAGCCGAAGGCATATATCCATTATCTGCTAAACCAAGGTCTGTGGCTGCTTGCACAGAGTTACCTGTTTGACCTAAGAACCAAGACTCAACATTACCAGTACCAATTGCTTGCGTACCAAAGTTATTTGCCGTTTCACATGCAACAACTGAGTGAGTAACAGTTAATGTACCATCCTCTGCGCGAGGAGCTGAATCTGAACCCACACGTAAACAATTTGAATAATCTGCCCCGCCTGTCACAACCACGTTCTTAAGCATACCCGCAGTGCCTGCACGTAGACGTATACCGTTAACCCCAACATTACCAATAATAGTAACATTAGAAATTGTAGGCATTGTGAGTGGAGTTGCACTTGAATCAAACTCAGAGTTATCCGCCTCAATTGCATTATCACCTGTTGAGTCAGCTTGCTTGATAAGTACGTATTGCGCTTTACCCGTCCAACCAAATGACCAATCTAGTGAGTCATCACCAATATTAGTTAAAACCAGGTGACTGATGTTTGCAGTACCACCGAAAAATTCTACACCATCGTCCAGATTTTCATGAACGTGAATGTAATCAAGCTCTGTTTGACTACCAACACCAGCAAGCGTAATGCCGTTTAACTCATCTCCGTTACCAAGCGTTTTACCTGCTTGTTTAACTGCCACGTATTTTAAAGTACCTGAGTTATCTTCTGGGTCATTACCACCAAATTGGCCAGCGTCACCTTCAGCAGACACACCACAGTTTGCAAGTTCATCAGCGGTAGCTTCGCCTTCTTGATCGCCACACGAGTTAGCCGGTGCATTACCTAAAAGCACTAAACCGCCCCATTGACCAATAGTCGTTTCGCCACCAGTAACATCTTCAATAGACGTCATAGTAATTGGCTGAGTTGCACTGCCCACAGCCTCTATTTTAGAACCACGGCGAACAACTAAAAAGTCATCACCCGACTCGCCAATAAGCGTAGTACCAAATTGAACATATAAAGTCGTTTCATCAGCGCGGTCATTACCTACGGCTGTACGGCCTTTTAGAATCCAATGGGCATCGTTAGTTAATGTTACGTCTGAAGTGAATACAACATCAGAAGTTAACTGATAAACTGGCTTGTCTGTTATTTCAGGAAAGCTTGCTGATACATCAGTAGCAAAACCCTGCTCTAAGGCATTTTGAATATCATCAGGAAAACTTGGTGTTATAGCGACTGTCCAACCATCCATCCAGTTATTATCGCCATCAAACGCACCAATATAATCTGTTTTAGTAAAGAACGAATCAAGGTCTGACGAATCAACACCCGAACCTAATAATGGTGAGCTAGATTTAGGTGTAAAGCCATCGGTTGCTAAACTAAGGCCAGCAGCTGTCAGCGTTTGGTTACCTGTTTGGCCTTCAAACCAAGATTGAACGTTACCACCACCAATTGCTTCACTACCAAAGTTATTATCTTCACTACATGCCACTACTGAGTTTTCAATAGAAAGCTCTCCAGATTCTGCATTTGCTACAGAGTCAGAACCCACACGTAAACAGTTTGAGTAACCTTCAGGTCCTGTAATTACTACATTACGTAGAACGCCCGCTGTACCTGCACGTAAACGAACACCGTTAGTGCCATCAGCACCCACAATTGTTACGTTAGAAATTAGTGGCTTTGTTAAAGGTGTAGCATTTGAATCAAATTCTGAGTTGTCCGCTTCAATAGCGTTATCACCACCAACAGCACTTTGTTGAATATAAATATTTTGCGCACGACCAGTCCAACCAAACGACCAATCAAATGCATCATCACCAATGTCAGTAAGTACTATGTTACGAACATTTACAGTACCACCAAAAAACTCAACGCCATCATCAAGGTTTTGATGAACTTGGATATATTCTACTTTTGTTGCAGAGCCTACACCCGCAAACGAAATACCATTAAGCTCATCGCCGTTACCAAGAGTTTTACCTGCGTGCTTAACAACAATATAACGAAGAACACCTGAGTTATCATCGCTAATATCGCCACCAAACTGACCAGCGTCACCTTCAGCTGATACACCACAGTTAGCAAGTTCTTCAGCAGTCGTTTCGCCATTTTGATCGCCACACGAGTTAGCAGGAGCATTACCTAAAAGTACTAAACCGCCCCATTGACCAATTGTTGTTTCAGCGCCTGTTACATCTTCAATAGATGTCATTGTAATAGGTGCAGTTGCATTACCATTTGCGTTAATTTGCGAACCACGACGAACAACTAAAAAGTCATCACCTGATTCACCAATTAATGTCGTGCCGGCTTGAACATAAAGTGTTGTAGCGTCTGCACGGTCATTACCTACTGCAGTACGGCCATTTAAAATCCAATGTGCGTCATTTGTAAGTGTTACATCCGCTGTAAACGTTGTATCTTCAGCTAAGCGATATACTGGCTTATCTGTAATTTCTGGAAATTCGCTAGATACGTCTGAGGCTAAACCTTGTGATAGCGCATTATCAATATCAGTAGGGAAGCCACCATTGATACCAACAGTCCAACCTTCCATCCAATTAGTTGAGCCATCAAAAGCACCAATTTGCGTATTTGCAATAAGTGGCGAGCCAGCAAGAGGTGTATAACCGTTGTCATCTAGCATTAAATCAGCTGGGGTAAGTGTTTGGTTAGCGTCTTGGCCTTCAAACCAAGATTGTACATCGCCACCGTTAATAACTTCGCTGCCAAAGTTATTCGCTGCAGTTTGACAAGCAACTATAGAGTTTGTAATCGTAAGTGTGCCATCCTCTGCACGAGGTACTGAATCAGAGCCTACACGTAAGCAGTTTTCATAAGTAGCTGGGCCCGTTACAAATACATTTTTAAGAACCCCAGCAGTACCCGCACGTAAACGAATGCCGTTATTGCCCTCAGCACCCACAATTGTAACGTTTGAAATAGTAGGTAAAGTTAGTGGTGTTGCACTTGAATCAAATTCAGAGTTATCAGCTTCGATAGCGTTATCGCCTACGTTAGCCGCTTGCTGAATATAAACGTTTGTAGCTGAGCCCGTCCAACCAAAAGACCAATCTAGCGAATCGTCGCCAATATTTGTAAGTACAACATTGCTTACATTAACTGTGCCACCAAAGAACTCGATACCATCATCAAGATTTTCATGTACTTGAATATAATCAACCGTAGTTGCAGAGCCAACACCGGCAAACGTAATACCATTTAACTCATCACCATTACCTAACGTTTTACCGGCTTGCTTTACAAGTACATACTTTAAAGTACCTGAATTATCATCACTGATATCGCCACCAAACTGACCTGCATCACCTTCAGCCGACACACCACAATTAGCAAGTTCATCAGCTGTTGCTTCACCTTCTTGGTCGCCGCAAGAATTTGCTGGCGCGTTACCTAATAATACTAAACCGCCCCACTGACCAATCGTTGTTTCTTGAGCTGTAACATCTTGAATTGAGGTCATTGTAATGGGCTGACTTACAGTCCCTACCGATTCAATTTGTGAACCGCGACGAACAACTAGGAAGTCATCTCCTGTTTCGCCAATAATCGTTGTACCTTGCTGAATATAAAGCTTGGCATTATCTGCGCGATCATTACCAACCGCAGTACGGCCATTTAAGATCCAGTGTGCGTCGTTTGTTAACGATACATCAGTAGTGAACACAGTATCTGCAGCTAAGCGATAAACGGGCTTATCTGTAATAGATGTAAACTCACTAGAAACATCAGTCGCTAAACCTTGAGTTAGTGCATTATCAATATCAGTAGGAAAGCCAGTGGTAGCATTTTGTGAATCATCACGTGATGACGTTTCACCACTTGTATCGTCACCGCCTTCAATAACGTTAGTTACTGTATCACCTTCATTAATAGTTGTGTCGCCTTCAGATACTACTAAGTCTCCACCACAACCAGCTAAAGATACTGCAGTTGCAATCAAACTTACTTTGAATAAGTCAGATAATTTCATTGTTCACTCCGTTAAAGTATTTAATTATTTTTTAGGTGCTCAAATAAACTCAAGTCACCATAAAACACTTAAATAATGCTTTAAGGTCACTTGAGTTTAGCTGCGGTTACAATACGGGAGACTTATGACAAAGTAGTTACAGTTTAATAACCATAAGATGACAAAAGTAACTTATTTAAAATCAAACAATTGGATGCTTTTAGAGACGATAAAAACCGCCCTGAGGCGGTTTTAGTATTGCGATTATGAACTGGTTTTACACGCGTTACTTGTTAATTAGTAAAGCGCTATAAAATTTACAGTAAAGCTGTTCTAAGTGTTTCTGCATGCACTTTTTCGCGCTTTACATATTTGATCCACTGTTGTGCTAAACGCTGAGATTTTTTATGTTTTTCTGCCTGCTCAAACGCTAAAATTGATGCATCAAAATTTTGCATGTTGTACTGCGCCATACCCAGTGCAACAAATGCATTTGATTCAAAATCAAGGCCACCTTTATCAAGTGCCTTACGCGCTGCATCGGCGGCTTCTTCGTATTGCTCTGTATTAACAAATACTTCGGCTAAACGTTGATCGTATTTACCGTGCTCAGATAAATCAGCAGCTTTTGCAAAGTAGGTAATAGATTTTTCATCTTCTTTAGCTTGGATCATCGCCTCGGCAACAAAAGCGTAGTTTTTTGCTGTTTTTTCAGCAATATCTTTATCAATGGCATCGCTCATCACTTTTGCAGCTTTAAACGCTAAACCATTGTATAAATACACTTGCGCTAATTGGCGTAAATCAGATTTAGAGGTTAAAAATCCTTGCTGGTAAGCGGCTTCAATTACCGCCAACTGTTGTTTTTCCCTACCTGTTTCACCATACATACCCGATAACTGCACCCAATACTCAGGCTTATTATAAAGCTTTACCATGCGCTCAAGCACTTCAACAACTTTGTCAGTTTGATTAAGCGAGTAATACATTGCACGCTGTAGTACTAACCAGTTTTCTTTAGGTGTTTTGCCTTCGCTGTCGCTTAAAGCAATCACTTGAGATATGTACTCAAGCCCTTTTTTATAATCTTTTAACTGATAGTATGTTTGGGCTCTTAACAAGTAATAGCCTTCTGTTTTAGGCTGAGTGTTAATACTGTCCCAATCATCTAAAAAAGAGATAACTTTAGTGTAATCACTATTAGCCATAGCCAGTTGAGCCAAGCTAAATGTAGTGCTTAAACGAAGTGACTCTGGAATTGCTTCCTCTGCTACCACTTTTTCAAACGAGGCAATCGCTTTTGGTAAGTCGTTTTCGTTGTAATAAATAAACCCGTAAAAGTTATGCATCATTGCCACTTCGTACGAGTTCATGCTTGCAGCTCGCTCTTGAATGCTATCAAGCGCTTCAAGTCCACCTTTAACATCACCATCGTCTGCAAGCTTTTGGGCACGAGCAAGCTGGCTATAAACCTTTTCACGCAGTGCTGGTACACGTTTCGTTTTTTGTTCTTGCTCTGCATGTGCCGTAGCTACATTTAGCCCTGGAACTAGGCTTAGAGCACTTGGTGCAACAATACTTGTACTGATCGCAGCGGTACAAAATAGTGTTAACTTTAAAAGTTTAGCTGTAGGTAGTAATTTCATAATCGCCTCGCATTTCTGTCCGTTTACTCGTGGTTAATTACTAAATTAACCGCTAATTTGGAAAGATATTTTGTTCTGAACACCCGCAACTTCAACGGCTTCACCGTTTACTACGCGCGGTTTATATTTAAATTTAAGGGCTGCATCCATCGCGGCTCTATCAAAAAGTGACTCAGGCTCTGCTTTTACTACTTGTGGGTCGCGTACAGTGCCTTGTTTAGTTACTGTAAATTCAACAATAACGTAGCCTTCTATGCCACGTGATAACGCACGGCGCGGATAAACAGGGGCCACCTTAACAATCGGTAAGTATTCACCATCGCTTGTTTCAAGTGCTAACCCGCCGGCTAAATTTACATCCGCATCTACATTGGCACCAAAGTCAAAGTTGTTAGCATTTGCTGTAGCATCACTATTTTGCATTTGCGGTGATTCCATTGGTGGTGGCGGCTCTTTTGGTGTTGGTGGCTTTTGTGGCTTACGCTCTTTTTTTTGTACGGTTTCTTCTTTTTTCAAGCGAACAAAATCAAGTACGTTACCCTTTACCGGATCCGTCACAGCGCCTTCACCGCCAGTGATCAGTGCCTGCATGCCTAAAAACAACATAAAGGTCACTACACCGGCTATCACTAATGCAACTAAATATCGCAACATAACTAGCCCTTAAGACGCATCTTGTGCGGCAATTGATACATCAAATGCGCCCGCCGCGCGCGAGGCATCCATCACCTTAATTAACATTTCGGTAGTGGCTTTTTTATCCGCTTGAATCACAACGCTACCTTGTGGATTTTCTGCTTTTAAACGCTCGATATTGGCTTGTACTGCGCGTACATCAATTTGACGTTTATTAATCCATATCTCGCCTGTATCAGAAATAGCCACTAAAATATTAGCACGCTCTTTTTTAACCGCTGTTGCGGCTTCTGGGCGGTTTACATCAATACCGGCTTCTTTAACAAAAGAGGCAGTTACAATAAAGAAAATAAGCATGATAAATACAACGTCTAGCATTGGGGTCATGTTTATTTCTTCAGCTTCGTCTTCTTGAAATAGGTTTCCTAACGGGGCTCTCATTTTTATTCTCCTAGGATGAGCGGCTTGATATAAGCCGCTCATCAAAATTTTGCTTAATGGTCTAAAACCATGCTGTCTTGTAGTAGTTCTACTTCGCGCTTAGCTTTTCGTTGTAAGTACGTTGAGGCAAATACCCCAGATAACGCACCTACCATGCCTGCCATTGTCGGGATAGTTGCTTTAGATACCCCCGATGCCATTGAACGCGCACTCCCTGTGCCGGTAATTGCCATTACATCAAACACTTCTATCATACCCGTCACCGTGCCTAACAAACCAAGTAGCGGGCACAAAGCAACCATCACGTTAATTAAAGAAAGATTGGTGTTTAAGCGCATACCAGCTCGCGATATCATCGCTTCGCGTATTTGCTCTGCATTCCAGCTATCTCGTTCTGCACGGTTAATCCAATTGGCTTTAAGAGCGTGTTTATAGATTCTAAAACCATTAAAAAAGTAAATAAATCGCTCGAGTATCAATAACCACATCGCGAAGATTAACACCCCGATGACCAAGAGAACTTGGCCACCAGTGTCGAGAAAATCACGGATAGCATTGATTGAGTCAATCAATAGCACCATGGTTTATGCTCCCTTCTCGCTTCGCTCTGCAATAATACCGGCGCTCTGCTCTTGAATAGTTAACAAGATATTTTTAGCGCGCGTATTAAGTAAGGTGTATAAAAATACCGTTGGTATGGCGACCACTAAGCCCAATACCGTTGTTACTAGCGCTTGAGAAATACCACCCGCCATAAGCTTAGGATCCCCAGTACCAAATAAGGTGATTGCTTGGAATGTGTTGATCATGCCGGTTACCGTACCTAGTAAACCTAACAGCGGCGCAACAACAGAGATGATTTTGATAAGTGTTAAATTACGCGTCACTTTTGGCATTTCACGTAAAATAGCTTCACTTAATTTAAGCTCCAGTGTGTCGTGTGAAACACTTGGAAATTGATCTTTTACTTTCATTACGCGTCCAAGCGGATTGTCATCACGTGCAACTGTATCTTTAAGCTGGCGACGAATTTTACCGCCCATAATCAATAATGAGAAAAAACGCTCAAGTGATATAAGAAGTGCAATAACACCTACGCCTAAAATCACATAACCCACTGTGCCACCTTGGTGAACACGCTCTTGGGTATCCGGTGCTTGTACTAACAAACCAAGTATAGAGCCACCTGTTGGGTCAAGTGCAAATTGCACCACGCCACTTTTAGTGCTTTGTAGCTCTTCTGCTGTTGCAGTAAAGCGCGATACAGGTTGGCGTGTTAATTCACTCAAAGAATTAGTCGAGGAGTTAAACTCTAAATACTTACCGTTTGATATAAGGTTAAATGCGCCGACTCGCACAACTTCTTGCTGTGCTTTAGTACCGCCTTCAACAATAACACTTGCGTTAAAACGACTTACTTTACCTTGCTCGGTCATTTCGCGTTGTAATTCAAACCATACTTTTTCAATATCTTCTATTGAAGCAAGTTTTGAAGTTGAGCCCATCTTTTGAGCAAGGTCATCCATAAACGTACTGCGCCCAGCAATCTGAGCAGATACTATTGATGTCGCAAATTTATTACTAGAATCCCCTGCAACTTGCTGAAGAACGCCAAACAACTCTTTAAGCGAACCCATGCGTTTAGAAAGCGTGTCTGTTAAGTTAGCAAGTTTTACTTCGTTTTCTTCAAATTGCGTTTCTAGACGCTCAGATTCCACCAGCATTTGATTGCGCTTTGCTTGGGTATTTTTAAGTGTTTGTACTTGCTCGTTTTGGCGAGCAGCAAACTCTTGTTCACGTTGTTTATTTTGCTTGCTTTGAGCTGATTTACCATTTTCGAGCGTTTTAAGTAATGAATCTAAGTTCATTGGCTCTGCCGCTATACTTGCACCAGTAATGCTTAGGCTTGCAGCAAAAAGAGCTATTTTTGTCATTTGAGTAAACAATTTCATTTTCAACCTCTTATTCTGCTGCATGTACTGGCAGAGTTAACATATCTGGGGCAAGTTGTTTACGCGCAATGCGTAAACCTTTATTAATTTGGCTTATTGTAGAGTCTGGTAATGCTTCAAATGACTTTGTATCTGCATTCCAACTACCTGCTTTTTTGCCATCGCGTGTTAAGTAAATAAGCTCTAAACGGCCAATGCGTAAAAAATCAACTTCACGCTCTTTGTCATCCACATTTAAAAGTGCGGTATAAGCTTCAATAGTGCGCCCGTAGTCTACTTCTACTTGATACGCTTCAAGTACACGACGAAATTTTTCACTTGAGTTAATATCAGCACGATTCATCATTTCTTTTAAAGACGTAACGCGCTTAGTGCGCTCATCAGCTAAAAATGGAATATCTAAAGATACAAACTGCTCAAGACCTTCAATCATTCTAAGCATTAGCGGCGTAATTTGACGTTCAATAATAGAAACCTGATCCATTGACAGGTTTAAAGATTCCATCTCTTCTATTTGATTATTTAATTGTTTAGTTAGCTGGGCGTTGTATACAGCTAAACCATCAATCTCTTTATTGAGGGTTTTAAATTGCTGTAAACGTCCTTGCATTGAATCTGCAATCTTGTCTATTTTTGTTTGTGATTGCGCAGCTGATTTATTAATTTCACTGCTTTTATCAATAACCTTATCTAAATCGTTTGCGTGTACTGCTGCACTTGCGGCCACAATACCAGCTAAGATTAATGGTTTAACGCCTTTCATCGCATACACCTTTACTCGTTAGTTAGCGGATTTGCTAGTTTGTTTTTTTAGGTCATAAACTTTGTTATATAAATAATTTATGACTTAATAATTCAATGAGCAGGAGTTTATAGATGAAACATGACAAGGATGTTGCGCAAAAAAGTCGCTTTTATGACAATGGTAACAATTAAGACTTACGAGGAGGTTTTAACGCGAATAAGGGTACTTGCTGGCCAAATACCCCTATTAAGAAGATGCAAGAAGGTGGTTAATCCAAAATTGAATTAATTTGATTAAGGGAATAGTGCCAATCGGTATAATTTATTTCGATAGGGTAAGCTTTATTATCTTTAATAAGCACTAGTGAGGGAAAACCTTGAATTGGTAAAGTGCGAACAAAGGATAACTCCGCTTTGAGCTCCTCATTAAGCTCGCTTGATGTTAGCTGCTCCGAAAACTCATCTTTATTTAAGCCAATTTTTTCAGCCAAACTAATTAATGTACTTTCATCAGACGGGTTTTGTGCGTTTAGGTAATAAGCGTGTTGAATAGCAGCCACCATTGGAGCTTCTTTACCCGCTTTACGCGCTATAAGAGCGGCTCTGCATGCGGGATACGTTGAACGCCTTGGCTGGCAGTTGCGCCAAAAGTTATAATTAAACTGCGTACCTAGCTGCGCTGAAATTTTATGCCAAGTCCCCTCAAGCATCTCTTTCATATTTTGTGGCATTGGCTCTTGGCTATCGGGTGCTAGGCCACCTACCTTATATTCAATTGCCACTTTACCAGCAAGCTCTAATTTTAGTTTAAGCCAGGTTGGTGAGTAACCCCAACACCAACTACACATTGGGTCATGAACATATATTAACTTACTTTGAGACATATTAATCCTTCAACTAGTTTGAGACGACACTATTACGACCTGAAGCCTTTGCACTATAAAGAGCTTCATCAGCTTGCTTTAATGAATAATCATAATCAGTTACTTTATTTACTTGGGAAATACCAATGCTACAGGTGATTGAAATACGCTGCTTGTCATCAGTAAATATAACATGCCCTGCCACGGCTTCTCGAAATTTGTTCGCAATTACAGTGGCTGCAGAGGCAGTGAGCTGCGGTAAAATAACAACAAATTCCTCACCGCCATAACGGGCCTTTAACGCAGTTGCCAAAAATTGAGACTCAAGAAGTTTGGTAAATTCTATCAATACCGTATCACCAAAATCGTGGCCATGCGTATCGTTTAAAGATTTAAAATTATCTAAATCAATTAACAAAATTGAAAAAGGTAAGTACTGCTCTGGGCGTGTTTGAGCAAGCTTTAAAAAATGAGAGGTAATAAAACGCCTATTTGCTATACCAGTAAGGGGGTCGGTATAAGCATCTTGTTTTTGCTCTAGCGTAATATCGGCAATAGCCATGTGGCTTTTATGCCAAAATACTCACCAATAAATGAGAATAAAAACACCATAGAAAAGGACGCTATAAAACGTGTTTTTTCTACGTTGCCATAGCTAACTTGACCAAAGTCAGGGCCGTATAAAATAACAATACAAGAAAACAGTAAGGTACAGCCTAACCAAGCACCTAATCTAACCCCTAAAGATGCAAACGTTACGACAGGATAAAACATTAGCCAATATAGCGCGGTATTATCTTTACCGCCGGTATAAACAAGTGCAACAAACATCATGCACACAATGCTCATACTTATTAATGCCACAACTTGCAGATTACCCGTTTTTATAAAATAGATAGAACAGCTTATATTTGTAATGTTAACGATAATTAATGAAGCGGTCAGTAGTGGCGAATAAAGCTTATAATTAAAAAACACTAATACTGCGATCACCACAATTGAAATCCCAATCATGGTAAATAAAGAAAACGCTTTGCGTTGCATGTCTGAGCTATAAACACTGTCGATATTTATTAGACTGAGCCAATTTGGTTTATTCACATTTTTTTTAGTCATTAATTTTATACTTTAAACTTTTGAACCATATTTTCTAAAGCACTAAACTGTTGTTTTAGTTTGGTACATTCGTCAAGCGTGTCATTTAAGTTAGCCCTGCCTTGTATACAAAGCGAATTAATTGTTTGAATATCTGTATCTAATAACTTAACAACTTGGTTTTGCTCATCTGTTGCAGTGGCCACAGAGTGATTTGCATCGTTAATTTGTTGAATCGCTTGTATAACATGGCTCATTAAATTGCCAACAGCATCGGCTTGTTGCACGCTTTTTTCACTGCCTTCAAGGCTTGTTTTCATAAGCTCTACCGCAAGGTTTGAGCCTTTTTGCAACTGACTAACCGTGTCTTCAATCTCTTGCGTTGACTGTTGAGTGCGGTGCGCTAATTGGCGAACTTCATCTGCTACAACGGCAAAACCGCGTCCCGCCTCTCCTGCTCTAGCGGCCTCAATTGCGGCATTAAGTGCCAATAAATTAGTCTGCTCGCTTACACCTTTAATAACTTCAAGCACTTGGCCAATACTGGCTGTATGCGAATTTAAACTGTTTATAGTTTGCTGAGCTTTTTCCATATTACCCGAGAGCTGGTGGATAGTTGCAACACTGTGGCTTAATGCTTCTTGGTTTTGTGTTGAATGTTCATCTGCATTTTTAGCAAGCTGCGATGCACTCTCTGCATTACTTGAAATATCCATTGATGTGGCAGAAAACTGGTTGATAGCTGCTGCAACGCTATCGGTTCGTTTACTTTGATCATCATACATAGACAGCGAAGAATGTGTTTGTGATACCAAGCTCTCAATAGCTGTATCTAATTGCTTTGTAGACTCTTTTACTTGTTCTATTGAATGCTGAATTTTTTCGATGAAAATATTAAATGAATAGCTTAAATCGCCAAATTCATCGTCGTTTTCAACGGTTAAACGCCTTGTTAAATCGCCCTCACCTTGTGCTATATCTTTAATAGCATCGTTTAAACGATTCATTGGCTGCATTAAATAGCGTAATAAAAGCTGCATCATAATTATAATAGTGATAATTCCTATCACCATAAAAACAGCTGCGGTTTGGCCAAAATTAGAGACACTGGCATACGCTTTATCTTTGTTTATAACAACACCTAGGTACCAATCTACGTTTTCAATACCACTAATTTTTGTAAACGAAATAAGCTTAGACTCTCCGTTTATCTCGTACTGGGTAAACTCACTTTGTAAAGGCGTATTCGTGCCAAATATGTCTGATGTATTTTTTAAGTTTAACTGAGCATTTGGATGGCTTAACACTTGGCCTTTATTATCGAGTAAAAAACCATAACCGAGTCCTAAAAAGTCAATATCGTTGATAATTTTTGTCACAGTCTGCATATCAATATCGGCACCTGCAACGCCGCTAAACTGACCATTTTGGAGTATGGGTACTACCGCTGAAATTGTAAGCTCGTTAGTGGTTACATCAATATAAGGAGTTGTAAAAGCGGTATTTGATTTGTTTTCGACTAATTTATACCAAGGGCGAGAAGTCGCATCAAAATCTGGAGGTAAAACGACTGATTGATCGTTTAATATAAACGTGCCGCTGGATTTACCTATATACGTATTTTTAAAGCTTCCAGCAAGCTCTGCTGTATTTAATTGTGAAAGGGTGAGTGCTTTAGAATCATTAGCTTTATGGGTTTTAGCAATTGATATAACAATCGCCAACTTTGCATTTAACCAACTCGCTATATTTTGTGAAACAGATTCGGAATTTTGTTGCAATACCAGGCTTAACTGCTGCTCGGTTTGCTTGCGCATCGCAATGTAGTTATTAAAAGTAAATAACCCTAGCACCAAAACCAAAATTAAGGAGGCTGCAATAGTCACTTTGGAAGTAAATTTCAACGAGTTAAGCATATACATCCTTTTTATTATTTATCGTTATTAGCCTTACTGTTTTAGCAAAAATTTAGCTAAATGTCCTAGTAAAAGAGACTTACAGTTAGGTTATTGATGAAAAATAAGAATAAAGGATTGTAAAACAAGAGGCTTTGGTGGGTAACTGGCTAATATTAAAATAATTAATGACTAGATTTATTTTTTATGGAACGTTCCTATTAAATGTAGCTTTATAAGTGACTGAATACGTATTCAGTCACTCTTGTATAGTCTGTTATTTCCACTTATTTGCTAAGCGAACAACATTTAAACCATACCATGCAATAAATACATAACATAACATTGGAACAAAAAAGCTTTGCTGTATATTTACTGTATCAGCTATAAACCCTTGCAGTAATGGTACAAGTGCACCACCAACAATTGCTAAACATAACCAGCCAGAACCTTTGCTCGTCAATGATCCTAGTCGCTCGATTGCAACTGAAAATATAGTCGGGAACATAATTGAGTTAAATAAACCAATAGCCAATACTGAGTATAAAGCTACGTCACCTTGAGTAAAAATAGTGATCAATAATAGCGCAATAATACTAAATGCATTAAACGCTATAGCTTTAGAAGGTGCAATCTTTTGTAATAATACAGAGCCTATAAAACGCCCTACCATTGCCCCGCCCCAGTAATAACTAATAAGTGCGGCCGCAGTATGCTCTTCAAGCCCTGCTATGTGCGCCTCACCAAAGTAGTTAACTAAAAAGCTGCCAATGGCAACTTCCCCGCCTACGTAGCAAAATATAGCAAGTACACCCATAGTTAAGTGCGGTGCTTGCAATAACGAACGAGATTCAATTGCTGTATTATTTTCCTCTTTGTGGGCTTCAATTTCTGGAAGCTTTATAAAGGCAAATACAATAGCGATAAGTAATAAAGCGCCCGCAAGCATTAAATAAGGCACTTTTACAGATTCAGCAGTTGCTGCCGATGCGGCTAAACTACCTGCCGTACCGAAAAATAATAAACCACCAACATAAGGCCCAACGGTAGTACCAAGCGCATTAAGTGCTTGTGCTAAATTTAGACGAGAAGAAGCTGTTTTTTCGCTGCCAAGAGCAGCAACATAAGGATTGGCAGAAACCTGAAGTACTGTTACGCCTGCAGCAAGTACAAATAAAGCGCCTAAAAATAGCCAATATTCATGTACTACAACAGCAGGGTAAAACAACATACACCCCATTGAAGCCACAATTAAACCAGTTAAAATCCCTTTTTTGTAACCAAATTGCTTAACTAAAAGCCCCGCAGGAATAGAAACAATAAAGTAAGCCCCAAAAAAGCAAAACTGTACTAGCATCGCTTCAAAAAAGCTCAAATCAAATACGCCTTTTAAGCGTGGTATTAGTACATCGTTTAAAACAGTAATAAAACCCCATAAAAAAAATAGGGTCGTCATTGCAGTCAGTGGAAACAGATAATTTTTATTTGGCTGTTCGTTGACCGCGAATGATTGGTTTGTATTTATTTCACTCACGTCGTTTTCACTCCATTAACAAGTTGAAAACGATTTTACATGTTTAAATATAAATTAGTCAGCGCACTTATGGAACGTTCCAGTAACGTTATTCACATTGCGTGTTGGTCGCACTAATAATTCGGTCAATTTCGCCACTGTTATTAAACTGATAAAGCCCTTCGTTTATATCCTCTAATACTAAAAGCCAATTATGCGCACGCTTACTAATGGCAAAATATAACGAGTTATATTGCAAAGGAATGCTTTCTTGCTCAATGGAAGAAAGCAAAGACTGTTTTTCAGGTTTAGTTAAAGAGGAGTAAGCCACAGATGATTTCAAAGCTTGAGGATCGCCTATAACCAAATCAACACGTTTAGCAGTCAGTAGCTTAACAAGCTGTAAATCATCAACAGAGGTGATAACTTCAAACTCGCCATTGTCCATCATGGCATCAAACTCTGGCGTATTTTGATACCCTCGAACAACACCAATTTTTTGCCCTTTAAGTGATTTTAAGTTTCCTGTGAAATGGTCTGTATCGCCTTTCCTTTTTAAAAAAGCAATTTCGCCACCTTTAAACGAATTAGATAAGCCGAGTAATTCTCGACGTGTTTTACCATCAACGTAATCGGAGGGGGCTGTATCTTCTATAAAGTATTCAGGCATTAGTATGTCAGCCCTGCCTAGTTCTACATTTCTTACCGCTCTTGCCCAAGGCAAAAATTCAATATATACGCTGTAGCCCTTACTATTTAACAAGGCAATTGAAAATTGATAAACCCAGCCTTTATTACATACATTATTACCAATATAGGGAGGCCAATCGAGTGTGGCTAGATGAAGTGTTTGTTTGGAGTTTTTAGCTTCATAGAGCACCCCTGATTTATGGGAATGCCCATTTAAAGTGTGTTGAGTACCGTTTTGAAAATACTCAACCGATGTTTCAGCAAAACTATTACTAGTTGTTAGCAATAATATAAAATAAAACCAGCGCATTTTAGTATCTATTTGTGATTAATAGTGTTTTTAAGTTTAGCTACTACTAACACTTTTGCACAAATAAACCTTAACTAATCAGCTTTTTTGCCACCTCATTTTATTGTTTGTATCACGAGAGCTAATAATAGTATCGTCACTACTCTCAACGCCGCCTAATTTAGCCAAGCGGTCATACAAAACTACATTACAGGTTGCCGCTAAATTCATACAGCCAATAGTTGGAATATAAACAACCTCATCGCACCACTTTAAGACGTCTTTTGATACAGAACCATCTTCGGGCCCAAATACATAAAATGCATTTTCAGGATGTTTAAACTCAGGTAAAGGTGTTGCACCTTCAATAAGCTCAATAACCACAACCTTTGCGCCTTGTGGCTTTATTGCTTCTAAATTATCTGTTTCGGTTAAAGGAATACGCTCCACTACATTTTTTGTATCTGTATGGAATTTTTTGGCATTTAAGTAGCGATTGCCTGTAAAAAAAACTTGTTTAGCGTCATAACAGCCAGCTGCTCGCAATACACCGCCAACATTAGTCGGGCTTTTAGGATTGATTAAACCAATTACGGCTTGTTGTTTACTCATTAATCTACGTCCTTTGTTGGCCATTCTGCAATGTACAAATCAAAGTCGTCGAGCTTTACATCGCAATCTTTTACTGTTTTGTCTTTTACAGAAATACCTAGCTCATGCATCTTTGTTTTATCACCATTATTTAATAACGGATGCCAAGAAGCCAAACCACGACCTTCATGTAAACGACGGTAACTGCAGCTTTGTGGCATAAAAAAGATGTCTTTAAGGTTTTCTTTTGTGAGTTTTACACAAGAAGGAACAAGCGTTTGGCGGTTTTCATATTCGCTACAACCACAGGTGTTGTTATCAAGATACTGACATACAATATTAGTAAATATTAATTGCTCACCTTCGCGTAACTGATCGGTGGCGGTAAATTCGTCTTCATCTTCGCTATCAATAAACGTATTTAAACAACATTTTCCGCATCCATCACAAATGGCTTCCCATTCGTTTTGACTCATGTCGCTTAAGCTTTTTTTAAGCCAAAATTGTGTATTTGCTAATTGTTGATCAAACATAGTTTACTCGTGCCCCCTAAAGAGCGCGCATTCTACCGTATTGCTGTAAATGGCGCAAAGCCAATACCCTTTCAAAGTACTGGCTTTGCGCTACAAATTAGCTTTGAGATTTAACCCAACGCTTAATTTTTTCCTCTAGAATTGGCATTGGCAATGCGCCATCAATTAATATTTGCGTGTGAAACGCTTTAATATCAAATTTATCACCCAGTTGTTTTTTAGAAAAATCACGTAATTCTTGAATTTTAAATTGCCCTAACTTGTAAGAAAGCGCTTGTCCTGGCCATGCAATATATCGCTCAACCTCTGCAATTACATCACTCTTGGCCATAGATGAATTTGCAAGCATGTAATCTATACCTTGCTGACGCGTCCACCCTTTTGCATGAAAACCGGTATCAAGCACTAAACGCATTGCGCGTAATTGCTCATCCGATAAACGTCCATACCACATATAAGGGTCGGTAAATAAGCCTAGCTCTTTGCCTAAGCTTTCTGCGTAAAGCGCCCAACCTTCTGCAAACACGGTATAACCACCAAATTTACGAAAATCAGGTAAGCCCTCAATTTCTTGCTGAAGTGCTATTTGAAAGTGATGACCCGGGGCTGCTTCGTGAATCGATAAAGTTTCGAGTAAAAATTTAGGCTGCGCTTTTAAGTTATAAGCATTGATATAAAAAATACCAGGACGAGAGCCATCAGGCGCCGGAGATGCATAGGATGCACCTGCTGCCGACTGCGCTCTGTAGGCTTCAACTGCTTTTACAACGTAAGGTGCTTTGGGTGCTATGTTAAAAAGTAGAGGCAAACGCGCATCTATTTTTTTCTTAACGTTTTCATATGCCGCAATTAACTCCTCAGGCGTGTCGTAGTAAAATTCATCTGAATCACGTAAATGATCAAAAAATTCTGATAACTCACCTTTAAAGCCTACGGTTTCTTTTACTTTTTTCATTTCGCTTAAAATGCGCGACACTTCACTTAAACCAATGTCATGAATTTCGTCTGCAGATAAGCTAAGCGTTGTGTTTTTCTTAATTTGGTATTCGTACCACTCTTTACCGTTTGGTAAGTCACTGTAACCTACGCTTTCTCGACTATTAGGAATATACTGATTAGCTAAAAAGTCACTCATGCTTTTATAAGCCGGTACTAAGTGCTGCATAATCAATTGACGATACTGCGCTGTAATTTTTTGCTTTTGCTGTGCGCTAAACGATTCTGGTAATTTTTTAATTGGTCCCCAAAATAATGAATCTTCGGCATTTTTAACTACATGAGCTGCAAATTGTGGCTGTAATTTTTCAGCAAGTGGTTTTGGTAACGTAATACCTAGTTTAATGCCTTGCGCCATTGAACGCTCTACACTGGCAAGCCACTTTACAAAACCTTCGCTACGCGAGATAAAAGCGGTGTAATCTTCAACGGTATTAAACGGCTGAGCACTTTGACCTGAACCAAAACCTGCAAAGGTGTTATGTGCACCCGCCATTTGATTTATTGGTAGTAAATAATCAGGAAACTGCATGCCTTCTAATTTAAGTGCAAGGTCACGCTCTAATATTTCAAAACTTAAAAGCGATTGCCCTGTTAACTGTGCTTTATCTATAAAGTTTAATCGCTGTTGATATTTTTTATAAAAAGCGGCTTTTTTAGCTCTATTTTCTTTTGAAATCACAGGCGTGAATTGATTGTTAAACTCATTACGACCATTGTACGTTGCGCTGATGGGGCTATATATGAGCGATTCATCGTAATACTGTGCAACAAGTACATCGAGTTGTTGCTCTGTTGAAAGCTCTGAAACAATACCTGCTGATGCGTTAACTGTGTTTAACTGTGTACTGGTATTAGTCTGTGTACTAAGCTCAGTATTCATACAGCCACTTAAAGCAAACATAACGCCACTGGCAACTAATGCTAATTTAATTGATTTCATGATAATCCTTTTTAATATCGTTTTTTAATTATGCGCATTAAACCGTGCTTAATAAAGAAATTACGATAGATTGCATTCATCGTATTAAATTTGCACTTTTATCTGAACTTGTTACATTTCTATTAATTAAAATATGATTTAAAAGAAAAATAAAATGAAAAAACAACTACTCAGCACCTCTATTGCCTTACTTTGCTTAACCGCTTTTAATACCCATGCAGTTACATACCTATCGGCTAAAGCCATGGTTGATGTTAAAGATGGCAAGCTCATTAAATCACCCTTAATTACTATTGATGATGGCGTAATTACAAACATTGAACAAAATAAAAAACCAACGCTGACTAAAGATGATAAACACATTCAACTCCCTGATTTAACCCTTATGCCAGGTTTAATGGATATGCATGTGCATTTAACGAGTGACCCTACGGTGCCGCGCAGTGAACGTTTAGGCCAGTCAGTTCCTAGAATGGCGATTAAAGCAGCTCATTTTGCTAAAAAAACCTTAGAAGCTGGATTTACAACAGTACGTAATGTTGGTGCAGAAGGTTACAGCGTCATAGCCGTGCGTGACGGCATAAATGCGGGTGACATAGTTGGCCCTCGTATTTGGGCTGCAGGCCCATCACTCGGCATTACTGGCGGGCACTGTGATAACAACCGATTACCTCCTGAGCTTAAATATACTTCAAGTGGCGTCGCAGACGGTCCATGGGCTGCGCGTATAAAAGTACGCGAAAATATTAAATACGGGGCAAATGCTATTAAGTTTTGCGCCACAGGTGGAGTATTTTCTAAAGGGACTAAAGTAGGTGCACAGCAGTATTCTTTTGAAGAAATGAAAGCCATTGTTGATGAAGCCCATATGCGAGATTTACCAGTAGCTGCTCATGCACACGGCACAAGCGGGATTAAAACGGCCATTAAAGCGGGTGTTGATAGCGTAGAGCACGCCAGCTTTTTAGATGACGAGGCCATAGCGCTTGCCAAAGAGCATGGAACTTGGCTTTCTATGGATATTTATAATACCGAATATACGCTCACTTATGGCGAGCAAAACGGCGTAGACGAAGAAAACCTAAATAAAGAGCGCCAAGTTTCTAAAAGGCAACGTGATAGCTTTAGCCGTGCTGTAAAAGCGGGTGTTAAAATGGTGTTCGGTACCGATGCAGCAATTTACCCGCACGGAGATAATGCAAAACAGTTTAGCCGCATGGTTGAATTTGGCATGACAGAACTACAAGCCATTCAAGCATCAACTATTAATAGCGCTAAGTTATTAAAAATGGATACTCAGTTAGGACAAATTAAAACCGGATTTGCAGCTGATATAATTGCGGTAAAAGCAAATCCTCTTAAAAGTATTAAAACCTTAGAGGCAGTACCTTTTGTAATGAAAGCAGGTGTTGTTTATAAAAACCAGTTGTAAATACACGCTATTAAGGCTGAGTTTACTCAGCCTTAATAAAACTCTCACCCATATTGAATATGCCATAAAAGGGTCACCGCCCCCCTATTAGACTCGCTTTTGTCTATTAATTATCCGAACAGTTTTATTTAATCAAATAAAATGAACTTTCTATTCACTTTAAAAACAATAACCATTATCATTCGCGCAAATTCAATAACGCGAATAGTTATCACTCTATGAAAACGTTTAAGTACTCTCTTATTACTCTTGCTTGTTTAAATGCAAATATGGCATTTGCCCAAAATACACAAGTTGATGCTGATATTGAACGCATCAGCGTATACGAAAAGCAAAACCGCGTGGTGATGAGCTCTGGTCTTGCTACTAAATCAGACATGTCTTTAATGGAAACACCTGCACCGGTTGTAATTATTGACCGAGAACTGATTGAATCTCAAGGTGTAGATAGCTTACAAGATTTAGTTAGAAACGTAAGTGGCTTAACACAAGCAGGTAATAATTACGGTATTGGTGATAACTTAGTAATTCGTGGTTTAGATGCAAACTACACCTACGATGGTATGTATGGTGGTGCAGGCCTGGGTAATACATTTAACCCAACTCGTTCACTTACAAATGTTGAATCTGTTGAGGTTTTAAAAGGCCCTGCAACAGGTTTATATGGCATTGGTAGCGCAGGTGGCGTAATAAACCTAATTGAAAAAAAGCCAGAGTTTGAAGAAAAACACAAAGTATCGGCTGAGCTTGGCCAGTGGGATAGCTATTCATTATCGTTTGATAGCACTAACGCTATAACAGATGATTTAGCTTATCGTGTTATGGCTAAAACAGCGTCAAGTGACGGATTTCGCGATTTAAAAGAAGATCGCGACGAAATTTATACCTCACTTAAATACGTGCTTAATGACAGACAAAACATCATGCTTTCTGCAGCCTATATAAAAGATGAAATAGCGGTTGATTCTATTGGTCACCCTATTCGTATTTACAATGCAGAAACTGCAAATGGTTTAAGCGCGGGTGAAGTAACCGGTGCCGATTTAGTAAACGATCCAACAGGAAGCGGCGTACAGTTAAGTGATGCACAACGCGACCAACTTGCTAATTCATTATCAGCATCTGATGGCTTAACACCTTATAGCTTTGGCACAAATGGTATTATTTCACCAATGGCTGATGCTAACGAAGGTGAAGAGTTGCGTTTTAAATTAACGCATAACTATTACATTACTGACGATTTGTTTTTAAACCAGCAGCTACAGTACCGTAACTACACATCAAGTTTTGCGCGCCAAACAGGGGCATATAACTACGTCTATTCAACACGCGATGGAATAATTAATAACGACCCTCGTGCTCCATTAGTTGAAGACGGTGTACTTTACCCGTATGCAGCACGCCGCCAAGAATACCGCCAAGTAGAAGCAGATGAAAAATCATGGCAGTACTTCTTAGATTTACGTTACGACTTTATGCTAGGCGACGTAGATAACGAATTGCTTGTTAACGCCAACTACGAAGATAGAGATATTCGTTTTAAACAATTCTCAATATGGGATCAAGATTACGTACTCACAAACAATGATGGTGATGTAACGTACCAAGGTTCTTTGCCGTATATTTACGATATAAGAGAACCAAATTGGCCAACCGGTAACTTTGAAGATTACGATCCGCTTAAAACAAGTGACTACAATAAAAAAGTACAAGCATGGGGCTTAGGCATTCAACATGTTGGTTACATAACTGAAGAACTTACAACGCGTATTGGTGTGGCATATAACCGAATTGAGCAAACTTATGAGCACTTTGGTGTTGATGAGCGTTACAGTTCTAGCCGTGCAGAGCCAACACCTGAAGCGAGTACATCAGATTCTGGCTTAACGTATAACCTTGGTGCAACGTATCAGCCATCTGAAGATTTATCTGTATTTGTAAATCATTCAAAAGGACGTACAGCGTATAGTGTATTAGGCTCTGTGGCAGGTAACGAAGCTGACCGAGAAGATTCAGAGTCTATAAGTAACGACCTAGGCTTTAGATTTAAAGCATTTGATGACCAACTACTAGCATCTGTTGTTATATTTGAAAGCTCTCGTACTAATTTAGAATACGCAAACCCGCTTTATGACGCTTTAACATCAAGCTCAGATGTACCTGAAAGCTATTATGATGGTAAAGAGCAAACAAAAGGTGTTGAGCTTGATTTAAATGCTTACTTGAACGATAAATGGAAAGTAAACGTAAATGGTATTTATCAAGATGCACGTGACAAAAGTAATCCTAACAGCAGTAGTTACGACACACGCCAAAAAGGTGTGCCTTACGTAACAGCAAGTACGTGGGTAACCTACTACGCAGATATGTTTAACTTACCTGAAGCTGTAAATATAAGTGGTGGTATTACATTTGTAGATAACAGAAGTACTAATTCAAGTTCATTCTCGATTCCTGATGGTTATGTACCAAGTTATACGACTTACGATACAGCTGTATCGTATACAACTGATAAATGGCATATGCAGTTAAACTTAAATAACTTGTTCAACAAAAAGTATTATTCAAAAGCGATGTTTTTAGGTGGTATGCCAGGGGAAGAGCGTAATGCAAAACTAAGTTTTAGTTACACTCTTTAACTTGTTAACCTGAACTTTGGATAATAAATCTATCTCAAGCAGAGCTCTGGTTAGTTAAATACTTAAAAAGCACGGTTTTCTAATTTAGAAGCCGTGCTTTTTTGTGTTTTATAAACGCTTAATCTAAATTAAATAGTAACCACTATGCGACCGTTAATTTCACCTTTGAGCATATCATCAAAAATTTCGTTAATGTCCTCTAAACGCTTTTCTTCAATAATTGCTTTTACTTTACCTTGAGCGGCAAATTCCAAGCATTCTTGCAAATCTTTACGTGTACCAACAATAGAGCCAACTACTGACACACCATTAAGGACAGTATCAAAAATAGGAAGTGGCATATCCTCTGCAGGTAATCCCACTAATACGCATTTACCGCCACGGCGTACACTTTTATAGGCTTGTTCAAACCCCGCTTTAGACACCGCAGTACACACAACACCATGCGCGCCACCTACTTGTTCAAAAATAGCTTCGCTTGGAACCACCTCTTTAAAATCGAGTGTTATATCTGCGCCTAGCTCTTTAGCAAGCGCGAGTTTTTCTTTACCTGTATCAACAGCTATTACATTAAAACCCATTGCTTTAGCGTACTGTACTGCTAAATGACCAAGCCCGCCCACACCAACAATAGCAACCCACTGCCCTGGTTTAGCACCGGATACTTTTAATGCTTTATAGGTTGTAACACCTGCACAAAATAATGGAGCAGCCTCAGAAAAACCGAGTTCTTCTGGTATTTTTACAACGTAGTCGCCATGCGCTAAACAATATTCTGCATAACTACCGTCAATAGAATAGCCAGTATTGTGCTGCGATAAACACAGTGTTTCTTTGCCATCTAGGCAAAACTCACAGTGCCCACATGCACTATAGAGCCAAGGAATACCCACTCTATCGCCAACTTCTAAGTGTTTTATATTGCTTCCGACTTTTTCGATAACACCGACACCTTCATGCCCTGGTACTAATGGCATTTTTGGTTTTACTGGCCAATCCCCATGACAGGCATGTAAATCTGTATGGCAAACACCACAGGCCGCTATTTTTACTAAAACATCGTTTATTCCCACCTCAGGAATTGGTTGGTCTGTTATTTCTAATTTACCTTTGTATTGAGTATTAATTGCAGCTTTCATAGTCATTCCATCGTATGTGAAAAAAAATTAAAAATAAGGATTTATTTACGTATTGTTGTGTACAACATATCCTAATATAGATGTATAAATATTAATCTAAATCATGTTTTAGTCATTTAAATTAACCTATAAGCCTGCTAAGAACTTGCTATCCATAATGAGCGTGCTAGCATTTACTTTCTGAAATTACTGAAAGTTACTAAGCTATGAGTTTATCCGAAAAGAATTTTGCCTTTGTAATGCATTGTGGTGAGATGGGCAGCCGCTGGGGATTCAATCGTACGATCGGACAAATGTGTGGTTTGCTGATTATTACTAAAAACCCAATGACAGCTAATGAGATTGCAGATGCGCTTAGTATTTCTCGCGGTAATGTAAGTATGGGCATTAAAGAGCTGCAATCGTGGCAGTTAATTAAAGTACAGCATATTCCTGGCGATCGTAAAGAGTACTACGCCCCTGCTGGCGATATTTGGGATATGGCAAATCGCGTATTTGAAGAACGTAAAAAACGCGAAATTGAGCCCACCTTAACGCTACTACGCGATAACTTATTAGACGAAGCCAGTAACGACGATGAACTTTACGCACAAAAACAAATGGGTGAGATTCACAACCTACTTGAAACCGTCACTAAATGGTCATCAGAACTACAGCGTTTAACGCCAGAGCAACTTAATAAGCTAATGAAGCTAGGTTCTGGAATTGGTAAAGTTATTGACCTAAAAGAAAAGATATTCAAAAAAGAATAAAGCCGCAATTGCGGCTTTATTTATAGGTATATTTTAAAAATTAGATTTTTGGGTAACCAATTCTATCCGACAAATAACCTACACTAGTAGCAAAGTAATACGAGCGATTCCAATGCATAAACACTTTGTAGTTATCGTACGCTAAGTACATACGGCCATTTATATCATCAGGCATAACCAGCGCAGCACGTACGTCTACATTAGGTAAATCAGAACCATCAGCTTTACGAACACCCAGTGCTTGCCAATCAGCTAATGAGCGCTCTGAGTCATTCCAATATTCTAACCACTGCTTGCGAGTTTTTGTACCACGCACTAACACGTATTTACTATCAAAGTTTTCAGGTAACTGAACTTGGCGACCCCACGTAAGAGAGTCGTTCCAGCCTTCCTGCTTTAGATAATTAGCAATTGAGGCAAAAGCATCTTCTTTTGTAGTCCAAATATCTTTACGACCATCGTTATTGTAATCAACCGCATAAGCATTAAAAGAGGTAGGCATAAATTGCGTTTGCCCCATTGCGCCTGCCCAAGAGCCTTTAAATTTATCAAGCGTTATGTGGCCCGACTTTAAAATATCCAGTGCAGCCCAAAGTTGGCGCTTATAAAGTGCTTCTCGGCGTCCATCAAAAGCAAGTGTCACTAATGATGAAATAACGTTATGACCGCCTTGAATTGTACCAAAGTTACTTTCAAGTCCCCAAAGCGCGACTATAAAGCGTGCTTGTACGCCAAACTCTTTCGCTACTTTTTCAAGTACCTCTTTGTTTTCTGCGTAAAGCTTACGTGCGCGGTCAATTTTCCATTGTGGTACACGTTTTGGTAAATATGTTTCAAGGGTTTCTTTTACTTCTGGCTGGTTTTTGTCAGCCGAAACCACTTTTTCTTTATACGTTGCTGTTGCAAACGCATCGTCAATAAGTTTGGCTTCGTAACCTTTTGCGATAGCTTCTTGCTTTAAATTCGCTAAATAATCTTGAAATTCAGCCTGAGTTTTTGCCATAACAGGTGAGCTTAAGCATACACCACATAATATAACGATAAGTTTTTTAATCACTATCAACTCCATTGTCTTTTCGTAATTGGCTTAGCAAATTTTGCTCAGGTGGTGGAATTTGTAAGTAGTAGCCTTTATCAGGGTTTGATAACGCTGCCTTTACAGTTTCTAAATCTGCCCCACCTAAATGCTCACGTTTTGCTAAATTGATGATCATCACATAAACAGGTTGACCAAACATGGTCATCAAAGGTTCCGGAACTTTACTAAAATCATCTCTTTTTTCAACAAATAAGAACGTATCCGCTTTTTTCTTACTTTTATATACTGCAGTGAGCATTATGGCCCTATAAATTCTTGCTTAACAATGCCGCACACTATAACATGAGAGTAATAATAAGTTAGAAAAATTAGATTAGAAATTTCAATAAAGGCCCTATTCAGCCTACGTTTATCTAAAATTAATTTCTAATCAGACAAATCAATTGAGCGTGTATGTCGGACCAAATTTTTGAGTTAAAAGGGAATCTTTTTACGTTATCAGTTTTGCATCTTTATAGTACTGATATAAACCTTTTAGCAGAACAACTGTATGTAAAAATAGCCCAGGCCCCTAAGTTTTTTGAGGGTGCGCCTATTGTCGTTAATTTAATAGAAATTAAAAACAGTTCACTTGATTTTGTTCACTTAAAATCATTAATCGAGCGAATGAGTTTTAATGCGGTTGGTGTGTGTAATGGCTCAGATGAGCAACATACTCAAGCAAAGGCCGCTGGCTTATCTGTTTTAAATTATTCACAAGACGTTAAGAGCGAACCTGTTAAACAAGAGCCCAATACATCGATTGTAGAAAAAACGGTGCATTTACCAGCGCAAATTATCAGCGGTACAGTTCGCTCTGGACAACAAGTTTATGCAAAAGATAGAGATTTGATAGTACTTGGCGCAGTTAGTCATGGTGCGGAAGTCATTGCCGATGGGAATGTGCATATTTATGGCACGCTACGCGGTCGCGCTATTGCAGGCGCAAAAGGTTTTAAAGAAGCACACATTTTTTGCCAAAAACTTGAAGCCGAGCTGGTTTCAATAGATGGTAACTACTGGATCAGTGATTCGCTACAAGGTGAACATTGGGGAAATGCAGTGCAAATACAACAAAAAGACGAATCATTAGAAATTTCAGCTTTGGTTAAAGGATAAATCTCATGGCAAAAGTAATTGTCGTTACCTCAGGTAAAGGCGGTGTTGGTAAAACAACATCAAGTGCTGCAATTGGCACAGGCTTAGCGTTAAAAGGCTATAAAACAGTTATTATCGACTTTGATATTGGTTTACGTAACTTAGATTTAATTATGGGTTGTGAACGCCGCGTTGTTTATGACTTTGTAAATGTAATTAATGGTGAGGCAAACCTTAACCAAGCGCTTATTAAAGATAAACGTGTAGATAAATTATTTTTACTACCTGCTTCACAAACACGTGATAAAGATGCTTTAACACGTGAAGGTGTTGAACGCGTACTAAATGAACTAAAAGAAGACTTTGATTACATAGTATGTGATTCACCAGCAGGTATCGAAGCTGGCGCTATGATGGCAATGTACTTTGCTGATGAAGCAATTGTTACAACAAACCCAGAAGTGTCGTCAGTTCGAGATTCAGATCGTATTTTAGGTATTTTACACAGCAAATCAAAACGTGCTGAAGAAGGCCTAGAAAATATTAAAGAACACTTACTATTAACACGCTATAACCCTGGTCGTGTTGAAAAAGGTGAAATGCTATCGGTAGAAGATGTGCAAGATATTCTGTCAATCCCATTATTAGGGGTTATTCCTGAATCGCAAGCGGTATTAAGTGCTTCAAACTCAGGCCAACCTGTTATATTGGATACAGAATCTGATGCAGGCCAAGCTTATTCTGATGCAATTAACCGCTTACTAGGTGAAACCGTCGATTTTCGCTTCTTAGACGTTGAGAAAAAAGGCTTATTTAAACGGATTTTTGGAGGTTAACGTGTCTTTACTTGACTACTTCCGCTCAGAAAAGAAAAACAGTGCGTCACTAGCAAAAGAGCGATTGCAGATCATTGTCGCGCACGAGCGTTCTCAACGAGGAACGCCGGATTACTTACCACAATTAAAACAAGATATTTTAGATGTGATCCGTAAATACGTGAACGTAAGTACCGATGCAGTTCAGGTTCAGTTTGATCAAAACGAAGACGATTTAGCCGTACTTGAGCTAAACGTTACACTACCTGATGAAGAAAAGAAGTAATTGAAGAAAGGGCGCTTTATAAGCGCCCTCTTTATTTTCCAAATCTCTTCTTTTAACCAAAGCAGCTGTTTATAAAGTATAAGTAAGCTTGTTTATAAAAATAATTTTTATAAATTATAGTTTTACTTTCACACCCAGCATAAACTCATGACTTGCTGCACTATCTATTTTAAAACCATCGGTAAAATCATCTTGCCCTGTTTTAACGTCACCAAACTCAATATATTGGTATTCAGTATAAACAGATACTGTTTTGTTAATTTCATAGTTAACACCAGCACCCACGTTCCATGTAAAATCTGTAGAGTTATCATCTGCGTAATTATCATAATAACCATCTACTGCACCATCAAAAGCATCGAAACCTGCAATACCAGCGCCACCAAGTTTAGCGGAATAACTATTATCAGCTAACCCTAAGCCTAATTTTATATAAGGAGTGAATGCTGTTGTATTAGTAAAGTCATAAAAGCCTTCTATCGTATAAGTCGTGCTTTGTAAGTCGCCATTTAATGAGTACTGCTCACCATCTCGAGCGCCAGATCCTATTTTTGATTCATTAAAATCACTATCGTGGTAACCAATGCGAGCCTCTAATCTAAATTGTTGATTAAATTTATAACCTAAACCAATAATTGCAACACTCCCGTTTCCTGCATCAAACTCTGAAGGAAAGTCTTCATCTACTGCTATATTATTACCGATTGCCTTTGAATCATTTGCCTGTGTGCTGTAACCAAGTTGTGCCGTACCATAAAAACCTTCAGCCTGTGCTAATAAAGGAGTTACAGAGGTAATTGCAAGTGCTAAAAAGATGCTTTTGTTAATTTTTTTCATTGTAGTTCCTGAAGTATTAATACTGCCAATTACGACTTTGTTAATGGCAAATTGAGTGTTGATTAATTCGGAAGTAATATAACTTTTAGTTATTATGATGAATATATACAATAAACATACTTAACAGTTTAAATAAACAGAACAATGATAAATCATTTACGCCATATGGCCGTTTTTACAAAAGTTGTTGATTTAGGATCTTTTAGATTAACGGCGAAAGAATTAGGACTTGCTCCCTCTCGTGTAAGCCAGACTATTTCTGATCTAGAAAGTTTTTTAGGAGTAACTCTACTTCATAGAACGACCCGAAAGCTTTCACTCACAAAAGAGGGCAACACATTTTATAAACATGTTTGTCAGATATCTAAAAGTGCAGAAGCTGGCCTTAACGATATAAGTTCATTGGCAGCAGAGCCTAAGGGGACTTTAAAAGTATCTCTTCCAGCTTTTTTGGCTTCTTCTCATATGTCTTCTGCCATTGCAGAGTTTGCGAAGAAATTTCCTAAAATAACCCTGAACTTAATTTATTCAGATCATATTATGAATATCATGGATGAAGGGTTGGATTTGAGCATCCGTGTAGGTTGGCTAGAAGATAGCTCTATGGTTGCAAGAAAAATTAGCGAAAGTAGTAGGTTATTAGTTGCTGGAAAAGAGTTTATAAATAGATATAAAACACCTGTTCACCCTCATGACTTGAAAAATTGGGACTGGATACATTTTAGCATGCGGTCAAATACAATTGAGTTTACTTCCGCGACAAACGAAACTGTTAGCATTATAGAGAACTCACGTATTAACGTTAACAGCGCCTGGGCAATGAGCTATTTTGCTACAAAAAACCTTGGCCTTGCTATTTTGCCCGAGCATCTGGCACTGGAGCATATTGCAACCGGTAAACTCGTGCATGTATTACCTAATTGGACTTTAAAACCTCTTGGGTATTATGCAGTTTGGCCAAATAACTCGCGAAGAGAAAACCTAACTTTAATGTTAGTTAGGTTTTTAGCTGAACGAGGATTGTCATCTGACACCTTTTAAAGGGTTTAGTTATCCCACTCTTTTAAAGCGTCTTTAACGTAGGTATAGCGCCAAGAGCTTAATAAATCAGGCTTAATATGGCTTTGTTTTTGCTCATTAGTTAACTTCCAATTCCAACTAATCAATTGATTAATTTGCTTTTTAGAGGCCATAACGTCTTCTGGTATATTGTGCTCTTTAGCGACTTTAGTGATCTTTTGTTTAATATCTTTGGCTACTTTTTTATAGGTAGGAAAATCAATTAAGCGCTTAAGTACATCAGGATGCTCAGCATCTGGTATTGCTTTGGCAACTTCAATACACTTGATTATATCTACACCAGAGCGATTAACTTCAATAGCTTCAACTCCTGGAATTTGACGTAGAGCATTTAAACTTGAAGGACCACGTTTGGCAATTTCAGTCATGTTATGTTCTTTTAACACAAAATTTAGCGCTAAATTTTTCTTAATGGCTTTGTTTCTGCGCCATACAGCAAGTTCTTTTAAAACCGCGAGTTCGTGCGGTTTGAGTTGCCATGCATTTTTAATATCTTTATATAAAAGTTCGTCTGGTGTTTGAAATGCACGTTTTTTAGCTATCAGCTCACTCTCGTTTATTACAATATCAAAGAACCCAGCGGCATTAATACGTTCTATAATCAGCTCAAAACATGGCAATAAATAAAAAGTATCTGCAGCAGCATAATCTAATTGTTTTTTAGTTAACGGACGTTGCAGCCAGTTAGTCCGTGACTCACTTTTATCTATTTCAATACCTTGCAACTCTTTTACCATAAGGGCAAAGCCCATACAGTTACCTTCCCCAAGTAACTGCAACGCAAATTGAGTATCAAAAAGTGGGGATGGAACAAAGCCTGCGTATTTTTGAAAAACCTCAATATCTTCTGAAGGAGAATGTAGTACTTTTAAAACACTAGGATCTTTTAATATTTCCCAAAAATCGAATAATGAGAGCTCAGCTAACGGATCGATAAGCGCTAAATGCTCACCATCAAAAACTTGGATAAGTGCAACTTCTGGATACAAAGTGCGACGACGCATAAACTCAGTATCAATAGCTAAAATAGGCTTATTTTTTATTTGTTCAACAAAAGTGTTCAGTTGATTTTGGGTTTCGATCAATTGGTATTGCACTTAATCTCCTACAATAAAAAAGCCGACATATGTCGGCTTTTTTATAGGTTGCTAATCTTTCAAGGCTCTTCGGAGTATTTTACCTACGTTAGTTTTAGGTAACTCATCCCTAAACTCTACCAGTTTTGGGACCTTGTAATTAGTTAAATTATCACGACAGTGACTTATTATATCTTTTTCAGTTAAAGAAGGGTCTTTTTTAACAACAAAAACTTTAACTTGTTCACCACTTACATCGTGAGGAATACCAATAGCAGCAACTTCAAGCACACCTTCGTGCATAGCCACTACCTCTTCTATCTCATTAGGGAAAACATTAAAGCCAGATACAATGATCATGTCTTTTTTGCGATCTACAATAAAGAAGAAACCTTCATCGTCATAAGTTGCAATATCACCTGTTGCAAACCAGCCATCTTTTAAACATTCAGCTGTTGCATCTGGTCGCTTGTAATAGCCCACCATTACTTGCGGGCCTTTAACACAAAGCTCGCCAGGTTCACCTTTAGCAGCTTCTTCGCCGTTATCTAAAACTAATTTAATATCAGTGTTAGGCGCAGGTAAACCGATAGAGCCATTGTATGCTTTCAAATCAAAAGGACTAATAGTAACTAAAGGAGAACATTCTGTAAGGCCATAACCTTCCATTAATTTTGAGCCAGTCACTTTTTGCCATTTTTCAGCAACAGGACGTTGAACGGCCATACCGCCGCCTAAAGACATTTTTAAATGACTAAAATCAAGTTCAGCAAAACCTGGTGTGTTTAATAAACCATTAAATAATGTATTAACACCGGTAATAGCTGTGAAATTGTGTTGACCCAGCTCTTTAACAAACCCAGGCATATCTCGTGGGTTTGTAATTAATATATTTAAACCACCGTACTTCATAAATGTTAGGCAGTTAGCTGTTAAGGCAAATATATGATAAAGCGGTAAAGCAGTCACAACCACTTCTTCACCACGGTTTAACACTTTGTCTAAACAACCTGAAACTTGTTCAAGGTTACCAACCATGTTGCCATGGCTCAGCATTGCCCCTTTAGATACACCTGTTGTGCCACCGGTGTACTGTAAAAATGCAAGATCAGACAAGCTCATTTCAGGGCGCGTGTATTTAGCTTCATCTGCAGCTAAAACGTCTGAAAATTTAATTGTGTTAGGCAAGTTGAACTTTGGCACCATTTTTTTAATGTGCTTCACAACAAAGTTAACTACATGCTTTTTAAGCCCGCCAACCATATCGCCTACTTGCGTGACCACAATATGCTTAACATCAGTATGAGCAAGTGACTTTTCAAGTGTGTCAGCAAAGTTTGCTAGGATGAAAATAGCCGTAGTGTCAGAGTCTTTTAGCTGATGCTCTAATTCACGTACCGTGTAAAGTGGGTTAACATTTACAACCACACAACCTGCACGCAAAACACCTAAAATTGTGACTGGTGTTTGTAGTAAGTTAGGCATCATTACGGCGACTTTATCGCCTTTTTTAAGACCCAAATCATTTTGAATATAGGAAGCAACTTTTTTTGTTGCTGTGTCTATTTCATCGTAAGACATCGTTTTACCCATATTCGTAAATGCAGGTAAATCGGTGTAGTCACTAAAACTTTTTTCGAACACTTCGAGTAACGAGTTGTAATGCTCAGGATCGATTGTTTCAGGCATACCCTTTGGGTAGCGCTTAAGCCAGATTTTTTCCACTCTTAGCCCCTGTTTATAATTATATTTTTATTAACCTTAATCTAAGTAAGGCGCTTTAACAATTGAGCAAATACTCTAATGCAGGAATAATCCCACATTTAACACAAACTTACAATTAACATGCACCATTTTGCAGCATAAAGTCTTGAATATGCTCAAAACATAGTTCACTGCTTTGCATGTGGCAATGATGCCCACCATCTACATTAATGACCTTCAAGCTATTGTAATAACTAATATACTTTGCCAAATTTTGTTTTACAAACGAATAACCTTCGTTACCTAAAATTAATTGACATGGTGCAATTAAATCTTTTATTGCACCAATACATTGCGCCTCATCAAACCTAAAACCTGAGTGATTTTTGAGCTTTGGATCTGTTGTTAGCACAAAACCATCTCGAACCTGTTTTATATTTCGCTGCATTAATAGCGTAATAAGCTCGCTATTTAAATCGGTTGTTTGAGCGCGTGCTTCATAAATAAGTTCTTTCGATTTATAAATTCTCGACTTTTTATTTTTTAAACGTGCTCTATTTAGTACCGCACTTTTTAACTGTTCACACACACCTTCACTCGGGGTTGTAACACAACCAATTCCCTCAATAAAGGTAACAGACTTTACATAATCGCTAAAGCAGCTTGCAAAAAGTCCTGCAACCATAGCCCCCATTGAATGACCTACTAAATGTACTTTTTTAACACCAAGCGCATTTATAAGTTGGTACACATCGTCAATATAATCAACAAAATAATAGTGTGCATCATCACTTCGCCAAGACGATAAACCGTGCCCAACAAAGTCAATGCAGTACCAAGTGTGTTTTGGGTTAACGTTGTTTAACATTGGCATAAAGCTATGGCAGTTGTCTAACCACCCATGCAACGCTATTACTATTTCGTTCCCTGAACCTACTTTTAAGCCATGAATATTTAAATTATTGGTTTCAATATTAAATGGCTGCACGGTAAGTCCTTTATTAATTTAGAGCATCATTATTTATAGCATACAAGTTGTCAGACCACTAACCGAGAAAATAGTGCCAAATTCGCTATTTAATTATCTTGATGATCTAAAGAAAGCAAAAAATATAAAATAAAATTTAAACAATATCATAAGTTTAATTACAAAAAAAATAAGCTGATCTTTTTAAATATGTTTGCTTTGTATACCTTTTAAACAATTAAAAGATGATAACATTATATGTAGTTAAGCTATAACCAGTATAATTTAAATAAATAGAACTAACAGCGTTAACTACAATTCTATTTATATAACCCCAAATTATAAATATCTTAGATATTCATTTATTTATCATACTATCTGTATACAATATCAGCGGCTATTAAATAAGGTACACTCATAAGGTACACAACCATGAAAAAACAGATCAGCTTATTAGCGCTTTTATGCACCGCTTCTGGTGCTTACGCAGAATCAGCACCTAAAAATGTAATTTATATGATTGGTGACGGCATGGGTCCGGCTTACACCACGGCTTATCGCTATTTTAAAGATGACCCTGCAACAAAAGAAGTAGAAGGCACGGTTTTTGACACTATTTTAAAGGGTATGGCTCGTACCTACCCTGATGACCATACTTATGTGACAGACAGCGCAGCAGGTGCTACAGCACTCAGTAGCGGTCATAAAAGTTACAATGGCGCAATTGCAGTAGATACAGACAAAAAATCAGTTAAAACCATGCTGGAAATAGCAAAAGAGCGCGGTATGACAACAGCGCTTGTAGCAACTTCACAAATTAACCACGCAACCCCAGCAAGTTTTGCGGCGCATAATGAATCACGTAATAATTATAATGACATTGCCAATGATTACATCGACAACAAAATTGCGGGTAAATTACCGGTTGATTTAATGCTTGGTGGCGGTACTAAATACTTTATTCGTGATGACCGTAATTTAGTTGATGAATTTAAAGCCGCTGGTTATCAATATGGCGACGACATTAAAAACCTAGGGCAAATTACACAAATACCTGCAATTGGTTTATACGCATCTAAAGGCTTACCTTTTGCATTAGATGAAAACCCAACTCGTCTTACTCAGTTAACGTCTAAAGCACTTGGTTTATTAGATAATCAAAACAAAGAAGGCTTTTTTGTGATGATTGAGGGCAGCCAAATTGATTGGTGTGGTCACTCTAACGATATAGCCTGTGCAATGGCTGAGATGGATGATTTTGCTAAATCAATCGAAAAAGCAAAAGCCTATGTAGATAAAAACAAAGATACTATTTTAGTCATTACTGCAGATCACTCTACAGGAGGTTTAACCCTTGGCGCACATGGTCAATACAAATGGGAAACTGATGTAGTAAAAGGTGTTAAAGCAACTGCTGGTAAACTAACTCAACTTTTACTAGATTCTGATGATTTAAAACCAGTATGGACTGCTAACACCAATATTGAATTTACAACTGAAAACCAAATAAAACTTGAGCAAGCTAAAAAAATGGGTGAAAAAGCGCTTAATTTAGCTGTTAAAAGTATTATTAGTGATGCGAGCTTTACTGGCTGGACAACCGGCGGACACACCGCTGTAGACGTTCAAGTATTTGCCTATGGCAAAGGCAGTGAGCAATTTATTGGCTCACAAAATAATACTGATATTGCCGATAAGCTAATTGGCTTTATTGAACAGTAATACCAATCCGCAATAATACTTAATCAATTTGAGGGGTTAAATCTGACGTTAACTACGTTAAAAATTTCTGATATAGAACAACTAAATAACGAAATTTTTGCCTTGTTATCGACACGATTTTCTTCCCTCAAAATAGATCACTTAATTAAGCGAATTGGTATAATTCACCTCGTTTTTAACACAAAAAGCCCGAACACATGTTCGGGCTTTTTATTAAATTTTATCACTGTATTTATCTAAACGTTTGAATGAGCTTTAAGCGTATATATCAACGCCTATTAAATTTTGTACTTCGGCTCTGCGTTCTAAATTTGCAAATTCAGTATAAGTAGAAATCGCTTTGCTTACTTGAGCTGTCGGTTGGTCGTAAATTGTTTGGCTGTATTCATTGCTTTTAGCACTGCTTTTAAACAGTTGATTAGCCAGTTCGACGCCCTCGACACTGCTTTTTACATAATCGGTATTCGTTTTTTGAGCAGCCGGCTGGTCTAATAAACTCTGTGGTTTATTAGTAACAACTTTAGTAGGGCTAACCCTACCCGGAATATCTCCGGTAAAAAAACCTGAACCAATAGGCAGCGTCATTACGCGTCTCCAACCTTAATATCGCATAAAATTATGATTTAAAAACAACCAATTTGCAAATAATATGATTACTCACGTCCTGGTAGCTTTTTCCACGTTACCGTATCGCGCACATATTTAGGTTGAGCGTCACTCGCTTTTACAACGTCACCCGCTAAAAATGCGGCTTCAACATGCGCTAACATATAACGCGCATCAGGCAATGTAATATCAGTATTAATTGTCACGTTTTCAAAGTCATTAAGCGCATCAGGATAGGTTTTAAAGCCCGTGCCTACCGCTACAGATGGCTCACTGGTCGCTATATAATCATTGTTTAGTAAATCAGGTTTTATAACGCATTCTTGGTTAACTAAAAGCATTAGATTATTTTGCGCTTGGTAATGTGCAAAGTATATCTCACCCATGCGTGCATCTATGCTTGGATAAACACTAAGACTACCGTTTTGTTCAAATGCTTGTTGCGCCATAATAGCCAAAGTAGACACACCTACAAGCGGCAAGTTAGTTGAATACGCTAAACCTTGTGCTATTGCTACACTAATACGCACACCAGTAAAACTGCCCGGGCCTTGCCCAAAACCAATGACATCTAAGTCTTTTAATTTACAGTTTGCTTTAGTTAATAGCTCATCCACAAGTGGAAGTATTTTTTGGCTATGTTGCTGCGGACATTCTTCAAAATGATGAAATGTTTGGCCCTGAAAATGTAAAACAATTGAAAGTGCTTCAGTTGAAGCATCAAGGGCAAGAATATTACTTTTGATCATTTTATTACTCTAATTAATTTGTTTTAAAAATGTATTGGCATCTTCTAAGCTTCGCGTGCGGCGCATCGGCGGTAAGCTTTTTAAAAATACTTGGCCATATTGGCGTGTAACTAAGCGATTATCGCATATTACAAGTACGCCTTTGTCTTTACTATCTCGAATTAAACGCCCTACACCTTGTTTTAGCGCAATAACAGCCTGCGGTAATTGTATGTGTGAAAAAGGGTCTTTTCCCTGCATTTGGCAATCTTGCATTTTAGCTTGAAGCAATGGATCGTCAGGGGCTGCAAATGGCAATTTGTCTATAATAACACAGCTTAGTGTACTGCCGCGTACATCAACGCCTTCCCAAAATGAAGCCGTGCCCAGTAATACAGCATTACCATGGCGGGTAAATTTCTCTAAAATAATACGCTTAGACATTTGCCCCTGCATATAAACTGGGTAGTCTATTTGTGTGGTGAGCCCTTCGGCCACTAAGTGCATCATTCGATAGCTAGTAAATAACACAAAACAACGCCCTTGCGCTGACTTTATAAGCTCAAGTGTTAATTTTACAATCGCATGCGGCATATTATCAGCATGCGATTCAGGTAAGTAACGCGGTAAACACAGCAGCGCCTGATTAGGGTAATCAAATGGGCTATCTACCATCATGCTTTGCTTTGGTTTTAAACCAAGGCTTGCATTAAAGTGCTCTAGTTTGTTGTCGACCGAAAGTGTTGCTGATGTGAATACAAAGCCTGCGCCCGTGTCTTGCATCATTTGAGCAAATTTAGCTGATACATTTAATGGCGTTATATTAATAGTTAAATAACGGCGCGTTGTTTCATACCAGTAACTAAAACCGGTTTGGGCTGTATCAAAAACCCGCTCTAACTGCCCTTTAAACGCAAGTGCACGCTCAAACGGGTGCTCAATTTTGTCGCTTCTATCTAGGCAAAGTTTAAGTACTTGATAAACAAAATCTAAATCACTGATCACACGATGAAGTGCCGCGCATATTTGTTTATCACTTAGCTTTTCTCGCCAATCGCCTCTACTGCCATCAACACCAAACTGTAATCGTAAATCAGCAACGCTTGTTTCAAGCTTATTTAAGCTTTTACCTAGCTGCAGCATATCGGGAATTTCGGCTCTATAAATAGCACGTAAATCATTAATTAAATCCACCAGCTTTTTAGTACTAATACTCTCACCAAAATAATCACTGGCAATTTCGCTTAACTGGTGGGCTTCATCAAATATATACGCATCGGCTTTTGGCATAAGCTCAGCAAAGCCACTTTCTTTTACAGCCATGTCGGCAAAAAATAAATGGTGATTAATCACAACTACATCGGCATCGGCCGCAGTTAAACGTGCTTTGCGTATATAACAGCTTTGAAAATCTGGACACTCTTTACCTAAGCAATTATCGGCTGTTGAATTTACATAAGGCAGTACTTTCGCGTCATCTTCTATACCAATACAATCGGCTAAATCGCCTGACTGCGTTTCACTGGCAAACTTAGCCACCATCGCTAGTTGGTGCATTACGTCGGAGTCATCAGTAGGCACATGCGCAACATGCTGATTAAGTCGGTAGGTACATAAGTAATTGGCACGCCCTTTTAATAAGGCGGTTTTTTTAGAAGCACCAAGCGCTTTCACTAATTGAGGTAAATCGCGGTGGTATAACTGTTCTTGTAAGGCTTTAGAACCAGTCGATATTATCGTTCGGCCTTTTGATTTAAGTGCAGGGGCTAAATATGCAAATGTTTTACCAGTGCCCGTGCCTGCTTCAACAACTAATTGCGAACTGTTTTTTAATGCATCTGCAACAGCTACTGCCATATCAATTTGTGGTTGGCGAGGCGTATATCCATCTAACGATGACGCCAAAGGCCCGGTTGCACTAAACAGCTGTTTGATAATACCAATCACTTTAAAATAAATAATAGCGGGATTTTACGTAAGCAAAGCATTTAGGGCAAGTAATTACAAAATCGACTTTTATTTTATGATGCAACACACGTTTCAATAATGTGATTAACCACTAAAGTTTACAACAAACACTGTATTTATAACGTACATTTAATTTAATAATGACAATATTTACAAAGCCTAATTTCCTATTAACTCTTACTAAAAACAATCCTCATTAAAAGCTATATTTAGGCATAAATACTGTGACTCTCAAATATTACAGGAGTAACATACGCGGGTTTATAATCCTCCTTTTTGTGTGTCGTTTAAAAAATAGTTAAGGTTAATCAATGAATGCTTGGTACCTCATTTGTTTTCTCTCTGCAATTGCAATTTTTATAGCCTTTGCAAACCAGTACATCCTCAAAATGCAAACTACCATTGCCATTACTACTGGCTCTGTGGTTATTTCTTTATTACTGATTATTGCAGTAAAATTATTAGGCGATCAGAACGCATTAGCAATGACCCAAATTGTTTCCAGTATTGACTTTAACGAGTTACTACTTAAAGGCATGTTGGGGTTTTTACTTTATGCGGGTGCGCTCGAAATAAACCTACTTGCCCTGCGTAAGCAGCGGTGGGAAATTACTGCCCTGGTATTGTTTTCAACCATTGCTTCCACATTTATAGTGGGTTATTTAAGCTTTTATTTATTTTCAGTTTTTGGTTTTGATGTCCCTTTTATTTATTGTTTACTGTTTGGTGCGCTTATTAGCCCAACCGACCCTATCGCTGTACTTGCTATTATTAAACAAATGCGAGCGCCAGAAGGCATCTCTGTTCAAGTAGAAGGTGAGTCGCTATTTAACGATGGTATTGGTTTAGTTATATTTACCACTATATTTTCTGTTGCTTTTTATGGCACCGATGCACAATTTGGTGACATAGCAGAGCTATTCTTTGTTGATGCAATAGGAGGCATTGCGTTTGGTTTAGTCATTGCATTAGTTGGCCACTTTTTAATTATTAATAGCCGCGATGTAAATATTCGCCTATTAATTACCTTAACTATCCCAACAGCAGGTTTTGCTGCAGCAAATATTTGGGAAATATCTGGCGCACTTGCCATGGTAACCAGTGGCATATTAATGGGTAATATTACCCGCACTAAAGCAACCGAGCGCACGGGCCCCGAAGACACGCGCTACGTAAAAGATTTTTGGCATGCAACCGACAGCTTTCTAAATGCTCTACTGTTTTTAATAATAGGTATGCTAATAGTCACTATGCCAATCACGCTTGGAGAAATTGGTTTAGGCTTATTAATGGTACCTGTTGTACTGCTAGCACGCTTTATAAGTGTAGGCGCACCATTTGTAATTTTTAAACGCTTTAGAACTTACGATAAACACAGTGTTAAAATTTTGACCTGGGGTGGACTACGTGGTGGTCTTGCTCTGGCAATGGCGGCAGCAATCCCACGCGAGCAAGTTTTTGTAGGCGGTTCAGACCTACATAACCTAATCGTTATTGTTACTTACGTAGTGGTTATATTTTCTATTATTGTACAAGGCTTAACTATTTCGCCGCTTATTCAAAGTAGCATTAAGTCAGCTGAGCAAGCCAAGTAATAAATGCTTTGTGAGCAATCAACTCAGTAACCAAGTTATTATATAAATCACTTGGTTACTGTTACTCACGTGTTACAAAAACACTTTAAAGTTCTATAAATTGTTATCCTTTTTATTTATCTGCTTTGTTTAAATTAATCCGCTTGAAATGCAAATGAAAACAATTATAATTTTGACTTTTCCTCTACAGGGCTTTTCAATGTCCATAAATAATTCTCACATGTTTTTAAATTTGGTGTCTCTGAGCAAACGACAATTTCAATGTTTTTTTATGCTTTTTATAATGGTCATGGCAAGCTTTAGTGTTTCAGCCTCGCCTAATGAGCAAACAAAAATAAAACAAATTGCACAGCTTGCAGAGTATGTAGGTGTTGATTACGTGGCAGCTGTTGGGAATGGTGAAATACTTGATCCTGACGAATATCAAGAAATGACTGAATTTTCGCACGTTATTATTGAGCAAGCTGGACAGCTATCAAGCCAAACAAATGAGTTTGATACAGTAAAAGCACAAGCTAAAGCCCTGCATACAGCGATTGCCAATAAAGCGAGTGTTGCCGATGTACGTGCAGCAAGCTCAGCGCTTCGTGAGTCGCTACTGACCTTTATGCCGCAACTATCGTTACCTACATCACTACTTCCTGTTGAGCAAACTAAAGCGCTTTTTGCTGCTAACTGTTCAATGTGTCACGGCCCAAGTGGTCAAGGCGACGGCCCGCTTGCAAAAAACTTATCGCCAGAGCCTACCAACTTTACCGATGAAGAACGCGCAACTAACCGCTCATTAATGGGTTTATTTGACGCTGTAAGTAACGGTATTAACGACACGCCAATGGTTGCTTTTACTCAATTTAATGAACAACAACGTTGGTCTTTAGCTTTTTATGTAGGTAGCTTGGCATTTAAAGATGTTCAAAAACCACAAAATCTAGAGCAAAACATTACCGCTTCGCAGATTGTAAACTTAAACCCTGCACAATTATCGGCAGGTCAAAGTGAAGCACAAGCTCATTACGTTAAATGGCTTCGTGGTAATCCAGAGCAACTATTTACCGGTAAAAAGAATCCGATAACGGTTACTCGCACGCAGTTACTTGCAGCACAAGCCGCGCATGCTAAAGGCAATTACTCACAAGCAAGTGATTTAGCAATTAGCGCTTACCTAGATGGCTTTGAGCTTGTTGAAAACAACTTAAATGCCTACGACGAAACACTGCGTAAAAACATCGAAGTACAACTGATGAACCTGCGCCAAACATTTAAAAACGAGAAAGATGCAGCCATCGTTGACGAAAAAGTAAGTGCAACGCTAGCTCAACTCGCTAAAGCAGATAGCATGCTAAACGAAACCAAACTAACTGATGGTGCACTCCTCTCAGCGAGTTTAGTTATATTACTACGCGAAGGCCTAGAAGCACTCCTCGTTATTATTGCCCTTATGACCGTACTTATTAAAACTAAACGCCAAGACGCGCTTAAATATGTACATGTTGGTTGGGTAACCGCACTTCTTGCAGGTGGTTTAACGTGGGCTGCGGCGCAAACATTAATAGAAATAAGTGGTGCAAGTCGCGAAGTTATGGAAGGTGCTGGTGCATTGTTTGCCGCTGTTATTTTACTGTATGTTGGCGTATGGATGCACAGTAAAACCAGTGCGCAACAATGGCAAAAATATATAAAAGACAATATAGATAAGCGCCTTGAGTCGGGTACATTATGGGGTTTAGCAGGGCTTTCTTTTATTGCCGTATACCGTGAAGTATTCGAAACCGTATTGTTTTATCAGTCTTTATTAACGCAAAGCTCGCCTGCCCAATATTCATCTATTGCTTCGGGTTTTGCGATAGCTGTAGCAATACTGGCTATTATTACGTGGGTATTAATTAAGTACTCAATTAAATTACCGGTTGCTAAGTTTTTTGCAATTACCACTTACCTATTATTTGCACTCTCGTTTGTGCTTATGGGCAAAGCTGTTATTGCATTACAAGAGGCCGATATAATAGGTATTGCGCCGCTACCAATGAGCTTTGATATTGCATGGCTTGGTATAAAATCAACATGGCAAGGTATTGTGGCTCAAATATGTGTGTTCGCTATATTTAGCTTTTATATATTTAAAAGTAAAAGTCAGAACTAATTAGTTCAACAGAAAAAGGGAAGTCTATTTATAGGCTTCCCTTTTATAATTCTAGCAATATACAGTAACTGTAACCTATGCCCATGTATCTAAATGGGAGTTTTCATCATCGTCTACGTTAGACTTTTTTTTACTATTTTGATCATCAAGCATATTGAGCTTTTTCTTTTTTTGTAGCTCACGCCTTTTTTTATTCTCTAGCTCAACTTTTTCAGCGGCCGATCCACTTTGCACACCCGCAATATGAAAAGCACTTTTTGACTCAACTTCTAGTCTGGTTATTCTTCCTAAATAAGGAATCATGATATCCATACACACTTCCTTAGTTTACTGTTAAATTATCTAAACGCTTGGTTTGGCTAATAAACAAACAAATATATGCAAAAATTGCACTTTCCTTCTTAATATTATCGACAGTTATAAGATATGCTTTAATTAAGCTAAAAAAAACTTGCCATAATATGGCTGTTTATGTTTTTATGAATGCGAAATTTATTTAAACAGATAACAACTGAACGTTACTATAACAACGAGCAGTTAAATAGGATAAAAAATGCGCTTAAACCTGACAACAGTACATCATCACCACCATTCACCGGAATAACCTGTCAGGTCTTTCGCTGAGAGGTTATTCCTAAAAGGAACCTCTGGCGATTCAAAAAACATTGATTCATTTTCGCCCTGAGGTTCCCCTCGGGGTTTTTAGTTTTTAAATTAAAGGAAAATGAATAATGAGTAACACAAATCGTCTACGTATCGCCATCCAAAAAGGCGGCCGCCTATCTAAAGATTGTCAAGATCTGTTAAAACAGTTAGGTGTTAAACTTAACCTTCGTGAACAACGCTTAATTGCACACTCAACTAATATGCCAATTGACGTACTACGTGTGCGCGATGACGATATTCCTGGTTTAGTAATGGACGGTGTATGTGATTTAGGTATTGTTGGCGAAAACGTACTAGTAGAAGTTCAAGCAGAACGTGAACGCCAAGGTGTTCCAAGCGAAGTAAACAAACTTTCAAAACTAGATTTTGGTTACTGTCGTCTTGCACTTGCATGGCCACAAGAGCTAGGCGCTCGCGATAAGAGTTGGTTTGAAGGCAAACGTATTGCAACTACCTACCCAGAAATTTTAACTCAGTGGTTAAAGCGCGAAGGCATCAACGCAAGTACAGTAATGCTTACAGGCTCTGTTGAAGTAGCACCACGTGCAGGTTTATCTGATGCAATTTGTGATTTAGTATCTACTGGCGCAACACTTGAAGCTAACGGCTTAATTCAAGGTGATACAATTTTAGAATCAAACGCATGTTTAATTCAAAATAAAGATCTGCAAGACGCTGACAAACTAGCACTAATCAATAAGCTTATGCCGCGCCTACGTGGTGTTAGACAAGCTAAAGAAAGCAAATACATCATGCTACACGCACCAAAAAACAAACTTGATGAAATTTGTGAAATTTTACCTGGTTCTGGTCAACCGACTCTACTTGCCCTTGCGGGTAATGAAGAATACGTAGCACTGCACATGGTAAGCAGCGAAACATTATTTTGGGAAACAATGGAGCAGTTAAAAGCCCTAGGCGCTAACTCTATTTTAGTTATGCCAATTGAAAAAATGATGGAGTAAGTACCATGCTTCGTTGGAATGAGGAATCTTCACAAGTACAAGCAGCGGCGCTAATGCGCCCTGCAGTTTCTGTAAGCGCAAAGGTTGAAGCAATATGCAAAACTATTTTAGCTAATGTAAAAGAGCAAGGCGATGAGGCCTTACTTAGCATGGCCAAAGAGTTTGATAATAGAGCTAACCCACGTTTGCGCGTACCGCTAGATGAAATTAACGCATCTGAGCAAGCACTAAGTGCTGAGCTTAAATACGCAATTGACACCGCTTATGCAAATGTTAAACGTTTTCACGAAGCGCAGTTGCCAAAAGATATTAAATTATCAACCCAACCAGGCGTTGTATGTGAACTGAAATATCAAGCCATCGAAGCAGTCGGTATTTATGTACCCGGTGGCAGTGCACCACTGCCATCGTCGGTTATTATGCAAGGTGTATTAGCACAGTTAAGCGGCGCTAAAACCGTTGTACTAGCTACGCCGGTACAAGGTGATAAAGCAATTAACCCTGCTATTTTATATGCAGCTAAGTTATGTGGCATTACTACTTTGATAGAAAGTGGTGGCGCAGGCGCAATTGCAGCAATGGCTTATGGCACCGAATCGGTTCCTAAAGTAAACAAAATTTTTGGCCCAGGTAATAGCTTCGTAACAATGGCTAAACAGCTCGTTGCGCAAACTATCCCAGGTATGGCAATTGACATGCCAGCAGGTCCTTCTGAAGTATTAGTTATTGCAGATGAACGTGCAAACCCAGAATTTATAGCCGCCGATTTACTCTCACAAGCAGAGCACGGCGCAGACTCGCAAGTTATTTTATTATGTAACAGCGAAAGTATTATAGAACAAACTCAGCAGGCACTTACACGCCAGTTAGCTAATTTGAGCCGTAAAGAAACAGCCGAGCAAGCGCTCGCTAATTCTTCACTTATTTTGGTTGATTCAGTTGAGCAAGCATTTGACGTATCGGCGCAATACGGCCCAGAGCACTTAATTTTACAACTAGGCGATGCAACACCTTACCTAGATAAAGTTAAAAATGCAGGCTCAGTATTTGTAGGTGACTACACACCAGAATCTGCAGGCGATTACGCATCGGGTACTAACCACGTGTTACCAACATATGGTTACAGTGCAACTTACTCGAGTTTAAACTTGCTTGATTTTTTCCGTACATACACAGTGCAAACAATTACTAAAAGTGGTTTAACGCAGCTTTCAAAAGCAATTTTACCACTTGCAGATGCAGAAGGCCTTGATGCCCACGCTAATGCGGTTTCAATTCGTTTAGAGGCAATTAAAAATGAGCAATGAGAGCGCACAAGCGTCTAGCTTATTACCTAAGAATATTGCAGCCCTTGCTGCATACAGCTCTGCAAAAAGTGAAAAGCTAACCGGTACTACGTGGCTAAATGCTAACGAAAGCCCGTATGCTAAAAATCTTGAACTGAGTATTGAGGATTTAAATCGCTACCCCGACCCACAACCGCAACTGGTTATTGACCGTTACGCCGCTTATACAGAACTTGAAAGCGAAAATGTATTAATGACGCGCGGCGCAGATGAAGGCATTGAGCTTTTAGTGCGCACATACTGTGAGCCAGCAAAAGATAGTATTGCGCTATTTTTACCAACCTACGGTATGTACAAAGTTACCGCCGATACACACAACGTTGGTATTAACGCGCTTACCCAAGAATTATTATTAAGTGGCAGTGCTGACGAAATAGTTGCAGCTGTTGGCAGCTCAAAACTGGTATTTATTTGTAACCCAAATAATCCAACGGGCAGCCTAACACCACTTGATAAAGTAAAAGCGATTGCAACAGCACTTATGGGTAAAGCACTGGTTATTGTTGACGAAGCCTATATAGAGTTTTGCCCAGAGCAAAGTGCCACAAAACTTATTAATGAGTTTAGTAATGTAGTGGTTCTGCGCACGCTTTCTAAAGCCTTTGCGCTAGCGGGGCTCAGAACGGGCTTTACGCTTGCACAAGTGAGCGTACTAGCGCCAATTCGTAAAGTCATTGCGCCGTATCCGGTATCAGGTGTTGTAGCAAGTATTGCAGCGCAAGCAATTGCACCCGATGCAATTACATCAATGCGCCGCCAAGTGACTATTTTAAATAGCTTAAAAGCTAAGTTGGTAGATTGGCTAAACGCCTCCCCTGCTGCATTAAAAATTCTCACTGGTGAAGGTAACTTTGTTACTTTAAAATTAGCCGATAAAAACTACTTTAAAATTGCACTTGAGCAAGGTTTAGTTATGCGCGCTTTTACACTATACGGTGAAGACGACTGGCTACGAATTTCAATTGGCAGTGAACAAGAACTTGAACAAGTAAAAATTTGGTTAGATGGCTTACAAACGCCGGCTACCGCAGCATCTTTAGCAGGAAACGAAGTATCATGAGTAACCCCTATTTATTTATAGACCGCGACGGCACTATTATTGAAGAGCCAATTACCGACAAACAGGTAGATAGCCTTGAAAAGCTAGCATTTTTACCTGGTGTTATTCCTGCGTTATTACAATTACAAGCCGCAGGTTACCGTTTAGTAATGGTGTCTAACCAAGATGGTTTAGGCACAGATAGCTTTCCTACTGCTGATTTTGATATTGCACAAGACAAAATGATGGACATAATGCAAAGCCAAGGCATTAGCTTTGACGAAGTATTAATTTGCCCACACTTTGATGAGCAAAACTGTGATTGCCGTAAACCTAAAACGGGCTTACTTACCGAGCTTATGCGCTCTGGCAAAGTAGACTTAGCGCGCTCTTTTGTTATTGGCGATCGCCAGACCGATATTGGCCTTGCTCAAAACTTATGTTGTGAAGGTATTTTATACGACGGCGATTGGAGTGCGATAGTGACAAAATTGACTACCGCAAACCGCGAAGGTCGTGTTACACGCAACACTAAAGAAACCCAAATTGATGTAGCCATAAACTTAGATCAAACTAAAAATGGCAGCATAGACACCGGACTTGGCTTTTTTGATCACATGCTTGATCAAATTCGCACGCACGCAAACATTGGTTTAAACATTAAAGCCAAAGGCGATTTACACATAGATGAGCACCACCTTGTTGAAGACATTGGTATTGCTCTTGGTGTTGCACTTAAACAAGCGCTTGGCACTAAATCGCAAATTGCACGCTATGGTTTTGCGCTTCCTATGGACGAGTGTAAAGCCGAAGCACAAATTGATTTATCGGGCCGTGCATCATTTGTATTAAACGCTAACTTTAGCCGCGAAAAAGCAGGCGACTTAGACGTGCAAATGGTTGAGCACTTTTTCAAAAGCTTGAGTGATAACGCCGCTATTAGCCTTATTTTATCGGTAAGCGACGGTAACTGTCATCACCAAGTAGAAGGCTTATTTAAAGCGTTTTCACGTGCTCTTCGTATGGCAGTTGCACAAGACACGACCCAACAAACAGCCAGCTCTAAGGGATGTTTATGATTGCCATAATTAATACCGGTTGTGCCAATATAAATTCAGTACGCTTTGCGTTTGAACGCTTAGGCCAAACGCCAACAGTTATTACTTCACCAGAGCAATTAGCGGGTTTTGAGCGCGCTATATTGCCAGGTGTAGGTCACGCGTCGGTTGCTATGAAACGCCTAGTAGATAACGGCTGGCAACAAGCTATAAATGAATACCAGCGCCCGCTTATGGGTATTTGTTTAGGTATGCAGTTACTGTGCGAAAGCACCGAAGAAGGTAACGTACAGTGCCTAGGTAAAATACCAGGGCAAGTAAAAGCGCTTGATGTAGGCAATTTAACGTCGCCGCATATGGGTTGGAATAACTTAAGCGTTAACAAAGAGCATGCATTAACTAAAGGGCTAACGCTTGATGAGCAAGTGTATTTTGTTCACAGCTTTGCGCACACCGTAAACGACGCCACATTAGTGAGCGGCGAGTACGGTCAAACCTTTTCAGCCATTGTTGCTAAAGACAATTATGCAGGCATGCAATTTCACCCAGAGCGCAGCGCAAAAGTTGGCGCACGTTTATTACAAAATTTTGTTGATTGGCAGTTATAAGCTGCCCATTAACTAACAAAAAAGAGATTATTTGTGATTATTCCAGCATTAGACGTATTACAAAATCAAATTGTGCGCTTGTACCAAGGTAAATACGACACAGCACAGTTTTACCCTTTCGAACTTGGCGCGCGTTTAAAAGAATACGCCGACAGTGGCGCAGGTAAACTACACCTTGTTGATTTAGAAGGTGCACGCGATCCAAGTAAAAAACAGTGGAAACATATTCAAGCTGCAACCAAAGCACTTAACGTACCTTACCAAGTGGGCGGCGGTATTCGCTCAGAGCAAGATGTAAGTGATTGGCTAAAAGCCGGCGCAAACCAAGTTGTTATTGGTTCAATGGCAGTAGAACAACGCGAACAAGTAAAAGCCTGGATTGAACAATTTGGCGCAGAGCACTTTGTAATTGCCCTTGATGTAAATAAAACAGCCACGGGCTGGGCACCTGCTACACACGGTTGGTTAAGTGAATCTGAATTTGGTTTACTTGAGCTGGTAGATTTTTACGTGGGCTTAGGTGTTATCGACTTTTTATGTACGGACATCAGTAAAGACGGCACCATGACGGGCCCATCATTTGAGCTTTACGAAGACCTAACTCGCCATAACAGCACAATCAAAGTGCAAGCTTCAGGTGGCGTAAGCTCACTAGATGACATTAAAAAGCTTAAAGAGCTGGGTGTGGGCGGCGTTATTTTAGGTAAATCATTGCTTGATGGCGCATTTAGCGTTGAGGAGGCACTGGCATGTTATCAAAACGCATAATCCCGTGTTTAGACGTTAAAGACGGCCAAGTAGTTAAAGGCGTTAAGTTTAAAGGCCATGAAATAGTTGGCGATATTTTAACAATGGCTAAAGCCTATAGCGAAGCTGGTGCCGATGAACTGGTTTTTTACGAAATCAGTGCAAGCGTTGAAAAACGCCTACTCGATGTGAATTGGGTAGAGAGCATTGCACGTAATATCGATATTCCATTTTGTGTAGCGGGCGGTATTAAATCAGTGGCTGATGCAGCGCGTGTACTTGAGCGCGGTGCTGATAAAATAAGTATTAACAGCCCTGCTATTGCGCGTCCTGAACTTATTAAAGAATTACACGATGAGTTTGGTAAGCAATGTGTTGTAGTCGGCATTGACAGCTTTTTTGATGAAATTACCGGCGAGTATTTAGTGTATCAATTAACCGGCGATCCTAATGCATCAAGCCGTACACGTTATAAAACACAAGAATGGGTTAAACGCGTACAAGACTTAGGCGCAGGCGAAATTGTATTAAACTGTATGAACCAAGATGGCGTTCGTAACGGTTACGACAACGAGCAACTAAGTAAAATTCGCGAGCTGTGTGACATTCCTTTAATCGCCTCTGGCGGTGCGGGTAGTATGCAAGATTTTGTTGATGTATTTAAACAAAGCAAAGTAGATGGTGCATTAGCCGCCAGCGTTTTTCATAAAAATGTGATTAACATTGGCGAACTAAAACAATTTTTAACCGATAACCAAGTGGCAGCAAGATTATGCAAGTAACACAACAAAACCAAGCTCAGGTCGATTTCGCTAAAAGTGACATGATCCCTGCTATTATTCAAGATGCCCGCTCTGGTGTTATTTTAATGCAAGGCTTTATGAACAGCGAAGCACTCGCTGTCACGCTTGATACCAATAAGGTAACGTTTTACTCGCGTTCAAAATCGCGTTTATGGACTAAAGGCGAGTCATCAGAAAACTACTTAAACGTAGTATCTGTACATACCGATTGTGACTACGATTCAATTTTAGTACTTGCCAACCCAGAAGGCCCAACGTGCCACTTAGGCACACAAAGCTGTTTTGGTGATGAAGCAAAACCAAGTTTAAGCTTTTTAGCACAGTTAGAAGATGTGATTGTTGCGCGTAAAAACGACGACCCTGAAAAAAGCTACACAGCGTCATTATTTGCAAAAGACTTAAGCCGTAGTTGTCAAAAAGTAGGTGAAGAAGGCGTTGAAGTTGCCCTTGCCGCTATGAAACACGATAACGATGAGCTAACAAACGAATCTGCTGATTTAATTTATCACCTTACAGTATTGCTACAACGCCAAGGCTTAGCCCTTGAAGATGTAGTTAAATGCTTGCAAGGTCGCCATAAATAGCATTAGTTGTGACTAACAAAGAGGCTCATATTTATATGGGCCTTTTTATTTTTACAGTAAATCACGTGTGATATAGTGCGTGGCTAAATTAATCGGTTACTGTGAACTATGAAAAACTATATTATTCCTTCTATTGTCGCATTTATTTTAGCAGGCTGTACCAGCAAAACTAATCAGACTACAACAACCACTACTACAAAGAATCAGTCTGTAAAAACCACAGTAACACCCGATGAATGCAGCACCATAAATAACCTTATAAGCAGTTATGATTCTGGTTTTAATTCAATCAAAACAGATAAAGTAAATAACCAGTTTACTAATCAATGGCGTACTAATACTCATATAATTGGAGCAAACTGTACGGTTACTTTAAATAAGTCAGAGCAAGCAAGCTACCAATGCCAAACACCTGTTAAAACACAAACGCAAACAATAAAGTCTCATCAAAAACTGGCTAAGCAATTACGCCAATGCTTAACCAAAACAGGTTGGTTGGAAAGCCAAAAAGAAACAGCAAGTTCAATTTACAGCACCTTTGTACTTGATACTAAAACCCCTGTCATTACACTTGCTACTAATCAAGAAGGTATTGGGTTTTCTTCTCGCTTTGAAATTGCACCACCATTAGGACTTTAATATGCGCCAATTAAATCAAAACAAAAAACCGTCTAAATTTAAAACTGATTGCCTAGGAATATGCGAAAGGCGCAGCGGTTACTGCACCGGTTGTGGGCGTACCAACGAAGAAATTTTTGATTGGATAATATTATCTGAAGATGAAAAAAAAGCGATTTTAGAAACACCGCGAGCAGACGCTAACTCATAACAAATAAAGCCCCTAAATGTTAAAAGTAACAGTTAACTGATTAACTAAAAACTTTTTGCTTGTTGTTGCTATTCATTTTAGTTGCGCTAATACAGCTTTCGACTACTTGCTCAAATGAGTTATTAATATCTATATTTATAACATTGGGCTCATCTTCTTTTGGAACTTCTAGCGCTTCAAATTGGCTTTTGAGTAAATCAACAGGCATAAAATGCCCTTTTCTGTCCTGCATACGGCTTTTAACCAGCTCAAAATCACCAAAAAGATGTAAAAAGGTAATGCCTGTATTTCCATCACATATTTGTTCTCGGTATTTCTTTTTTAATGCTGAGCAGACTATTACCGCAACTTCATTTTTCTTTTCAATGCTAAATGCAGCATCACGTATTCTTTCTAGCCAAGGCACACGATCAGCATCATTTAAAGGCTGCCCAGATGACATCTTTAATATATTAGCCTTGGGATGTAAGTCGTCTCCGTCGATAAATTTAGCGCCAATGCGCTTTGCTAATGCATCACCCACACTTGACTTTCCTGTGCTTGAAACCCCCATTACAATATAAATACGACCTACATTTGTGTTACTCATGTATTTACCCTCGCCTTAATTTAATAATTAATTATTTTCAATGTATATATTATATTGAGTTACGGGTAACATGTTACGCGTAACAAATACGAAAGTGAAGTTAAACACACACTAAACATCATAATTCACACTGAATATAAGTAGGGAAAAATGTCAGATTTATCATTAATACTAACAGCGGTAGGCTCCATATTTTTATTGCTTTTTTTAGTAATGAAAGTACGACTACATGCTGTCGTCTCTTTAATCCTTGTTTCTATGATTGCAGGATTATTCTCAGGAATGAACCCTGAAATGATTGCCGCTACAATTCAAAAAGGAATGGCCGGAACACTAGGCTTTGTAGCGGTGGTGGTCGCTTTAGGCGCCATGTTCGGCAAAGTAATGGAAGAAACCGGCGCGCTGGATCGCATTGCCCACACACTTTTACACCGTTTTGGAGAAAAGAACGCTAATTGGGCGCTTACCTTTACGGGCTTTATTTGTGCCCTCCCCCTCTTTTTTGATGTAGCCGTTGTACTTTTAATCGGTATTGTTTTTGCTGTGGTACGAAAAGGCGGTGGTAGCGTTGTTAAAATTGGTATTGGGCTACTTGCTGGTATAGCGTCTTGTCAGGCGTTTCTTATTCCTGCGCCAGGGCCGATTTTGGTTGCCTCTCAATTAGGCGCTGACTATGGTTATATGATTTTATTTGGCCTTATTGCTGCCATACCGGCAATGATTATAGGAGGTCCAATTTGGGGCTCTATTATTTCTAAATCTATTCATGTAGAACTCCCACAGCACGAACAAATCGACGATAACCAAAGAGTTGGTAAAGGCACACCTAGTTTTGGATTAGCATTAGGTTTGATTGCTTTGCCATTAATTATGATTAGTTTGAATACTATTGGTAGTCGCTTTGTTGAAAAAGACTCTGATTTATATAATTGGTTAGCCTTTATAGGTCATCCATTTACTGCAATTTTAGTTGCCTGCCTAATGGCATTTTATTTGCTCGGCGCAAGGCGCGGTGTCCCTAATGCTAGAATCATGGAAATTTGTGGTAGTGCCTTACAACCTGCGGGAATTATTATTCTTGTCACTGGTGCCGGTGGGGTATTTAAACAAGTATTAGTTGATTCAGGAGTAGGTACGGCACTGGGTAATTACTTAGCTGGCTCAGGCTTACCGATTGTAATACTCGCTTTTGTATTATCAGCCGCTGTGCGGGTCATTCAAGGCTCTGCGACAGTAGCTATGCTTACAGCGTGTGGCTTAATTATTCCAATGCTTCAGCCTTTAGGCCTTGATGGAGCGCAGCTTGCCGCTGTTACCATCGCTATTGGTGGGGGCTCTATTGTGCTCTCCCATGTAAACGACTCAGGATTTTGGTTAGCGAGTCGCTATCTCGGTTTGAGCGAAATGCAAACTCTTAAAACATGGACAATTATGGAAACCATTATTGGTACTGTTGGCGCACTTGTCGCTATGATTATTTCTCTGTTTTTGTAAAATTACAGTATGTAGAGTTATCATCACACATATAAAAATTACCTGAGCCTTTTGTTATTTAGGCTCAGGTAATTAGGCTCAGGTAATTAGGCTCAGGTAATTTAAGTATTTAAACACTCTCACCTAGATGAACTATATAACCAGTATCAATTACTTGCTTATAATTCATGCTAGTATCCAAATCGGAATTAATCCGGCTCAACAACTCTCTTCCCGCAACATTACCTATCTGATAACGAGGGGTGATCACACTTGCTAATTGAGGCACCATTGCTTGGCCAATATCATGACCATGAAAACCCACAACCCCCATTTGGCTAGGCACTAAAATATTATTTCGCTGGCACTCAAAAATAGCCCCAATTGCTAAATCATCATTAGTACAAAACAAACAGTCAGTATTTGGGTAGTCAGTACGCGCTTTTTGTAAAAGTTCAGCGCCTAAACTATAAGATGAAGCTTGATCAGTCATCACACTTTTAGGCGTAAAGCCTTTAGCTAACATAGCATCTGAATAACCTTGAAATTTTAGGCGTGTTCGTACATCGAGCCTTGCACCTATATAAACAATATTGCGATAGCCTTTATTTAAAAGTGCCGTCGTCATATCAAAAGCGGCTTTAACGTTATCAAAACCAACCGCTTGCTGCATAGGAGAGTGATGAGTATCCATTATTTCAATCACAGGTACACCTGACATTTCAATCATTTTTAGCGTTCTGTCCGTGTGTGTGGTTTCTGATAAAATTAAACCATCAACGTGGTACGACAATAAATACTCAACCCGTTTTTCTTCAATTTCAGGGTTGTAACCATAATGGGCCAACATTGTTTGATATCCTGCAGGCCCTGTTACATCTTCAATACCTCTTATAACTTGAGCAAACACGTGATTCGTTAACGATGGAACTAGTACACCAATAGAGTAGCTTTTAGCATTAGAGAGTAAATCAGGGGCTTTATTTGCAATGTAACCTAGCGTATCAATAGCTGCACTAATTTTAGTGCGAGTAGACTCTGATACTTTTTCAGGATTACGTAAATAACGACTCACCGTCATTTTGGTTACACCAACCGCATCGGCAATATCTTGAAGAGAAGAACGTTTGTTTTTTTTCATCACACACAATTAAATAAAATGTTACTTGTAACATACCAACTATTGTGAAAAATCACTACTTTTAGCCATTTTTATTTAAGTTAAAATAATAAATATTTAGCCTACCGCCTGTATTTAAACTGTTGCTAAATGATTGGTTAAAAAGGTTTAGAAAACCTAAACCTTTTTAACCAACGATACTGTATTTACAGTAAAGTTGAACAAGCATTTCTAAATAATTTAATTTTAAGCCTTATCGAGCGCTTGGCTTACATCGGCAATTATGTCAGCAATGTTTTCAATACCGACTGACAAACGGATTAAATCGCGACTTACACCCGCATTAGCAAGCTCTTCATCATTTAATTGGCGGTGTGTAGTTGACGCAGGATGACACGCAAGCGACTTGGCATCGCCAATATTAACTAAGCGTAAAATCATGTTTAGCGCATCAATAAAACGAGTACCTGCTTCTAGGCCACCAGCAATACCAAAGCTTAAAATACCCGATGCTTTACCACTGGTAATTTTTTGGCTCATTTCGTTATACGGGCTTGATTTAAGCCCTGCGTAATTAACCCAAAGCACTTTTGGATGATTTTCTAAATACTCAGCTAGCTGCTGTGCATTTTCGCAGTGGCGATCCATTCTTAAGCCTAACGTTTCAAGGCCAATTAAAATGTCAGATGCGTTTTTAGGCGCAAGCGCTGCGCCAGTATTTCTAAGTGGCACTACTCTACAACGTCCAATAAATGCAGCTTCAGCAAAAGCTTCGGTATAAACCACATTGTGATACGACGGATCGGGCTCGTTCATCATTGCAAAGCGCGTGGCATTCGCTTTCCAATCAAATTTTCCTGAGTCGACAATCATGCCGCCAATGGCAGTACCGTGCCCGTTTATATACTTTGTCAGCGAGTGAACCACTATATCGGCGCCTAGCTCAAATGGGCGGCATAAATACGGCGTAGCCACGGTATTATCAACAATAAGCGGCACACCTTTGCTGTGTGCAATACGTGCTAAACGTTCAATATCAACAATATTACCTGCCGGGTTACCAATAGATTCACAAAAAACAGCACGGGTGTTGTCGTCAATTGCATTCTCGAACGCGGTAAAGTCATCGGCTTTAATCATGCGCGCTTCAATACCTTGCCTAGGTAGTGTATGAGCAAATAAGTTATACGTGCCACCATATACTTGGCTGGTGCTTACAATATTAGTACCGACTTCACACAATCATTGAATAGCATACGTAATAGCGGCCATCCCAGAGGCAACAGCCAGCCCACCAATACCCCCTTCCATTGCAGCAATACGTTGTTCAAGTACGGCATTTGTTGGGTTCATTATGCGGGTGTAAATATTTCCAGGTACTTTTAAATCGAATAAATCAGCGCCATGCTGCGTATTGTCAAATGTATAAGAAGAAGTGTGATAAATAGGCACGGCTGCCGATTTGGTCGTAGCCTCAGATTCGTAACCGTGGTGCAGTGCTAATGACTCTAATTTCATAATTATTTCCTTCAATTAATTTACCACTAACCTAGCATTTCTTGGTTATAAAATGCACATGAAATATATTAAAAGATGTTGAGGTGATTTGATTTAAGTTGAAGGCGGATAAGAGCGATAACCGGACACTGGAAAAGTTAAATTTATTCCCGCTTTTTTGAGTAGGAACCTAATTTTATCCGATAAGATTATTAAACGCCGTTTTGGGCAAAATAACATGCTTAATTCCTAGCTATTTTAATTACTTGTTTACAAAGGTAATTATTGGTGAAATTATCATGGTATGTAATATACGCCATTGTGGTGTGTTATAAACCACCAAAATGGCGTTCAATAAGCTGTTAGTTGTATAAGGATGTATCATCATGAATTGGCTCGCCGCATTTAGTCGGCTTTTCTTACTTTTAGATAAAAAAGACACACCTGCGTATCATAGTGGTGGTGACTTCATTAAAGTTATTCAGCAGTATGACCAAGGACAGCCTGGTTATTCTCTATATATCAAAGAAAGAAACAATCGAGGTCTCAGTACTTCTAGAAAAGACTTTTATTGGGATATTTTAGACGGTTTAGATGACTCTGTTAGATTAGAGGTATTTAGAACGTTTATAGATATTATTTCTCCTCATTTCCCTTTTGAAACTGATGAGCTCAAATCATATCTTTTTGGTTCTGGTAATCCTGTACCTCAAGTGGTGTTGCCTCAAGATAACTGGAATTCTGAAAAGTTAAATACCCTCCTAAAAAAAATAGATAGTGTTATTGACCAGAAAAATTATAATCACTCGATGACATTATCGTATACGTGCCTAGAGGGTTTATATAAAGCTTATGTGCACAAGCATTTACCGCAAAGCTCTCACTTAAGTGAATTAATTCCTTTATCAAAAGTTGTGCGAGATGATATCACTGTAAAACTAAATGCGATTGGTCCATTTCCTCAGAATATGGTTACAAGCATATCAACGCTTACAAGTGCCATTGGCAACTCAAGAAATGGTTTTAGTGATTCACATTTTGATAATGAGTCCAATAAATGGCTAGCAAGTTATAGCCGAGATTTAGTGAACTCAATTGGGAGGTTAATCTTACACTTCCTATAAAATACAACCATACAAGTGACTAAGGTTATGAGTGTCCGCAATTGGCACTTAGCAGTCATAAATAAACGAATCAAACATCAACAAAAAAGGCGCTTCCTTTACGGTAAGCGCCCTTCTCTTATCCAACTAATTACTTATTTTACGATTGTCATTTCGTATAACAAGTTTTGTGCATTATCTACTTTATCCATTACCCACAGCATGTAGCGCGAATCAACGTGGATTGAGCGATTAAGCTCAGGGTTGTAATCCCAGTCACCAATAATACTTTCGTAAACACCGTCGAACAGTAAGCCTACAAGCTCTGCTTTACCGTTAAGTGTTGGCGAACCTGAGTTACCACCGGTAGTGTCTACATTTGATAAAAAGTTTACTGGTACTGTATTCATGCCACCCGTGTAATCACCGTAAAGCTTGGCTTTAATTTGCTCTTGTAGCTTTTTAGGTGCATTAAATGGGTCAACATCAGTATTTTTAGCTAGTAATCCTTCAAGCGATGTAAACGGTGTTGCTACCAAGCCATCTTGAGGTGAGTAGCCGCCTACGGTGCCATAGGTTACTCGTAATGTGCTATTGGCATCGGCGTATACAGGTTTGTTTTTAGCTTTGTTAAACGCAATGATTGCGCTCATTAGCTCTGGGCGAGCGGCTTGTAATTTACCTGCAAGTGCTTTTGATTTATCTTCCTCTGCTTTCATTATTTTAAATATTGCTTTAGCGTACTGCACAAATGGGTCTTGGCTTTGATTTAGCTGGCTAAACGATTGTTCAAATAATGAATTGCGAACAGTGGCATTATCGAGTCTTGACTGTTCATACATGCTATCAAGTAACGCGCTTTGGGTTGCTTTATCAAACCCATTTTGTACTTTAAATACGTTATCAACCTCGCTAAAGCGCTCTTCTTTTGGAAGTGCTGCATACAGCTCTAAAAAGTGCAGTAAAATAGCTTTATCTACTTTGCTATCATAACGGCGCGTCATGCGCTCAAGCCCTGCTTTAATGCGAGGTAAGTCACGTTCTTGATAACCAGATTCACGTTCGCTATTTGGCTGTTGTTTTTCGTAAGCTAGGCGGTATAAACGTCGTGCTGTACTGATCATTTGTGAGCGATGTACATAACCTAACATGCGGTCGCGTTCACTGTGCTCTTGTGATTGCGCAATTAGCTCAGATAGCTCACCTAATACGCTTCCGTATTGTTCTTTACGCTCACCATCACTATTGATCCATTGTGTTAACTCTTGCTCAAACTGTTTTTTGCGCTCAAGCATAGTGCCTTTTTTGAAGCTTTCGATCATCGAACCATAGTTTTTAATATAGTTGTTATAACCTGCAATGGTGCTTTCGTAAGCAATACGCGCTTTACTGCCGTCTTCTGAGTTTTCTTCAATAAGCGACACGTATTTTGAGTTATGAACGCGTGCTTTAGGGTAGCTGTCATTAAATACGTTATCTACCTCTGTTGCAATGCGGTAGCGGTTAGTACGCCCTGGGTAGCCTGTAACCATTACAAAGTCGCCTTCTTGCACGCCTTTGGCACTTACTTTTAGGTAAGAGTCAGGTACGTAAGGTACGTTGTCTTCGCTGTACTCTGCAGGTTTTCCATCTTTGCCTACATAAGCGCGGTAAAAACCAAAGTCGCCAGTATGGCGCGGCCACATCCAGTTATCTATATCGCCGCCGTATTTACCTACGCCCATTGCCGGAGCATAAGTTAAGCGTACGTCTTTAATTTCAAGTGACTTAATTAGGTAAAACTCTAAACCACCATGAAACGAATACACGTTACAACGATAGCTTTCGTCGGCTTCACATTGGGCTACTAGCGCTTTTTCATTTTTTTCGAGTGCGTCGTAGCGTGCTTTTGCTGTTAGCTCGTTAGTACCTTTAATTACTTCATCTGTTACGTTGGTAACCGTTTTTGTTACATAGACGCGTGAGCCCGGCGCTGCAGGTAAATCCTCAGCAGGACTTTTAGCTAAAAAGCCATTTTCTAAAATATTGTTCTCAGGCGTTGAGTTGTATTGTACCGAGCCATAAACACAGTGATGGTTTGACACAACTAAACCCTTAGGCGATACAAACGATGCTGTACAACCACCTAGGCTAATTACCGCATTCATTGGGAATTCGGTTAATTTAGAAATAGATTCAACATCAATTTCAAGCCCTTTGGCTTTTAAAATTGATTCTAACTCTGGAAGTTGGTGTGGTTGCCACATGCCTTCGTCGGCTATGGCACTACTTGAAAGTGATAAAGAAAATGTGGCTACTAATGTAGCTACAAGAGGTTTTAAACGCATTATAGAATCCTTTTTATTTGTTTCTATAACAGGTTACTCGCGATGGGACAATAAGGTCAATAGCCGTGCAATGAATTGTTACAATCGAGTGTTTAATCTTACTTTTTATCAAAATTCATCGAAAAATCAAGAAACTGTTTTGCTGGTATTGGTTTACTAAAATAGAAGCCTTGCATAAAATCACAACCCAATTCGTTCAATAAAGTATGCTGCTCTTTTGTTTCTACACCTTCGGCTACCACTGTCAGTCCTAAGCTGTGCGACATAGCAATAATTGCCTTTACGAGATTACAATCTTCATTGTTTAGTACAATACCGTCAATAAAACTTCTATCTATTTTAAGTACATTAAAAGGGTATTCTCTCAAATAACTTAATGATGAATAACCTGTACCAAAGTCATCCATTGATAAGTTAATGCCTAATGCAGTAATTTCAGTCAGTATATCAACAACATTAGTGTGGCAACTCATCAATACTCCCTCAGTTATTTCAAGCTCTAAACTTTCGGGGTTTACGTTTGCTTCACTCAATGAGTTTTGAATAAAACTGAGCAACCCTACGTCTCTAAATTGGCGAGGAGATAAGTTAACAGCCATGGTGTATTTTTGTTGGCGTTTACAGGTACTTTGCCATGTGTCTAAAAAGTGTAATGCTTGGCTAATTACAAACTTACCAATAGGTACAATTAATCCTGTATTTTCGGCAATAGGTATAAACTCATCGGGTGTTACATTACCTAGCACAGGGTTATGCCAGCGTAATAACGCTTCTGCGCCAATTATGTGTTTATTTTTGGCGTCAAATTGGGGCTGGTAGAATAACTCAAATTCATTACGCTCAAGGGCGCCACGCATCTGCTCTTCTATTACTAGTCGGCGCTGAATAATTACGTTCATCTTTTTAGTAAAAAATGAATAAGTATTACGACCATATGATTTTGCTTGATACATTGCAGTGTCAGCATTTCGTAATAAATCAGCAACGGTTGTACCATTTTCTGGGTATATGGCTACACCAATACTTGCTGTTAGTATGTGTTCCCGGCCCTCAATCTTAAAAGGGGCTCTAAAGTTATTGACCAGTTTTTCAGTAATTTTTAGCGCTGCATGGTGATCAGTTATACCTCGTAGTAACACGATAAACTCATCTCCACCTAGGCGCCCTACCGTGTCGTCTTTTCGCAGTGCCTCTTGCAGCCTTTGCGCTGATTCAATTAAAAGTTTGTCTCCTGTTTCATGACCTAAAGAGTCATTTATTTTTTTAAAATCATCTAAATCCAAAAACAGTACTGCCGCTTTCTCGTTATTTCTTTGTGCTTCAATAAGTAATTGCGACAAACGATCAAGTGCTAAAAAACGATTTGGGAGTAAAGTTAGACTATCGTAATACGCTTGATGTCTAATTATTTCATCTGATTTATGCTGTTCTGTAATATCTCGAATAATAACCATTAACTGGTTATGTTCTGGTATTTTATTTATTCTTGCTTCAAAAAAAACGAGCCCATGGGGCAAAGCTAGCTCGTATTTAAAGCTCATCATCTGCTCTTTTTCTAATACAAGGCTGATATAGGTTTCAAATTTTTTGGCTACATCTTGAGGGAGTACATCACCCATTTTTTTACCAATAAATTGCTTTGGCTTGGTGTAGAGATCGGTTTCATTGCTCGCATGATACTCTAGGATAGTTCCATCATTTTCCATCAAGAAAAATAAGTCAGGAATTGCTCCAAAAATAGTTTTTAGCATATGCTCATTAAATGACGCATCTGCTTGTGCCTTTTTAACCTCAGATAAATCAATATCAATACAGTACATTTGTTTTGTATTATATTGATTTGTAAACATAACATGGCTGGAAAAAACCGATACATTGTTTCCATCTTTGTCTTGTAAGATAATTTCAGATGCTGGAATTTCTATATCTTTTTTTACCCAATCACTATGTGCGTTAATAACTAACTCACACATTGGCTCTGGAATTATAAGGTCTTCTATTTTTTGTCCTATGGCTTCTTCTTTGGTATATCCATAAAGTCGCTCACTGCCTTCATTCCAATAAATAACACGACGTTCATTGTCATAACCTTGAACAGAAATAACATTTACCGCATCAAATAACTGATGCAAATAGTCGTTAATTACAAATTGATGGGTTAAGTTTGAAGTCGGGTTATCTAATTTCATTTTGAGGCTATATCCATAAATAATTTTATTTAATAATAGAGAAATACTAAATAATAATTAAATTTAATTTTAATATTAAATTTCCATGTACATTATATACGCCATTATACAAAACAAAAAAAGAGCCGAAGCTCTTTTTTAATAATTGTTAACTATATTTAAACGCTATAAAAACTGAATTTATTTTTTTGTCACATCATTTGGATGTTCCACGCCAATCCATGCTTTGAATAGTGCTTTTTGCTCAGGCGTTGCCTCTTTATCAGCAACTACTTTTTTAGGCTTATCAAAATCTTCTGATAATATTAATGTTAAGCTTTCAAGAGCATCGCGACGAAGATAGTCAATGGTTACTTTATCGCCTGCTTTAAACGTTTCTAAGCTGGTTTTTAAATCTTTACCTACGTGATGTTTGTTTATAGCGACAATTTTATCATCGGTAGTTAAACCTGCTTTCCACGCACTGCCACCACGGCGAACGTAACTTAACGTAAGTAACTCGCCTGTGTTTTTAGCAGTAGCATCAATACTTGCAAGCGCTTTTGCTTTTTCAGGACGTTCAAATTTCAAGCCTACTTTAGTAAGTAAGTCGTCAAAGTTAATACTTGCAGGCGACTCAACATTTTCTTGCCACCAGCTTGAGTAATCACGCCCTGTTAAATCTTTTAAGATATTAAGTACATCTATATCTGTAAAACCAGCTGGCATTTTATGATTGTTATAAAGTGCTTTGTGCACGTCGCGATAGCTTATTTTACCTTGGCTTTTTTCTAGCAAGTCGATATCTAAAACTAATGAAAGTAATGAACCTTCTGAATAAATATTAGTGCTGTAGTTACGTGCATGATCGCCACCTTGGTTAATCCATTTATCAAAGCTTGTTTCGCTTGCGCTTTGCACTTCACGGCCCGGTGTTTGTAAATGACGATTAATGGTTTTACTCATCACTTTAAAAAATTCATCTGTGGTTTCAATACCAGAGCGAACCATTAAATGATCTTCAAAATAACTTGTTGAACCCTCTGCAATCCAAAGCAGTTTAGAGTAATTCATATTAGTGTAATCGTACGGCACTAAACCTTGAGGGCGGTATGCTTTAACATTCCACGTATGAACAAACTCATGCGCAGCGGTGCTAATAAAGGCTAGGTAATCTTCGCGGCTACCAAATCTATCGCGTGGACGTTGAATAATTGTTGAGTTTAAATGCTCTGTTGCACCACCAGCACCCGACGTAGCATGAACCATAAATACATAACGTTCATATGGATAGCCATCCCAAATTACATTACCAGTAGCAACTAATTTTTTAAGATCGGTAAGCATTTGCTCTACATCGTAGTTACCGTCGCCCCATATAACTAAATCGTATTCACGGCCATCTACTTCAAATGTGTGTAGTTGGTTAATACCCGTTTCAATTGGTGAATCAACAAGCACGTCGTAATCTGCTGCTTTAAATGAATTTTTGCCTTTTAAATTATCCATACCCGATACAGAGCGCCACTTTTTAGGCACCTCTAAATTAACGGTTACTGGCTCTTGGCGAAATGATTCACTAAACATAAAAAAGCCGGATGCATCTATAAATGCATGGCTGTCGTCAATGTGGCGAGCGCGCTTACCAAGCTCATTTGCATACACCTGGTAGTCAATATTAACTTCGGTTGGCTCATTAAGGTGTACACGCCATGTACTGTGATCAATTTTTTCCCATTTTAACTCTTTGCCATCTTCATCTTTAGCTTTGAAGTAACGAATGCCATTGGCAAGGTTTAGCATTTCATAGCGACCCGTTCGCCATGCAGGAAGTTTTATATCAAGATGTGCTTGCGCTGTTTTTGGAAATTCAACACTTACATCACCTAAATGATGCTGTGGCTGCGAAATTTCTAAAGAATAATTTACATCGGCAAATACAGGTGCAGAACATGCAGCTAAAATTGAAAGGGCTAATAACTTTTTCATAGAGACTCTTAGTGGAAACTTAATTGCTTACAAGACTAACAAGCCCCTATTTAAAAGTGAATTAAATACGATAAATGACCCTATATACGAGTTTATAAGTAGTAGCTTATTAAAATTTCTAAGTTTTTTACTAGATAACTACACATAATAAAAATTTGTTGTAAACTGAAGATAATGAAATTAATTTGATGGCGGTATGCTTAGGTGTCACAAAGATCTAACGCAACAGATAAAAAGCTAAAACAAGCAATTGATGCGCGTATGGCTGTTGAGAGTGCTCGTAAACATCAAGTAGATGTTCTATGTGACTTTACAGCTAAACTATCGTTGAGCTGTAAAGGACTAGATATCGAGTTAGATAATCGCCTCGCCAAATTTAGAAGTGCGCTTAATAAAGGCATGAGTTTTGAAAACCTTGCTCCCCTTATTAGTGAAACTTTAGTCCTACTTAAAAAGCAAGAATCGATTCAACAAGCTCAGCAACGTAATTTATACAACACTGTGCAAAGTGCCGGTAAACAATTACAAAAAACCAAAGGTTTACCTGACGATACTCGTAGGACTCTAAGAAATTTACTCGATCAAGAGATTAATAACGTTCATTCAACTCATGGTTACATTCCGCTACTTGATCAACTTATTAGCTTTTATCATGAAGCATTGCTTACCAAACAAGACCCTCAAGTTGATCAGCAGCGCCCAGTAAAACAGGCGCGTGCAAAAAAACTGCTTGAGCTCGCTAATGAACTTATACTTGAAGAAGAAGCTACGCTACAAATTAATAATATAAAAAATAATATTACAGAAAGTGACTCAATCGATACATTACTCGATGTTGCAATTAGTATTATTGATGTAGTGGTAAAAAATATAAGTAAAGAGCGTAAATCCGCGCAAAGCTTTTTAGTTTCATTAAATCAAACCCTCGAAGATCTTCATAACTCTATCGTCTCAACTAGCAAGCACTCTGAGTCTATGGAGGTTGAGTTTGACTCACTTAATAAAAGCATTGAACTAAAAATAAAAAATCTTAATGAGCAAACGCAAAAAGCTACATCAATCTCATCTTTAAAAGAACTCGTAGATAACGAATTAAAATCAATAAACGAAGATTTTATAGCAAAAGAAAAGTTAGAACGAAAAGACAGAGAAATGCTTAGCGCTAGCTTTAATGAAATAAATACTCGAATTGTTACTTTAGAAGATAAGTTAACAACGTATAAAAAACGCTTAAATGAACAGCGCTTTAAAAGCTTACTAGATGGGCTTACAAAACTGCCTAACCGGGCTGCATTTGACGAACGTTACAATCACGAAATGCATTTGTTTAATGTGCAGCCATCAGATGTTACGCTTGCAGTTATTGATGTTGACCACTTTAAATCTATCAATGATAGATTTGGCCACACCGCAGGTGATATTACCTTACAAGTTATATCAAAAGCGTTGCAAAAATCGGTAAGAAAGTCTGATTTTATAGCGCGTTATGGCGGTGAAGAATTTGTACTATTAATGCCAGGTGTGTCGCTAGAAAACGCAACATTACCCCTGGATAAAGTAAGAAAGGTAATTAAAAATATACCTTTTAAATTTAGAGAAAAACAAATTGAGATCACTATTTCGGTAGGTGCAACTCAATTTAAAAAAGGCGATACCCTATTAAAGGCATTTGATAGAGCTGATGATGCACTTTACGAAGCCAAAAATTCAGGGCGAGATAGACTTTGTACCAGTAAATAATGTCATAGCTATTATAACTTTTATGACAAGTAGTTTTACGATTTAGTAGTAGGAGCACGTCTATGTTAATACAGTTAAACCCAACTGGTGTTTTAGATTTACTGTCGCAATTAGAAGTTGATTTATTAGAGCAATCGTCTGCTAGTGAGCGTTATAAATTATTTAGAAACTGCGTACTAGCAGTGCTTAATGTAGGTAGCCATACCGACGACAGTAACGATATATACGACAAATACAAAGATTTTGATATTCGTTTAGTAAGCCGCGAACGAGGTATTAAAATTGAGCTTGAAAACCCACCCGAAACCGCATTTGTTGATGGCGAAATAATTACCGGTATTCACGAACATATATTTTCTGTTATTCGTGATATTTTGTTTATTTGTCAAAAATACGAAAAAGATTTAAAAGAGCAAAAAGCCATAACCCATATGGTGTTCGATATGCTCAGAAATGCAGGTGCACTACATGTTAAAAGCGAGCCTAACATGGTTGTTTGCTGGGGCGGACATTCAATAAACGAGGTTGAATATAAGTACACAAAACAAGTAGGTTACGAACTTGGTTTACGTGGATTAAATATTTGTACCGGTTGTGGTCCTGGTGCCATGAAAGGCCCAATGAAAGGCGCAACTATTGGCCACGCAAAGCAACGTAACTCCGATAATCGCTACTTAGGTTTAACAGAGCCAAGCATTATTGCTGCCGAGCCACCAAATCCTATTGTAAACGAACTCGTTATTTTACCTGATATTGAAAAACGCCTTGAAGCTTTTATTAGAACAGCTCACGCTATTATCATTTTTCCTGGTGGCGCAGGCACTGCTGAAGAGTTGTTATATTTATTAGGCATATTGTTGCACCCAGATAATACTAAACAATGTTTACCTGTTATTTTAACTGGCCCCAAACAAAGCGAGGCGTACTTTAAAGAGCTATGCGAGTTCGTTGAAATGACACTTGGTAAGGAAGCGTTGGATAAGTTTGAAGTAATTATCGATAATCCTGAATTAGTCGGTCAAAAACTAAAGTCATCGATGGCTAATGTTCGTGATTACCGTAAAAGTGAAGGTGATGCCTACTACTTTAACTGGACATTAAAAATAGATAACGACTTTCAACAACCCTTTGCACCAACACATGAAAATATGGCAAGTCTAGATTTACACCTTGATCAGCCTAAACAGCTACTCGCGGCTAATTTGCGTAGAGCTTTCTCTGGTATTGTTGCTGGTAATGTAAAAGACGAAGGCGTTAGAGCCATTAAACAAAACGGTCCATACATTTTAAGTGGCGAACCTGCCCTTATGACAAATATGGATAAATTATTACAGGCATTTGTTCTTCAAGGTCGCATGAAGCTCCCTGGTAGTAAATATGTTCCATGTTACAAAATAAAAGCATGAGTTTTATAGTTTGAAACCCCATTTACTTCTTATTGATGCGCTTAATTTAATTAGGCGCATTTACGCCGTTGACGCGAATCAAAAACATCATAGCGACGAGCAAATGATACAAACGTGCTGTGCACGTGTAGCCCACGCCTGTAAAAAGCTTTTAGATACGAGTAATGCAACCCATGCCATTGCTGTGTTCGATGGTGACAAAAGCTGGCGTTATCATTTTTATAAAGACTACAAACACTCACGCGCGCCAATGCCCCAAGTATTAAAAGATGCTCTATTGCATTTTAAAGCCGCAATTGAAGAAACAGGTATTGTAGTATTTGAGCCTATTAACGATGAAGCTGATGATATTATTGCAACGCTTGCCTTTAAGGCATCAAATAATCAAATAACGAGCACTGTTGTTTCTACTGATAAAGGCTTTTTACCTTATATTGGCCCTTACATTACAGTTTACGATTACTTTAAAAAGCTCTATCTAGATGAGACAAGTATAAAAGAGCGTTTTGGTGTTGAGCAAAATAAACTCGTTGATTTTTGGGCATTAGCGGGCGATAAAACAAATGATATTCCGGGAGTTAAAGGAATAGGTACTAAGTCTGCGCAGCAAATAGTTAATAACTATAATTCAATTGAACAAGCAGCCGAAGATGAGTCTCTAAGCCCGAGTATTAAAACAAAGTTAGCCGCTAATATGGATATGTACGTAATTTCAAAGCACTTGGTTAGTTTACGCACCGATATAAATTTAGGTTTTAGTTTAAAGCAGTTAAGACTTAATTAGTCGCAAGTTAATAGCCTCTAAACATTACAAAACGTATACTGATATTAGTTACCGGAGTCAGAGTAAGCCATATTGAAAAAATTTATCCGATATTTAATTTTAGGTTTAGGGCTATATGCACTGATAGCTGCATTGGTGATTACCTTTTATAAAGACGATCCTCAAGCTATGATTTGGCAAGACCGAGAGGCTTTCAATAAACGTTACATCGAAAAACTATCACTTGAGCAGCCAACAACACTAAATAGTGTTCTTGATTACTTAGGCAGCCCCGATCTTACTTATGCCAAACGAGATGGTGAACAAGTATTTCAGATAGTTTTTTATCGTACACAACATAAAACATCTGACGGTATTACCACTATGGATGAATGTACTGGCCTATTATTTAAAAATGGGCAGCTGTTTTTATGGGGTCCGAGTGCATACAATAAATACCAAGAACAAAATTAGGTGAAGGTTTAATGGATGAAGCTGTTTCAACTACCTTAGAGCAGCTGCTTAATAATACGCAGCTGTTTTTAAGCTATTATAACAATAAACAAAAATGGACAGCTCTATATCCAATGGCAAGTAAGCTAGCTGAGCAATATAGAGTGCTCTACAGCAAACAGCCATTCGCATTACAATCTCGATTGACGCTTTATAACCCAAGTTATTCTTATGCAACAAATTTAGTCGTTAGTCAGAGCGTCATAACTGCTGCCCTGTGTAAATCTCAAAATTATAATAGTGCCTTAAGTGAGCTATACATAACCGCTACTCTCATTGAGCATTTATGTGTTGGAGCGCAATTAAACAAGCTTTGCGAGCAAACACCTTTTCAAGATTCTGATAAAAAAATTTGGAAAATGCGTCATCAGTTAGCAGCAAAAGTAATGTTAGCTAGTGGTGATTCAGCCAAACCTGTTACGCAGTTACTAGCTAAATTAAATAAGTATAAACAAGCATTGGTAAGTACTCCTAAAATAATGCTTTACGATGGAGGCATAACGCTAATTGCTTTAGCAAATATTATTAGCATGAACATTACGAGCAACACGGCTAATAAACATATTAGCTTATATAAAGCACTTACCGATTTGTACATTCGCACACCTAACTTGTTCGCACTGCAATTAATTAAATCACTAATAGCGCATTTAGGGCCATTATTACCGGGAAGCCGCGTTTTATACGCTGAGCAAACCATGATTTATTTAGCAACTGATGCACAACAACGGCATGTTTTAATTAGTACAGCAAATCCAAATAAATTAACTTGGTACAGAGTAAAAGCAACGCTTAACGATAATCCAAAACAATGGCATTGCACTGATAAAACCATTAGCTTCAAAGTATTTAACAGTGAACATGTAAAACCACAAAGTGAGCTTGAGGTTGATAAGGCACAATCTTTACTTGAGCTAATAAGTAATATTAAGTTACAGCACGAATACAGCTATAAAGGATTAAGCCTGCTGATGGCGCCTCACCCTCTCGTAATTGCTAATTTATGCGAGGCTGTAAAACCATATAATAAAGAACATCAGCCCGCAAAAGACTTAAAACATAGTTTATCTATGGTCGGTTATTATAATGCACCTGCAATAATTCAACGGGTTGTTTTTGAACAATTAGTTAATGTTACCCCACATCCATTGCAAGCCTACGTGACTAACAGATTAAATGGATTAGTAAAAATAATAGCTTTATTGGTTAGTAAAAATGATCACGACCAGTTTGAGCACATCACTTTACCTTTATACGCTTACGCCCATTTTTTATTAACGCAATGCAGTACACAACTTTCTCGTAAAACGCTGATTGACGACACACCAAATAAAACATTGAGTGCCCCTATCTGCTCCTATTTTGGGGTAAATTCAATTAACACTGAACAACTAACACAACAGCTTACTCATTTATTGAGTGATAACCCATGGACTGCAGCACTCTTAGAGGCAGAGCAAACACCTAAAAAGCACTTAACTGATGCCCATAAACTTTGGATTACACTTAAAATTGTTGCTCAAAATGTGTTTAAACCAGAACTTTCGCTAACTCCGTGGCAGCAGCAAACGTTAAATGAACAGCTAAAAATACTCAAGTGGCATAACCAAGCTGATTTTTATCAACAATTAGAATCTCTCGAGTTGTTTAATAGTATTTAGTATATTAGAAGCTATTTTATGTCTTTATACCCATTATAACTTTCGTGTATACCCAGTATTTTTTGTATAAACTAGCAAAATGGGTAATAAATTGGTATAAATGCGCCCTTAAATTTTCAAGCACGTTCACATAAATGTTCTAACAAGCGGTTACTCTCTCAGAGTAATAATTTATGTGCAAATCAAACTCTTTAAAGGAAAAGTCAATGGCCAAACAAACCATCACAGTGATCAAAGGCGACGGCATCGGTCCGAGCATTATCGACTCAGCACTTGAAATATTAAAAGCCGCAGGTTGCGACTTTGATTATGAATTTGTTGATGCTGGCCTAGCTGCACTTGAAAAAACAGGTGAGTTATTACCGCAAGAAACAGTTGATACAATTGCTAAAAACAAAATCACTCTTAAAGGCCCATTAACTACGCCTGTAGGTGAAGGTTTTACATCTATTAACGTAACACTTCGTAAGCAATTTGGTTTATACGCTAACGTACGTCCAGTTAAATCATTTGTTGGTACTAAAGCACGTTACGACGATATTGATATCATTACTATTCGTGAAAATACGCAAGGTATGTACTCAGGTGCTGGCCAAGTAGTAAGTGAAGACGGTAATGAAGCACAAGCAAAATCGATCATTACGCGTGAAGGCGCAGAAAAAATCGTAACTTTTGCATACGAGCTAGCCGTACGCGAAGGTCGTAAAAAAGTAACTGCAGTTCATAAAGCTAACATTTTAAAATCAACATCTGGTTTGTTTTTAAAAGTAGCACGTGAAGTAGCTGAGCGTTACCCACAAATTGAATCAAATGAAATGATTGTTGATGCAACATGTATGAAACTGGTAATGACACCTGAAGAGTTTGACGTAATTGTTACGACTAACTTATTTGGTGATATTTTATCTGACCTTTGTGCTGGTTTAGTTGGCGGTTTAGGTATGGCACCTGGTGCTAACATTGGTGAAGACGCAGCAATTTTTGAAGCTGTACACGGTAGTGCACCAGATATTGCTGGCAAAAACCTTGCTAACCCAACATCTGTAATTTTAGCGTCTATTCAAATGCTTGAGCATTTAAATATGGGCGATACTGCAGAGCGTATTCGTAGTGCTGTTGCTGATGTAATTAAATCAGGCGACCGTACAACTCGCGATTTAGGTGGCAGCCACGGTACAACTGATTTCACTCAATCAGTAATTGACCGTTTATAATTAATATTTGTTATTAATTTAAATAGCCCGCTAATTTAGCGGGCTTTTTTGTGTTTGCTAACTGCGTTTACTACCTAATGTATTTATGCAAGTTATACCAATTCGCTTAATTAAGTGATCTATTTTGAGGATGGAAAAACGTGTTGATAGCCAGGCAAAAAATTCGCTATTTAGTTGTTCTATATGAGAATTTTTTAACACAGGTAGCGACACGTTTAGCCCCGCAAAATGATTAAGTATTATTGCGGATTGGTATTAGTATTAAACCTAAATAAACTTAACAGTAGTAATCCTAATAAACCCGCCAGAGATCCCCCACTTGAACCCGAACTACTTTGTTGTTTTTGTACAGTAGCAGATAACTCTTGAGTAAAAGTATCATTGGTTTGAGTATCAGTAACATTCAACGTTACGTTATAAGTCCCGTCAGCTTGATAAGTATGCCTTGGGTTTTGTAAATTTGATAACGCACTGCCATCACCAAAATCCCAACTGTAAGTATAACTATTAAAGCCGCCGGTTACTTGGGCATTAAATTGTGCGCTTAAATCACTAACTGTAGCGTTTGCGTTTATGCTAAGCGGAACATTAGCAGTTACATCAATCTCTTTTGATTGTTCAGTGCCTTCGTTATCTGTCACTGTAAGCGTTACTTGGTAATCACCAGAGTACAAATAATTATACGAGAGCGATTGAGTCGCTAAAGTACTTCCATCTCCTAGCTGCCAATTATAAGTATACGGTGCGACTCCACCTGTAAGCGATGCGTCAGCTGTTAAAGTTCCTTGGTTTATTACATATTCAATTTCATTTACAGTTAATGGTTCAACTAATGTAACTTGTGCTACAGCGACTTGCTGTGAAGTACCATTATCTGCCATAAACTCAACGTTATAAGTGCCATAGTCTTGGTATTCATGAGTAGGCGTTAACTCTGTGCTGGAGCTTCCATCGTCAAAACTCCACGTAAATTTGTCCGCAGGAGTAAGTGCAAAGCCTTCTACATTAAAATTAACGGTTAAGCCGTTTTTAGTAAAATTAATACCCTTAGTAACATCGTAAGTAAGCTCTACTTCTATATCTTCACTGTCTGCTGACTGGCTTATAATACTAAACCCAAAACCAACCTGTGGAAGCACAACACCCGATGGTTTTTGCGCTGCAAAGCTATAATCGGTTTTATCAGTAAACCCGGTGATAGCTGATAAATCATCATCACCTAACCCTGCCCTTTGTTGATATAGGCTAAAAGCAGCATCACGTATTTGAATTGCTGAAGCAGCCGGAGTTTGCGTACTGCCTTTATTTATCGAGCGCTGATCAGCATCTACCACTAATGCAAAACCACTGCCTGGATGCTCGGTAGTGTTATTATCTGCTTGAGATTCATTGCTGTACCACAATAATAACCCCGGTGAGTACTGCTCTGCTTGCAAACTACTGTCAACGCCTGTGTATGAACGCAGTTGTAAATAGTAATGTGATGGCGATGCATATGTGTAACTACCTACTTTTTCAAAGCCATTAAACTCAGTGTTAACTTGATCTTGTGCATTATTTTGCCAAATTAAAGTATCACTTTGCTCAATGCGCATATCATCAACAACAAAACCATAATAATGTGTGTTCGCATCTGTTATGTATTCAATTTTTAAATCAATTGTTTGCCCAGCATAAGCTGATAAATCAAACTTATGGGTCAAATAGCCGTTAGGTTGCTTAGCATCACTATTAAGAAATGAATCACCTGAGATATACGGACCAATATCACCGTAGTATGGATTAAGCGCTTGCGTATAATTACTCGCGATTGGCTCGCCATTTACTTTTACTTGAACTAAATCGTAATCGCGCTCAATACTGTAATAAGCAATAAAGCTTAAAGTAAGTGTCTCAGTTGTGCTTGGTAGCGCTATTGTATTAGCTAAGCTGTTGCTAATATTGTCGCCCGTATTTGAATAGTATTGAAAATCACCTTCAACTGGAGCCCTAAATTTTTCGAGCCTTGGTGGTAGTGTTATTTTTATTTGATTTTGCTGTTGTGAAGTACTCGCAGTATTAATTAATGTTTGCTGTGAATTAGCCTCTATCTCATCCATATCAAGCGTAAGCTGGTTAACCCAGTTACCCTGGTACCGCTTTTGTAAATATTCAAGCGCATAAGGGCTAAACATAACTGGCTCTGAGCCTCTTGGCGAACCAGCCCAACTTCCTGTCGACATAACTGACCAAGACGCGACAGGCTCACCTACCGTGTTAGATTGTAAGTCGTATTCATCTAATAATCCTAAATCATGCCCAAACTCATGCACAACCACACCAATCCCGGCATCAATAGGGTTAATGGTATAACCAAATAGCTTAATGTTACTGCCTGCAATCTCGCTCGGCCCGCTATTTTCATCAAATACATAGTAGCGGTGCGACCAAATAGCATCGGTGCTTAGGTAACCGCCACCCGCTTCTTCGCCAATACTTGAATGAAATACCATTACATGGTCAATAATGCCATTAGGTTCATTAAGGATACCGTCGCCATCAATATCATCTAAATCAGTTAAATCGTAATCGGCTAAATTAATATTAAACTTTGCAACCGCCTTCTCCACTGCCTCTTTAATTAAAGCAGGTGCATTTATATCCCGTGTACTGCCTTGGCGCTCACCATATATTTTTGCATTGCTATTAGCGGTTACCCAGCCATATACCTGCCCGCTAAAGTTTAAGCTGTTCCCCGAAGCCGCTTTATAATAATCAGCAGCCGTTTTTAAGCTTTGTCCATCAGGGCCTGTATAACCTTGAGTATTAAAAAGCATTTGCTGATAGTGCTCAGTTGAATAATCAGCGTAAAACATATCGGTGTCTTGCTCTACAAGTTGATTGTCGTCATGTTTAAGATCAGGAAAATCAATTAAAATAGCTAACACTTTTACATCATTAACGCTTTGATCTGGCACTAGCGACGTTGAAAAAGCGACCTGTTTTTTATTTGTGTTTGAAAAAACGTTGGAAGAGGATTTAAATTGCCTAAAGCCATTTTTAATAGAGTGATTGGCAACGTCTTTGTTACTCATATATGACTTAAATGAACTATCTAACTCACTTGAAGATATTTGGTCTCTTTTTTTTAGCCAATATAAAATACGCTCTTCGTTAGTTATACCAACATCATGCGGACTTAAGTTATTAGCCGCCACCATAGGGCTTAATAGCGTAGTTAAAAGCGCAATTAACGTCACTTTTTTCACTGTGTTTTCCTCAAACATAATTATGTAGCAATCATACCTAATAATAGAAATTTAAACATGCGATAAAAACATATAGTTAACATATGCAATTAAAGCTAATGGTCTCTCACACTCTTTTATATCTAAAATCGAACTTACAACCTAAAATGCATAATCTCTGCCAGTAAACTCAATTAAACATAGGTTTTCTGCAGGTTTAAATTAAAAAAAGCCATAAAACGAATTTAAAATGCAAAAAGCAGCTTTCAAGGTTGACATGAGGGCTTAAAACCCTTAAAAATAAACCTATACAAAATCTTTAATTTAAAAGCAGTGTTTTGCTAAGTAGAGTAAAAACTATGAACACACACATTAATCTTTTAGTCGTACTCGTACTGGTCTTAGTTATAAGCCCAGCGGGGATGTATTAAAAGGTGATACTGCTTTTTAAAAACCCTCGCAATACGCGGGGGTTTTTTTATGCATAAAAAAGCGCACAGAGGAATGAGGATGAGCAAACAAGAATATAATGGTTCTGAACTAGTAGTTCAGGCATTAAAAGAGTTAAAGGTAAAATACATATTTGGCTATCCCGGTGGTTCGGTTTTAGACTTATATGATGCACTTTTTCAGCAAGATGACATTGAACATATATTAGTACGTCACGAACAAGCTGCAACACATATGGCTGACGGCTATGCCCGCGCTACTGGAGATGTTGGTGTTGTACTTGCAACCTCAGGCCCTGGCGCTACAAACTGTATTACAGGTATTGCAACGGCCTACATGGATTCAATTCCTATGGTTGTGTTATCAGGCCAAGTGCCTACAAATTTGATTGGCGACGACGCATTCCAAGAAACCGATATTGTGGGTTGTTCTCGCCCTGTAGTTAAACACAGTTTTAACTGTAGAAGTGCTAAAGACATCCCTACAATCTTAGCTAAAGCTTTTTATATTGCTAGCACTGGTCGCCCAGGTCCTGTCGTTGTTGAGCTTCCAAAAGATATGCTTAACCCTGCTATTAAGTTTGAATACGAATTTCCTAAAACCACCGAGCTGAGAACTTACAGCCCTAATACTAAAGGGCACTCAAAACAAATTCGCAAAGCCGTAACAGCTATTTTAGAGGCCAAAAAACTGGTTATCTACTCTGGTGGTGGTATTGTTATTTCAAATACATCAGAGCAATTAACGCATTTAGTTGAATCATTAAATGCCCCCATTACAAATACACTAATGGGATTGGGTGGTATTTCAGGTGTGCATCCAAACTTTGTAGGTATGTTAGGCATGCACGGCACGCTTGAGGCAAACAAAGCAATGGCTAACGCCGATGTAATTTTAGCGCTTGGTGCCCGATTTGATGACAGGGTAACTAATAATGTTCAAAAGTTTTGCCCTAATGCCACAATTGTTCATGTTGATGTTGACCCAACTTCAATTTCTAAAACAATTAAAGCACACATACCAGTTGTAGGTTGTTTAGCAACCGTACTTGAACAACTACAAGCGGGTATTGATAAAAGCCCAATTAAAATAGACCGCAGCGCGCAAGAAGATTGGTGGCGACAAATTATCAGCTGGCGCGAACAAAAGTGCTTAAGCTACAACACTGATGGCGACAAAATTAAGCCACAAGCTGTAATTGAAGCGGTTTATAAAGCTACTAATGGCGACGCTTACGTAAGTTCTGACGTTGGTCAGCATCAAATGTTTGCAGCGCAATATTATCCATTTAAGCATCCTCGTCAATGGATCAACTCAGGCGGCTTAGGCACCATGGGCTTTGGTTTACCTGCTGCAATGGGCGTAAAGCTAGCCTTTCCTGATAAAGAGTCTGTGTGTATTACGGGTGATGGCTCTATTCAAATGAATATTCAAGAACTATCAACCTGTTTACAGTACAACCTAGCGGTAAAAGTTGTATCACTTAATAACCGCTCTTTAGGTATGGTACGCCAATGGCAAGACATGGTTTACGGTGGACGTCATTCATCATCTTATATGGATTCACTACCTGATTTTGTTAAGTTAGTTGAAAGCTACGGCCATGTAGGCATACAAGTAAACACACTAGATGAGTTACAACCTGCTATCGATAAAGCAATGTCAATTAACGACCGATTAGTCTTTTTAGATATAAACGTTGATGAAAAAGAACATGTATACCCAATGCAAATTAAGTTAGGCGGCATTGATGAGATGTGGTTACGTAAAGGAGTAAAAGCATAATGCGTCGTATTTTATCTATTTTATTAGAAAACGAACCAGGTGCCCTATCACGTATTGTTGGGCTTTTTTCACAACGTGCATATAACATCGACAGCCTAACTGTGGGCACAACAGACGATCAATCATTGTCGCGTATTACCATTACCACAATGGGTGATGACAGAGTTGTAGAGCAAATTACAAAGCAGGTTAACAAATTAGTCGACGTGCTTAAAATTATCGATTTAACAGAAATGAGTCACATTGAACGTGAGCTATTGCTTGTTAAGGTATTTGCTCAAGACGAGACGACTCGTGCAGCGGTTACGCGAGTAGTTGATGTGTTCCAAGGTGCTATTTTAGATATGGGCCGACAAAGCTATAGTCTACAATTAGTGAGCAGCACAGACAAAATAGAGTCGTTTTTAGACACTCTTCGTCATGAAACCGATATTATTGAAGTTGTACGTTCTGGCGCTGTTGGCATTGGTCGAGGCGATAAAGCCTTAAAAGCGTAAATTTATAATATAAAGGCATCAACTGATGTCTTTATTAAACATAAAAAAAAAGAGCTAAATAGCTCTTTTTTTAATTTAATTCGTTAAACCTATTAAGGGTTTACTTGGTCTTTAAGACCTTTACCTGCTTTAAAGCTTGGGATAGTTGCCGCTGCGATTTGGATCTCAGCACCCGTTTGTGGGTTACGGCCAGTGCGAGCTGCACGTTCTTTTACTGAGAAAGTACCAAAACCAACTAATGCTACTGAATCACCTTCTTTTAAAGAAGAAGTTACAGCACCTGTAAACGCGTCAAGAGCACGAGTAGCAGCGGCTTTAGAGATTTCTGCATCAGTAGCAATTTTTTCAACTAATTGAGCTTTATTCATTGTTAGATTCCTATTCGTTATTATTTTGCCTTCGCAAAACCTATCTTTATGCATTTTTAAAGAGTTAGCAACAGCAAATTGCATTTTTTGCTTAAATTCTTAAAAAATGAGTAAAATTTAAATAATTCTCTGTAAAATACAGCGTGTTGGGTTAACAAAGACTTAATTTGAGTACAATTTTGGCGCAAGTTAAGCAACTGGGTAAATAAGCTATATTTTTTCGATCACTAAGGTCACTTCCCCGACCTCGACTCCAAACTTAACAATAGATGTGCGGTTTATCAAGCGCGATTGTGTAACCAGGTACATCCAATCATCAAAATTCACTTTTAAAGTACTGCCATCGTATGGAAGCTCTACATCGTAATTCCAATGAAATACGCTGCCATCACTTCTACCTTTTGCTGTACCTATAACATCATCTGCCACACCCGTTAAACTATTGTCTTCATTTAACGTTATTTTCCAAATACGCTTTTGAGTTTCGCCATCGTCATAAACAAAGTCTTCTTCAATAACGCCCTGGTTACCTTCCCAGCTCGCATTCATATCTACGACAAGCTTGCGGGTCAATTCACCCTTAAAGTCTTGTACAACACCGTAGGCTTTCAAATTTCCACTAAAAAATGTTTTAAAGTCAAAGTTTGGCGATGTATTTTTATAATGCTCTACATTTGGTGCCGAACAGCTTATCAGCAACAAAGCAGATAAGCTTACAAGAGCTGTTTTAAACGCGTTAAATACATTCATATTAATTCCCTAATAGTTGCTTTCGTAGTTTCGGCTCAGACGTTTTTTCATCCAGCCAAATGGCTAAAAAATCACTCGAAAATTGAGGTTCATTTATTTCGCCAATTTTTTCATCATTATGATAAAAAGTACTCATACCCTGCTCATTTGTGACTAACGTTAGCGAATCACCTTGTCTAATATCAGGCCAAATAGACAATAATTTACTGTCGTATTTGTCTGCTAGCTCTTTTTTTCCAATATGCTCCCACTGCTCATTTGTTGCTTTTACGATTTCTTTAGCTTCAAAGTCACGTAAATAGGTAAGTTTAAATTTAATAGGATGCGTTCCTGCGCTGTAATTACCTGAAGGGGTAAATAAAACCGCGTCATATACATCCCAAAATAAATACTCCATTCGTGCTTCGCCTACTTTATTAAATTGTGTGTCAGCTAAAACAATTGAAGTTGTAAGCAAATAAAAAGTAACTGCCTTTAGTAAAAATTTCAAAATAAGCTCCCTCGAGTCAATGGGTAATGTTACGAAATGGGAATTGTGGGCGATCAGCGATTGATGAATAACTTGATTTTTTGGTTTATAAAAAGAATAACAGTAAACACTGTAGACCAAAGCGCACCGTAAACGAGCCAAAACTGCCATAAAGGTAAGCCTAAGCTTATTACTTCAAAGCGCGCCCCAGCCCAATAACTTGCTGGCGCAAAAGCCATGCATACTAAAAAGGCCTGCCAAAGCTTTAATTTACTCAAAAAAACCATAGAAGTATTTAAAGAAAGTAATAACGCAGCCCATAAAAAGACGAGCCATAGAGGGAAGGGATAAACTTTAAATTCTAACAAGCCTGACTTTACTGCTATGAATTCTAACAATAGTGCTAAAGGTAGGGCTTTAATTAGAAGTAAGGTGTCTTGTTTTTTTTGTTTTGACAACCAAAACATTAAAACAATAATCAATCCGCTAAAAAGTAGCGAATCAGCTTCAAGCAGCAAGGATAAAAACCACACTGCTTGAAATAAAACAAAATTAGTAACCGAGCGCAATATCATCGTTATCGCTAACAAAACGTGGTTTACGCGCCATTAAATGCACCGTACTTGTTGCTCTAGCTCTAAACGCACCTTCGCAGTAAGCAAAATAAAACAACCATAAACGATAAAAACGTTCATCAAATTTTGAGCGGTCCAAATCAGGCCAGCTTTTTATAAAACGGCTTCGCCAGTCTGCTAATGTTCTTGCGTAGTGAGCACCAATATCATTAACAGTATGAATTACCATGTCGGTATTATTTTTAATCTGCTCACTCATCTCATTAAGTGATGGCAAACACCCGCCTGGAAAAATATACTGCTGGATAAAGTCAGAGTTTTTTAAGTAGTGCTTATAACGCTGATCGCCAATAGTTATAGCTTGTATGAGCATTGCACCGTCGTCTTTTAACAATTCACCACATTGGCTAAAAAAGCTAGGTAAGTACTCATGGCCCACCGCTTCTATCATTTCGATAGAAACAAGCTTGTCGTATTTTCCTTTCAATTGTCTGTAATCAAGCTTAAGTAATGTAATTTTACTTTCAAGACCAAGCTCTGAAATTTTATTAGCGACATAATCATGTTGCTCATCAGATATGGTTGTTGTTGTTACATGGCAATCGTAATGTGTGGCTGCATATATAGCAAAAGCCCCCCACCCTGTACCAATTTCAATTACTGAATCATTTTTTTGAAGCTCAACTTGCTCACAAATGCGTTTAAGCTTGTATTGTTGAGCCTCTTCAAGTGTGGCTTCTTTTGTAGGATATACAGCACTGGAGTAAAGCATTTCTTTACTCAAAAATGATTCGTACAAATCATTACCTAGGTCGTAATGAGCAACGATGTTTTTCTTAGAGCCCGATTCAGAATTTTTGTTTTTTATGTGATTAAACCGGTGCGCGATATTACTAAAAAATGCGAATTTCTTCTCAAACTCATCAAGTTGCTTCTCATTTATAGCAAATATCTCAATGAAAGAGGTTAAGTTGTCACAAGACCAATGCCCCAAAATATAGGCTTCACCAGCGCCAACGCTCCCAGATAATGCAAATGCCTTATACATAGCTTTATCGTTTACTATAATCGTTGCTTTTAGCACTGAAGATGGGTCACCAAAAACTGTACGCTCGTTTGCATCTACTAAAACAACTTGGCCTGTTTCAATTGACGAAAAGGCTTTAGTCACTAATTTTTTATATATGTTAGTTAACCAGTTTGTGCTTTGTTCGCAATTTAAGCTCGACACTTTATCCATTGAAATACCTATTAATTGTCCTGACTATCTATGTGCTTTATGGCTTGCCTGAGTGACCTAAAAAAGGAACTCGTTTTATAAACAACTTTAACGCTTGATAATAAATACCTTTGAAAATAGACCATGTCATGGCCGGAAAACGTTTAAATAACTTATTAACTTCTTCTTTAGTAAGCTCTTTACGTTTTAAGCGAAGTGTAGCATCAAATAATAGCTCTTCATTTCGCTTATTTTCAATGTGTATCAATGTTTTATCAAGCGATTGCTTAACATGCCAATGATAGTTCATATCTAGATTCATAAAAGGTGATACGGAAAAAACCTTTTTAAAGTTCACTTTTTTTTCTAAAGGTACTAAATAATAATGACGTTCGTTCCATGGTGTATTACTTACTTCAGCAATCATGTATTTAAAACGGGTGTCGTTATGACCAAAAAAGTAAAAATTAACAGGACTAAAATACACACCAAAACAACGAAGTTGCCCAAGCATGTAAATATGAGAAAAGGTTTCAGTAATACCTAAATTGGCAAGTTGTTCATGTGCACGCTCAATAAGAGGACGTTTAGCAAGCTGTGAGGTGCCTGTAAGATAATCAGCTTCATTAAACTTTAACGCCTTTAAGCCTGACGTACCTATGTGTTTATGCACACCATTTAGTTGTTGAGGATTATTTAAATCTACCCACATCATATATAAAGGGTAACTAAAGCGATGTTCTTTAACAGCAAAACGGCGATGTTTAACATCGCCTAAATACACTGCACTAGTCAAATTCGACCCCAAGTTGCTTGGCTACATCTACACCACTGTGTACGCCATCCTCATGAAAACCATTGTACCAATAAGCACCGCAAAAATAACTATTGTTGTGTCCATCAATACTGTGTTTAAGTTTTTGAGCTGCAATAGACTCTTGGTTAAATACAGGGTGGTGATAAGTAAACTCGCGCAAAATTTTACTTTGGCTTATTCCTTCAAGATGGTTAAGCGTTACACAAAACTGTGTATCTGATTGTATACCTTGCAAAATATTCATTTGGTAAGTAACAACAGCGGCTTTATCCGTGTTGTTGTTAAGTAAGTAGTTCCAGCTTGCCCATGCCGCTTTTCTATCTGGTAAAAGGTTTGTATCGGTGTGCAGCACCACTGAGTTCTCAGTGTAAGCTATTGCACCCAATACTGACTTTTCTTGCTCAGTAGCATCACCCAGTAGTGCAAGCGCCTGATCTGAATGACAAGCAAATATTACTTTATCAAATTTACTTTGCTCACCATTGGCAAACTCTATTGTTACTTCATCATTTTGACGCGTAACTGATTTAATATTTGTATTGAGGTTAATTTTGTCGGCAAAACCTCTGATCAGCGGCTTAATGTACTGACGAGAGCCTCCTGGTACTACATACCACTGTGGTCTATTGGTTACATCTAAAAGCCCATGATTAAAGAAAAACTTAACAAAAAACTCAACGCCTACGTTTTCCATTTCTTTAATACTGGTAGACCAAATAGCTGCGCCCATAGGAAGAATATAATGGTATTTAAAAAAGTCATTAAACTGGTTATCGTTAAGCAATTGCCCTAATGATTGATCAGATTGGTAATCACCTTTTTCATGCATTGCTTTGCACAGTTTGTTAAACCTAACAATGTCGTACAATAATCGCCAAAACTTAGGTCTAAAAATATTACGACGCTGTGCAAATAAGCTTGTAAACGTATGTCCATTGTATTCAAAACCAGTGGCTTCGTTATGCACACTAAAGCTCATCTGGGTTGTTTGTTTATCAATACCAATGCGCGAAAGTAACTTTTCAAAATATGGGTAAGTTCTGTCATTAAATACAATAAAGCCAGTGTCTATTGCGTATTTGATGCCACACACATCAACATCAACCGTTGCTGTGTGGCCACCTATGTAATCATTTTTTTCAAATACGGTTACATCGTAATGTTTGTGAAGCAAATGCCCACATGTTAAACCAGATACACCAGTTCCTATTATTGCTATTTTTTTCAACGGGCTAATCCTTTTGCGATTTTAAGCCAAATCGGCAGTGGTAAAATGCGTAAAGCTTTTAATATAAGTGTAAAACGATAAGGGAAATGAACGTCTTTGCGGCGTTTTTGAATACCCTTAATCATGTAGTCAGCTGCTTTTTCAGCAGTAACGGCCATAGGCATCGGGAAATCATTTTTATTAGTAAGTGGCGTTTTTACAAACCCAGGATGAACTAAAGTTACATCAACATCATTTAAATCAACCGCTAAGCTTTTTGCTAAGTAACTTACACCCGCTTTTGATGCGCCATAAGCTTCTGAACGAGGTAGCGCAAGGTAAGTAACACTTGAGCTGACCAAAACAAGTTGGCCGCCTGGATTTATTTTAGGAAGTAACGCCTCAAGGCAATACCCCATAGAAAGTAAGTTAACGTTTATTACACGCTCAAACAACGCGCTATCAAAGTTGCGAGCATCATCTATATATTCACAATTACCAGCGTTTAAAATAACACGGTCAAAATGAGGAAAGCCAATAGTAGACTCTTTTATATCTTGCAGGTTAGTTGCATCAAACTTACATGCTTGGATATTGTCGTATTTAGCAAGCTCGGCGAGCTTATCACTATTACGGCCGCAAGCTATAACAGTGTCTCCTAGCTGTGCATATTTAATTGCTAGCTGCTCGCCAATACCTGATGTAGCACCCGTTATAAGTGTGATCATAATTAACCTGCCCTTTTATCAATTAGCTTTATAACGCTACCAAGTAAAGGAATGTGTTTGTATAACAACTCGCCAACATTAAAGTAGTCTCTGTGCTTAATAATTTTGCCATCTTTAAAAATAAGCTTGCTATGACCGTCTACCGAGATAGTTTTACCTGATGAGAGCTTTGGATGTGCATAATGCATAGTCCAATAAATAAAAGCATTGTTACCGCTATTAAACGAATCACTAATATCAAACTGGCAATGCTTAACATTGCTGTATAAGTTAGCAAAGTACCTGCGCAATTCTACAATGCCGTTAATTTCATGCATCGGGTCTATAAACTGTATGTTGTCACAGTAAATATCACTCAATAAATCAAGATTAGTACTATCAAGCTGTTGGTATATTTCAACAAACTTATCTACTGGTAACTGGTTATCCATATCACACCTTAAATGCAGCAAGTGCACGTTCTCGTGCCGCTTTATGATCAACTATTGCTGGCCAGTAACATTCCTTATCTTTGCCTGTTGCGGCTAAATAAGTGTGTGGAAAATGAATGTGTTTATCTGGCACGTTTTCAAGCTCTGGCAAATACTTACGGATAAACTTGCCCGTTGGATCAAAGCGCTCGCTTTGTCTGATTGGATTAAAAACTCTAAAATAAGGCTGAGCATCACAGCCCGTACTTGCAGCCCACTGCCAACCACCATTATTTGAGGCTAAATCGCCATCAATTAAGTGCTGCATAAAAAAGCGTTCACCTTCACGCCAGTCTATTAATAAATGCTTAGTTAAAAAGCTTGCAACAACCATTCGTAAACGATTATGCATCCAACCGGTTTGCTTAAGTTGTAGCATTGCTGCATCCACTAATGGGTAACCTGTACGCCCTTCGCACCATGCTTTAAAATCGCTTTCGCTTTTACGCCACACTACAGCATTATACTTTTCGTTAAAGTTATCGCCGCGCGAAAGCTTCGGAAATTCAGCAATTAAATGTCTGTAAAATTCGCGCCAAACAAGCTCGTTAATCCACGTAAACGTTTTACTTTTTGATGTAGTTAAAATATCAGGATAACGCTGCTGAATATTAATAAGCAGTTGCTTTGTGCTTACAATACCTAGTGCTAAATACGGACTTAAACCCGATGTGCCTTTTACACTGGGAATATCACGCTGGTCATCGTAACTTGTAAGTTTGTCGCATATAAAATTATCAACTACGGTAGAGAGTGTTTCGTCGTCAACCGGCCACTTATCTGAGCACCCATCACTTTTTAGTAAATCACTCTCGTCAAACTCAATAGGGTCAGAAGTTAAAGGCCATTGTGGCAAACTAAAGTGTGTATTTTGATACTGCTTTAACCATGCACGTTTAAAGGGAGTAAACACTTTATACATTTCATTACTTTGATTTTTAACCGTTCCAACAGGTGCAATTAAATCACCTTCGTGCAAAGTAAAAGTAATAGAAAGCTCATCGCATTCGTGCAAAATTGCTTTATCGCGGTTTACTTCATTAAGCTCATATTCTGTATTAGCAATTACGTGTTTTACATCGTTTGCTTTACAAAAGTTAATAAGCTCGCGCGTACAATCACAAAAGCTAGGCGCTTCAATAATATGTAAAGTAATACCGTAATCAGCAAGTTGTGATTGAAGATAAGTAACTCGGCGCTTGAGTAAGTCAATCTGAATAGGCGCAGCTTGGTGTTGTTGCCACTGTTTTTCAGACACAAAAAAAATGGCGTGTTTAGCGCCATTATTTAGCGCTTGAATTAACGCTTCATTAGAAAAAAGGCGCAAATCGCGCCTAAACCAAAATAATGTATCCATTAAATACCAAATCGTAGTTTTAAATCGTGAGGGTAAGGGTTAAAAAACACTTGTTTTTCAAGGTACTCATTCGGATGAACCTTCAAATGATGTTTTAACAAGGTAAGTGGTACATATAATGGCACCAATCCTTCGCGGTATTCGTCTATCGCATCACGAAGTTCTTGTTTTTCAACCTTCGATAAATCATTTTTAAAGTAACCTTGTAAATGCATTAGGGTATTGCAATTATTTCTGCGAGAAGCTGGCTTTTTCAGACCCGTCATCAAACCTAAAATATATTCATCCGCAACTGCATTTATATCGTCACCTACGAACGTTCCAAGCAGATTACCCAAATCTCGATAAGCTTGGTAATTATGAGCCATTAACAAGTACTTATACTGAGAATGAAATTGAGTAAGCTTGTGAACAGTTAGTGGTTCTTGCACTAACTTTTGCCAATTTTTAAATACGTAAATTCTCATTACAAAGTTTTCACGTAAATGCATGTCGTTTAAGCGACCGTTTTCTTCACATGGCAATAATGGGTTGTGCTTCATTATTTGCTCAGCAAAAAAACCAACGCCTTCAGAGGTATTACCCGTGCCTGCTTCGTTGTATATTTTAATGCGCTCCATGCCGCAGCTTGGACTTTTTGCGCAAAATACAAACCCGCTCAACTCTTTAGCTTGTTCTGTTGCAACTTTTTTACCATACTCGGTAAGTTGTTGACCTACATCTCCAGTGCCATCTGGGCGACATACTTTAATAGTATCGCCAACTTTAACTTGGCGAATAGTTGGACGAGGTATTGGTAAACCTACCGCTACCTCCGGACAAAACCGTGTATATTCAACGTGTTTACCTAACTCATCCATACAGAAGTTTGACTTTTTATGACCTGTGTCAAATCTAACTTTTTCGCCTGCTAAGCAGGCGCTTATACCTATTTTTATTATATCTGTGTGCATAAATTCTCTTAGTAAATCAAATTACCTATTGGATTTAGTAACTTGCTGAAGCCCTTATTAAAATGTAGCGCACTACTGACAACTGTAAAGCACAAACAACCATCTTTTGTTAAAGGAGTATGTTGGTGGCTACCATCTTGCCATATAAAGTCACCTGGTACATATTTTCCTTCTTCATCACTAAACTCGCCATCTAGGAGTAAAGTAACTTCAAAGCCAGTATGCGTGTGTTCTGGTATTTCACCACCAGCATCAATATGTAACAAGCTAGAGCGTAATGGGCCATCATCAAGTGCAATACGCGATCTAGCAAGCTTACCCACTTGGGTAAATTTACTGTGAGAAATACGCGTTAGCGCACGTGGAAGCTGATAGTTATGCTCATTAACTTTAATAGAAACAGGCTCTACTTCATAAACTTCGTCGATAGAATCATCAGACGTGATCATATCAAGCACATTCAATTCAAATTCTTCAAGTAACTCAGGTTGCTCAGCTTGAGGTTTCTCATATTGCGCTGGCTCTTCGCTAAATAATGCGTTTGCGTTGCTTGCCTCAATTTTAGCTACTTTAGCTTGGCACACAGGGCACATATCTACATGTATAGAAACGGCTAAACTCAATGATGTAGCAAGTGATGCATCGCAATACTGTGTCAGTAAAGTTTCACTCGGGTGATGTTTAATCATGCTGATCTCCCATTTCATTACGTAATTTTTGCAAGGCCAAACGTAATCGTGATTTTACCGTGCCTACTGGAATATTAAGTTGATGTGCAAGTTGCTCTTGCGACATGTCTTGAAAATAAACGCCTCTTACCACTTCGCGTTGAGCAATAGGTAATTTGTCTAAATAACGTTTAATTTGTTTATCTTCTAAATGATCACTGTATTCATGATGTGTATCTTGTGATTCGTTTAATAACGGCCAAATATCTTCGCTTATGTTTTCTTCTTTATTGCTTTTCATTTTACGAAGCATATCGAATGAAGCGTTACGCATAACGGTATAAACCCACGTAGTAGCCGCACCTTTATCACTGTGATACAAATGTGCTTTACGCCAAACAGATGTTAACGTCTCTTGCACAAGCTCCATTGCTTGAGCTTCAACACCAAATTGCTTAATTCCAAAGCGTTTAATTTTTGGCGCAAAGTATTCAAATAAATAGGAAAATGCTTTTTTATCGCGTGACTGTGCAACATCTATAAGCGCTTGCATGAGTTCTTTACTCGGCGTTTCTGGCATGGCAGTGTACTTACCTGTATTAGGTTCACAACGTGGTGACTGTTGTTGACTTACCATAATAATTTATCCCGTTATTGCTTTTGTATTAATTAATACGGGCAATAATTAATTTAGGATCATAAAATTTAGGCAAATTCGTTATTAATCACAGTATGGAGGAAATTCAGTAAGTTATCAAAGTTCGTTTCAAACGCAAGTTGCTGTTTTTTCTCAATAGAAATAGGTAGGAGCTCAAGCCAACGGGCTGCAATCCAAGGCAGTTTGTCAAAGTGAGTTTTTTTGTACAGTAAATTAAGTTCCGGATTACTTTTAAACACATTTAAAAGCGCATCATGCAATAAGTCATGTTCGCCAACTGAGTTGTTAGAATCCTTATACCAATATGGCGTATTACAAGGCGATACCAAGCCATGACGTAATTCGTCCTCGTCTTGATAAACATCATTTATTTGAACGCTTTGAGAGGCAAACACATCGATTAATAATACATCGTTATCGTCTTGGTCAAAATCAATAATATCAACAAGGCAACCTTGCGCGCTTATATTAAATGGTGTGTCGTGCTCAAATGTACAAAGCACAAACCCTGTATTGTTTTTTAATGCGGTTTTAACCATATTTAAATAGCGAGGCTCAAATATGCGTAATCGCGTATAGCCTTCTGGTAACATAAAAATGGGTAATGGAAAAATCGCACGTTTCATAAAGTCTACTTCTTTCAAACACTCTGCCTTTATTTACGTGCGCTTTTGCTAAGTCGATCAGCTTTGTATGAATCGAATTAATTACCAGCTATATAATTGGCTAAAGATTAAACCAACCTCCCATAGCTTTAAACACTTGAACCGAGTAATAAGCGCTAATCATACTGACTACGGGTGCTAACATTAATGCAAATAATCCAAGTTCACTGCTCATCGTTTTAATCCTTTAAATAATTTATTTTGCGTTTTTAATACTAGTGTCAGTATTTTTAGGCGTTGTGCTATGTGTTAAAACGGGCTCATCTAATAAACCCTCTAAAACAGTTTTAGCATCAAAATAAAGCGTTTCCTTTAGTGATTTTTCAAGCTCGATTGTGGTTTGCTTTACGTAGCTTGCTACACTTTGAGTTAATATATCAGTTACATCTAGGTCCACTTCTGTTGCATGTACTTGCGCAGAACCTAATACTAATAAACTTGCCATAGCGATTTTAATTGAATGTTTCATAATGGTATTCCTTGTTTGTGTATTGTTTAGACGTAGTTACATACTCAAGGGTTGTGCCAACATAAAAACAAATCATAAGCAACTGTAATTAAACAGTTTTACATGCATCGCTTTAATTTAAAAAATTCATACCTTGTTAATTTAACCATTTAATTTAATTTTTTGACTACTTTTTAGTTAATAAATAAAAGGGTTTAAATGTATTAATACCGTCACACTAAATACATTTAGCGTTTATAAAAACGTCATATCTACCCGCTAAAGTGCACACCACTATTAATAATTCAAAAAGTGCAGTATGACCCTTTCATCACGTCGAAATTTTTTAAAAACCTCAGCAGCAAGCATATTTACCGTCGCAGTATCGAGTGCCATTACAGGTTGTGCTCAAACATTAACAAACAAACCTCTATCGGCTATTGAATTTAAACACGGTGTAGCCAGTGGCGATCCGCTCAGTAATGCTTTAATAATTTGGACACGTGCAACTACTTCTCAATCAAATTTTGAAGTTACTGTTGCTTGGGAACTGGCAAGTGACTCTCAATTTAAAAACATCATTCGCAGCGGGCGCGAACAAACAGATAAAAGCAGAGACTTTACAATAAAAATAGATGTGCAAGAACTTGCTCCAAACACAGAGTACTTTTATCGATTTGTGGGTTTAAATACACAAAGCCCAATTGGCCGTGCTAAAACACTACCAATAAACAATGTTGAACAAATAAAAATGGCTGTTGTGTCGTGCTCAAACTACCCTGCTGGGTACTTTAATGCCTACACCGATGCCGCTAAACAAAAAGATTTAGATGTAGTACTGCATTTGGGTGATTACATTTACGAATACCCAATGGGCGGATACGCTACCGAAAATGCTGAAAAAATTGGCCGCCAATTAGCAGCTGATAACAGCGGTGAAATTATTACCCTAAGCGACTACCGCAAACGTTATGCAATTTACAGAACAGACCAAGGCCTTCAAGCTCTTCACGCTGCAGCGCCTTTTATCGCAATATGGGATGATCACGAAGTTACCAACGATACCTATAAAAGTGGTGCTGAAAATCATACCCCTGATGAAGGTGACTTTTTTAAGCGCCGTGCAGCAGCTATTCAAGCCTATTACGAATGGCTGCCAATTAGGCCGCCAATGGGCGAACAAAGCCCGCAAATATACCGCACCTTTGATTTTGGTAATTTAATAAGCTTGCACATGCTAGATACTCGCGTAATAGCACGCGATAAACAACTTGCTTACAGCGACTACAAAAACCTAGAGACCAAACAAATGGATGTTGCGCGCTTTGCCAGTGATTTAAATAATCCAAATAGGCAGTTACTAGGTAACACACAACTAAACTGGCTCACCAGTGCAATAACTAAATCAAATGCAAAATGGCAAGTATTGGGTCAGCAAGTATTGATGACTAAAATGTGGCTACCTACTGAAATATTCTCGCAATCCGATCGCACTAAAATACCTCAGGTGTTAAAAGAGCTTGTTGCCATTAAAAAAGCCGTGTTAGCTAATAAAGCGGTAACCCCCGAGCAACTCGCACGCGTAAATACTTTAATGCCTTATAATTTAGATGCGTGGGATGGTTACCCCAGCGAGCGCGAAGCATTATACAAAGGCGTTACCGCATTAAATAAAAAGTTAGTCGTGGTTGCAGGTGATACGCACAATGCGTGGCATGGCACATTAAAAAATGCAAAAGGCGAAAGCGTAGGAGTAGAATTTGCAACGCCTGGTGTTACATCCCCGGGTATGGAGCATTATTTAGCGCTTAATACAGCACAAGCAAAGCAAATGGCTGACTCGCTTTCATTGTTAATAAACGACTTAAACTATTGTGACTTATCACACCGTGGATATATGTTACTGACTATTACTAAAGAGCAAATCACAACCGATTGGCGCTATATAGATAACATAAATTCCCCAAGCTACAACATCACTGATCAACACCAAAGTGTTTATAAAGGCTAATACTTTTAAAAAGAAGGTGAATGTATTATTTACCTTCTTCACATATTTTATTTAACGCGTTTAATTACAGCTATAGATAAGCGTCCACGAAGCATCACTTCCTGGAATGCTGTTTGTATACCAATTTGCGCTGTATGCATTACCTTGATATTGCATTTTATCGTCGGTTTTATTGTGAGTAAACGGACCGGCCGAATAATCTTTTTTTACCCAATTAGGATATGCATTAATACCATTACAATCTGTTGAACTTACAACACTGCATCCGTTTGTATCAACACTTGTACCAGCGGGTGTATCTGGGCACTGATCAATATCATCATTCACTCCATCGTTATCCGCATCGCTTTGTGGTTCAACTACTTCAACAACGCAACCTACATTATTAACAGTTTCACCTACAGGTGTATTAGGGCATTGATCAACACTATCGCTAATACCATCGCCATCGCTGTCAGTTACCTCACAACCAATACTATCAACCGTTGTACCTGCGGGAGTATTATCGCACTGATCAAGGCTGTCACTTATACCATCGCCATCAGAGTCTAAAGCAACCGTACTACCACCCCAACCTTGAATGATCTCTTTAACTTTAGTGCCTGACGCGGTTAATGAATTCCAACTACCGCCTGGAGTAAATAACGAAGCACCTTCGTTTTTATCATTTAAAGCCCAGTTAGCGTGGCTAATATTGTTTGTTTTAAAAAATGCCATCCATGCATCAGTTTCATTAGCATTAACACCACCATTGCCATCAGCATTAACTGTTCCCCACTCTGTAGCAAATAGTGCAATGCCGTTATCGAGTGCTGTTTGTGCTTTATTTCGATACGATTGACCATGCGTGCCAGCATAAAAATGCAGAGTGTAAGCAATATTGGCGCGATCTATCGGGTTTTGTGATGCCACATCAACATCTTGCGACCACGTAGGCGTACCAACCACAATTAAGTTATCAGGATCGATTGCTCTAATTTTATCAATAACTGTTTCTGCGTAAGGCTTAATATCGTTAGCCCATGAAATTTGTAACGGCTCGTTATAAATTTCATAAATAACATTGTCGTACTGCCCATATTTGGTAGCTACGTCTTCAAAAAAGCGAACTGCAGTCGCCTGATCGGTATGTGCTTCATGGCTATGAAAATCAATAATAACGTACATATCTTCGCTAATAGCTGCGTTTACAACAGTATCAAGACGGCTCATATTGCCCTCCCAATCAAAGTTCAAACTACCACCAGTACTCGTACCATGACCAATAGCTGCACGAATTAATGTTGCATTAAATTCAGTTTTTGCCTTTGCTACTGTTTGTGCTGTATAAAACTTTTCAGCGCCCCAACCGGTGTTACTCCAAAATAGGCTAGGTCCTGCAAAGCTTGTGTTTTCTCCACCTGCAAGAATTTGATTCCCACTCACCGTTAACTTTTCAACAGCGGCATTGGCCATAGTTGAGCATCCTAATAATAAAGCTAACGATAAGCTCGCCACTTTAAAATCCTTTCTTTTGTGATTATTTGAACTGTTATTCATCGTATTTCCTTAAATTGAAATTATCAATCGTCATCGTTTGACGTAATAAATTGACACCAAAGCAATACTTAATAATTAAACAAAGTTAATTTGGCGAGCAGAAAGTACCATTTATTTATTAACATTAAATGAATAAAAAGGTACAAGGAGAAGGATTTTAATTAACTAAATATCAACAAGTGAGCGATTTAACGAGGTTTGAGGATTTTACTGGGTATATACAGGAGTTTACACGATGTTTACATGGTGCAGGCGAAAATCTCGGTTACAAAAAATATGTATAAAAATGGAAAAAGCGGTAATAATAATTATTACCGCCATCAATAATAGCTAAATATCAGGGATAAATATGCGGGAAGAAAATTAATAAGCCAACCAAACCGAGTTCTGATTAACTGGCTTATTTTTTAGTAGGCAGCGCTTTTCTGCCCAAACGGTATGCATCGGCTATGCTCAGCACCCAAATTATAATCATTAAAGGCACATACTTATATTCAGCGAGTTGAGCGCAGGCGTCAGATGGTTGTTGCGCGGCTTTTAAAATGGCCGTAACCGACATGGGGATTTTTCCGTTTACAATTTCATTTGCAGTACACTGTGCAATCGCAAATATATCTTGAAAGGTTAAAATTAAAAGAACAGAGAATACACCCGCAAAAATAGCGCCTATAAGGTGTTTTTTTAAAGAAAAATGCCCCGCTCCAGGATAAACAATGGCGGTAAGTAAAGCAGCTTTTAGATCTTGTTTCATTTTTGCCTAATATAAATTCACTTTAACGTGATCACATAAAAAAGCCACTTTGCAGTGGCTCAATTAAAATATCAAGTAGTTAAATGTATTATTGTCCACCAAACCCGAGAGTTAACTCAATACCAACAAAGCGAGGTGCCCCTGCAACAAATGTTGGGTTGCCAAATCCTCCTCCAGTATTACCTGCATCAACTAAATACTCTTTATCTAATAAGTTACTAGCAAATACACTAACAGCCCAGTCATCACCATTTGCGATACCTAAGCGCGCACTGACTAATCCAAGCCCAGGTTGGCTAATATCTAAGCCTGATATTGGCGCATTTGCTGGCTCAAAATACACTTCAGAGCGGTAGCTATATATTAAAGAGCTCGTTAAATTAAGTGAGTTCGACAATTCTGTTGAATAAAACAGCCCCGTACTAAACGTCCACTCTGGTTGTAATCTAAATTTATTGCCTGCGAGGTTACCGTTATTGCTGTCATCATCTATTTCAGCATCAAGGTAAGCCGTATTGGCAAATACCTCAAACTCATTATTAATTAACGCCCTTACTTCAGCCTCTGCGCCAACATTAGTGGCAGAGCCCGCATCTGCAGAAAACGCAACGCCTTCATCATCCTGTAACGTAACCTGAAAGTTAGAGTAATCTTGATAAAATACAGCGACAGAGTAATCTAAACGCCCGTCAAGCGCTTTGCCTTTAATACCGGTTTCGTAGTTCCAAATAATTTCCGCTGGGACTTCTGATATAGAAGCTTCGACACTCCCTTGTTCATCGTTAGCCGAACTTACTTCAAGTACTTCCGAACGACGCCCTTTTGAAACAGTCGCATACATATTTGTAGTAGGGTTTATTATATAAAGCGCATTAAAACGTGGCAGCCAATCATCATAATCAGCATCGCCATAGAATGTTTCACCATTTGTATCAACCGTAAACAATGGCGCTTGTGTTAAAACACTATTGGGTGCTGCAGAGCTATAACCACTGCGCTTTTCTTCTTTTATATAACGAAGACCCGCTGTTAACTCTAGTGCCTCAGTTGCAGCATAAGTTACATCAGCAAACGCTGAGTACGCTTTGTTTTCACCATAGTTTGTAAACTCTAGTGAATATGGCAACTCGCTTATTGCACCACCTGTTAATGCTGGTGTTAAAATATTAACGCTACCATCATTATTAATACAAGGAACACCTGAACCCAATACGCCCAAGCAATTTAAAAATATAGACTCCTCTGTACTAAATGGAACACGCTGGCTACCATCTTCTTCAAAGTAACTCACACCAAAAATACTAGTGAACTTATTCTGCGTATAAACAGCGCGTAATTCTTGGCTAAATTGGTCGCCCTCAGCAGCTTCTGCAAATTCTAAAAACCATGCCTGCGTACCATCAGCATCAAACACTTCTAAAGAGTCAAAATTACGCCCTGCAGTAATTGAAGTGATTGTTAAATCGTTACTTACATCCCAATTTACAGTCAAACTTAAATCGTTAACTGTGCGCTCTACACCTAAGTCTTTTTTTCCAAACACAGACTCTGCATACGGACTACCTGGCATTTCAACAAAGCTATATGGGCTTGTATCACCACCGGTTGGTGCATAAAGCCCATTTTTAAAAGATGTACCCGAGTCATCATTTTTTTCATACGTATACACCAAATCAATCGTTACATCGTCATTAGGTGTAATACGTAAAGACGGACGATAAGAAAAACGCTCAATACCATGCATATCATCTTGCTTAAACCCAGCCGGATTTTGGGAGTTACTATCTCCTGCAATATTTTTTATAAACCCATCACGTTCACGATAAGTAAAAGCAACACGGCCTTGCATTAAATCATTACCACCCGTTACAAAACCACTAACACCTTTGGCCGAGTAATTACCAACGGATGCTTTTAATTGAGCCGAAAAATCTTTTTCTGGTTTGCGTGTTGCTACACTAATAGCCCCCACAGAAGCTGCTGTTCCAAACAGTGTTGCTTGTGGTCCTTTAACAACTTCAATACCTTCTACATCAAAAAGCTCAAAGTATGAGCCACGAGAGCGTGATACATCTGCTCCGTTATAATAAATAGACACACGAGGGGATGATTGAGACGACCCACTATCAGACGTAATACCACGAATTACAAAGCCTGGGTTGTTAGGACTTTGCTCTTGAATAACAAGCCCAGGTGTTATTTCAGATAAAGTGTCTAGTTCACCTATACCTAAGCTTTCTAAAAAGTCGCCATCGTAGGCACTTATTGTTACAGGCACATCTTGTATTGATTGGGCACGCTTTTGAGCAACAACCACTATTTCATCAAGTTCTTTATTTATGGTTTGATCTGCAAAACTATTTGTTGATGTAACGCAAATCATCGCAACAGACAATTTAGTAAGTTTAAGAAAAGGCCGTGTTGTTAATTTATTTTTCATGTTTTTCACTGTTCGTCCGGTTAATTGTTTTTAGGAATTACCGTTAATCTAACGAACTATTACGACTTTTTTACGTCTTATTAATTACGCATTGGTTAAATTGATGTTTCAACTTTATGAAAAATAATAAATTATTGTATTCATATAAAAATTATAATATTGAAAAACTCAGCGTACACTTGTACACTAAAATTCATTCAAATAGTGGTAGGATCTGTCATGTCGTTAGAAGCGCCCTATTCTAAAAAAGAAGAACAACTAAACGTAATTAGTCATGCACTTGGTATTGTATTTGCCGCATTTGTTATGTGGGATTTATTTAGCCAAGCCACCAGCACTAAAGCGTATGTTAGTACTGCAATTTATGGCAGTAGCCTATTTGTGCTGTTTTTGTCATCCACTTTGTACCACGCCAGTATTCAACCGCGCTTAAGAGCCTTTTATAAAAAGTGCGATCACTGCGCCATATACTTATTAATTGCCGGCACCTACACTCCCTTTTTATTAATCTCATTAACCGGTGCTTGGTCATGGGCCACACTTACATTTATTTGGGCGGTGGCACTAGCGGGCGTTGCGTACAAAGTATTTGTAAAAAACGGTAATAAAAAAATATCACTCGCTACCTACTTGCTCATGGGTTGGTTTGCACTGGCTATTGTATATCCGCTCTACTCTAGTGTTGATGTAAAAGCACTTTACTGGCTACTTGCCGGCGGTATTTTTTATAGTTTAGGCACTTTTTTTTACAGCGCTAAAAGCACACAATTTAGCCACGCAATTTGGCACTTATTTGTTATTGCTGGGTGTGTTTGTCATTATATTTCAATTAGTAATTATGTTTATTGATAACGACTTAAAGTGCACAACAAGCAGTACATCGAAATATTTAGAGGATCACATATGTAAAATCGATATAAAGTCAGGCTCTATATCGATTTAAAATACACTAAATTATATAAATTCAAAAATAATGAGGTCTTTACCCAGCATTATCAACTTTTAAAACCAAAGCAAATCGACCGTCTTTATGTGTAAAACCCCAAACAGAGTTATTGTTATAATTATAACCCCACAAATAAGTCCCACAACTGCTGCTTACATCACTTGGCGCACTACCAGCACCCGATTGAAACATAACGCTAAAGTCATCCGAGTAAGATGTGGCAGTAAAGCAGTTTTCATCTAAAAACGCGTCCCAAACACCCGTTTCTTCATTGTATCGACCAATAGTTAAAGTAGATAAATCAACGCCTTCGGGAGCTGTTATTGCAATCGTCATTGCATCAGCGTCATCTTCAGCTGTCACTACACCATCGCGAATAACATTCGTGGGATTATCGGTTTCCACTGCATCTTTATCAAAAAACAACTCTGAAGGAGAGCTGGTTTGCACAAATCCGTTTGTGTTTTTATATGAGCCATCTTGGTTTAAATTACCATTAATGTACAAAATATCAGATACAGTTGTAGCATCCTCGTCAGTAAACCAGCTCAATGACAACAATTCATTCATTGCTTGCTCTTCTCGAGGAATACTATAAGCATCAGCAAAGATTGTATATTCACCTTTACCTGTCCCTAAATCATCTTGATAGTTTGCATCAACGCCCACCTGCTTTTTATCTTGGGTATCGGTAGTTAACACTTCAACACTGTTATACGTTAAATTAAAACCATCTAAAATAGCCGCTTGCGTACCAATATAACCGGCTTCATCAGGTGTTTTTGTTGTTGCCCAATAAGATTCGTAAGGAGAAACAACACGCTGTAGCGCATCGCTCGTATAGCTTGCACTATCACCTACATTCCATTCAATAGGGATAATTTCTTCAATGGTTTTACCTGCTGAATCAACATCATATTGCACCCAAGCATTTTGAGGTTCATCCCAATATGTACCCATGTTCATATCTGCTTCTGAGAAATTAACCGGTGCATAATAGTTTTTAAACGTAATTTGACGACCATTAACTTCAACAATCACGAATGATATTTTGTTTGATTTTTCATACTTAGTTAAATCTTTAGTGTACTGACTATTTGTTCCTTCGTAGTCACCTACTTGAGCAAAATTATCCTGCGCTAAACCCGTTTCATATTTATCATGAATACCATAACGATTGTTATACGCTTTCCAAGATGCATTACCGGCAACAATTTGCGTAAAGCCAACGGATGGATTCGAATTATCTGGATGAATTAAGCTACGAGAGTATTGATGATCGTGCCCAGCAATATAGTTAACTTTATATTCACTCAATAAATTAAGGACGTTATCCATTAAGCCAGGTGAAGACTCATCTTGCAGCTGTAAATAACCTAATTGACCAGTATCAAGCCCTAATATACCTGGCTCAGTTTCATCCTCATCTCCACTTGTACCATCGCTTTTTAACGAACTAATATAATCAAAATATTCATCATAATTATAAACAGATGGACGCTTTTTGGTTGATAAAGCTTCATGACCAAACATAACGATATGATCAACCGTAGTCCCTTTTGTTTCTAAAACATTTTTTAACCAATCGTAAATAAGAAGCCAAGTACCTTCATAGTTAACAGACACTAAATCACTGGCATAAAAGTCTATAGCAATAAATAGGGTATTGTTTTGAACGGTATAGTACATAAGATCTTCAATACCTTCGTAACCCACTATTTCGCCGCTTTCTAACCCTTTGCTTAATAGTTTTCCTGGGTATTGTTGATACAAATTGTACCCTTGATCGAATTCCTGTGAATCTGCATCGGTATATGCATCAATACCATTATCCATATTATTAACAGAGCGATTGTCTGTCGTATCCACTGAAGTAGTAAACCAACTTAGCCAATCATAACCATCTACAATTTCGTGATTACCACGCACAGGTAAAACAGTCATTCCGGCTTCAGTTAAAGGCGTGCCAACCTTATTCATCCATTCAACATATTCATTTTCTGTGCGTACATCGGTCATATCACCTACTGCGAGTACAACTGAAACCCCCTCTTCTTTTATCTTAGAAACAATAGGGTCAACTAATAAAGCAGGAAGGTGTTTAAAATCATAAGGCGTATCTGAACGTTCGCTACTTGCAATTTCGACCGGCACGCCGCCAGCAACAAGCGGATCTCCATTTTCATCAACAAAAATAGCATTATAAGGGTCAGACACGTCAATCTTCCAACCTTCACCATCAAAAATGTCATCATTATTAACGTCATAACCAATATCGACAGATAACGTTATACCATCGTAGGTATGTGTAATTGTTTGTTTATAATCATCATCATCTCGACCTTGGGTATCGGGTATAACCGCAAAGCGCCAAACATTATCACTATTATTTTCTGCAAGTTTATTAGCTCCTTGCGTCACCGTAGTACTTACCGTACTTTCATTTTCAACTTGATCAGAATTTTCTGTTGAAACTAAATTATCAGAACCACATGCAAAAAGAGCATTGGAAATAACAACTATTAAAGCGGTTTTGATTAAAGCCTTCATTAGGGTATTTACCTATTATTTAATTATAATTTTATGGCAACTTAGCTTCACAGCTGCCAAATAGAAATAAAGTAAATAAGGTACAGGGGAAGTATTACAATTTTATGGAAATTAACGTGATATAAACCTGAAGTGAAAATTATTAATTTGGGGACAAAGAGTAATACGCAAACAAATTAAACAACAATTAAGCAAGACAGCCACACCAAAATTTGGATGGGTGTCATTGTTAATTAGCCAACTACATTGAGCATAATATTTATAACTGGCAATAACTTACACTATTTGTTATTAATATAAGTTTATAAAATAAGGATGTTTTGCGCTAAAATAGAAAAGTGTCCTCTGATAAAGCTGTAGAAGGCACTTTAAAGGGATCGGCCAACATCTACTTTATGCTCTAAATATGATGTTGTGTTTGTTTAAATAATACTGGTCGAATTTTACAACTATAAGGAAATTTATAAATGCCCGCACACCCCCATCTTGCCGCCTTAAATATAATTAGCTTCCCAATTGATGATGATTGCGTCGGTTCTAAATGGACCGTTGCTAATGAAGATCAGCTAGCAGGCTTAATTGCGACAATCGTTATGGGACAGGCGATGCAAGCAGAGCATATCATCGAAGAGCTTTTACCAGCTGTACCTGCATTTACAAATGAGGCTCTTAAGCAGGAAGCAATAATAAAGTTCACAGTACAGGACGTTAACCAAAGCCCACGAATCGGATACCCAAGAGTTCACCGAGATGGTTTGATTTTTGAACTTATTTCTTGGATTGCCGCTAAACAAGTCTCGGGTGATAGGTGTTTCCTTAAAGATCCGCATACTAGTGCCACGTCCCAAGGTCTAGACGGCATTATGATAGAGCTGAGTAATGATCGTAGTGAGATATTAAAGTCGACGATTTTTGAAGATAAATGTGTAGAGTCACCGCGAAATACATTTACGCAAAAGGTAATTCCAGGTTTTTTAGATAGGCATGGTAATACAAGAAATGCTGAGCTTATTGCTGCTGCTGCAAATTTAATAAAAATGAGTGGTGCATCTAACAGACAAGCAATGGGCATGGTTAATAAGGTTATCGATAATAGTTGTAGGCAGTATCGCGCAGGGTTTGCTTTAACCCAGAATTTTGATGGTGAAGAGGCACAAAAAGCCCTTTTCAAAGGCTACAACAAGATAAGTGATATAAATCAAGATCAAAGAATCGGAGCAAGTTTAATTGTTAATGGCGAATTAAGAGATTGGTTTGATATTTTGGCTGATAAAATAGTGCATTACATTCAGAATTTAGAGGTATCCTAAATGTACGATCCAGAAACTGCAGCATTACTTCGCTCAGCACCAAAACTCCCAAACCTTAATCCAGCTAATTTACCTCAATTGCTGACTAGTCACTATGCGAAAATTGTTTCAATTCGACTTGGAGGTGAAGAGCAAAGTAATAATCAGGGAGAGTGGAGTCTTGATAAGATCGCTGATACTTATGAGCTCATTGTATCTGTTAGTGAAGACAGCACAATTAGACGCCCATCTGCATTTGTCGCTGCGAGTGCGCAACTTATTATTGCTCGTAGACAGAAACTTCTTAATGATGGGGAAGAAACCCCGTTCAATATCAGTCGTGATCGATTATCACCTGAACTAGCAGCCGTACTTTTATTTTTATCTTCAGAGCAATACGCTGATGCCCATGAAGCTGCTTCGCAAATTTCTAATCAGAGCGAGAACCAAAGCTCGATAGCCTATATTATCACAAGCCATATTATTGACTTAGCGAAGGGTAACCTTTCTGATATTGTTGCTCGTGGCGAAGTAAGAGCTGTTGAACTCTCTAAAGTAGCTGTAGCTCCAAATGAGGGTACTGCCACATTGGTAATGTTACATTCGCTTGCCCAAGGAATCGAACTCGCGGCAAAGAGCACCTTAGGCTTAGACGCTCAGCAGCAGTCACCAAAAGTTATCTTTGAAAAAGTTAAATCTCTATCTGCAATTGTAATTGAAAGCGATACGTCTCCTAGAATCGAGTATAGCTACCCAGGCATTTATCATTTATCGTCACTACTTGTAGCTGCTTACGAAGGAATATCCGAATCCTCTTTAACAAATTTACCTGTTCCACAAGGTTGCGACTCCGAATTTTGGATAAAATGGATATCATTTAGAGCAAATAAATTCCCTTATGTTTGGCCAAATCACAGAAAAGCACTAGATGATGGATTTCACAAGAGTGGAGTTTCAGCAGTAATGGTGTTACCAACAGGCGCGGGTAAAACAACGGTATCATCCATAAAAATCGCCAATGTTCTTGGCCAAGGCAAGAAGGTTATATTTCTTGCTCCTACACATGCGCTTGTAGAACAGCTTACTACCGATCTTCAAGAAATGTTTCCGAAAGATATTTTAGGATCTTCAGTATCTAGTGACTTTGATTTACTTTTTCAAGTTGATGCTGTCCTGCCTGAAATCGAAGTTATGACACCGGAAAGATGTTTAGCAATGCTATCTTTTTCTCCTGATTCATTTGAGGATGTAGGTCTTCTCATTTTCGATGAATGCCACCTACTGAGCCCTCAATCTGGGAGAATTAGACGTTCGCTAGATAGTATGCTTTGCGTTTTAGCCTTCAACAAAATAGCGCCTGATGTTGATACTCTTTTTCTATCTGCGATGGTTAATAATGGTCAAGAGTTTGCAGCATGGATATCTCAGCTTACAAGCAGAAACTGTATAAGTATCGATCTACTGTGGAAGCCTAGCAGACAGGCTAGAGGCGTTGTTATTTACAAACAAGGAGAAATAGAAGCAATCAAAAGTAGAGCTTTAGAAGTTCAGAATCAGATAAACTATCAATTAGGCAAGACTGCAACTGATTTACGTGCTGCAGCATCACGAGAGCTACAAATAACTCCTCATGCCATTTGGGGGCTTCAGCATAACTGGTTGGATCAGGTTAAAAATAGTGCTACCTGTACTTTCACAAAACTTATAGATAGCTCAGTGGCTCTTTCTGGCACCTTGAATGCGTATGGCTTGGCAATAAAGCCTAATGTAAACGTCGTTTCTGCGAAAATTGCGGAACTTAGTGCTAAGAACAATCTAAAAACTATTATTTTTGTCAATCAGAAGTCTCATGCAATCTCTACTGCAAAAAAGATCTCTAGTTCTTTATCTTTAAATATCTTACCTACTGATGAAGAAACTTTAAGATGGAATGCTCTTGAGTTGGAACTTGGTGATCTAAAGCATTCCTTACTAACTAAAGGTAATGCTGCCGTACCACACAATGCTTCCATGCTCCGCATGGAGAGAGAGCTTTCTGAACATATGTATAAACGTGAGGGGGGCGCTATGGTTATAGTAGCTACACCAACTTTGGCTCAAGGACTCAACCTTCCAGCGCAGTTAGCAATTTTGGCTGGAGACAAACGTGCCGAAGTTGAAAGTGGTGGACGCGAATCTTTAGAAGCTCATGAGTTATTAAATGCCGCTGCACGCGCAGGTAGAGCTGGCCACTTAGCTAACGGAATTGTTCTACTTGTTCCAGAGCCTGCTCTTTCATTTCCAGAGAATCAGCAGTTAAGCAGAAGCGTTGTTGAGAAGCTACAAGCACTAATACCAGAAGATGATCACTGCGTTGAAATTTCCGATCCTTTAGGCGTTATTTTAGACCGGATATCAGATGGGAATATAGCAGACAAAGACGTTGTTTATATGGTTAATCGGTTAGCAACTCTAAACGATACAGAAAATGACGAGAATACACTGTTTAGCCTAGAGAGATCATTTGCCGCTTACCGACTACGAGATGGCGGCGAAGAACAACGGTTTAATAATCAATTAGCTGAGCTAAGACGTTTAGTTGAAGCGGAAGCCAACGATGCTATTGATCAGTCTCTTTCAATTCTTGCATCACAAAGTGGGTTACCTCCAATTATTCTTTACCGCTTGAAGCAAAAAATTGAGTTAGATATCGGAAATCTGCCATCTTCTATTTCGGACTGGGTTACATGGCTAATCAGCTGGCTTACTTTAGATGTTGAGGCTATGGAATTGTTATTATTTGATGCTAGATCTTCTATTCTTGGTGCAACAGGAAATAATAAGAGTGGGTACATTACAGAACAAGTATTAAACGATTTAATTCCAGGAATAAACGCTTGGATATTTGGTCGACCACTAAAAGAAATTGAACTGGCTTTAGGGGGGGAGCCTGATTCAAATAACCAAACCAAAAAGTCTTGTCCTAGGGCAAGAGAATTAGTGGGCACAGTTTTACCAAGAGCTCTTTCATTTATCATGGGCTTAATAACGCGAGTAGTTACAGAAGTTAATCCATACCATTTACAAGAAAACTTATCTCCTGACGTTGTTGATTCCCTAAGTGCGGCTATTCGATTGGGGTATAATACACATGAAAAATTAAACTTTTCATTTTCTAACCCGTCGATTTTATCCCGGGTTGGAGTGCACCGAACTTATTCTCAAGAAAGTGAGCAATAATAACTAGTTAGTTTTAGAACTACTGTATTAGTGTCAGCTGGTGCTAATACAGTAGGTAGCTAAATAAGATTTTGGCTGCAAAAGCAAACAGTTGGCAGAGCTACGTGCCATATAACAAATAACTGCACGTGGAAGTTGCTCCCAACGCATGGTATTTTTCATTCTATCGTTGGATTTTGTGTTTACAGTGTTATTGTTAGGTTTCGTGGTGGTGTTGCTCACTACTTAACGCAGCATTACCAGCGTCTGCTCATGGCACTTTTGCGACACCCGCATATTGTTACATTTAGCTTTACCAAAGATAATAGAAAACTTAGTAACAGTAATATTTTAGGGAATTTGTTAAAACTATATAAAGCAGAAAAATGAGCGTGGCAACAGCAGGAGTATTCGTGATTAGCGCATTTTAAGATTGTTATGTGTAATGGAGTATACAGAGTATGAATATCGGAATATACATATACGATGATGCAGAAGTTCTTGATTTCTCTGGACCATTTGAAGTTTTAAGTACTGCAAATCGTTTAGGCAATAAAAATTGGAATGTATTTTTAGTTTCTGAAAAACCTGATGTTGTACAAGCTCGTGGTGGTTTTCCAGTGCACGGACATTTCTCATTTGAGACTCATCCGAATATTGATGTGCTTATAGTTGTTGGAGGTATACATATAGAGGAAGTTAAAAAGCCTGCTGTAATATCTTGGATTTCGAATGTTGCTAGTACATCAAAAAGAGTCGCATCTGTCTGTACAGGATCGTTCATTTTAGCTGAAGCTAATTTACTAAATGGTTTAACAGTTACAACGCATTGGGAAGATATAGCCGATCTCAGTGCGACCTACCCGAAATTAAATGTTGTGAGTGATCATCGTTGGGTCTCTCAAGGTAAATATATAACTTCTGGTGGCATATCAGCTGGAATTGATATGAGTTTACACTTAGTGTCAGAACTATCGACATTAAATTTAGCTGAGCAAACAGCTAAGCAAATGGAGTATCACTGGCAAAAATGCACATAACAACAGGCTAAGTCGTCGTAGTCAGCTATGGCACTTACCTGCCAATAATAGTCATATTACTCCCACCGGCACTCGCGCATATTCACTTTGTCGTTTTTAAACAGTACGCCTTCTGATAATAACTTTTCGCGTTGTTCTTGGTATTTTTCGCTACCTTCAGGGAATGATATTTTACCTTGGCTATTCACTACCCTGTGCCAAGGTATAACCGAGTCGTTTGGCATCACTTTTAATAAGCGCCCGCCCAACCGTGAGTTTTGCGGGTAGCCCGCAAGAGCTGCAACTTGCCCGTAGCTTGCCACTTTACCTATTGGTATGCCTGCGATAACAGTATAAATAAGTGTTTCTTTATCAATATCAGCGTTCATTTAAATACGCCTCACTAAGTACTTTAAATTGCTCCCAAATAGTGCGCGCTACAGGGCCGTGGTGCACTGCATGTTGTCTAAAGGCTCTAATTTGTGCGCTAAATTTATGCTCTCGGTCAGTTATGTGTATTTCTTGAAGTAAGCCTGCTTTTATTTCAGGAGCGCAGTGCTCTAAGCTCATCATTGCCCAACCTGCACCTGAGAGTAAAAACGATTTTAAGGTCGATACATCATCAATTTTCATCATGGCGGAGCCTTTTGAATACGATAGTCTGTCGCTGTCGATACTCAAGTCACTTTCAAACATGGCTAAACACGGATACGTTTGCAGTTCGCTATAGGTTAGCTTTTGAGGAAGTACGCCTTTAGCGCTGACAATGCCAATATCGAGCCTGCCTATAGGTACGCTTTCTAAATCGCCTGTCGCATGAAATAAATCAAACCACGGACCAATGCCTAATTCGGCTTGCCCACTATTTACTTGCTCTAACGAAATAAAGCGCTTCCCGCTTGTTAAGCTAAATTCGGTGCTGGTAAACAATCTAAAAGTATTACTTATGATCTCGTTGTAACTCTGCGTATGGCAAAGTTGTTCGTAACAAATTCTAAATTGGGGTTCATTACCGAGTGCCAATTCTTTAGCAAGCTGCGCTAGCTCGTCGTTGGCATACAGAAGTTGCTGCGCCTCGCGGTGGAAAATTCGCCCTTTTTCAGTAAGCTGTAATCGGTACTTACTTCTGTCTAGCAACTCAAACCCTATTTTTTCTTCTAAATTTTTAATAGCAAGTGTAAGCGCTGGCTGGGTTTTATGTAGCTTTAGTGCTGCCCCGCTTAAGCTTGCGCTTTGCACTATGGCATCTAAAATTATTAATTGATTCAGCTTCATATAGCACTCTGCAACATTATAAGTAAAACTTATTGAGTTTCTAAGATTTAATGATTTTTATTTTATATGTTTGCAGCGTATGCTGCACTTAATTATTTTGCCATCATTGCAACGGAGAAGACATGAAACTCTTTCGTCTATGTTTTTTAACTACGACTTTATTAAGCTTAATAGCCTGTTCTGAGCCAGAACAACAAGTTAAAGAAGAGCCCATTCGCCCTGTTAAATTATTCAACATAGGTCATGATTCTCAAACTAACATTCGCAGCTTTCCTGCTGAGGTTGTTGCAAACCAAGGCTCTTACTTGGCGTTTAGAGTAAATGGTGAGCTTGTTGAGTTTCCGGTTTTAGCAGGTGAAGAAGTTAAAAAAGGTCAGCTACTGGCAAAGCTCGACCCAGAAGACTTTCAATTACAATACGATGATAGAAAAGCCCGCTTTGAGCTTGCTAAGTCGCAACTTGGTCGTATTGAGCAATTACTTGAAAAAAGAATCGCAAGCCAATCTGAATACGATGAAGCATTAGCCAATATGCAGGTGGCAGAGTCTGCCTTTAAAATTGCCGAAACAAACCTAGAATACAGTGAATTACGCGCACCATTTGCAGGCACTGTGGCTAAAGTATTTGTTAAAAACTTTGAAAACATTCAAGCCAAGCAAAACATTTTACGCTTAGAAACACGCGACTTAATGGATGTAGAAATCCAAGTTCCTGAAAAAATAATAGCGCGCATTAAAAAAGGTACCGATTACCACCCTACCGTTGTGTTTGATGGCTTTGCAAAAAAAGAATACACCCTTGATTTAAAAGAGTGGGATACACAGGCTGATCCAACCACCCTGACCTACCAAGTTGTTTTTTCGCTGCCAGTACCTGATGACTTTAATTTACTTGCCGGTATGACTGGGCGTGTATTTATTGATTTATCTAAAGTTACTAGCTCGCAAGTAGCGTATACAATTTTACCTGTTGAGTCGGTTTTTTCAGAAGCAAAAGAAAGCGTGTCTGATAACGCGTATGTGTGGTTATACAACCCAGAAACAGGTGTTGTTAATAAGCAGGCTGTAAAAGTAGGGCAAGTTCACCGTGATGGTATTGAAGTACTTAGCGGCATAAAAGAAGGCCAAATGGTTGTATCTGCCGGTGTACATTCATTAGATGAAGGCATGAAAGTACGTCCATGGAATAAAGAGCGAGGCTTATAATTATGAGCTTTGCGCAACTCTCCATAGAGAAAAAAGTAATTAGTTGGATGTTTGCGCTGCTGCTGTTAATTGGCGGTAGTGTGTCGTATTTTGACCTAGGCCAACTAGAAGACCCTGAGTTTACTCTTAAAACTGCCATGGTTATTACCATGTACCCGGGTGCATCGCCGCAGCAAGTCGAGGAGGAAGTCACCTTCCCTATTGAAAATGCGATTCAGCAACTCCCTTATGTTGATTATGTGACCTCTATTTCATCAAATGGTAAATCTCAAATTTCGGTGGAAATGAAAAGCACTTATCGAAAAGAGCAGCTGCGCCAAATTTGGGATGAAATGCGTCGTAAAATTAATGACCTTTCTCCTTCGCTGCCAAGCGGCGTTTACCCAAGCACTATTTTAGATGACTTTGGCGATGTATACGGCGTTTTATATTCGGTTACTGGCGACGGCTACTCATATGACGAGCTTAAAGACTACGTAGACTTTTTAAAGCGCGAGCTAGTCTTGGTTAAAGGTGTAAGTAAAGTAACTATTGCTGGTGAGCAACAACCACAAGTTATGGTTGAAGTATCTACACGTAAATTGGCTCAACTAGGTATAGCCCCAAGCCATATTTTTGGCTTGCTGCAATCGCAAAATACGGTGTCTAATGCGGGCAAAATACGTGTTGGCGATGAGTCTATTCGCTTTCACCCAACCGGGGAATTTAAAGATGTAAGTGAGCTTGAAACTCTGCTTATTTCAAAACCTGGTGCAAGTGAGCTTATTTATTTAGGCGATGTAGCAAAAGTATTTAGAGAATACGCCGAAGTACCTACTAATGTTATTCGTTACAACTCAGAGCAAGCACTGTTAATTGGTGTGTCGTTTATGAACGGAGTTAACGTAGTTGATGTAGGTAAACGTATTGACGAACACTTAGCAGAGCTTGAATACCAGCGTCCGCACGGCATACATGTTGAATCGGTATATAACCAACCTAAAGAAGTAGAAAAATCGGTAGATGGCTTTATTGTAAGCCTTGTAGAGGCTATTGCCATTGTAATTGTGGTACTGCTTATATTTATGGGTTTAAAAAGCGGTATTTTAATTGGCGGTATTTTATTACTGACCGTTTTAGGCACTTTTATATTTATGAAGTTGTTTGCCATAGACCTGCAACGTATTTCTCTGGGAGCACTTATTATTGCCCTAGGTATGCTGGTAGATAACGCCATAGTAGTAACCGAAGGCATATTAATAAATTTAAAACGTGGCCAAACTAAGTTAAAAGCGGCAGTTAATATTGTTGAGCAAACTAAATGGCCACTACTAGGCGCGACAGTTATTGGTATTACTGCATTTGCTCCCATTGGATTAAGCTCTGATGCCACGGGTGAATTTGCTGGCAGCTTATTTTGGGTGTTATTTATATCGCTTTTATTAAGCTGGATCACCGCCATCACCCTTACGCCATTTTTTGCAAACTTAATGTTTAAACAAGATGAGTTTAAAAAAGGTAAGAATGCTGAGGGCGAAGAGGAAGACGACGACCCGTACAAAGGCTTTATTTTTACAGGCTATAAAGCACTTTTAGATGTGTCTATGCATTATCGTAAAACAACTCTTGTTCTTATGGTTGTATTACTTTGCTCTGCAGTAATTGGCTTTGGTGCGGTTAAGCAGTCGTTTTTCCCTGCGTCTAACACGCCAATGTTTTATGTAGATTACTGGCAGCAGCAAGGCTCAGATATACGTGCAACCCTTGATGGCATTAAAAAGCTAGAAAACTACTTACAAAATGAAGAGCTCGTTGAGGAAATAACAAGTACAACAGGCCAAGGTGCGCCGCGCTTTATGCTTACTTATGCTCCTCAAAAATCGTACTCTTCTTATGGGCAGCTTATTATTAGAGTAAAAAACCGCGAGGCGGTTGCTATAGTAATGCAAAAGGTGCGTGAATACTCACAAAGTACGCCACTTTCAGCCGAGCTTAAAATTAAGCCGATGGAAATTGGCCCATCTACCGATGCTAAAATTGAAGCACGCTTTACAGGCCCAGACCCAGTAGTTCTTAGAAAACTTGCAGCTAAAGCAGAAGACGTTATAGCAAAGGATGAAGGGGCTTATAATATTCGTGATGACTGGCGTGCGCGTACTAAAATGATTCGCCCGCAGTTTAACGAACAAAAAGCGCGCCGTTTAGGTATTAGTAAATCTGACCTTGATGATGTGCTGCTTACTAGCCTCTCTGGTAAACAAGTAGGCGTATACAGAGATGGTACGCAACTGTTACCTATTATTGCCCGCTCTCCTGCTAATGAACGTTTAAATGTAGAAAGCGTTCACGATTTACAAATTTATAGCCCAGTACTTGGTGTGTTTGTGCCAGTAACGCAAGTGGTTGACGAATTTGTGGTTGAATGGGAAGACAGCCTAATTATGCGCCGCGACCGTAAACGTACAATAACGGTAATGGCCGATCAAAACGTTTTAGGTGACGAAACCGCTGCTAAATTATTTGCCCGCATACGAGGGCCTGTAGAAGCAATAGAGCTACCGCGTGGTTATAAATTAGAATGGGGCGGCGAATATGAATCGTCATCTGATGCGCAATCGGCTATTTTTGGCTCATTGCCATTAGGCTATTTAGCTATGTTTGCGGTAACCGTACTGTTATTCAACTCGCTTAAACAACCTTTAGTTATTTGGGCTACAGTGCCACTTGCCATTATTGGTGTAAGTGCGGGTATGTTGATAATGAATGCGCCGTTTAGCTTTATGGCATTGCTTGGCTTATTAAGCTTAAGCGGCATGTTAATCAAAAACGGCATTGTGTTGGTCGACCAAATTAACCTTGAGCTTCGCGATGGTAAATCGCCTTATCAAGCTGTGTTTGAGTCTGGTGTTAGCCGTGTGCGCCCTGTAGCAATGGCAGCAATAACCACTATTTTAGGTATGATCCCGCTGTTATTTGACGTGTTCTTCCAGTCAATGGCGGTAACGATTATGTTTGGTCTAGGCTTTGCTACAATTTTGACTCTAATTGTAGTGCCAGTACTTTACACGGTTATATTTAGAATTGATTACGAACCGCGTAAGTAGTTAAGCATATAATCGGTTAACATTAAAAAATGCCACTGGCTCAAGGTCAGTGGCATTTTTGTTTAATACCGATGAAAAAAGAAAGGCTACATATTTAGTTGTTAAGAAACTAACCGCAACACTTCTTATATTTTTTGCCGCTACCACATACACAAGGTGCGTTACGCTCTGGTACTTTATCAAATACTTGTGGTGTTGACTTGCTAAGCGCAAAGTCTAGTTCGCGAATATCTTCTGGTACTTCAGCTTTAACTTCAATTGAAGCAAACAGCGAATGCTCTTCTAGTATTGCTTCTATTTCTGATTGTCGTGCAACTGAGTTTACAATTAGCGTTAACGGGTGTAACTCTGTGCCTGGCTTGGCAGTACGTTTTGGTGCAAATTCATTACTGTTATTTTTACCCATTATGTCGGGCTTACCCATAAAGAAAAATTTTGACATGTTACTTCTATAACCTTTCTGCATTATTAAGACGGCGCATCTTAACAGCTTACCCTTCATATAACTAAGTGTACTTGTAAATAGCTTAACAACACGTCTATATAGCAATTTTAACTTAAAAATTTAAATGGCCTGCAAAATAGGCTAACTATTATTATATACATTTACTATAAACTGATTAAATAAATGCGGTTATTATCAATATTTAAATACTCTGTACACTTAGCTTCGTTATCTAAGCACTTACCAATTAAGCGATAGGTATGCTAACTAGGGCGATAGAAATTGCCTTTAACTTTTTAGCCTCACTTATACAGAGGCAATTTATTTAAGTAGAGAAAGTCATGTTTAAAAATTTTGGATGGATAGTAGAAGCTAAACTTAATGCTGGTGAACTTGAAAACTTTAAAGCGGTGATGAATTCACAAGTTAATCACGCACTTAATGAAGTTGGCACTAAAAATTATCAATACTATATGTCTGATGCTGGCGATGTTTTAGTTTACGAACGCTTTGTTGATGCAGACTCTTCACACGAACATATTGAAAATTGGGACGACCATTCAGCACGTTGGATGGCAGCTGCTGCACCTACACGCATGGTGCATTTAGGTGAATTACCTGACGATGTTCGTGAGCGCCATTCGGCGTTAAGCCCTCTTTGGCTAAAACCATTTGGTGGCTTTTCTCGCGAAGAAGAACAAACGAGTCAAATTAACAAAAACGGTGATACGACATTTGATAATTTTGGCTGGATTGTTGAAGCCAAGCTAAACCCTGGCCAGTTAGATACCTTTCGTGAAGTAATGAACTCACAAGTAGAACGTGCAAAAACAGAGCCTGGTACACTAAATTACCAATATTACATGTCTGACGATGGCGATATTATGGTTTATGAGCGCTTTAAAGATTTAGAAGCATCGCACATACACATCCAAAACTGGGATGATCATGCAGAGCGTTGGATTGCTGCAGCAACACCAACACGCATGGTTCATTTGGGTGATTTACCTAAAGAACTAACCGATAAACATGCTGCTTTGTCTCCACTTCTATTAAAGCCTCTAGGTGGTTTTGCAAAGTAAGTATGGATAAATACTAAATTCGTAATATAGTTAAATGCCACTGACTAAACTCAGTGGCATTTTAGTATCTAACTAAATATTATGGAAAAGCCTTGGAAAATTTTAAAACCGCGATACTAATAGCGGGCAGCGTTTTTATACTTTTTGGTTATTTACGCTTTATAACTGACGAGAATGGTAACGTGAACTTAAACAACTACCGATTTACAGGTGGTTTACTGCTTGTGATTTCAGGTATGGTTGATGGCACACGCGACCTTGTTAAGCGCCTGCGCTCTAAAAACTCGTTATCGGCGATTGCAGTTTATTTAGGTATACTCTTATTTTATATTGGCTTTAGCATTTTATAAGTGAATACCCTTTGACCTTTAAGCAACTCTTCAACAGCACCCTATTACTTTTAGTAACGGCTCCTCCACTGGTTTTACTTGCATGGGATGAACAAGCCGATCCCGCATTTATTCCCAACGGTATATATAACACCTTAACATTTACGTTATTTCCAATAACGGCGATAGTGTTGTCGATTGTTTTATTAAGGCACCTATATAAAAAATATAATAATAATTTTGAATTTAAACATACAGTTAAAAATTATATTGCTGAGCATGGGAAGTTCCGAAGCGCATTTATACCACTGTTTTTGCCTATTTTAATTTACTTATGGTTATGGACGTCAGTTTGTATTTCTGTGAAATTATGGGCCAATAAACACAGCAATAATATATGGCAGCAAGAGCATCAATTACTTGAGGTAGGTAGTTGCTCAACTGATTATGAGTACAGTTGTGCAACGCTAACAGTGCTTAGTTTACAGAACTACAGAAAATACACTTTTAGATGGTATTTAGATAAGAATAAATTGGTGACTTTGCAAAATAACAATATAAATTTAGTGGGCGTTACAAGCCCACTTGGTAATATAGTACAAGAAATACAGTGGTAGTAGAATACCACTTAGCTGCAGATTATTTTTTTAAGCTAAGGGTACGCCCCGAGCTAGGTTTTGACTGTGACGACTTGTTCTCTTTAATACTTTTTGGCTTACCAACATACGTGGTAGAACGCTTTTGATAAGGTGCTTTACTGCGCTCATTTTTGCGCTCGCCATTAGCATTACTGCGTTCAGAGTTGCGACTTGAATTTCGCTCGCCACTTTGTTCGCCTTTATTAAAACGGCGAGGATTTTCACCCTGAAAATCACGCTTTTTAGGAGCTGAAGGCGTATTATTTTCTGATTGTTTATTAGCATCAAGCGAATGTTCTTGAGTTTTACCTGAGTCAGAAATCGAGTCGTTTATTTGCGCCATTTCAGTATCAGACAAATGACGCCACTGCCCTACCTTTAAACCTTTTAGTGTTACGTTCATTATACGAGTGCGCTTTAACGTCACCACTTCGTAACCTAAATATTCACACATACGGCGTATTTGGCGGTTTAAACCTTGTGTAAGTACTATTTTAAATTCTTTAGGGGCAGTTTGTGTCACTTTACACTTTTTAGTCACGGTATCTAAAATAGGCACGCCATTGGCCATTTTTGTAACAAACTGACGATTAAGCGGTTTATCAACCGTAACAACATATTCTTTTTCGTGGTTATTACCCGCACGCAAAATTTTATTAACGATGTCGCCTTCGTTAGTTAAAAATATAAGCCCTTCAGACGGTCTATCTAAACGCCCTATTGGAAATATACGCGTAGGATAATTTACCGCGCGAATAATATTACTTTGAATTTTACTTTCGGTAGTACACGTAATACCAACGGGTTTATTGTAAGCGATATAAACGCGCTTTGGTGTGGCTTTAAGTGGCTTGCCATCAACCAATACAACATCGGTAGCGGCTACTTTTACGCCCATTTCTGGTGAGTAGCCATTAACGCTGACACGACCTTGCTCAATATATTTATCGGCTTCGCGGCGTGAACAAAATCCTGTTTCACTAATAAATTTATTTAAACGTTTTAATTCGGTCATGGCACTTATAGCGTAGTAATTTTTAAGGCGAGTAGTGTAAACCACCCACACTATTTTTTCGCCCCTAATTTAAAATTTATAGGTGTTTAAGCATTAATTTTTGCTTTCGTTAATTTACGCCATACAAATTCAAGCGGGCCTTGGTTAAAATAGCGGCTGTATATAAAGGTAAATATGAGCTGCAGTGCAACTAATGACGTTGCAACTAACCAGTAGTCAATACGATCAAAATTGAGCACCCAGTGTGTAAATAGCACTTTATATAACAACAGTTGTATGAGTGTTTGGCTAATATATAAAGTAAATGCTAAGCGCCCCGCTTGTTGAATAAGCGTGCCAACATGTGCGCTGTTATTGCAAAATTTAACAATTAAATGAATATAAAGCGTAGCCATACCTAGCGCCGCAAAAATATTTACAAATTCTTGCACCCCATATCCTAAGCTGCCATTAAGCTGTGATGCATAAAGCCTGATCCCACAAAAAACAAGGGTCATTGCACCGCAAACTATTAATTGCTGAGTCGTTAAGCCTTTACTAAAAACGTCTTGTTTATATAAATAAATGCCAATGAGCATAAGGCCCACGCACATCCACATTGTCATTATTGGCACCATAACAAGCATTAACGTGTTCATAGCAAGGTTACTAATAAAGTAATCAATATAGTGTGGGTTATATAATTCAATAAACTGTGCTGTATCGCGGTAAATCACTTCATCGGGTACGCTAGATATAACAAGTAAGGTAACTACACCCGACAACAAGGTAAATGCAAGCCCTCTTTTTAAAAGTACGTTGCTATCACTTTCTAAATATTTAATAACAAACCAGCCAGATACACCGTAAACAAATAAAATATCACCGGCCCAAAGTAAAAAACCATGCGCTAAACCAAAGAGGATTAACCAATAGAGCCTGCTTTTTATTTGCACTTCAGACTTGTAACGTTGCCACTGAATGTAAAGCCCAGCACCAAAAAGCAAACTAAACAGCGTTCTAAAACGCCCGTCTACAAACACGCTGCTAAGGGTGTGAATAATTGAGTCGCTAACAGGAGGATTAGTTAAGGAGCTATACCCGTATTCAAAAATGCCGAAGGCGTAACCATTCATGTAAACGAGGCCAAGCACGGCAACGCCGCGAATAAAGTCCATATTATAATTGCGCATTAAAGCTATTATCCGTTAAATATTATTCTTATAACTGTCAGCCCAATCGACTGACTGCTGGTAAAGTGGAGGTAGTATAGCACTGTCTATATTTAGCAAAAGTACAGCTTGTTCAAGTGCCCACCAGCTTCCTGTTTCATATGCTTTAACAACGTTTAAAATATAATAAAGTGTGTTTTTGTCCCCTAATAATGCCGTTTTTATTTCATCAGGGAAAGGTAGCTTTTCAACAAGCAAGCTCATTGGTTGATCAAGGATTGCATCCAGTAACGAGAATAACCCTGTTAAAAATGCTTCGCCTGACTGACTTTTATTAACCTTTTTTGCCACAAGCTCACAAAAGCGAGCACGTACAACACACACTTGCATTAGCTCTGCAGGTTTTTTACCCGTTGTATGAGCAGTAACAATAAGGCTCACAAACTTTTTAAGGCGTTCGTGCCCTAAATACACGAGCGCTTGCTTTAATGACGATATTTGGCTTTGTATAGGAAACACACCGCTGTTTATTAATCTTAGTAACTTATATGCGAGTGCAGCATCTAGCTCAAACAGGCTTGCGATGGTTTTAATATCAGGGCTTTGCTTCATGATTTCTGCGTATATGGCAACAACTAGACCGTAATTGTAATCAACGTCGTTTTGCTTGATCATGGTAGGCTTTGCAAAAAAATAGCCTTGAAAATAATCAAACCCCATATCAAGGGCAAGCTCATAGTCTTCTTGTGTTTCTATTTTTTCGGCTAGTATTTTTATTTGTTTATGCGCTTGTAACTTAGTAACTATGGGCTGTATTTCGCTAAGAGGTGTAATTGCAATATCAAATTTAATGAGCTTCACAAGCTTTAAAAAACGATCCCATTGTGGTTTATATACAAAATCATCGAGCGCGAGTTTGTAGTTACTATGAAATAAACCTCGGCATAGCTCATAGTTGTCGTCGGTAGGTTCTATGGTTTCGAGCAACTCAATCACAACGTCTTGGCATGGTAAGAAAGCACATAAATCGAGTTTTAGTGATTCTGGTCCTATATTAATAAGCGCTTTTTTGCCTGATGTAATATGGCGTGTACCTAAATTTAATTGATTTTCCATAATAAGCCTTGCTGTTGCTTGGCCTTCTGCAATATCTGGAAAATAATTTTTTGGACTATCACGAAAAAGTAGCTCATAGGCTACTACTTTTTTACTTCGATTGAATATTGCTTGCCTTGCAACAAATACAGACACATTACCTACTTCTTAGCTTTTATATAATACTAAGTAATTAAACCCTAAGCAGGTAGATTTGTCACTAAACTTTAAAGTACAGCAACGTTTTACCGGTATAAGGTTGTTATATAATCAGTTGCCACTTGTGGCCACGAAAAACGCATTTGCTCTGCGCTGTGCTTAATTTTATGCCATCTTTTAGGATTTTGCTTTTTAATTAAGAGAGTTTCGTCTAAACAGCTAATTAAATTACGCGTTTGCGTTGCCAACGTGTCTCCATTAAAGCTAAAACCATTTTCGTGGTGTTTAACAGTATCTTTTAATCCGCCAACACTGTGTACTAAACACGGTTGCCCCGCTCGCATTGCTAGCATTTGGCTAATACCACACGGTTCAAACGAGCTTGGCATTAAAAATAAGTCACCTAATTGATACATTAAATCGCCAACACCTTGCCCATAGCCCTTTAAAAATAAAAGATTGGAATTACGCGCCATTGCTTTGGTAAATATGCTTTCGAGCTCTTTGTCACCCGAGCCGAGAATAATAAGTTTGCCGCTATGTTCACTAATTAATTGGCACACTTTATCAATAGCTAAAACCCCATTAACCTGCTGGCACAATAACAACACTTTTTGCTCAGTAAGACGGCCAACGCTTGTGACTAATGGACCATTATTAACCGTTGCTTTAAATTGCTGTAGTCGTTGGTGGGCAATATAGTAGCCACTTTGTAACTGCTCGTAATTGGCCATCCAACCAAACAAAGTACTCTCAGCTTGGCTATAAAAGTCTGCGAGAGTTGCTCCTACAAGTGCATTGCTTGGATATTCGCAGCCATTTAAAATACCAACAAGCTTGCCTTGGCTTGCTGCATTTTGCAGATCTTGCTCAAGCCCTTCGCCACCAAAAAAACCATGTTCGTAATTGCTCGGTTCAAGAACCTCTTGGCTGTAAGTTGGCGATACAACATGTATCTTATCGCACAAATTTATTGCACTGCGCATAGGATTAAAACAATGAGGGTAACGCGGGTCGCATAATTGCTGGCCATTATAACTAAGTGATGGAAACCACGCCTCTAAGCTTGAATCATCATGTTTGAAAGGTCTTATACCTTGCAGTGCAATATTATGTACTGTGAAGGCAATGGGTAAGGTATTAAGTGAGCTATAACGTGGCTCAAACTTAAGTAAAACTGCAACGCAGGCACTGTGCCAATCATGTAAATGCAGCGCTGTAGGGCGCTTTAATACACCTTGTAATAACGCTTCGCAGACGGCTGCGTTAAATAGAGCAAATTTAGTCGCATCAGTTGCAAAAGGCCTCCCCGGTGCATCATTACAATATACACTGCCTGATTCACTAAATAACGGGTGGCTAATAACAATTTGGCTTACATTATTTTCGGCTTGTTGTACTTTAAAAATGGTTAATACATGGGGTTGAGCATTAAATGCAACAGTTACTTCACCTACATAAATACGCTCAAGCGGCTCAAACCCGTAATCAGGAATAACAACATCAACCGTTATACCTTGCTTAGCGAGTGCCCTAGGTGCATCGCGTACTACATCTGCCACACCGCCTACTTTTGCGCCTGGTAACGCGTCATTTTCTGCTGCAACCATTAATACATGCATTAATTTATTATTTCCTTTAAACCTGTGTGAGCTTGCTCACAAATGAGCAAGCTATGTTGTCGTGCTTATCTAACTTGTTGTTACGCTAGCTTTTTATTTTCTCGCGCTTGGCGTTCTAACTTTTTTGCAAGCTCAGTGAGCATATCACGTGTAACAAGAACGATACCTTTTTTAGATACCCTAAAGCCGTTTTCTTCATCTGTTTTTTTGTCAAAACCGATTTCAAGACCCGCAGGTATTTCACAGCTTCTATCTATTATTGCGCGTTTAATTTTACAACCTCGGTTTATAACTGCACCGGGTAAAATTACCGACTGCTCAATGGTACAAAATGAGCGAACGTGAACGTTAGAAAACAACAGGGATTTTCTAACCGCAGAGCCCGAAATAATACACCCACCTGAGACTGTTGAGTCTAAAGCCATACCACGTCTATCTTCATCATCAAAAATAAACTTAGCAGGTGGTAGTTGCTCTTGATAAGTCCATATTGGCCACGTTGGATCGTATAAATCAAGTTGCGGCTCTGGCATTACCAGTTCCATATTAGCTTCCCAGAACGAATCAAGCGTACCTACATCGCGCCAATAAGGTTGACCTTCTTGGTTTGGATCTCTAAATGGGAAAGCAAACACATTATGCTCTTCTATAATCGCTGGAATAATATCATGACCAAAATCGCGTCCAGAGCCTTCATTTTCAGAATCTTTTTTAAGTTGCTCAAACAAAAATTCAGTATTAAAGATGTAGTTCCCCATTGATGCTAAACATGTACCTGGCTTGCCGGGTACGGAGCTCGGCATTGCTGGTTTTTCATCAAAACGACACACTCTATTTTCTTCATCAACGGTCATTACACCAAACGTGTCTGCGGCTTCCTCTACTGGGACTTCAATACAACACACTGTCATATCTGCGCCTTTTTGCACATGTTCAGCCAATAAAGCACCATAGTCCATACGGTACACATGATCTCCAGACAAAATCATCACATATTTAGGAAGCTCGTGACGAATAATATCTATGTTTTGAAAAACAGCATCTGCGGTTCCACAATACCAGTCATCACCTTGACGCTGAGATGCAGGTAGTATTTCAACCGACTCTCCTAGCTCTTTTTTAAAGTGCCCCCATGCGCGGTTTACATGGCGTATTAATGAATGTGATTTATATTGTGTAGCAATACCAACACGCCTCACACCCGAGTTAATGCAGTTTGATAGTGGAAAATCGATAATTCGATGCTTACCACCAAAGTAAACTGCTGGCTTTGCTCGCCAATCGGTTAACTCATGCAGGCGAGAACCGCGACCGCCTGCCAGTATTAACGCGTAAGTTTCTCTGGTTAGGCTACTTATGTAGCGATTTGCATAATTAGGCATAATACTCTCTCCATTTAGTCTAGGCTGTTAGTGGCATGGCTTTTAGTTGTCGTTAAGTCTGTTTCACTAATATTGAGGGGTTCTAAATGCCAAATATCTTCACTGTATTGGCTTATGGTTCTGTCACTTGAAAACATACCACTGGCTGCTGTATTTAAAATACTCATTTGTGTCCAGTAGGTCTGATCTGCGTAAGCTTTATCAACTTCTTTTTGAGCTGCTACATAACTTTCAAAATCGTGAGCAACAAGCCATGGATCGTGCGGGCTCTTAATTGCATTTGTTATGTCGTCAAATAAGCATGGCTCAAATAAATTAAAATGCCCGCTCTCGAGTAATTGCATCACATTCTTTAAATCGCTATTTTGCGATATTAAATGCTCTGGATTATAACGTGATTTAATATCGTCAATTTCGTGCGCTTGTGCGCCAAACAAAAAGAAGTTATCAGCACCAACAGCATCTCTAATTTCAATGTTTGCGCCATCCAGCGTCCCTATTGTCAATGCACCATTCATCATAAATTTCATGTTGCCAGTACCAGACGCTTCTTTGCCAGCGGTAGATACTTGCTCTGAGAGATCGGTTGCTGGACAAATAACTTCCATTGCGGTTACGTTGTAATTAGGTAAAAATGCGACGCGTAAATATGGCGCAGCTTGAGGGTCTTTATTTATAACCTCTGCCACATTATTAATAAGCTTAATAATTTTTTTAGCCATGTAATAACCAGGCGCTGCTTTACCACCTAATAGAACACAACGAGGAACAAGTCCTTGGGTATCCCCACGGCGAATACGGTCATATAAATGAATCACATGAAGTATGTTTAATAGCTGACGTTTGTATTCGTGGATACGTTTTACTTGTACGTCAAACATCATTGATACATCAAAATCGATATCGCAGCGAGCCTTAACTAAATCAACTAAACGTTGTTTGTTTTCACGTTTAGCATTTTGCCACTGCTCATGAAATGCCTTGTCGTCATAAAAACGACGTAGGTCACTAATTTTTGTAAAGTTTTTAACCCAATCATGGCCAATTTTTTCACCAATTAATTCGCTTAATACTGGATTACAATGCGCAAGCCATCGACGAGGCGTTACACCATTTGTTTTGTTATTAAACTTATCTGGCCACAGTGCATAAAATTCTTTAAATAATCCCGCTTTTAACAGTTCAGTATGAAGTGCTGCTACGCCATTTACAGAGTAACTACCTACAATAGCTAAATAAGCCATACGAATTTGCGGCTCATCACCCTCTTCAATCAATGACAATGCACGTTGCTTTTCAACATCTCCCGGCCACTGCTGTGCAACTTGTGCTAAAAAGCGTGCATTTATCTCGTAAACTATTTCTAAAATGCGTGGCAATAATTTTGAAAACAACGAAACAGACCATTTTTCAAGCGCTTCAGGAAGTAGCGTATGATTTGTATAGGCCATTGTTTTAGTTGTGATTTGCCACGCATCGTTCCAATCTAATTCGTAATCATCAATTAAAATACGCATTAGCTCTGCAACAGCAATACTTGGATGCGTGTCGTTTAACTGAAAAACATGAAAATCAGCAAAGTCACTAAAGCTCTCGCCATGTTGGGAAACCCATTGGTCTACTACGTCTTGAATACTCGCCGATGATAAAAAGTATTGTTGGCGTAACCTAAGCTCCTTACCATTTTCGCTGCTGTCATTTGGATACAGCACCATGGTGATCTGTTCGGCTAGATTTTTTTGTGCAACGGCTTCTGAATAACTGCCCGCATTAAATTCGGTTAAATTAAATTCATCTGTTGCCTCTGATTTCCACAGACGTAGTGTATTTACGATATTGTTTTTATAACCAGGGACAGGTACATCGTACGGTACAGCTAATACATCTTGTGAGCCCATCCATTGACGGTGCTCTCTGCCAAATTTATCTGTGTAACTTTGCACATAACCACCAAACTTCACACGTTTTGCATGCTCTGGTGCGCTTAGCTCCCATGGATGTCCTTCACGTAGCCAGTTATCTGGTTGCTCAATTTGGTTACCATCTTTAATCGATTGATTAAACATGCCGTATTCGTATCGTAGGCCATAGCCAATAACAGGCAACGCTAAACTAGCACAGCTATCTAAAAAGCAAGCTGCAAGGCGCCCTAGCCCGCCATTTCCTAGGCCAGCGTCGTGCTCGGCGTCTTCAATTGTTTCTATTGTTGTGCAGTACTCTTGTAGTGCTGAGCTTACTTGTTCATCTAAATCTAGATTTAAAACAGCATTACCTAGCGCACGCCCCATCAAAAACTCAAGAGAAAGGTAAGCCGTTTTGCGGCGTTTCTCTTGCTTAATTTGTTGATTCGTTTCTCTGCAGCGGGCCACAAGTCTGTCGCGAATAGTAAGCGCTAAAGCGTGATACAAATAATGCTGCGATTCACCCACCTTATCTCGGCCGAGGGTATAATAAAAATGCCGTGTTAAGTCATCTTTAAGCGTACTTTCATCAATAACGGGCCCTTCTTGCCAGCCCTTTACTACACACACTTGATCACTTTGTTTAACCATGACTAACATCCTCTAAATTGGCACTAAAAACCCAACTACTTTGTGCTGAAATTTCAACCATCGCATCTTCATTACTGCTCACAGATGCATTATGTACACTTGATAGAATCATTTGCCACGGCGCATTAATTGGCGATGGAGGCATTTGACAAAAAATTGTTTTTTCACTGGCATTAAATACAATCAGCAATGCATGATTGTTTTGCTTATCAAGTAAGCTATACATTAAAAACTGCCTGGTATCTTCATGCCAGTGAGCATCAGTCATGGTTTTACCTTGTTCGGTAAACCACTTAACGGTAAAACGCTCGTCTATATCATCTAAAAATACACTGTGTTTAAACGCACTGTGCGCACGTCTAATTTTTAATGCATCATCAATAAATCGTGTTAACGAATGATTAAGTTGAGAATCTTTCCAGGCAAGCCAACTAGTGCGATTATTTTGGCAATAAGCATTGTTATTCCCCCCTTGCGAGTGCGCCATTTCGCTGCCAGCGGCAATCATTGGAACACCTTTTGAGAGAATTAAAGTAAGTAAAAAGTTCTTTTGTTGCTGTAAGCGCAGTGCGTTTATTTTAGAGTCGCTGGTAAAACCTTCTACCCCACAGTTAAACGAATGATTTGCACTGTGCCCATCTCGATTTTGCTCGCCATTAGCTTCGTTATGTTTATGCTCATAACTCACTAAATCGGCAAGGGTAAAACCATCATGACTCGTTATGAAATTAATACTATTGAGCGGCCCACGTTGGCTGTGCTCAAAAATATCAAACGATCCATGCAAACGTTTTGCAACGTTGGCAATAATGCCTGTTTCACTTTGCCAAAAACGTCTAATTACATCGCGATATTGATCGTTCCATTCTCGCCATGGCGGCGGAAATGCACCAAGCTGATAACCACCTGGGCCTATATCCCAAGGCTCACTTATTAACTTAACTTTGTTAAGCACAGGGTCTTGGGCAACTACTTGTAAAAAAGTATGTGCGGAGCTAAAGCCTGCTTTTGAGCGGCCTAAAATGGTCGCTAAATCAAACCTAAAACCATCAACTCCCATTACTTCAACCCAATAACGAAGGCTATCAAGTACAAGTTGCAGTGTTTTAGGGTGGTCAATATTTATGGTATTACCACAGCCGGTATCGTTTATATATACGTCAGGCTGGCCATCTACTGTGCGGTAATAGGCTAAGTTATCAAAGCCTCTAAGCGATAGTATAGGGCCATCCGCCCCTGCTTCAGCTGTATGGTTGTAAACAACATCTAATATGACTTCTATGTCTGCAGCATGGAACTCTTGCACCATTTGCTTAAACTCGTTTATATCGTCGTTTACCAAATAGTCTTTATGGGGCGTAAAAAAGTTAAGCGTGTTGTAACCCCAGTAGTTTTGCAAACCTTTCCCTGTTAAAAATTGCTCACTAATAAAAGAATGAACAGGCAAAAGCTCAACGGCTGTAACACCAAAGCTTTGTAAGTGTTCAATAAAGCTTGGGTGGCTTAACCCTAAAAACTTTCCTTGTAGAGGTTTAGGTATTTTAGGATGACGACACGTTGTACCTTTCACATGGCACTCATAAATAACCGTGTTTGACCAACGGTGGTTAGGCTTTTTATGCGTATACAACGTAGGAGCCGCTACTTTTGATTTAGGTATATCAATCGCATTATTTACAGTGCTTTTAGTACCGATTGGCATTTGCCCGTAGTGGCGTTCACTCCAAGTAAACTCGCCAAACAAGTCTTTTGCATATGGGTCTATCAGCAGCTTATTTTCGTTAAACAGTTGACCATTTTTAGGGTTATATTCACCCTCAACTCTAAAACCATAAAGCGCACCGGCGTTTAATGGCGAAATATGAATACTCCAAATACCCCCTTCGTTGATATTCATCGCCATTTTTAGTATTTCTGAATGGCCACTTTTATCAAACAGGCATACATAAGCTTGGCTTGCCCCAGGCGCATAAAGCGCGAAGTTGACCCCATTATCAATAACACTAGAGCCAAGTGGTTCTACATTACCGGGTGCTACATCAAATCGGTTACTCATCATCAACCTTTTGTAAATAAATAGTAGTTAAGCCACCAATGGCAATTGAAATACTGTGTTTAAAACCATGATTTAATTCGTTTATTGCTTGAACTATCTGCGATGAATCTTTAGTTACCTCAACGCCAGAGCCAAAAAACTGAGTATCATCTGTATTTAAAATGACCTTGTAACGCCCTTTACTCGGTACGCCAATAACGTAGTTTTCATAGGACGCGGGGGTAAAATTAGCAATAACAACCACTAAGTTTTTTGCGTTTTTAGCATAGCGAACAAAGCTCAAAATGCTCTGCTGATTATTATTGTTATCTATCCAGGTAAAACCAGCCGCGCTCGAATCTAGCTCATACAACGCAGGTTGGTTTTTATAAACGGTATTGAGCGCTTTTACGGTGTGCTTTATACCGCTGTGGCTTTGGTGCTCAAGTAAATGCCAATCGATAGAATGATCGTGCCCCCACTCTTTTCTCTGTGCAATTTCACCGCCCATAAATAAGAGTTTTTTACCCGGGTGTGCCCACATAAATGCGTAATAAGCGCGTAAATTTGCAAATTTTTGCCAATCATCGCCTGGCATTTTTTCAATTAACGAGCCTTTACCGTGTACTACCTCATCGTGGCTTAATGGCAATATATAGTTTTCACTAAACGCGTATACCATCGAAAAAGTCATTTCGTGATGATGATGCTGACGATAAAGTGGGTCGTGCTGCATGTAATGCAAACTATCGTTCATCCAACCCATGTTCCACTTATAACCAAAGCCTAAACCGTTGTGCTCAACACTTTGGGTGACACCCGGCCATGCTGTTGACTCCTCAGCCACCATCATAATGCCTGGGTTGTTTTTATAGCTGCGCATATTGACTTGTTTTAGGCACTCAATTGCACCTAAGTTTTCACGTCCGCCGTAACAATTAGCAACCCACTCGCCTTCTTTTCGGCTGTAATCTAAATACAACATAGAGGCTACGGCATCTACACGCAGGCCATCTAAACCAAATTGATGTAGCCAATACATAGCATTTGATATTAAAAAGCTTTTAACTTCAGGACGGTCGTAGTTATAAATGTAGGTATTCCAATCAGGATGAAACCCTTGGCGCTTATCAGCATGCTCATATAAATGGGTGCCATCAAATCGATGTAAGCCATGCGGATCGCTGGGAAAATGCCCTGGTACCCAATCAAGTAAAATACCTAAATTAGCTTTGTGGCACTGCTCTACAAAGTATTTAAAGCTGTTGTAGTCGCCAAAGCGGCTGGTAGGTGCAAATAATCCAACAGGCTGATACCCCCACGAACCATCAAACGGGTATTCACTTATTGGCATAAGTTGCAGGTGAGTAAAATTCATTTCAAGAGCGTAGTTAACGAGTTTGTCGGCAAGCTCTGTGTAACTTAAATAACGGTTGTTTTCAGCGCGTTGCCATGAGCCTAAGTGCACTTCGTAAATACTAATTGGTGCATCAATATGGTTACGCTTTTGTCTGTTTTGAAGTGCCTGCTCGCCAAGCTTTATAGGTTCTGGTTTATACTGCAGTACACTTGCAGTGCCAGGTGCTTGTTGCATTTTAAATGCATAGGGGTCGGCTTTTTCGAGCACCTCTCCACTTTGCGCGGTAATTGCAAATTTGTAGCACATGTCAGCTTTAAGGCCTGGTACAAATAACTCCCATACACCACTTGCAGGATGAAAGCGCATAAAGTGGCGATTCGTTTGCCAAAAGTTAAACTCACCAATAATAGAGACACTTGCCGCATTAGGCGCCCATACACAAAAACGCACACCGTCTACGTTTTGTTGAGTACTAAAATGTGCACCAAAATGCGAGTAAGCATGTTCAAGGCTGCCTTCGTTAAATAAATACATTGCCTCTGCATCAAGTGTGCTTTCAAAGCTGTATTCATCATAAAAGGTAACGCTGCTATCTGTGTACTGAGCAATGCATTCATATGGCGCAGTGGGCAAAGCATCAACTTTGGCTATAAATAAATCACTTTGCTGGTAGCGCTGCGCCTTAATAGTTTTATTATTTAATGTAACACTTACGCTTATTGCACAAGGTAGATAAAAACGAACTTCAACTTCGGCATTCGTTTTATGTGCCCCTAAGAAGCTAAATGGGTCTTTAAATCGCCCTGTATTTAATGCGTGTACTTGTGCATCGTAACTATTTTCATTAGTTGTACTGCTCATTTAACCTTTCCTTATTGAATCGATAGCAGCTAAAAGTGAGGCATTTTTGGTAAAAATTTCTTCACTGGTATGCGTTAATACACGTCGCCAATTAGGATATTCTTTATCTGTTCCGGGGATATTGACCGGATACTTCTGCTCATCTAAGTCATCTATTTGTATTGCAAATAAACGCGATTGAGAGCCTGCTAAACACAATGCAAGTGCGCTATAAACAGTCACTGCTTCACTCTGTAATAAAAGCTCAGTTGTATTGCCATGGTGATTAATAAAACGTAGTAACCTTTGTTGCTCTTCTATTCGCTGTTGCTTTAGTTGCTCGTATTCATTGCAAGTTATAAGCTTATATTGTTGCTTAATATCTAAATCATCATGTTGCCACCAGCCTGTAAATGGAGGGACATCGTGATTGGCTATCATTAACAAACAATGTGTTGCTAGCTCATCTACCGATAAAAACTCTCCACTGTGTTGTTTTTCAAAATAAAATAAGCTGTTGGAAAAAATACCGCTAGATGCCAAAGCTTCGCTAACCTCTGGCGGTACGATGCCTAAATCTTCACCAATAACAATACTCTGATTAATATGCGATTCAATTTTTAAAATGGCAAGTAAATGCTCAAACGGATAATAAACATAACAGCCGTCTTGTTCGCCATTGCTTTCAAAGCACCACCATAGGCGCCTAATAGCCATTACGTGGTCAATTCGAAGTCCACCTACGTTTTGCATGTTTGCGCGAATGAGCGAGCGGTAAAATTGGTAGTGATTATTGCTAAGGCTTTGGGGATTGAGGGCTGGGAGGCCCCAATTTTGACCTGCTTCAGCCCATGGATCGGGTGGAGCGCCTACACTTGCACCTTGGCTAAACAACGATTGCTGATTTTTAAATTCAGCCCCATCGCCAGCACAACCAACAGCTAAGTCGTTTATTAAGCCAATAGCCATGCCTCTCTCTGCGCAACTTTTTTGACACAGTGCCAGTTGCATATGCGCTTGCCATTGCAGGTAATAAGCAAATGTTAGGTTATCTGATTCGAGGGTATTTAACGTAGTAGAATGAGTATTACAAAAATCAGTAAACACTTGGCGACGCTCATCACTTGCCGTTAATTCAAACTGATTATAAAGCGCTTCAAATAACGTATACTTTATACGACTTACATTTTCATAATCTATAAACTGATCATTACTTTTAATAAGTGCAGCGACATCATCTTGCTGCATAATGGCGTCAAGGTTTTCGTTATTTATTGCGTCTTCGCTTAGTACGATGGAAATATAAAGAGGATTTAATAAAGCGCGACTATTAGGGCTATAAGGACTGGCTCGCTCTGGCATATCAGCGAATAGCAAATGCAGTGGATTAAGTAATATGTAATCCATGTTTTGGGAGCTGCATAGTTTTGTAAGCGCTAATAAATCGTCAAAGTCGCCAATACCCAAATTCGCTCTATTTTTTAATGTGTAAAGCTGAATAGATAATCCCGTGCGCTTTGTGTCTTCCACTTGATAGACTTGCTCAGGCACGCACCAAATTTGTGTAATAGCGTGTTGCTCACCTACCTGAACATTAGCGTCATGATAGCCAATTGGCATATTATCAATGGGTAGTGCCAGCTCAATATAGCGAACGCCATGCAAGTAATATTCACCAGTGACGGCCAAGTTATAAAGGTTGTCAAATGCTATGTGCATTCCAAGTGAAGGGACATCAATATTAGCGGCTAAATATTGCTGACGTTCATCTATACGAAGCTTTAACAAACATGTACTTTGCTCAACTAAACTCACACTAGGTACTAAATCCAGCCAAAGCGATGCATCTAAATCATAAGTTAGTTGAGCTATTCCTGCTTCATTATTTGTATCAACACCACAACATTGCAAAGCACGTTTACGCGTTTCTTCGCTAAAAAACACCTGTTCACCTGTATACTTAGTGAATTCAAAGCCAATACCATGCAGGTAAAACAACTGCGAAAGAGCATCCATTGAATCGCCTTAATTAGTGCGTTGTGTATTTACTATGCTGTTTTCTGTGCCAAAAGTATTGCCGATATAACCGTCAGCTTGATGGTCGTTATCCCAAATGTCTCCATTAATCAGATAACGAAAGTGAAATTGTTGATCGATAGGTAAGCGTTGCTTAAATTTAAACACACCTTGTTTTTTATAAAGCTTCATTGGCACTGGTTGCCAATCATTAAATTCACCTAATAAGCAAACTTCTTCTGCCTCTGGATGAGAAAATTCAAAAGTAACTTCAGCTTCATCTTTTGTTTTAAAAAAACGTTTATTCAACATAGCAGGCTCCAACTAAACCAAAAAGGGTACTTAATCTTTGCCACAGGCCATACAACTAAACAAAAAGGCGATGTGGTAACCATCTAAAAATCATTAAACGTGTTATTAGTTAAACAAAACTTTATTTACGCTTTATTACAGTGCAAATAATATTTCAATTACACCAAAAAGGTGCATTAACCTTATATACAATACGCTTTAAATGATACTTAACATACAGAGCAATATTCAAACCAACAAACTATTAAAAACCTCATTAGTTCAATATATAAATATTTATAGCTGCAAATATCCGAAGAAAATTTAAAATCCTAAATTACTTTTTTTATATTACTTCATCATGGATAATACACATCATTCTAATACTCTGAAATATCATTAATTTCATGTTGAAAAAAACCATTTTAATAACTACCACCATCATTTTTTTAGTTGTAGCTGCATTTATTGGTACCTCAATTTATACCCTATACAGTAAAAAAGAAATCTCAGTTGATCCTAAATTAAAAGAAATATCAGGAATAGAATTTGATAAACAGCAACGTTTATGGGCTATTAACGACGGAGGCAATGAACCAAAGCTATATAGACTCAATAAAGACGGTTCTATTGCTAAAGAAATTTTAGTTGAAAACGCTAAAAACATTGATTGGGAAGACATGACCCAAAACAAATTTGGGCACTTCTTTTTAGGCGATTTTGGTAATAACAAAAACGATCGTAGATGGCTCACTATTTATAAAATAGAAAACCCGATAGATATAAAAACAGATACGACTCAAGCAGAAATAATTAAGTTTACCTACCCCGAAATGGATGGCACTCCTATAAAGCCTAATAACCGTAATTTTGATTTAGAGGCATTTGTAGCTCTAGGACGTCACTTATATTTATTTACTAAAAACCGCACAGAACCATTTGATGGTATTACTAAGGTTTATAAAGTGGGCGATCATGCCGCTAATTTTAAAGCCGAGTTAATAGATTCATTTAAAACATGTACCACTTTAGAAAAGCTATGCTGGATAACATCGGCTGCTTTAAGCCCTGATCGTAAAAAGCTGATATTACTTGATTCAACCAGTATTTGGTTATTCGAAAATTTTGAGGGTGATAAGTTTTTTTCTGGCGATGTATCAAAAATTGACTTAGGAATAGTAACTCAAAAAGAGGCTGTCACTTTTTTTGATGACAATACTATTGTATTTACAGATGAAGAGTTTAAAGGTATTGGCGGTAATGCTTATTTTATAAAGCTTGATGAAGCCAAAAAAGAAATTATAAGAAAAAAGCCGACCTCAGAAAAAGTACATCCATAATATAATGTTAGCTAAGCAAAAGTTCCAAAGCTTAGCTAACTTATGAAAGGTATCGAGTTAGTTACTCTTTTCGTTTGACGAATGGAGTGCTTTTTCTACATCAACACCTAAAATCAACACTCCAATATGACTATTATTATTATCTAAAACAGGAAAACTTAGCTGTACTTGAAAATGATGGGTTGATGCATCATATGTAACGCTATCAAAGTTATAGTCCTTTGACTGTTTAAATATTTTAGTAAACTTATTCTCATCCCCTTGCCAGTAATCACTGGTTAACTTACTTATTGCTATATTTTTTCCTTGGCTATCAGTCAATATAAGCTCAGTAACAACACCTTTAAACTGCGATTGCCATTTTTTAAATACCTTAGATAACGGTAAATCAAGCATAGTTAACGCATCAGCATGCCCAACGTGTTTACTTTCTTTTATCCATAGCTGGTCTCGTTTCATAATTTCAGGCTCACTCAAAGGAGACTCATTACTTATTTGAACTTCTTCGACTAAACTAGGTAAGTTTAATAAGGTTTTAGCGCTACTATAGAGCCTATCAAGTATTTGCTTTTCTTCACTTTTTGATAGTGAAAATGGAGCTTGCGCACAAGTATTTATATTTTCATCGAACTGATGCATAAATTCAGGAAGGCGTTTGAGAAGTGAATGCGAAGCAAATAATCCCAAAGGTACATATCTAAAAAATTCTTTTTGGTACTCGTCTTTATTAATCCCTAGCTTAGAGGCTGCTAATTCAAAATCGTCTAAATCAAGTAGGATTCTATCAATCCGTTTATGGTGCATTACATTTACTATTTCTTCTAATGAATTTACCTCTACCTCAGCAATAATATTCTGAGTTTTAAACCAATTTGCTTGATAACTTCCTCTTACTGCACCGTAACGCATTTTGTTTTTTGGTTTATTAATGCTCTCTGGATGAGTAAACCAGTACCAGCTTTCTAAAAAAATGGGTGATGATATACGTCCATAAGCTTTCATTTCAGGCATTAAATGGGTTGTGAAATATCCATCTAAGCGCTCTAACTTTACTTCTCTACGTGCACGTAACCATGGCAAGGTTTGTAGCTGAAAAGGGGCTCCCATTTCAAATAAAATACACTCGACTTGGTTGACTGCATTATTAGGTGCCGTGGTGGGTAAGTTTGTCCCAAACTGGAGAGGCTCAGTTAAACCTAATAAAAGAGTAAAAAAATATGCGGGCATAATCTATTGCTAAATAATGTACAAATTAAAATAAGTGTAGCCAAACAGATTAAAATTGCATTATTTGCTGTAATTATTAAGTAACAGCTCTACTTTCCTCGCTATGCAGCGCTGACACAGTTAATAAACCGTTCTGTTAGCAGTGTTACTGTAGCTTTGTCTGTATAGTGCTGCTTAGCATTTTTCATAATATGCTTTGAGCAAACATTTTTAGATTCTTCAAATTGAGAATTGCAGCTAGCAACAGTATTACCTAAAGCTTCCTGATAAGCTTTATCTGCGCACATAGTTAAAGCAAAATCTGTAGCGCCAGCAATTATTTCATTGATATTTACTGAGGATGTTTCGAGTTTAAAATAGATATCACTATACGTATTAACTTCTGTATTCTTCTTTGAAGAAAAATGACTAGCTTTGGCAGTTAAATAATAGCCTATAAGTATGATTGATAATATCACTGTAAAAACCGTTTTCATAATTTCCCTTAAAATAATAATTAATATTATATTTTTTATAGAATAGTACGAATTTTTACATAAATACGAGGGAGTGAGACTCTCTACATCCATGTAAATACTAAATAAATCCTTGTTAAATAATTACTAAAAACGCAATTAAAAACTGTACCTGATTTTATCACTCAAGCGAAATAAAGCAAGAGTCTATAAACAATTTATTTAGCAATGTTTATAGTAACCCTAAATATGTAAACAGCATTTAACGACTCAAGTGTAAAGGGAGATTAACGCTTAAATTTAGTTTCTAAAATAACAGAAGATGTTGTTCGCTCCACCCCATCAAGATTTCCTATATCGTCTAACAAATGACTAAGCTGTTCTAAATTTTGAGCTTGTACTACAGCAATTAAATCAAACTCACCACTTATGGCATATAGCTGTGAAATAGCATCAATTTGCTTAAGCTCAATGTTTGTTTTAGTCGTTAATTTTTGTCTTACTTTTATAGACACATGAGCTGATACCATTTTACTAAGGTAGTCGTCACCGTAATCAACGCTGTAACCTTTAATCACACCGGTTTCTTCTAATTTGAGCATTCGGCTTTGTACAGTTGAACGAGATAAGTCAAGCATTCGCGCAAGATCAGAAATACTCGCTCTTGCATTTGTTTTTAGTACAGAAAGTAGCTTTTCATCTTGTGGAGTTATCATAATGGTAATTTTCTTCGTTATTTTGACTTTTATTTTAATCATTTTTCACAAAATAGCACTGCAATTTTCACTGCCAACCTTCGATAATGGCACCTAACAGAAATAATAACGTGTTTGCTGAAGAATAAAGGCTATATTCTTCTTTGAGTTAGCAACTAATCTTTTATCTAAGCCCATTAAATTTAGGTGTAAAAATGCAAGTAACAAGAGACTTATTTAACGACGTAATGGTACCAAACTATAACCCATCAGCAATTATCCCAGTTCGTGGTGAAGGTTCACGCGTTTGGGATCAAAATAACAATGAGTTCATTGATTTTGCCGGTGGTATTGCCGTTAACTGTTTGGGTCACTGTCATCCTGCATTAGTTAAAGCATTAAAAGAGCAAGGCGAAAAAATTTGGCATTTATCAAATGTTATGACCAATGAGCCAGCACTTCGTTTAGCTCAAAAAATGGTTGAAGCAACATTTGCTGATAAAGTTTACTTTGCAAACTCAGGCGCAGAAGCAAACGAAGCCGCGCTTAAATTATCTCGTCGTTATGCATTGGACGTATATGGCGCTGAAAAAACGCAAATTATTGCATTTAATAAAGGTTTCCATGGTCGCACATTCTTTACAGTAACTGTGGGCGGGCAAGCGGCTTATTCAGATGGCTTTGGTCCAAAACCAGCTGACATAGTACATTGTGATTTTAACGATATAGCGGCATTTGAAGCGCTGATCAGCGATAAAACATGTGCTGTTATGATGGAACCATTACAAGGTGAAGGCGGTATTATTTCACCAACAGATGAATTTGCTAAAAAAGTACGTGAACTTTGTACTAAACATAACGCGTTACTTATTTTTGATGAAGTACAAACGGGTGTTGGCCGCACAGGCGATTTATATGCTTATGAAGGTTTAGGGGTTGTTCCTGACATTTTAACAACGGCAAAAGCATTGGGTGGTGGTTTTCCAATTGGCGCTATGATCACTCGTACACCTATTGCTGAGCATTTAAAAATTGGTACTCACGGTTCTACTTATGGCGGAAACGCACTTGCTTGTGCTGTGGCTGAAGCGGCATTTGATACAGTAAATACACCAGACGTACTAAACGGTGTTAAAGAGCGCGAGCAATTATTCCGTGACGGATTAAACGCAATTAATGAAAAATACAACGTATTTAGCGAAGTACGTGGTAAAGGCTTATTAATTGGCGCAGTACTAAATGACAAATTTGAAGGCCGCGCACGCGACTTTTTAGTAGCCAGTGCTAATAATGGTTTGATGAATCTTGTAGCGGGTATGAATGTAATTCGTTTTACACCATCTTTAATTATTCCGTTTGAAGATATTAAAGAAGGCTTAGCGCGCTTTGAAAAAGCCGTTAGCGACGTAGTAAACGGTTAATATAGTTTAAATTAGCACGCCTACTGGCGTGCTATTGGAGCAAGCAATAAATGCAAGTATTACGTCCTATTACTGCCAATGATTTTGACGCGCTTAAACAAATAGCGATTGAATCCGGTCATGGGTTTACCTCTTTACCTGTGGACGATACACAGCTTAAAGAAAAAATTGAACGTGCTGAAAAAAGCTTTGCCAAAAACATTAACCAGCCACTTGATGAAAGCTATTTATTTGTTTTAGAAGACAGTGAAACAGGTGACGTTATTGGCACAACCGCTATAGAAGCCGCAGTAGGTTTATCGGTGCCTTTATATCATTATCATTTGGGTAAAACAGTACACCACTCGCCTACTTTAAATGTATATAACACCGTTGATATTTTAAGCATGTGTAACGACTACACTGGTTGCTCAGAAATATGTACATTATTTTTGCGCGAAAATAGCCGCAAAGGTTTAACGGGTCGATTTTTATCACGTTCACGCTTTTTGTTTATGGCTCAACATAGCGAGCGTTTTGCCGATACTGTTATCGCAGAAATGCGCGGTGTTAGCGACGAAGACGGTCATTCTCCTTTTTGGCAATGGCTACAAGAGCACTTTTTTAGTATCGAATTTCCACAAGCGGATCACTTAGTTGGCTTAGGCGATAAGGTATTTATTAGCGAGTTAATGCCTAAATACCCTATTTATGTGAACTTGCTTAGTAAAAAAGCCCAAGCAGTGATTGGGCATGTGCATGAAAAAACAAAACCTGCGCTAAAACTATTAGAAAAGGAAGGTTTTGAGCACAGAGGCTACGTTGACTTATTTGATGCAGGCCCAACAGTTGAAGCAAAGCTTGGTAATATTCGCAGCATTCGCGACTCTCAAGTTTGCCCTGTTACGATTGGCGAGCTTGATCACATATCACAAAATAGCTCAGATACGCTGGCTGTATGTAATCAAGGCGTAAGTGGCTTTAGAGCAACATTTACCAAAGAAGCACATTACAATCATGCAAAACATACCCTCGTCATTAGCCAAGATGTGGCTAAAGCACTTAATTTAAGTCAAGGAGATGCAGCGCGATTTTTCCGCCTGTAAATTATTTATGAATACACACCTAATTAATAACCAGTGGCATGTGGGACTTGGTCCAGCATTTGAGTCAACCAATCCAAGTAATGGCGATGTGGTATGGCAAGGTAATGGCGCAAACGCCCAGCAAGTAGATTCTGCTATAAAAGCAGCCAGAGCAGCACAGGTACAATGGGCAGACAAACCGCTTGAAGAGCGTATCGCCATTTTAGAAAAGTTCGCAGCACAATTAAAAGAACACAGCGAAGAATTTGCTACTATTATTGCACGCGAAACGGGTAAGCCATTATGGGAAACCCGCACCGAAGTGGGCGCAATGACAGGCAAAGTAGCTATATCTGTAAAAGCGTACCATGAGCGTACAGGTACAACCGAAAACCCAATGCCCGGTGCTAAAGCGTTTATTAGACACAAGCCGCATGGCGTTGTGGCTATTTTTGGTCCGTATAACTTTCCGGGACATTTACCAAACGGGCATATTGTTCCTGCAATTTTAGCAGGCAACACCGTGGTATTTAAGCCATCAGAATTGACTCCGCACGTTGCAGAATTTACCCTCTCACTTTGGTTAAAAGCAGGTTTGCCAGCGAGTGTTATTAACCTTGTGCAAGGTGAAATTGAAACAGGCAAAGCGCTTGCTTCTCATAAAGACATAGATGGCTTATTTTTTACCGGTAGCTCAAACACAGGTCACTTACTACATAAGCAGTTTGCAGGACACCCTGGCAAAATTTTAGCACTTGAAATGGGCGGTAATAATCCTCTTATTGTAAAAGATGTGAGCGATATAAGCGCCGCTGTACACGATATTATTCAATCAGGCTTTATTACCTCAGGTCAACGTTGTACGTGTGCACGTCGCTTATTTATTGAAAAATCAGCCAACGGCGATGCTATTTTAGAAAAGCTAATAAGCGCGACTAAAAACTTAGTTGTAGACGACAGCTTTGCTACAGAGCAGCCTTTTATGGGTGCAATGATAAGCGAAAAAGCAGCACTGGGTATGGTTGCTGCGCAAAGTGAATTAGTGTCAAAAGGCGCGCAAATCCTTGTTGAACTTAAGCAATTAAAACCAGCCACAGGTTTTGTAAGCCCTGGCATTATTGATGTAACAAGCATTACCGACATGCCAGATGAAGAGCATTTTGGACCGCTAATTAAAGTGTATCGTTACACCGACTTTGACAGCGCAATCATTGAAGCTAACAACACAAGCTTTGGTTTATCTGCAGGTTTACTTAGCGACAGTGAAGATGACTACACTCACTTTTTAAAGCGCATTCGTGCCGGTATTGTTAACTGGAACCGCCCTATCACAGGTGCCTCTAGTGCAGCTCCATTTGGCGGCATTGGCGCCAGTGGAAATCACAGAGCAAGTGCATATTACGCCGCCGATTATTGCGCATACCCTGTAGCATCTGTGGAGTCAGATAAAGTGAGCTTACCGCAAACCCTAGCGCCGGGCTTAGTAATTGAATAAGCAATAAAACCAAATTTTAGATTTAAGGACTTAACATGCATACTGATGTAAATACATTATTTGAGAACCTTTGGGAAAACTATTTAAACGTAACTCCATCGGCAGATAAAATTCATGACCTTTTAGGTTCAACGCAAAAAGATGACATCATTAACGATCATATTGCGCTGCGTACATTTAATATAGAAAAAGTGAGTCTTGAAAAGCTCGCCGCTCACTTTTTAGCAATTGGTTACAAAGAATGTGGTGAGTACCACTTTGAAGCTAAAAAACTTTACGCAAAACACTATGAGCATAGCGATCCTAATCAGCCAAAAGTATTTATCTCTGAACTATTAGTAGAAAAATGCTCGCCAGAGTTACAAGCCATCGTGACAGATATGGTAAGCCAAATTGACGAAAGTGCAGTTACAGCAGACAACTTTTTATATTCAGGCACGCATTGGCAAGTAAGCACCGATACTTACAAACAACTGCTAGCTGAAAGCGAATATGCAGCGTGGATGTCGGCGTGGGGTTACCGTGCCAATCACTTTACCGTAAATATTAATACGCTTGCTAAGTTTGATAACATTCATGATGTTAACCAAGCTCTAAAAAATGCAGGTTTTTCACTTAATACATCAGGCGGCGAAGTTAAAGGCTCACCAGAGGTGTTACTAGAGCAATCGTCAACACTTGCTGATGAATACTCTGTTACCTTTAGTGACGGTGATATGAGCATTCCTAGCTGCTTTTATGAGTTTGCTATTCGTTACCCTAAAGCAGACGGCGAGCTTTATACTGGTTTTGTTGCAGCCTCAGCTGACAAAATATTTGAAAGCACTAACGCGCGATAATTACATTTAAAGTACTTTAATTTAAAAGCCCGTTACGGGCTTTTTTTATGTCGGTAAGTTATATTGATTAATTATAAAAATAGCGGTTTATAATCGTTTTCTAACTTTTCAAACGACAAGTCGCCAATAAAACGGCCAAAGCTCAACCAAGTTGCCAAACCGCGTAAATCTTTAAAGTGTGGTGGTACAAATTGTGGGCTCTCTATTACACCTAAATCATGAAGCTGCGATATTAATCTAAAATCATCTATCGATATTTTACCTACCAGTAATAAAGGAAGTCTATCTATTCGACCAAGCTGTATTGCAACGCGTATTAAGTTATAAACCAGTACAAAGCCTTTAATGTAGGCAATATCTTTTGTAAAAGGCAAGCCTGTTGGCGTACTGCCTCTAAATACACGCTGCGCAAGTGTGTAGCTGTCATCTTTTGATAAACCTTGCGCTACGTAATCACGGTAAATGTCTACAAACTCAGCGCCATCTATTACCTTTGTAACGGCTTGAATACGATTCACTAATTTAGATAAACGCCTTGGGGTTGATTTTAAAGTAATAATTTCGGTTAGTACCGCTAAACCTTCTTGGGTAATAGTGGAGCTTGGCGTACCTTTACTCAAACACGTTAAATAAGGCTGAGCTAAACCATTTTGAGTGGTACCTACGTGTATCCACCCTTCGTGAACTTCTAAGATATCAAGTTCACGCTGCGAAAACTTAACATCTTGATTAAGCTTTATATTATTAGCACCTGCGGCTGCATCACTAACAATACCATCGCTAAGCATTACCTCTACGTTTATGCCTGCCATACTAGCGGTTACTTGCTCAGACAAAATACGCACTGCATCAACAGCATCAATATTTTTAGGGTCGTCAGGCAGTATGTCGGCTATAAGTAAATTTTGCAGCGGTTTATCTAGCATATTAGCTAGCTCAGAAAGTGAGGGCTCACCGGCATGAAATAAATCTTTAGGGTGACCAAATAACTCCACCGATAAGTCATGAAACTCTGGTGTGCCACGATACTCAAGCATACTTAATACTGTTTTATACTCTGTGCACATTTTTCCCATGTATTGAGCTATGGGATTTAACTGCCCCAATTGGTTAATAATGTTACGGTGCAAAGTAGAAAACGCTTGGCGTAACTCGCTAGGTACAAAACCAAGATCGCGCTGTTGATAGTATGCACGATCGATCAGTGGATTTTTTTGACATTTTTGTCTAAAAAACTCCTCTTTAGTTTGTTTATCCCAATTAATAGCATCGAGTATCCTAATAGGCGTTTGCAATGCAATTAATTGATCCGATAACTCACGAGTTTTTAGTAGTAACGCCTTGTCTATCATGGTGTAAGCTCAACAATAAATGAATTTTGAGCATAATTTAAAAAGGCCAAATTACAAAGCAATATCACATTTTTTTAGCTATTGTTTTTAAGATGATCGACCCTCATATCTATATCGTATTAGCTTTTTAATAAAAGGTATAAAACATGAAAAACGAAATCGACAATAAACAGATTTTAGCCGTATATGAACGCATAATTCAAAAAGGTGAAATGACTGATGAAGGCAAACATTATCAGGGAGTTACTGCATATTCAGACGTAGACGGTTACACCGTATATCTACAAGGTAGCGGTGTAGAACTGCGCTTTGGTTTTCATAATACTTACCACCTTGACTACGAACATGAAAAGCATAAAGACGACTTTTTGAAAAAATTATATAACATTGCAAACGAGAGCTAATGCACCCACGAAAACTAAGACACCGCCCGACCAGTAAGCTCAATACTACTTTTATTAATCAAGTAGTAGAAGAGCTTAAAGCTAATCCAAGTAAAGTCTCTATTATTCAAGACAACCTAGAACAGTACCGTTCTCAAACTCATTTAAAGCGTGGTTTTTTACTGGCTATAGAACGCTTTGATTGGGTATTTGAAGCAAGCAAAGATATTGATTTCATTTGCCAGCAAATTTTAGCTGATGACTACATTGGCAATAGACTAAGACGTTACCCCCTACTTTTTAAAGGCGTTATTAATAATGCCTGACCTTTCAATACCAAGCGCTTTAAAACGATAAAACCACAAAGTTTACTCTCCATATAAATTTATTAGAGCACTAAGCAATTGCAGGTTTAGTGCTCTTTTGTATCAAAATAATACTATTAGTACTCTAACTATTATTGTTCTAATGGTTTTTTGACATTTTATTCATTTATTGCTGTAAACAAATCATTACTATTATTGAATTTAAAAATTAAATTCTCAAGCCACTGTTTTAAATGAAATTAAACAAATAAAAACCACATCTTCTTTGTCCTATTAATTGCTCTTTTATTAATGATTAATCTACATTTTGGCATCTAGGTATTTACTTCAGCCTTGAATTGTTAGAGCTATTACCTTAAGCTTATGTTTATTGAACGTTCAATTAATAAAAATTATGCCTAAAGTCGGAATGGAACCTGTCAGACGTCAGCAGCTAATTGACGCAACTATAGAGTCAGTTGCTACTAAGGGACTACAAGGCACAACAATAAACAGCATTAGTAAAAATGCAGGTTTATCGTCAGGCATCATTAGTCATTATTTTAATGGTAAGCAGGGGTTAATTGAAGCCACGGTTAGATACTTACTAACAAGCTTAAAGCAAGGCTTAATAAGTAAAGTAAATCATCAAACCACTGCCATTGAGCGTTTAATGTTTATTATCGAAGCCAACTTTGCGCTTGTACAACAGCGTAATGATACAACCCGAACGTGGTTAAGTTTTTGGGCGCAATCGATGCATGATGAAGAATTACACAGACTACAAAACGTAAACAGTAAACGCTTGCAAAGTAATTTAGCATTTTCTTTTAAGCAATTAATGCCTATTGAGCAAGCAAATCAAGCTGCAGAACTTAGCGCCGCAATGATCGATGGCCTATGGTTAAGAGCAGTACTGAGTAAATCAGACAATAATCAGTTTAAACACAGTGAAAAGTTAGCAAAGAGCTATGTACTTTCACTTATCAAGCAATATGGAGCCTAGCGTGACTACACCTGTCTATCAAAATTTTATTAACGGCCATTTTCTTGCAAACCAGAGCGGCAAAACATTTGATGTAACAAACCCAGCAACGGGTGAGGTTATTTACGCAGTAGAAATTGCCGACGAATTTATTCAAAACGCAGCCATTGCCAGTGCAAAGCAAGGTTTTGCACAGTGGTCAGCAATGACACCTATTGAACGTAGTCGTATTTTATTAAAAGCAGTGGCTATTTTACGCGAGCGCAATGATGAGCTGGCACTTGTAGAAGTACTCGACACCGGCAAACCAATGCAAGAAGCAAATTGTGTTGATATTGAAACCGGCGCTGATGTAATTGAATACTTTGCAGGCCTTGCGCCAGCACAAGTAGGCCAACAACAAATGGTTGGTGATGACTTTTACTACACACGTAAAGAGCCATTAGGTATCTGTGCGGGTATAGGTGCATGGAACTACCCACTACAAATTGCATGTTGGAAGTCGGGCCCTGCCCTTGCTGCTGGTAATGCATTTATATTTAAACCATCTGAAGAAACACCACTTGGCGCTATTAAACTTGCAGAAGTATTTGTTGAAGCTGGTGTACCTGCAGGTGTGTTTAATGTTGTTCAAGGCGCAGGCGATGTAGGCCAGTGGCTAACGCAGCATAGCGATATTGATAAAGTATCGTTTACGGGTGAAGTAGGCACAGGTAAAAAAGTAGTCGCGAGTGCTGCCGGTACGTTAAAAGATGTCACGATGGAACTTGGTGGTAAATCTCCACTATTAGTATTTGATGATGCCAACATAGAGCAAGCGGTTAGCGCTGCTATGTTAGGTAACTTTTATACGCAAGGCGAAATTTGTACTAACTGTACACGTATTTACGTTCATAAAAATGTATATCAGCAGTTTATTGATGAGCTTAAAGCGCGCACTGAGAAAAACATTATTGCTGGCGACCCACAAGATTTAAATACAAACTTTGGCGCACTTATCTCTAAAAAGCACCAAGAACTAGTGATGAGCTACGTTAATAAAGGCATCGAAGAAGGTGCAACGCTATTAACTGGTGGTACAACGCTTTCACCTGAATCTGCACCTAATGGCTATTTTGTAGCACCGACTGTGTTCATTGATTGCAACGACGATATGACAATCGTTAAAGAAGAAATATTTGGCCCTGTAATGAGCGTGCTTGTTTTTGACGACGAAGACGATGTTATTGCACGCGCTAACGCAACCCACCTAGGCTTGGCCGCAGGCGTATTTACTAGCGATATTAAACGTGCGCACCGCGTTATTCATAAGTTACAAGCGGGTATTTGTTGGATTAATGCATACGGTAACTCACCTGCTGAAATGCCAGTTGGCGGTTATAAGCAATCGGGCATTGGCCGTGAAAATGGTATACAAACTCTTGATCAATACACGCAAACTAAGTCTATTTATGTTGGTATGGCCGACATAGAAAGCCCATTTTAAGGCGCCCTACTATGAGTAATCATTACGACTATATTATTGTTGGCGCGGGTTCGGCGGGTTGTGTTTTAGCAAACCGTTTATCTGAAGATTCAAGTAACCGCGTGTTACTACTTGAAACTGGCGGTAGTGATAAAAGTATTTTTATAAAAATGCCAACCGCGTTATCTATTCCTATGAATAGTGACAAATATGCATGGCAGTTTCATACGCAGCCTGAGCCTCATTTAGATAACCGTGAGATGCATTGTCCTCGAGGCAAAGTATTAGGCGGCTCGTCATCTATTAATGGCATGGTATACGTACGTGGCCACGCAAAAGATTTTGACGAATGGCAGCAACACGGTGCAAACGGCTGGGATTACCAATCGTGTTTACCGTATTTTCAAAAAGCAGAAAGCTTTTATCTTGGTGAAAATACTTACCGTGGTGGCAAAGGCCCGCTTGGCGTTAATAACGGCAACGAAATGAAAAACCCGCTTTACCGCACCTTTATCAAAGCAGGTGTACAAGCCGGTTACGCGTCTACAGATGATTATAATGCATCGCAGCAAGAGGGTTTTGGCCCAATGCACATGACCGTAAAAGACGGCGTGCGCAGCTCTGCTTCGCGTGAGTATTTAGACCCTGTTAAATCGCGTAGTAATTTAACGATTATTACAGGTGCACTAGCACAGCGCGTGATTTTAGATGGTAAAAAAGCCACAGGCATTGAATACAAAGTAAATGGCGACGTTAAAACTGCACATGCTGCAAAAGACGTTATATTAAGTGCAGGCCCTATCGGCTCTCCACATATTTTACAACTCTCTGGTATTGGTGATACTCAAGCGCTTGAAAAAGCAGGCGTTGAAGTACAGCATCATCTACCAGGTGTAGGTCAAAACTTACAAGATCATCTTGAGTTTTACTTTCAATACAAGTGTAAGCAACCTATCACGCTTAACGGCAAACTAGGCATTGTTTCAAAAGGGTTGATTGGTGCGCGCTGGTTATTAACGCGTTCGGGTTTAGGTGCAACGAATCATTTTGAATCGTGTGCGTTTATTCGCTCAAAACCAGGTGTTGAATGGCCAGATATTCAATATCACTTTTTACCAGCGGCTATGCGTTACGATGGTAGAAGTGCATTTGCAGGTCATGGTTTTCAGGTACATGTTGGTCATAACAAACCAAAAAGTCGCGGTAGTGTCACTATTGCTTCTGCGAACCCTGAGCAACCACCAACCATTTTATTTAATTACCTTGAACACCAAGACGATATTGAAGGCTTTAGAGCGTGCGTTCGCTTAACACGCGACATAATCGAACAAAGTGCCTTTGATGAATACCGCGATGAAGAAATTCAACCAGGTAAACATATTCAAACAGATGAAGAAATAGATGCCTTTGTACGCCAAGCCGTAGAAAGTGCCTACCACCCTTCTTGCTCATGCAAAATGGGTGAAGATGATATGGCCGTTGTTAATTCAAATACGCAAGTACATGGTATTGAAGGACTACGTGTTGTTGACTCATCTATATTCCCAACAGTTCCTAACGGAAACTTGAATGCGCCTACTATTATGGTTGCCGAAAAAGCAGCTGACATAATTTTAGGTAAAGAACCATTACAGAAATCGGATGTGAATGTTGCCATAACAACAAATTGGCAAGAAACACAACGTAGTTCGGAGATCTAACTTTAGCCTCATGCTCAGGTTTAGCCTCGCCGGGCTAAACCATTGCGTGCCTTGCAGTGGCACACGATGTAAATAGGTTACGTTGTGTTAATGCGAGAATAAAACAATAAAATACGGAGTGCTTATGAATTATTTTTATTCATTATTGGAGGGTAACAATGACTATTTGGCTTAATGCAGGCATCATTTTTACCTTACTTGCTATTATCACTATTTTAATTAAATGGGGTAATGTTCGCGTAGTAGGTGTAACACCAGTTCGAACCTTTACGTTTATAGCAATACTATTTACTTCTGGCCTTGATGTTGGCCTTATTATGTTTCCTTTAACTGAGTTTGCAGGTTATGCAGACATAAAAGCAAGCCCAGAATACGCGTTTGCAAATCCACTGGCTATTGAGTTTGGCTACTGGGGATTTTTGATCTGGGGATTTTACTTTCTTACGTGCTTTTATTTCTGTGTAATAGAACCTAAAGTGAAATTTTTCGAAATTCCTTGGGTTAAATTTATCAATAACGTTGTAATTATTGGTACATGTGCATTTACCGCTTATTTACTGCTTACAAACCTACCATGGTATTTACCCGAATTAGGCGATGGAACAAGTATAGTTTCTGAGTTTTATTTAATTGTATTCGCGGCTATTTGTTTTGCTGTGTACTCAAGTACTGACATTAAATATGTACGTATTTTAAGTATCTCTACTACGTGGTTATTCTTAGCCTTAATCGCCTTTATGTGGGCTGGCGCATTTGTGATTGGTGATAGTCAAATGTCAGCATTTACAGATAACTTAGGTTCTATTGGTACTTACTTTGCAAACATTAATGAATTTGTTTTACCGCTTAATGATTACCATGAGTTTTACTTATTCTGGTGGTTTGCGTGGAGCATAATGATTGGTCAATTTACATCACGCTTTGTTGGTGGACTTAAAACATACCAAGTATTAGCTGCAATGTTGATTTTCCCTTCTATTCCTATTGCGATTTGGTTTAGCGTACTTTATCACTACCATGAAGCGGGCATCCCAACTCAAGGTATTAAAAACTTCGCTATGGTATTTGTAGGTATTGTATTTGTAATTAACTCACTTGATTCGTTAGTGCGTTTATATACAGATAACCTAAACTTTACCGTAAAGCGTTTTGGCAAAATGAAATACATAATCGGAAATGTTGTTGCTCTATCATTACTTACACTATTGTTTAAATTAGAATTTTTACAAATTCAGTGGGTAGGCGCATTAGTTATTGGCTTGTTCTTTATCTGTGCAGCTTTTATTGGTTACAGTAAATTTAAAACAGTAACGAATATAGATAGCTCACCAAAAGCAAACGCAATTGATTACACAAAAATAGACACAGTACACTAGGGATTAATAATGAATAACAAACTAAAACAACTTGTAGTAGCACTACCATTTGCACTTTTATCAACAACTGCAGCAGCTGATTGGTCAACAACAATCACTGCAGCGTCTGACTACACTTTTAATGGTGTAACACAGACCGATAGCGACCCTGCAATTCAAGGCAGCTTAGATTATGCCTTTGATAATGGTGTTTACGCTGGTGTTTGGGCCTCAAACGTAGATTTTGGTGACGACACTGATTTTGAGCTAGATGCTTACTTAGGTAAATATGTACAACTTGATGAGCAATTTAGCGTTGATTACGGTATCGCTTATTACACTTATCAAGGTAATAACAGCGATGGTAACTACGCCGAAGCTTACACTAAGTTTGGTTATGCAAGTGAATACGGCCAAACTGAGCTTAACTTTTGGTATAGCTGGGATTACTTTGGAACAGGTGCGGGTCATGTAATTTCAATGGTTGCTCACACTTATGAACTAGCTCCAAATCACGCACTACGTGCAAGTTTTGATATTTCAAACTCACTTGATGGTGAAAAGTGGGCTTGGGATACAAACCAGAAAAAATCGTACAAGCACTACCGCCTAGCTTATCAAACAAGCTACGAAGGTTTTGGTATTGAAGTGGCTGCTGAAAACACTAGCTTAGATTACGATTATGCTGATGAGCGTATTGTACTTGCTGTTTCACGCACATTTGATCTTTAATACATTAATTACTGATTAAACAAAAAATGCCACTCTATTTAGAGTGGCATTTTTATTTGTAAAATAACTAACTAACTAACTAACTAACTAACTAACTAACTAACTAACTAACTAACTAACTAACAATATCCCACGCACTTGTACCCGATGCAGAAAGATTGCTGGTATTATTACGTAATACTTTATTGCCTACATTAACTGATGACTCAGGACGGCTCACTAAATACCCCTGAACTGAACTCACCCCCATTTTTTTAACAAGCTCAAACTGCCCTATTTCTTCAACGCCTTCAGCTACAATTTTAAGGCCAAGCTTTTGTCCAAGCTCACTAATTGTATTTAATATATCGTTATATTTTTGACTTTTATTGGCTTGAGCTATGAACGAGCGATCAATTTTAATAACATCAATTGGTAAATCAGCTAATGTACTTAACGAGCTAAAACCTGTACCAAAGTCATCAATTGCAATAGTGATGCCTTCTTCTCTTAATCTACTTAGCTCTTTAATTATTCTAGGGCTGGCTTGAATAAATGTTGATTCGGTAATTTCAAGCATTAAAGACGTCGCCGGTAAGCCGGTTTTTTTGAGCTTATTCATTATCCAATCATAAATATCACGGTGCTTTAACTGAATGCCCGAAACGTTAACTGATATTTTTACTTTGCGCATACCTGCATTATGCCATGCGGCCATTTGCCGGCACGATTCAAGCATAATCCAATCGCCAAGCTCTAATATTAAATTCGACTCTTCTGCTATTGGAATAAATTCTGAAGGTGGGATCATACCCTCAACAGGGTGGTCCCAGCGTGTAAGCGCTTCAAAATAATCAATCATACAATCTTCAACATGCACAATTGGTTGAAAAGATAAGTAAAAATCTTTACACGCTAGCGCTAAACGCAATTCTTCGAGTAAATAATGGTAGCGGCGCATTTTGTTACCCATCTCTGGCGAGTAAACTTTAAATATTCCCTTACCATCACTCTTAGCTCTGTACATAGCAACATCAGCTAGTTGTAAAAGTGCTTGTGGGGTTGACGCGCTTTCTGGGTAAGCAGCAATACCAATACTGGCACTAATTTTTACTATTTTATTGCCAAGCACAAAGTCTTTTTCAAGCTCACTTAGCACGTGTTTCGCTATGTCAACAACTCTGTCGCTATCATCAAGTAGTTCTATAAATATGGAGAATTCGTCTCCTCCTAATCTTGATAAGTTTTGCTCTAATTGATTAGCGCTATTAATATTACTTAACTTATGATGACGTAAAACATTTGCAAGTCGACTGGCAACTTGAACTAATATTTCATCACCAAAACTGTGGCCAAACGAATCATTTACTTGTTTAAAGCCATCCAAGTCGATAAATAGAAGCGCACACTTGAGATCTTCCTGATTCGCATGATTTATTTGTCTGTCTATGTGTTCAATATATGCATGGCGGTCAATTAACAGCGTCAGTTTGTCTTGACAAATACTTGTTTGAGTTTGTTTTACATAATTAACTACGTGTGAATTTAAGCTATTTATAGATTGGCTTAAGCTGTTTACACCTAATGGGTTCTCTGCCGGTTTAACTTGTAAATTAAATGCAGTAAGTAAGCTATTGGCTTGGCGATTGAGCTCCGCTATTTGATTTTTATAATGACGTTTTCTACGTTCTCTACGTAAGTAGATACCTGAGCCAAATATCAATATACATAAAAATAAAAAGTTCATGGGTGATGAGAGCGTCATCATAATTAACTTATTAGAATCAGCTGCTACAAATTGGGTATCAGTGGTTTTGATAAGTAAAAAATCAGCTGTTGGCTGCTCAATTATATAATGGCCATTTAAAATGGGATTATACCAAGGAGCCATATCAAGGGAGGTATTCGTGATCTCGAAACTTCGTATATCAATATTAGTCTGAAATAGATTTATACGGTTTATCTGATTCGTTAACTCTATGTTTAAGCAGAAACAAAATAGAACTATGATTAGGAAAATAAAACCGAGTGGCTTAAGTTTATTCATAAAAAAAATCCATCTATTTTGCTTCTCCTATAAAACCTATTACCAAAAACGGATTATATCGCTTGCATTTAGTACTACGCAAGCATTGATATAACCCTAAGCCATTAGAATAACAAAAAATTGTAACGATAATGGATTAACTAACTATATCTACATATAGTATAGGTGGGATTAATAAAAATAAACAAAAACGTTTCAATTGTTTAAAATTTAATACATTAGGTATATAAGCTTTGTCGTTTTTTTGCCGCATTAATCTATGCCTCACCACTACAGCTTTAAGTACTTATATTTACTCAACCTTTATCGCATTTGCTCCGCTGTCGTACATCATTTAAAAATTATTCTTGCGCATTATGCATTGCTACTCAAACTAGTAAGAATTATCGCTAATAAAGTTATTATTAATATTTAAAGCTGCCAGGCATAGCTAACTTTTGTAAATAAGGTACGTTGATCCCGCTCAATATTTTTAAGTGAATCATCTTGGTAACCTCTATCTGAGTAACCCAAATAAAACAGTGTTTGCGCATTAATTTTATATGAGTAAACAAGCTGACTACCATAGTCTTTGTTAATTTGGCTAACTTGATAAAAGTAGGCATTTTCGTCTCTATCAATATCTTCAAATTGTAAAATAAGCTTAAGAATTGAACGCATACTAAATTTATAATGAAGCCTAAAATCAACTAAGTTAGCTGTAAATACACGCTCCCCTTGTGGGTTATCTAATTGGCTGTAGTTATGTTTTACATCGAGCTGCCAATGGTCGTTAATGTCCCACACCATTTGGGTTTGGGTGTCAAACGCATCGCCTAATTGCTCATTTGAATAATCAATGCGGCTAGCGTATTCAATATATAATGATAACTTTAAATCTTTAGTGGGTTTAAAGCCCGTATAAATGTAACCAATATTTTGATTATAAAAATTGTCATTATAATTTTCATAACGGTGTACTAAACCAATTTCAAAAATAGATTGTTTTTGGCCTTTAAAACTCAAAAAGCCTTCGTATTCTTCTTCAAGTAAGTCGCCATTTTGCGCCCACGTTTTATCCCAGTCAGCTTCGTATGACCATGAGGTAAGTAAATCAGACTCATCTCTGTACCATGTTTGTCCGCCACCAAAGCCTACTTTTTCATAATCGACTTTAGCTTGATAACCTAAATCAGTGCGGTAGTCCTGCCCAATATTTTCATAAGATGCAAATAATTTGTAATCACGTTTATCGCGGGTAAATTCTAGAGCATAAGCTTCATCTGATTGAGTTTCGGATAGATTATAATTTTGAATTAAAAATTCAGAGTTACGAGTATCAGCAGATGATACTTGATACAAAAGAGTATCCGATTGATTAAACCAGTAGCTACCATCCACTGATAATACAGTGTTGTGATAGTCATCACTCTCTCTGTGCGTGCTTGAAATACCAATAGTACCTTGCTGACCTAAGTCATATTGATAACGCCCTGCGGCTGCATTCGTTTTTTCGTTTAAGCTTGCAAAGCCAGAGCCCTGATTCGTTGGCAGTAAAATATTACTATTGTCGTCATCAGCTAGCATTAGCGCATAACTATGATCGCCCGTTTTACCCGTCAGCTTTGCACCTAAAGTAGGCTCTGCAATTGTACGTGTATATAAAAGCTCAAATAAGCTACTTTTAAAGTAAGAAGCACCATCTAAAAAGAAAGGACGTTTTTCAGCGTAATAAATTGAGAAGGTTGTATTTACATCAAGCTCTAAAGAGTCAGTTTCTACTTGCGAAAAATCAGGATTAATTGTCGCGTTTAAAACAGCATCTTTTGTTAAACCCCAGCGTAAATCTAAACCCACTTCAGTATCTATATCACCCTTATCCCAATCACCTGGCAACGCAGATTTATTATCGTTACGCAGTGTGGTTAATGTAGGTGTTAATTGGATATTTTTACTTGATTCAATGTCACTAAATCCAACTAACTTATCAAACTGGCAAAGGCTGCATTTCACATTTCTATCAAACCCCATATTTGATAGCTGATATAGCACATCACGTTGGTAGTTTCTCATTACAGAAAAACCCCACGTTAGCTCATTTTTATTTTCAGGAAAACGCAGTGCTTTAAAAGGAATACGCATTTCAACAACATAACCTTTGTCGTTAATTTGTCCTGCGCTATCCCAAATAGCATTCCATGAGGTATCAGAACTCCACCCATCGGTGTCGGTCATTCGTATATCGCCTTGCGCGCCCAGCGGGTTCACATGGAATTCATAACCACTGCGTTCATCATTAAATGTATCAATAACAAGAATAACGACGTCGTCTTCCCATAGCGTATCGCGGTCACGAAGTGATGCACGAATTTGCTCAGGGTTAGGATCCTCAGCAATAAAACCAACATATAAGTTAGTGCCATCTTCGTAAATAAAGGCATCAGTTTTTACAGGAGGAGTGCCTTTTTCGTTAGGCTCATCTTGGTAGAGTAAAGATACACGTGTTGCATTTTGCCAGTGCGCCTCATCCATAACACCATCAACGGTGATATTTGAATCAATACGGGATAAGGATACTTGCTGTTTTTTAGCCGCTACATCAAGGCTTGAAAGTAATAAAGCAAAACTTAAAAATAGGAAGGTAAACTTTTTTATTATAGTTATAAAGTACTGCATAAACATCCATTTAGACTGTAATTACTCATAAGGAGCAACTTAAGCTGAGGATTGTAATTTATCCAGGTACATTTGTTAATACTTTGAAATAAAAAAATTAACTATTTAATGATAAAGGAGTAACTAATTGTTATACATTACGTTTCGAGTAGTTTAAGCTTATCGTCTATGCCATTCCATACATCAGCGTCCTCTGGAGCAGGTTTAACCTCTGTAATGCGCGGCCAGACCAGTGCAAGTTCAGCATTTAATTCAGTAAACTCTTTTTGAGACTCTGGTAGCTCATCTTCTTGGTATATCGCATCAGCTGAACACTCAGGGACACATAAACCACAATCGATACAATCAATCGGGCTAATTGCTAAAAAATTAGGGCCTTCAAAAAATGCATCTGCTGGGCACACTGATACGCAATCGGTGTACTTACATTTTATACAATTTTCGGTGACAACAAACGCCATACTATTTTAATACCTAAGATTTTGAACAACAGTTGTGGATCATACCCATCCACTCCAAAAATACAATAAATAAGTGCCATATCAGGCTATTTTAACGTAAAATGCGCGCCTAATGTTTGCACACTCGTTGTGCCCTGCATCCCCTTATTGTGAGCGGTAATAATACCCCGCTATGACACCTAAAAGAGATATAAATGATACGTTTAACCGAAATAAAGCTGCCACTTGATCATGACGAAGACGCAATTGGTCAAGCAATTGTAAATAAACTCAAAATCCAACCTGAACAATTGCACAGTTTTAATGTGTTTAAACGTGGTTATGATGCACGTAAAAAATCAGCTATTTTACTTATTTATACACTCGATATAGAAGTTGATAACGAAGCCGAGCTACTCGCAGCATTTGAAAAAGACCAACATGTAAAAGTAGCACCAGACACAAGTTATAAATTTGTAGCCCAAGCTAACAATAATATCAAAGAGCGCCCTGTCGTGATTGGTTTTGGTCCTTGTGGTTTATTTGCGGGCTTATTACTTGCTCAAATGGGCTTTAAACCCATTATATTAGAGCGCGGTAAAGAAGTACGTGAACGTACAAAAGACACGTTTGGCTTTTGGCGTAAACGCACACTTAATACAGAATCAAATGTACAATTTGGTGAAGGTGGCGCAGGTACATTCTCAGACGGTAAGTTATACAGCCAAGTAAAAGATCCAAAGCATTATGGCCGAAAAGTCATTACTGAATTTGTAGAAGCAGGCGCACCCGATGAAATTTTATACGTAAGTAAGCCACACATTGGTACGTTTAAACTTGTCACCATGATTGAAAAAATGCGCGCTCGTATAATAGAGCTTGGCGGCGAAATTCGCTTTAGCACACGTGTTGACGATATTCATTTAGACGACGGGCAAGTAACAGGTTTAACGCTTTCAAATGGCGAGCAACTAAACACTCGCCATGTTGTATTAGCCGTTGGCCATAGCGCACGTGACACGTTTGATATGATCCACAAAAAAGGGATTTATGTTGAAGCAAAGCCATTCTCAGTCGGTTTTAGAATCGAACATAAACAATCAATGATCGATGAATGTCGTTTTGGCACAAATGCAGGAAACCCAATTTTAGGCTCTGCCGATTATAAACTTGTTCATCACTGCGACAATGGCCGCACGGTTTACAGCTTTTGTATGTGCCCAGGTGGCACAGTAGTCGCGGCAACCTCTGAAGAAGGCCGTGTTGTTACCAATGGTATGAGTCAATATTCACGAAGTGAGCGCAACGCTAACAGCGCTATTGTGGTAGGTATATCACCAGAGCAAGATTTCCCTGGTAATCCACTTGCTGGAATAGACTTACAACGCAAACTTGAAGAGCAAGCGTATGAGCTTGGTGGTAGCAACTACGACGCACCAGCACAGTTAATTGGAGATTTCTTAAAAGGTAAATCATCTGCAGACTTAGGTGAAGTACAACCCTCTTACACACCTGGTATTAAGTTAACTGACTTGAGTAAAGTGTTACCACAATTTGCAATTGATGCCCTTCGCGAAGCGATACCAGCGTTTAATAAACAAATTCGTGGCTTTTCAACTAACGACGGTTTATTAACCGGTGTTGAAACACGTACTTCGTCGCCTATTAGTATTAAGCGTGATAAAACATTCCAAAGTATTAACACCAAAGGGCTTTACCCTGCAGGTGAAGGCGCAGGTTACGCTGGCGGTATTTTATCAGCGGGTATTGATGGTATTAAAGCAGCTGAAGCAGTCGCACTGTCTATGTTAGAAAGCGCTTAAACCTCTTTTTTAAGCTGTTTATCGAAAAGCCTCACTTTGTGAGGTTTTTTTGTGCTAAATGTATAGAAAATAATAACAACTCAAGCACCTCAACAATGATCAAAACATTTACCTTTTCGTTGCTTAGTGTATTAGCAATTTTTAACGCTAAAGCACAAGAGCTAAAAGCCATCGATGAAATCCACAGTGCATATAAAAATAATTCTATTAATGCACAGCAACTCACCCAAAATTATATAGACCGAATTAATAAACTTAACCCACAATACAATGCAGTTATTAGTATTGAGCCTACAGCGATTGCTCAAGCTAAAACGTTAGATGAACTTGCCGCCAAAGGCACTTGGGCAGGTCCATTACACGGAATACCTGTACTTCTTAAAGATAATATAGAAACGAAGGGCACACTTCCCACAACGGCTGGCTCTTTAGCACTTAAAAATAACGTTACTAATAATGATGCTTTTGTTGTTAAACAACTACGTAATGCGGGCGCTATAATTTTAGGTAAAGCTAATTTAAGTGAATGGGCAAATTTTCGTTCATCCTATTCGTCGTCAGGCTGGAGTGCCGTAGGCGGACAAACACATAATGCGCACGATGTAACACGTAATCCATGTGGTTCTAGTGCAGGCTCTGCTGTGGCAGTCGCACTTCACTTTGCGCCTATAGCATTAGGGACTGAAACAGACGGTTCAATTACGTGCCCTGCCTCAGTAAATGGAGTTTATGCAATAAAACCGAGTATGGGCCAAGTATCACGCTCAGGCGTTATACCTCTTTCAAGTAGCCAAGATTCAGTAGGGCCGATGGCGCATTCACTTAAAGATGCATTGCTGGTTTTATCAGTTTTGCAAGGTGAGGACTCCCTTGATGCAACAACTACAGGGTTTAAATTAAAAACAGGTAATCTAAAATCAAAATCGTCACTTATTATTGGTGCACTCCCTAGCGATAAATTTACAGTTGAAACGCAGCGCCTTTATGCCAAGCAGTTACAAGCATTAAAACAGGCTGGGCACACTGTTATTAATGTAGATATTACTGATAACTTAGATACGCTATTTGTTGATGAATACTATATTTTACTTTACGACTTTAAAGCCGAAATTAATCATTACCTCGCAAACACTCCAACACAAGTGGCTGTTAAAAGCCTAAAAGCACTTATTAATTTTAATATTAAAAATAAAAATACAGAAATGCCCCACTTTGAGCAAGACATCCTAGTTCAATCGCAGGCCATTGATTTAACTAACAAACAAAAATATCAGGAGACTAAAGAACGCTATCGCACTTTAGCAACGACAGCCATTGTTAATGTATATAAAAACAACAAGCTTGATATTGTTATAGCGCCTACAGTATCACCAGCCTGGAAAACAGACTTAGTTAATGGTGATAATTTTAATGGCGGTAGTAGTTCGTTATCTGCTATTGCTGGCACAACGCACATAACCCTACCGGTCGGAAAAGTAAGTGGTTTACCGGTTGGTTTGTCCATAATAGCAAATAAAGAGGACGAGCAAGCGGCTTATTTATACGCAAATATTATTGATGAGGTGTTATCACCAGGCACAAAAAAACCTGAGTAAACTCAGGTTTTTTTAAACTAAACAGCGTTAACTATGACTTTTTAAGTGACAGTTTTTCGCCTTTTAAGCTTTTACGAACGCTTGAAATACGTGAGCGATTTACTGCTCTCGCTTCACCGGTTGCTTGTCCTGATAACTTGTTAGAACGTGTACGGCGTAAATGCGCTGGTTTTTTACCAATTTTATCAATGAGTACTTCACGGTTACTCACTTCGTAACCTTCTAAATATACACGTTTGATTTTTTGACCGATTAACGTTTCAATTTCAAACAAAGTGTTTTCTTCTTCGCGGCTAACAAATGAGATTGCTTGACCTTGACGACCAGCACGACCTGTACGGCCAATGCGGTGAACGTAATCTTCTGCAAGCCATGGTAAATCAATATTAATTACACGAGGTAAACCATCAATATCAATACCGCGAGCAGCCACTTCTGTAGCTACTAATACACGTACTTTGCCTTCTTTAAATTCACGTAAAGCACGACGACGGTTACCTTGAGATTTGTCACCGTGGCAAACGCCTGCCGGAATACCATCAAGGTTAAGCTCTTTAACAAGCTCGTCAGCCGTTTCTTTCATGTTTACAAATACAAGCACTTGTTGCCAGTTTTTCTTACCAATCAATTCAGAAAGTAGCTCTTGCTTACGACGTTCTTCAACAGGGTAAACAACATGCTCAACAGTACTTGCTGTACTGTTAGTTTGATCAACACGCACTATTTCAGCTTGTTTTAATACTTTAGATGCAAATTGTTTAATTGCTGCAGGGAAAGTAGCAGAGAAAAGTAAAATCTGGCGCTCTTCTGCACAGCTTTTAATCACGTTTTGCATGTCTTCAATAAAGCCCATATCAAGCATACGGTCAGCTTCATCAAGAACAAGGTGCTTAACACTTGCAAGGCTCAAGTTACCTAAGCGAATATGATCAAATAAACGACCTGGGGTTGCAACAACAATATCTACACCTTCTTTTAAAGCATTTGCTTGGCCGGCGGTACTAACACCACCGAATAAACTAACGACTTTAAGTGATGTATGCTTTGCAAAATCTCTAAAATTATTTGCAATTTGTTCTGCAAGTTCACGCGTTGGAGCAAGTACTAACGCATGAGGTGCATTCGTTGTGCTGAGTTCAGACTCAACCAATTTTTGGATGATAGGTAAAGCAAACGCGGCAGTTTTGCCGGTACCAGTTTGTGCACTGGCTAAAACGTCTTTACCTTTACGAACAGCAGGGATTGCTGCGCGCTGAATGGGCGTAAGAGTGTGATAGTTAAGTTCGTCCAACGCCTGGATGATTTCAGGAGCGAAACTAAAAGATTTAAAATTCATGCTGTATAACCTACGGCCACATTATCAAGGGTCGCAAATTATACAGCAAAAACGAGTCAACAGTTAGCTTTAAACTGGATTAAAAGCTAAAAATTAGTTTGTTAAGTCATTAAAATATTGATTATCAACTCAAGAAAGCGTTAATACCTCATTCTGTTTTAATAACTGTGCTTTACCACCGACAACTTCACGTTCGTTAAGCTCATTTATTAATGGCAAACCTACTTTTTGTTGCTCATCACTAAGCGGTAAATACGGTAATCTAAATACTGGATTTACTGCACCTGTCATCATCATCGCAGTGTTAATAGCAATAGGGTTTGGCTCACAGAACAACCAGCTCATTAATGGTTGTAATGACGTATTTAACTCATCATTTTTAGTATCCATTAATTGGCGAAACAACCCAGGAATAAGGTTAGAAGTAACCGAAATAACACCGTGAGCTTTGTGTACATGACGAGCGTCGTGTGATTCATCGTCGTTACCAGACCAACACGCAATGCCTTGCTGCTCATAGCGTGCAATACGCTCATTGCCGCCACATTCTTTAATACCAATTAGGTTCGAGTGCTGTGCTAATGGTTCAATAATATCAGGTGTTAGGTCTTGACCTGTGCGACCGGCTACGTTGTAAATAAAGGCAGGTCCAATATCAAGTACGCGTTTAAAGTGCTCTTTAACACCCGCGATTGACGTACGTCCGTAATATGGGTTAATTTGCAGTGCTGCATCCATACCGCTGGCAAAGCCATATTTAGTTGCTTTAATCGCTTCACGGGTGTTGTTACTACCGGTATTACCAACAATAACCAGTTTGTCACCATATTTGTTTGCACTGTGCGCTATAAGCATTAAATGCTCTTCCCAGTTCATTAACTGGCCTTCGCCTGTTGTGCCACCAACTACAATGCCATCAACGCCCGCTGCAATTTGTATTTCAACGAGTTCATCGTACTTTGCGAGATCAATTTCACCGTTTGCTAAGTATGGCGTTTTAATAGCTGTAATAAGGCTTGCTTGTTTAATTTGGTCTAGGGTGCGCATAAAAATTCATTATTTATAAAACTTGCGCTATTTGTAACATACTTGCCAGTATTTTTGGAGGTATAAGCGCACATTTAATTATAAAATCGCTTGTGTTATTGAGTTTGGTAATACAAAATGAATAACTGTATATAAAAACAGTATTTTATTTTTAACGATACCAGAGGCTTTATGCGTTTATCTGACTACTTAGCAACTCATTTTTATAACACCGATGAACTGTGCCAAGCATTAAACATAGATGCAGATACACTTTTAGCTTGGCAAGAGCGAAGTGTGTTCCCCAAACCAAGTTACTGTATTAAAAGTCAACTTAGCTGCAGCTCATATTCGGGTTTGTATGAATGCGAAGAATATGACGACTATTATCCGCGCGGCTGTGTTAATTGGGGGCAAGGTCTTTTAAAACAAAAAATAGAATCATCAAGCCATGCTTTTAATTATTTTGCGCAGCAATATACTGCAAGCCTAACTAAACTCGCTCAGCAAGGATTTACGTTTAGCGAAGAGCTATTTGGCTGTGAAATAGACGAGCACTTACAGCAAGTTTGGCAACAGTTTTTATGCAGTAAATATGGCGTACTTACTCAAAATGGATTAATAGACGAAATAGTCTCGGTAGACATTGGCAGGCTATTAGTTGACGACATTACAGAACTGCGCAGTAAAGCGAGTTTAAACCAAGAAGAAAGAGCGCTACTACACCCCGCCATGAAGCTTTTAAACAAAGCGTTAGGGCATGGCGCCGATCATGAAAAACAACATACATTACGCACCCGCTATATAGATGCACTTATTTTAAAATACGATTTATCTATTAAATAGTTTTGCATTAGTCTAATTATTTTAGGATTATTTGACGAAAAACAAGAGCTGTTAACTTAATTGTTACGCAAAAAATAATTTAAAGGCACTGACTCAATGACAATCAAAACACAAATAAGTGTAATTTCTGCTGTAATCACTATCCTATCTTTTAATACACCAGCTAAAGCTAACCACGAAATAGTAAATGACGACATAATAAAAATACAGCGTGCAGCGCTTGCTAAAAACACCGCTAATAAAGGTTTTGGGCCACAATCTCCACGCAATATTGATAATTATAAAGGCGAAAACACGGCAGTTTTCTCTCATGCCCCAACTTCATCAAATATGAACTTATGTAATATACATTTTCATAAAAATGCTGAACATGCCGGTGGCGAATTTAGCAAATATGCAGGAAATGGTAATGGAAAAGGTTTTCAAAGTGGCTACTTATATTCAGGCTCTTTAACTAAAAGTGAAAGTAAACCAGCAAAAATTGAAATTTGTCCAAGCGATCACGGCGCGCTATTAGTTGGCGATACCATTGAGGTTCATAACGTTCATACGTCAGCAATTGTAAAACCAGGCCCTACTGTTTAAGTGATTCGATTAAAAATCCGCAACTACGTGTTAAAGCTCAAGTATATGTATTAGTAAACGATGCTAACGCACTTGATTTTGCTCAAATAAGCGCCGTGTCATCTGTTAATGGTTACTATCAAGCTATTGCTACACCTACAGATACGGGTAAACCTGTTGTTTATAGCGGTTCAACTACTGGCCCGAGTTACAACGAAGCAGGCTCTCCTTTTCAAGTAACATGGTCAGTTAAACCAAAAGTAGCAAAGGTTGATATAAACAGTGTTGGTAAATGGTGTGAAAGTAACACCTTTGATGAAGATCATGCCCACGGCGTACGAAATCTCGTAATAAATCCCGCACTACTCTCTAAAATCAAATAATTAAAATTTAGCCAAATATAAACAACCCACTAATTAGTGGGTTGTTTTTATTATGACCGTTAAAATGAGTACTTCGCTTAATGGGATAAAAATGTCACATTAAATGTATTTAAATCTTCATATGTAATACATGTTTGCTCATTAGTATTAAGCTCAACCACACCACAGTAAGAACCAGTTATAAACACTTGCCCTGCTTTTAAGTTAATTCCCTTTGCTGATAAGTAATTAACCGCCCAATAAAGAGGAAGCTGCGCAAGTTCTGCAGGATGCACACCTGCCAAGTTTAACTCCAGCTCAGTTTGCTTAACGTTGATATTTACAGTACTTGCGTTATACGCTTTGGCTTTATCTATTTGCGGGCCTAAATACACGCCTTGATTGGATAGGCCATCGGCCAGTTTTTCAATGTGAGTGCTTGGAGTGTCTTCATCAAACCTTTTTTGAATAAGCTCAAGTGCTAAATGGGCGCTGGCAAATGCAGTATCTACGTCTTCATTTGTATAGGTTTTATTACTTGGTAAATCGCTTTGCAAAATAAATGCAATTTCTGGTTCAATTAGCACTTTATTGTTTGTTGTATACAGTGGGCAATTTTCAGCTTGTTTTATAGGTGCATGTAAAAGAGGCGCTAATATAATTGAGCCATCATCTAAAGGCAGCATACACTTCCAGCCATATACAGTTTGATCATTTAAATAAATCATCAACTTTTGTACTTCTATTGCATCGTCAGTCGAGTCTAGTACTAACTCTTTAGGAAAGTTTGAACGCGCTGGGTTTTCTTCTCTTTGTGCTAATAAGTGAGTAGCAATTAGTTTTAGCTGTATTGAGTTGTTCACATAAATCTCTTTAAAATACGTTACTGGTTAAGCAGTAAATAGGAAGGATTACATTATTAATGCATTAGCTTAGGCATTAGAACATCATGTTAAATGCCTATAATTAAAATTGTATTTAAAACAAAGCGTGGTAATTATTTAAGTATCAATAGATTTGAGCGAGCGTAAAAACAGTCCTAAACCGCCAAACGCTAAAATTATAATAACGATCAAATCAAACGACGTCATAGTTCGCATACTAAATCGAACACTCGATATAACACCAAATATTAGTGCGGTTAACGAGCCAAGAGATAGCACCCAGCCTAAAATATTTTTAGAATTATAAAAAATCAGACCCACACCAAAAATAAACGGGATCATAACCATGCCGCCTGTAACGCCAAAGCCACCTAAAGCATTAACACTATAAATGCGAGAACTTAGTCCAAAATTAGAGGTCACCGAAATTGCGTTTAGCAGCATATAAAAGCCACCGCACATCATAATTAAACCAATAAAAAAATGCCCAATACCACCAGAGCTTCCACCCGCACCTTTCATTATTAATTATTCCTTTTATATTTTTAACTTAATAGTTTTAGATGGTAATTGCTCGAGTATTAACATTGACCGAAATATACATAATCAATGAGTGCACACGCGAAAATACTTATCGCGTAATTACATGCCAAATAACATAAAACCAAGACAAAAAACCGTGCAAAATTGCCCATAACACAGACTCATTAGCACTCCATGAAATAGCAATTGCTAGGGCCGTACCAAAAGAGACTCCATATTTTACTATCTCATTTCTTGAGTTTCTCATTAATTATATTCCTAGTTTTTAAATTATTAGCTGCTTGATTTGCTTACTAAAACTGACAGTTCTTTACCATCAATATTAATACTTGCTTCTTTACCTAGTTCAACAACTAAAGAGGGAGCCATATGTTTTCCACCTAGTTTTAGGTCAGTTGCTAAACTAACAGTAAAATCATCAATTGGCGTTACTGTAAGAGCAAAACTATACGAATTATCAACTGAAACTGACGCCTCTTCATTTGAATTGACTACTAAAACAGGTGAACCAATTAAGTTTTTATTATCATAAAATTTAGCATTAACTACAAAACTATCATTAGCTTGTGCAAATGAGGCAAAGCCTAACAACGCTACTATTGCGATTAATTTTTTCATTATTATCTCCATATAAATTATACAGTTTAAAGCTGTTAAGGCTTTATTGGCTGTGATTTTTTAGCTAGCAATTTACCAGCTAATGATTAAAAACTTATGTTTTAGCTCTGATGACATAACCAACGCCCAGCGAACTAATATAGAACAACACTCCAAATACACTAATATCAATGAGTAGCTTTAGAATGTCAAAAGTATCTGTAAACACAAGATACTCAAAAGAAAATAAATGAAATATAACTTTTGATCCAAAATACGCAGTTAATAAAGGAATTACAAAAATAAGAATAGATTGATTAGATTTATTAATTTCCATACCCATGTCTCCATTATTAGTTTAATTAACTCAGCTCTAAAAATATAACACACAAAAAATATATAAATAGTTTGCTATTTTGAGTCTCTTATTCAGTACCACTCGAACTATTTACGGCTGACTAAAATGCCATATTATATTTCTATAATTTACACCAGAGAACTTTAATGTAAACAACAAATTAAATAGGCTATTTATTAGAGTGGGTTGTGATACCAAAACGACTTTAATAAAGTTATAAACCTCTTTTGATTTCGACGCACTGTGCATTAACAAAAAAGAGTCCTAATAGGTTTCATTGATATTGGCGAAGTTGAGTATTTAGGCAGGTTGGAGTGTAAGAATAAAAGGTGATGTAAGTTAACAGCACCTATTTGAGTATTTACTTGGTTACACGTAATTTAGCTAAGTATTTTAATACGTACCATAAAAGGCACTATAAAAAGAATTTAACCAATTGATTTATATACATCAATACTACTATTGGTTAAAAGCCCAGTAACTTGCGTACCAAATGCTTTAAAGTGTGGCTCGTTTTTATGCGCTTCAAAGTGCTCGTCAGACGCCCACTGTTCGCTAACAACGTAGTCGGTATGTTCATCATCACTTTTTACCGATAGTTCATAACGTAAGCACCCTACTTCTTGGCGCGATGACTTTTGTAAGTTTTCAAGTGCTGTAAGCATCACATCTGCATCAATATTTTTGCACGACAGTGCAGCTATAACCGTTAACATGTGTATTCCTTTTTAAAAGTTAAGGTGTAGATAATCTACACCTTAAAATATTTAGTTTAACTTTGCGTTTGAGGTAAGTTTACTGATCCCACTGCGGCGCAAAGTCTGGTGTTGCTTGGCGGTCGCCACAATCAAGACCATCAATGCGGGCTATGTCTTCATCATCTAACTTAACGTGGTCGTTAAAGTTATCTTCTAAGTTTTTGCGCTTAGTTGATGATGGAATTGTCGTCATGCCGCTTGCGTTAACCCATGCTAAAACAACTTGTGCTGGACTTGCATCGTGCTTTTTAGCAATGTCGATAATAGTTTGATCTTTAAGTACTTTACCTACTACAAATGGCATATACGCAGTTACATGTATATCGTGCTGAGCACAAAATGCGCGTAATTTAGTATTAGTTAAATATGGGTGAACCTCAACCTGATTGGTAAATATTTCACGCGAGTCGAGTGTTTGCATTGCTTCATTTAAGTTTGCAATGGTGAAGTTTGATACACCAATGTGCTTAGTCAAACCAAGCTGCTTCGCTTTTAGTAATTCAGTGAGGTATTCACTCATTGGCTCGTCGTTAGCAGGCGATGGCCAATGAATTAGCAGTAGGTCGACCGAATCAACCTGTAGCTTTTCAAGTGACTTTTTAACGCTTGGGATAAAGTCGCTTTTATTTAATTTGTTATTCCACACTTTGGTAGTTAAGAATATTTCACTGCGCGGAATATTACTATCTTTTATGGCTTGGCCTACTTGCTCTTCGTTGCCATAAATTTGTGCAGTATCAATATGGCGAAACCCAACTTCGAGCGCCATTTTTACTGAGTTATAGGCAGTGTCGCCCTCCAAACGGAATGTTCCCATACCTAGTTCTGGCATTTCTATTACACGTTTTGTCATGGTTTATCCTTATAAAATAATCGGTTTGAAATACAAACTTCACTAGGGCGTGTTGTTCTTTGTGGATTGAAATTTGTTCAATCTAGGGGCGATTTAATCGCGGCGCGAGGTTTGTAACCTAGTGGGCTAAGTAAAAACCGAGCAACAAAGAGTTAATCGCTCCTAGAAAGAACCCAACGGGCAGTGTATGTTTGGTTTTTATGCTGCGTTATCGCCTATTTATGGGGAACAACCACACTACATAGGCTCTGCCTTGCCTAAAAACCAAACTTACTACTGCAAATTCAACAACCAAAGAGCAACACGCCCTATAGTTTTACGAAATACACCTTTTACTTCTTATTACGACTGTCACTTAAAAATCTATGACCTCATAACAGGTATGAGGTCATTAATTTTAGTTTCAAGGTTAACAGAAGATACTTTATGCTTGCTGAATTTCACGTTTATCAAGCATACCGCTGTAGCGTGTAACACCAAGTGCTAAAACAGAGATAACGGCGCCTATCCATGCTGTATCTTGCAGTGTCATGTTCTCTACTACACTACCGCCAATAATTGAGCCAAGTGCAATACCAATATTAAATGCGGCTATGTTTAAACCTGATGCAACATCTACCGCATTGGGCGTGTGCTTTTGTGCTTGCTTTACTACATAAAGTTGCAAGCCTGGCACATTACCAAAAGCAAATGCGCCCCATACTAAAATAGTAAGTACAGCAGCAATTTTTGATTCCATCGTAAAAGTAAATATCAGTAAAATAATACTCAAAGCGCTGAATATAATGCTCAGTGCGCTAATTGGGCCGCGTTTGTCGGCCAACTTTCCACCCCAAATATTACCTACCGCTACCGACACACCGTAAACAAGCATTATTAAGGCAATAGCCGAAGGCGCAAAACCTGTTTGTTGCTCTAAAATAGGTGCTAAATAAGTAAACGCTGTAAACGTGCCGCCATAGCCCAATATCGTCATTAAATATACGAGTAATAAACGCGGTTTTACGATTACCTGTAGTTGCTCTTTAAACGTCGCTGGTATTGATTGTTTTAAGTTTTTTGGTACTAAAATAGAGCTGCCGATTAATGCAATTAAACCTAATACCGACACAACTAAAAACGTTGCACGCCAACCAAAGTGTTGTCCAATCCATGTACCTAGTGGCACACCAGTTACTAGTGCTACAGTAAGCCCGGTAAACATAATGGCTATTGCACTGGCTTCTTTGTCTTTGCTTACTAGGCTAGTGGCAATCATCGATCCGATTGAAAAAAACACACCATGGGCAAGCCCCGTTAAAATGCGCGCAAGTATTAATGTTTCGTAACTTGGCGCTTGCCATGCAAGTAAGTTACCTAAAACAAATAAGCCCATTAAGCTTATTAGTACCACTTTACGATTCCAACGACCCGTTAAAGCTGTTAGCACCGGCGCACCAATGGCAACGCCAACCGCATATAAACTTACAAGCAAACCTGCTGAAGGTAGGCTTACGCCTAAGTCGTTTGCAATGGTGGGTACTAATCCCACTATTACAAACTCAGTTGTTCCTATTGCAAATGCGCTTAAGGTAAGCGCCCATAAAGCCAATGGCATAGTTATATCCTCATTAATATTTGAAGAATGTAGTTTGGCTAAAATATCGTTTGCAAAAAATAGCATTAGTGACAAAATACTTTTGTTAATAATGCAAAGATGGTGTTGGTATACTTATGGCTGTTCATTCAAAAACTGAAGATTTAGAAACGTTTATAACGGTAGTAGATTGCGGAAGCTTTTCGGGGGCGGCTAATTTGCTTGATCAACAGGTGGCTAAAGTGTCGCGAGCTGTATCACGCCTTGAAAATACATTGCAATGTACTTTGCTAAACAGAACAACACGCCGATTAGAGCTTACCGAAGAAGGCCATACTTTTATAAAATATGCGCGCGAAGGGTTAAATACGCTTTATACCGGTGAAGAAGCCATAAAGCTTTTAAAACAAGCGCCAAGTGGCAAGCTGCGAATAGATGCTGCAAGCCCTTTTGTATTGCACCAACTTACGCCTTTAATTGGCGAATTTGCCAAGCAATACCCCCACATAACGCTTGATATAACCTCACACGACAGCATTATTGATTTACTTGAACATAAAACCGATTTAGCCATACGTATTGGTGATTTAAAAGACTCAAATTTACATGTTCGTAAACTTGGCAGCAGCCAGTTACGTATTGTAGCCAGCCCAGAATATATAAAAAACAACGCAGCAATTACACAAATAGATGACTTACAAAATCACAAGATAATTGGTTTTAGTGACTTCCCTAAATTAAACAATTGGCCGTTAGTAAAGCCCGCTTTATTTACGTTTTCGCTTAGCGCAAGCAGCGGCGAAACAGTGCGCCAACTATGTATTGCAAACCAAGGTGTGGCGCTACTTTCTCACTTTATGATTGGCAATGACCTAAAAACAGGTAAATTAGTTGAAGTGTTACCCAGTGCAGTTAGCTCACCTAATAACCGAGAGGTTGTACAAGCCGTGTATTATAAAAATAGTGCTGTATCGTCTCGCATTACAGCATTTTTAGATTTTATAAAACCTAGGCTTAGTTTATAAATTTTGGGCATTGATGTGCTTATCAAATATTTCACATTATTTTTTGACGCTTTTTAATAATCAAAAAGTATAAATAATAAAAGTAGTAATTAAAGGTATTAATCAAAATGGATTCTTTAACGCAGATAGCATTAGGCAGTGCTGTAGGTTATGCGGTATTAGGCAATAAAATAGGTCGAAAAGCCGTTTTATGGGGAGCAATTTTAGGCACACTCCCTGATTTAGATGTATTTTTGCCATATGGTGGCTCTGTAGAAGCATTTACTTATCACCGTAGCTTTAGTCATTCGTTATTAATACATTTATTAATTAGCCCGCTCATTGTATGGCTAATATTAAAAATACACACCGGAATGCAAATTTATAAAGTGCGCTGGTTTTGGCTAGTATTTTTAAGTTTATCTACACATGCCATATTAGACAGCCTAACGGTATACGGTACACAACTACTCTGGCCTTTTACTGAGTACCCCTTTGCGGTTTCTAGTGTGTTTATTATTGACCCCGCTTACACGCTTCCTTTATTAATTGGCGTAATATGTACGCTAATACCCAAAATAAAAGCAGCAACGGCTTATCGTATAAATGCAGCGACTTTAGTTTTAAGTAGTCTATATTTATTTTGCGCTTTAATTTTAAAAGTAAATATTGATGACAAAGTAAAAACGGCTCTCAACAACAGACAAATACCAGTAAATGCGTATGTTAGTACGCCTGCTCCGCTAACCACTTTGCTGTGGCGTATTGTTGTGATGTCTGACGGACAATACTACGAAGGTTATGCATCAGTATTTGACGCGCCCAGCGATGTTACATTAACGCCTTATCAAACAACGCCTTCACTGTTAAATAATATTAGCGATGAATGGGCTATAAAACGCTTGCAGTGGTTTACTAAAGGGTTTTATTCGGTGCGCCAACAGCAAAGCAGTATTGTACTTTCTGATTTACGTATGGGCATGGAATGCAACTATGTGTTTAATTTTGTAGTGGGTCAAAAAAATGATTCAGAGGTGAGCATTGGTAACTTTGAAAAAATAAGTCAAAGACCAAACTTAAACAATCTTCATAAAATATGGGACAGGATTTGGCAACCAAATGTGTCTTTAGCATCACCCGCTGCAAAAAATGACTGCAATAGCCAATAACTACCTATTATAAGATTCGTACTAGCATGAGGAAGTTAAGTGAAGTTCAAGCAGCAATTAAACTAAATAGATCACTAAAGTGATTGCTGCTTTTTTTGCTGATACATTGCAACATCAGCATCTTGAATCATATCCTCAACCGATTTACCTGTATCGTATTTAAAGTGTGTTACCCCTACACTGTAATCGATTTTATAAGGCTTATTTAAGGTATTATTGGCATGCGCAATTGCATCCGCAAACCTTTGTAAAACAAACTCAGCTTTTGTTTCATCTAAATCACTTAGCATTACTACAAACTCATCTCCGCCAAGTCGACCTATTACTTCACAATCACAAAATGAACTAAGCATAATTTGCGCAAATTTATTCAATACAAAATCGCCTTCGTGGTGTCCATAAACATCATTAATTTGTTTAAACTTATTAAGATCAAACAAGATAAACGACATTGATACTTTGTTTCGCCTACATATATTTAGCGTATGCTCAGCAAGGTTCAAAAAGCCACGCCGGTTAGAGATTCTTGTTAACTCGTCAATTGTGGCTAGTTGAATTGATTGAATCTCTTGCTCAACCAACGTGCCTAAATCTTTTAGTAATTGTTTTTCTTCACCATTAAGGTGTCTAGGTTTATTATCGGCAAGGCATAAAGTGCCTATAATAACCCCTTGCCTTAATTTTAAAGGAAAGCCAGCATAAAAGCGTACTTTAGGATCGCCTGTAACAAAAGGGTTATCAAAAAACCTTTTATCTTGGACTGTATCTGGGATTATTAAGAGCTCGTCTTGATTTATGGTATGGCCACAAAATGAGGTTTCGCGAGGAAGCTCAGGCGCATCAAGCCCCTGCCTAGATTTAAACCATTGGCGGTCTTCGTCAATCAAAGTAAGCAATGAAATAGAAACATTAAACATACGCTTGGCAATACGAGTAACACGATCAAAGCGCTCTTCATGCGACGTATCTAGAATTTTTAATGTTTTTAACGCATGTAATCGCTCTGCTTCGTTACTTGGGATCTCAGGTTTAATCATTAAAGCTCAATTAATTTTAAGTGTTTTATGAATTACGAAATGGGAGCGAATATTTTCGAATATATAATCCGATAAACTTATCTAAACTATAAACAGCATACCAATTAAAACTAGAACATTACTTAAAAATAGCAATAAATGAATACTGATAAATATCAGTAACTAGTGCCTAAATAAAGATAATATTAAATCCGAACTTATGGTGTAAACACGTGGGGTTGTGATCAATAAAGCAGCGCTACTGGTTAATACAAAAGGCAGTAGTGGTTATTTAGTTTTATTTAAATAGCCACTGAACCTGGTATACTTACAAAAATAAACACTTTAATTTTGGTGCTCATATTGTCCACGGTAAACTTCAAATACTTTTAAAACAGTATGTTGCTCTTTAGTTAGGTTATCAAACCAAGTATCAAACAGCTCATCATCTTCTTGCTCGCTTAGTGCCATATACCTTGCTAGTAACTCTACAATATCATTGTGGTTGCAGGTTAACGGATTTACTTGTTGCGCCAAGGTACTGTGGTCGCGCTCTCTTAGGGTTTCCATCACCCCTTGGTCAATTTGTTCTTGTTGTTGTGTTGCGTCACTCATACATAACCTCTGTAATAACTTTATAACCGTATTTGTTAACGTTTTAACTCTTAAATATAGTTATAACAGCCTAAACGCCAATAGCCAGCATTTTTGATTCAAGTGCTTATTTTTTGATTTGTTTGCGCAAATAGCCAGCAACTATGGCCTTTTTGAGGAACATTTAAATAATTTGCAATGGGAGAATAAATACGTTAAATTAAAATGATACATTATCACATATCATTTATTGAGGCGTATTATGAAACCAAATATTCATCCTGATTACCAAGAGGTTGCTTTTCACGATACTGCTGCCGATTCTTACTTTATTATTGGCTCAACCATTAAAACAAGCCGCACAGTAGAAATAGACGGTAAAACTTATCCATATGTACCTATTGACGTATCAAGTGACTCACATCCATTTTATACAGGCAAGCAAAAAACTGTTGCTACAGATGGCCGTGTTGCACAGTTTAACCGTCGTTTTAAAAGTTTATCGACTGTTAAAAAGGAAAAGGTATGAAAGTATTAAGTTCTCTAAAAAGTGCGAAGCGACGTCCGGGGTGTCAAATTGTAAAACGCAAAGGTCGTGTATTTGTAATTTGTAAAAACAACCCACGCTTTAAAGCAGTACAAGGAATGAAAAAAAAATAAGTTAAGCCGTGGGGCACTATACATATTTAGGTAGCTTGTTAAAGCTACCTAATTTAGGGTGGATTACTTTACCACTACTGAAAACTCTGGCACTGCCTGAATTACTTTTTTTACCGTACAGGTGTTAACGGCTGCAATAAGCGCCTTTTTATATTTATCAGGAAAACCGTCTGGTAGGTTAATCTCAATTGAAAATAACTTTTTACCGTTATCATCTACATTTTCATTATTTTGAGTAAGCGTCATACCTTGCGTTGAAATATCACGCTGCTCACAAAATTTACGCGCATAAAAACCTGCACATAAAACCATACTTACTAAAAAGTAATCAAACGGTTCTGGATGCTCTGCGTTGCCACCAGCGTTTACACTTTGATCGCTGATTACTTCTAGGTCGCCAAATTTAGCGCTTTGCTTTTGGCCTTCTAACATTGAAACTGAAATTTCCATTGTGTTTCCTTATATTTATTGCTGCAGATACCTTTAACGCAATTAGCTTAAAAGTAGCGACTAAAGATACATATAGTTTAGGTTTATGAACCGAACAGTAATTCAAAGAACCCTGGAGGCTCATGTAGCTCATGATATTTTTTACGTAAATTATCTATATTTTTTAACGGTTCTTTTGCCGCACTTAGCCCCTGCTCGTTCGCTGCTTTTTTAGCAAGCTCAGCTTGGGCAATCACTTTATCAAGGCCCTGCAATGACTGCTCAGGTTTTTTGTAAAACTTACCTGTTTTACTTACTTTTACTAGCTTTATAAATTCATCAATCGCAGTATTAAATTCACTAAGTTGAGTTGCCTGTACTGCTTGTTTATACGCAAGGCCCGTTTTTTTCATATTTATTTCAAGATCGACAGATTGCTGCGCAAAAGACATTGAACTAAACAACAAGGTAAAAATAATAACTAAATACTTCATGGTCAAACCTATTAATTAAAAACAGCTAAATTGTACCAAGTTTACGCGCTAAAGTAACTTAAGGAGCAATTGAGACCCCAAAAACTGTAAAGGGGGTTTACACGTTTAGACCTTTTTAAACATTAATAATGAAAAATATTCAAACTTCACTTTATTTGAAAATAAAGCCTTACATTAAAGTCATTTTAAAACGGGATTTACATACATAATACTTACAACTAAGTACATATAACACTCACCGCCTGCTCTTTATATAAATTAGAATATTCCTAACTACTTTTAACTAAAAAATAATTGCTATAAAAACCATCTCTAAAATTATAAAAACTATAAAGATGTAAACAGCATAAACACAAAACAAACCTACCATGTAAATTAACCATAAAGAGCCACCTAATCCCCCTCACAAACTAATGTAAAAAATGCAACAATAGCCATTCAAATTATTTCAAGTTGCTTATTTAACAGTAAGTTACTTACTTTTAATAAGATTATCAGCATGCAATAATCGCCGCCCTCATAACAAAAGTTATAGGTTTTTACCTAATACAAATTGTACTAGGTAAAAATAAATATTGTTTTAAATTACTATAAAATGTCCTTTGGGAAACACATGAAACGTCATAATTTACTTTCTACTAGCATTAAATGTGCATTAATTACTGCTGCTGCAACAGCAAGTAATTCTGTGCTTGCACAAGATGAGCAAGCAACAAAAATTGAACGCGTTGAAGTAACGGGTTCACGTATCTTACGTGAAGGTGCTATTGCACCTGCACCAGTAACAGTTATAAGTGGCGAGCAACTAATTAATACAGGCGCTGTAAACATTGGTGAAGCGCTAAACAATTTACCAGCACTTGGCAATACATATTCTATGGCTAACTCAGGCCGTTTTATTGGTACTGCTGGTTTAAATATTCTTGATTTACGTAACATGGGTACAGACCGTACCTTAGTACTTGTAAATGGTAAGCGTCATGTATCAAGCTCAGCTGGTTCTCAAGCTGTAGATACCAATACTATTCCAAGTGTATGGGTTGAGCGTGTAGAAATTATCACTGGTGGTGCATCTGCTGTATATGGAGCTGACGCGGTAACAGGTGTTGTAAACTTTATACTAAAAGACAACATTGAAGGTATGGATTTTAGCGTTACCCGTGGTTTTGCCGATTTAAACAGCTACAACAACGAAAAAGCAACGTTCTCGTACGGCTCTAATTTTGATAACGACCGTGGTAATGCCGCTTTTGCTATTGAGTACTCAGGTCAAGATTCATTAAATGCACTTGACCACCCTTGGACTAGCACATCTTTTAGCAGCTTACCTAACCAAGCCCAAACGGATGAGAACAAAAATAGTGCTGACTTTCCTGATGATATTTTAACACCTAATGCGGGTTATTACGCCATCAATGATTCAGGTGTTTATGCACTTGAAGATCCAACTAAGTATATTAATAGCTTTAACCCTGATAGCAGCGCACGTGATTTATACATAGGCAATAACGCAGATCCATATTCATGTGCAGAATGTGACTTTTTTAACTTAGGTCAATTTGAAGAAATACAACCTGAGTTTGAGCGCTACAACGTAAACTTTAAAGTTAACTACGATGTTACCGACGACTTAAACGTTTACTTTGATGCAAAATACGTAAACAGCCAAGGCGAAAGCATAGGCCAACCTGCGTTTTTCTTTTTTGACAGCGACAATAGCATTAAAATCGACAACCCTTACCTAGACCCAGCCATCAAAGCACGTATGGAAGAACAAGGTGTTGATTCGATCATGGTTAACCGCATGATGAGTGACCTTGGCCGCCGCATTGAAAACAATACGCGTGAAACAACGCGTTTTGTAACAGGCTTAAAAGGGACTGTTTTAGAAGATTGGGAATTAGATACGTCAGTTGTATACGGCCAAACAGATCTAGAGCGTGAAAACGGCGCTAACATGATTTTAGCCAACTACTTTAATGCACTTGATGCCGTTGAAGATACAAATGGCAACGTAGTATGTCGTAGCGCTGCTGCGCAAGCTGACGGATGTGTACCTGTAAATATTATGGGTTTTGGCGCACCATCTCAACAAGCTATTGATTACATAAATACGGTATCAGTTGGTACTTCAACAATTAAGCAAACAGTTGTTTCTGGATCACTTGCTAATGGCGCTATTTTTGAATTACCAGCAGGTTATGTAGGTATTGCATTTGGTGCCGAGTACCGTAAAGAAGAAAGCGAAACTAAAGAGCCAGATAACGCAGAAGGTACTTTCTTTAACGCACTGGGCGAAGATAAAGGCTCGTTCAACGTACGCGAAGTATTTTTTGAAGCGACGATGCCAATTTTAACTGACTTACCGCTTATTCAAGATTTAGTGTTTGATACTGCAGTACGTCATGCTGACTACAGTACGATTGGCGAAGCAACTAGCTGGAAACTTGGCCTTGATTGGACTGTAAATGATGAGCTACGTGTACGTGTAACTCAATCTGCAGCACTTCGTGCGCCAAACATTAGTGAAGTATTTGGGGCAGCAAGTCAAACTTTCTACAATGTAGACGACCCGTGTCGCGCCGACAACTTAGGTGACTTATCAAACGGTGCAACACGTACTGCAAACTGTGCCGCATTAGGTGTAGCGAGTGACTTTAACTCAGGTTACGATGCAGCCTCATTAGATGGTTTAACTAGCGGTAACCGCGATGTAAAAGGCGAAGAGTCAACAAGTACAACTGTAGGCATTGTTTACCAACCAGAGTTTCTAGAAAACGCGCTGCTTACTATTGATTACTGGGAAATTGAACTTGAAGATGCGATTGACACAATCGACGCGCAAGACATTCTTGATCGCTGTGTTGATAGCGCAACAGGTATAAACAATCAGTACTGTAACTTAATTACACGTAATGCTAATGGTGAAATTACTTTAATACAAAACTCTGTATTAAATGTTGCCGGCCAAAAAGCATCAGGGATAGATTTTGAACTAGGTTACGACTTTGACGCGCTTGAAGGTAGCTTTAAAACCCGCTTAATTGGTACTTACTTAATTGAACGTAAAGATTACCCGTTCCAAGACGACCCTAGTAACTACATTGAATACGCCGGTACTACAGGTGAAGCTAAGTGGCAAACTAACTTATCTGTAAGCTATGTTATGGATAACTTTTTCTCAACAGTTGAAACACGCTTTTTAAGTGAAGTAGATTTATATACAAATGTTGAGCTTGAAAGTAACTCGAACCCAAGTAACCAAATGTCTTACGGTAAATACTTTATTACCGATATGACTGTTGGTTACAACTTCGATAGCGGTTTAGGCGTTAAAGTAGGTGTTGATAACGTATTTAATCGTAAACTTCCGTACGGTTCACGTGGTACAAGCGCGGGCAGCGCAAGTTACGATAACATTGGCCGCTTTGGCTACATTAACTTAAGCTACAGCTTATAATTAATAAAATAACTTATTAGGGCGTGTTGATCATTGGTGGGTGAATTTGCAGCAGTATGTTTGGTTTTTAGGCAAGGCAGAGCCTATGTAGTGTGGTTATTCCCCATAAATAGGCGATAACGCAGCATAAATACCAAACATGCGCTGCCCGAAGGGTTCTTTCTAGGGACGATTAACTCTTTGTTGCCTACATGGATGTAGGTAAGGGGCGTGAGCAGGACGCGGAAGCTTTGCTCGGTTTTTACTTATTCTTACATGGATGTAAGCCAGTAGGGTAACGCAGGAGCAGTTACCGAGCCCACTAGGTTACAAACCTCGCGTCGCGATTTAATCGCCTCTAGATTGAACAAATTTCAATCCACAAAGTTCAACACGCCCTAGTTAAAACAAAGGCTCGCAGTGCGAGCCTTTTTAATAGGTCTTATTTAATATTACTCAGCCACACGCTTTGGTATGATTCTAGCTCTATTGTTAATTGGCTTTCTTCAATCGTTTTATCTGCCACCAAATCAAACCACTTTTGGGTGTTAATTAAGTTCAAGTCGGCCAATGTGAGTGTTTGTGGTTTATCGCTAATGTTATAAACGCAAAATATGCTTTGGCGTCTGTCTATACTTTGTCGCCAAAAACCAAATAATCCCCCCGCTAAATGCAGCGTAAACTGTGTAGCATTTGGGTGAAAGGCACTTTGCTTTTTGCGCACTGCCAATAAGCTTTTTATGCCGTTAAACACTTTATGATGATGACTGTACTTTTCACCAATTGCCGCCAGTAGCTTTGACTCTTGCCAACGATGGCGGTTAATAGCACGGTTATGCTGTGAATTTTCAAAGCGTTCGTAATCGTTAGTTGTACCCAACAAACTATGAATATAAAGCCCTGGGATACCTTCAAGCGCAAACATAATTGCGTGAGCACACATAAACCGCTCCAGGCCAAACTTATCTGGGCCATTGTGCGTCCCTTGGAGAGCATCAAATAAAGCAATATTTAGCTCGTACGGTGTATGCGTTCCATCGTTACTGGTTCGCATTGATACACGACCACCAAATTGCATAGTGGTACTTACAAGTGACGCCACTTCACTGGGTTGCAATAAACCTTCAATTGGTCTGAGCCCTATTCCATCGTGCGAGGCTATAAAATTAAAGTATGCCGTACCATTTTGCGCAGGTGGCATGCTCATCATCCAATGCTTAATTGCAGTGCTATCGCCACTAAGTAATGTATGAAGCAATAAAGGCGGCAGTGCAAAGTTATAAATACTGTGCGCTTCGTTGGCATTACCAAAATAAGACAAGTTTTCTTGATTTGGAATATTGGTTTCGGTAATTATAACTACGCTCGGCTCTGCGTGCTCAATAAGTGTTCGCATTAGCCTTACGGCTTCATGTGTTTGCGGCAAGTTAATACAACTTGTATTAAGCTGTTTCCACAAAAATGCGACCGCATCAAGTCTAAATAAACGCACGCCATTGTCTAAATAATGGCGAATTATTCCCACAAACTCTTTAAGTACCTCGGGGTTTGCAAAATCAAAATCAACCTGATCGTGACTAAACGTACACCACACGTGTTTTTCGCCGCTTGGCGTAGTTACAGTATTTAATAACGATGAGGTTCGCGGGCGTACAACTTGGCTTAAATCATCCGTTAAGCTCGCCGTTTTGAAATAATCTTTACCCGGGTGTAAATCATTTAAAAAGTTCTCAAACCATACACTTCTGCTTGAGCAATGGTTAATAACCAAATCCGCCATTAGCTTTACATCTTTAGCGATATTTTGAATATCTCCCCAATCACCCAAGGACTCGTTCACTTGCACGTAGTTCATTACGGCAAAGCCTTCGTCTGAGCTGTACGGGTAAAATGGCAATATGTGCAGCGCATTTAGTTGCATATCACATTGCTCTTTTATAAATCTGTGTAGTGTTTTAAGCGGTGCCTCCATTGGGCTCGATACGGCAAATTCGCTATCATCGTGTTTAATAATAGAGTCGCCATAAGCAATCAATACTATATCTTGTTCATCCCATCGATTTGTATGGGGTGTCGGGTCGCGCAGTGCATTGCTACCTAATATAATTTTAATGAGTTGCTGAGCAAGCTCAGTAACCGATAAAGGCAGCTCAACACCCTCATAAATAATATGAAGATGTTGCTCTACTCGTTGTAAAAATAATTCGCTAACTGTGCTCACATGCGCCCCTAATATTTATTGTTTAGACTTATAGGCTAGTTAACCTGCACGCAGGTTAACTATATTCTTCGTTATCTAGCTCTACGGCTTCTTTTAAGCGCTCAAGTACGTCTGGCATTGCTGATACAACACGGTTCCAACTTGGCACAAATGGCGCTTCCATTGGGTTTTCTAAAAAGTGTTGCCCTGCTTCCATAATATTTTGTGCAAACATTTCCACTGCTTTTTCTTCTTGGTGTACATCAAGCGTTAACCCGTTCATTAGCGCGTCGTTATGATACGTTTCTATAAAATCTAGACCAATACGGTAATAAGTTGCTTTTAATGAACGGATTGTTTCGCTGGTAAAAGTAACACCTTGAGTCGCCAGCTTTCTAAACAATGCCTTAGTAATATCAATCGACATTTTAGACAAACCTGCACTTTGATCATCAAGTGAAAGTTCTTGGTGTTTATGATCGTAATTATCGGCAATATCTACTTGGCACAAGCGGTTATGCGAATAGTTACGATACATTTCACTCAGTACACCTATTTCAAGGCCCCAATCACTTGGGATACGAATATCGTTTAATACATCGCGTCTAAACGAAAACTCACCTGCAAGTGGGTATCTAAAAGAGTCCATATATTCAAGGTAGTCGGTATTGCCTAAAATTGTTTTAAATGAGCGAAGCAATGGCGTTACTAATAAGCGCGATACACGGCCATTAATTTTGCCATTCGCAGTACGCGGGTAAAACCCTTTACAAAATTCATAGTTAAAGCGCGGATGCGCAACGGGGTAAATTAAGCGAGCAAGTAGGCTTCTGTCGTAGGTTAAAATATCGCAATCATGTAGCGCGATAGACTCTACTTCTGCTGTAGCTAATTTATAGCCCATGCAGTACCACACATTACGCCCTTTACCCAGCTCACGTGGTGCAACACCTAGCTCTTGTAATTCTTTATCTAGTGCTTGTAAGCGTGGGCCGTCGTTCCATAATACTTTATGGTTTTGGTTTAGCTCTTTAAAAAAGCCAAGTGCATGACGGTACTGTGCTTCGTCGGCTCTATCTAAGCCTATCGTAATTTGTGATAAATATGGTACTTCGCGTAATTCACTAACTATATTTTGCAGCGCAGGGCCTTCAAGTTCACTAAATAGCGAAGGAAGTATTAACCCCATAGGGCGCTGCTTACTAAAAGTAAGTAGCTCTTTTTCTAGGTCTTCTATTGGTCTGTCGGCAATATTATGTAGTGTTGTAATAATGCCATTTTGGTAAAAATCAGCCATGAGATGTTTGCTCCTCAGAAATACTTAAAATACTGCTAATACACGGCAACGACGTTATTTCTTCAATCCAGCCCAGCGGTGCTGGTGATTGAGAATATCGTGCTTTGTTGTGCGACAATTTAACCGGCTTTTTACTCGCCGGATTGGCAATAATAATGGCGATATTTGCGTGTTCTAACATTTGCTTATCGTTATCGCTATCACCCAGTGCTATAACCGTGAGAGGCTTTCTGAAATGATGGGTAAACTGTTTAACTAACCACTGCTGTGCAGCGCTTTTATCGGTATTTTTGGCAATATGAATGAAGCGTCCGCCAATTTTTATATCGTAGCCGAGTGCTTCAACATCGTTTACAAAGGCTGTGAGCAATTCGTCGTTGCCATACCAATAAAGTGGGTCTGAATAATCGCGAGTTTGTGCGCGCCTTGCTTGTGCATCGTTTAGCCCGGTAAGCTCTGATATTTGCTCACTCGATAAGTCACTAAACAATTTGTAATGCGCTTTATAATCCGCCTTTAAAGTATTTAAATCATTTAATAAACTCGATAACGGCTTTGCCATTGCGTAGCACCAATAAGCGCCTACTTTTTTACAACCAATTGGCTTTAATTCAAAATAGTCTTCTGGAATAAATACCGCTGCGCCGTTTTCGACAATAAAAGGCTGTTGAATATTTAAATCGTTTTTAAGCTCTATAACTTCGCAAAAAGTTTTACTGGTATTAAACACCACAGGAATATGTGCATTTTGCAGCTGCTGTAATAACTCACTGATATTATTGGTATTGTAATCGGCGTGATCGAGTAATGTACCGTCCAAATCTGTAAAAATAATAGGTTGAAGGGTGTCATCACTCGTTAGGTGCATACCGCTAATATCTCGGTTGCTATCAAGTTCAATTAAAGCATTTGCTTTAGCGCTCAGTGTGTTTAAGTTCTCACGCGTAATGCGCTCAAAATGAGAAATAAAATACACCAATTGCTCATTAGTCATGGTGCCTGAGCCTTCACCTTTTTTGGCTATTAGCTTTTGTTCTTGCTCTTGTCGCCATGTAAAAACATCACTAAAACTCGGTGCTTTTAGCATAACTGTATAATCAATTAGGTTAAAAACGGCTTTATATTCATTTGCCAAACAGCTATTTACACAGCGGCGCCAAACGCCTTCTTTATCAAACTGTTGCTCTAACTCGTTAAGCGGCTCACTTAATGAAAACAGCGGTTGTGGCTCACTGCCAACGCACCACCCTTCTAAAATAACAATATCAACTGGCTTTTCATTTGTTAGCCAATCACTTGTTGGCACGCAGTCGTCTTCGTGTTTATTAAAACGTGGAAGCGGTACGTTTACCTCTCCTGCCAGTAAATTAGTTATTGTGCTATTCATTAACGCTACGTCGTGAGTACCCGGTACTCCGCGAGTAGTAAAAAGAGGATGTACGTCTTTGGCAAGCTCAGTACGTGCTTGTTTTGCTAAATAAAAGTCATCAATTGACAATGCTACACTGTTAAGTGGTGTGTTTTTAGAAAACCACGTAACTAAGAAATCTGCGAGTGTTGTTTTTCCTGAGCCCTGGCATCCATTTATGGCAACAAAAATAGGAGTATTTGTTTTTTTAGATTCGAGGATGTCATGCGCAAGTGGAACAAAATATTGCTCACTCAAATATTGATACTTTAAAGGCAGTTGGTGTTTTGCTAAAAACGGGGTTATATCCACAATATTGGCCTCTGACATAGTAACTCCTTTGCATACGATGCGTTCTGGAAATTAAATGCAGGTAATAGACCATTATTATTTTTGTATATTTATTAGTAGGTTAAAAAAATAGCGCATTGAAAATGCGCTATTTTGGTGCAATATTTTTAACTTACGTGCACTATTAACTCTCTTGAGGCTGCGCCTTAGGTAATACAAGGTTGAGCACAATGCCTAAAATAGCGCATAAACTTACGCCCTCTAAACTAAATTGGCTACCACCAATATGCATACCGCCAATACCGCACACCAAAATAAGTGCAACAATACTTAAGTTACGTGGTGCTGTTAAATCATCGCCCGACTTAACTAATGTATTTAAACCCACTACAGCAATAGAGCCAAAAAGTAGAATCATAATGCCGCCCATTACAGGTACAGGTATAGTCTGTAAGCCAGATCCCATTTTAGCAACAAAGGCTAAAATAATGGCGATAATGGCTGTCCACATCATTACTTTAGGATTGAAGTTTTTGGTAAGCATTACTGCTCCCGTTACCTCTGAGTAAGTTGTGTTAGGCGGGCCGCCAAATAATGATGCAGCAGACGTCGCAAGGCCATCACCAAACAAAGTACGGTGAAGCCCAGGCTTTTTCAAAAAGTCTTTATTGGTTACTTGGCTTATAGCCATCATATCGCCAATATGCTCAATTGCAGGTGCTATTGCTACAGGCACCATAAACAAAATAGCCTGCCATTTAAACTCAGGCCATGTGAAGTTTGGTACAGCAAACCACTGTGCGTTAGTTACTGCATCAAATTGCACAACGCCCATTGCAAGCGATAAACAATAACCCGCTACAACCCCTGCCAGAATAGGTATAAGCTTAAATACGCCTTTTCCCCACACTGCAAAAATAAGCGTAACCATTAACGAGAACAACGAAATATAAATAGCGCTGTTGTAATCAATAATTTGAATACTGCCGTCGCCACTTTTACCCATCGCCATATTTACAGCAACAGGTGCAAGCGCTAAACCAATAACCATAATTACAGGGCCTACAACCACAGGCGGTAAAATTTTATGAAGCGTTGCAACGCCCTTAAATTTTACTAATAAACTTAAAAGCATATAAGCAAAGCCCGCTACCATTAAGCCGCCCATAGTGGCTGGCACGCCCCACATTTGCACAGCGGCAATAATGGGTGCAATAAAAGCAAATGATGATGCTAAAAATATAGGCACTTGGCCTTTAGTCACTACCTGAAACAGCAAAGTACCAATGCCAGCGGTAAAAAGCGCAACATTAGGATCCAAGCCCGTTAAAAGTGGCACTAATACCAGCGCACCAAATGCTACAAACAGCATTTGCGCGCCTGTTAAAATAGTTTTTATTGAAAAGGTGTCATTATTTTGCACTTAAAGACTCCTAAACAGTACCGAATATTTTGTCACCCGCATCGCCTAAACCAGGGATAATATAGCCCTTTTCGTTTAAGTGGCTATCTACAGAGGCTGTAAATATTTCTACGTCGGGATGTGCTGTAAGTGTTTTTTCCACACCTTCTGGTGCAGCTACTAATACAATTACTTTGATTTCTTTACAGCCTGCTTTTTTAAGCATATCGATTGTGGCAATCATTGAGCCACCTGTTGCAAGCATAGGGTCAATAACTAAGCTTAAGCGCTCATCAATATTACCTACTAGCTTTTCAAAATATGGTACTGGCTCTAGCGTTTCTTCGTTACGTTCAAGACCAACAACACTTACTTTAGCCGCCGGTAATAACTGCATAACACCGTCCATCATGCCAAGACCTGCGCGTAAAATAGGCACTACGGTAATTTTTTTACCTTTAATATGCTCTACTTTTAATTTATTGCCATCCCAGCCTGTAATTTCGTTATCTTCTAACTGTAGGTTTTTAGTTGCTTCGTAAGTTAATAAGGTTCCAACTTCAGAACATAATTCACGAAAGCTTTTAGTACTAATACCATGCGCTCGCATTAGGCCTAGTTTATGTTGAACAAGAGGGTGTGAAATAACGTGAATTGCCATGATATAAACCTACTGATACAAGAATTTGCAGTATTTTATATTAAAAAAGGTCATTTGACCTGTAGTTTTAAAGAGATTTTCATACATCGTGCCAAAATGTATTGTTTTGCTTGATATTTATGCAAGCAATCAACCCGTTGTGTTTATTAAATGTTACTCGCTAACCAGCTGTTTACTTGCTGTTGCATATAACTATTTATTTTTTGGTGCTCGGGGCTCCAGCCAGCTAAAAATCGATAAAAGTCAGCCCATGCAGAAGGCCATAAAGCGAGCCAATCGTCAGCTATTTTACTTGCTGGTGCTGTAGGGTGATAAGTAGTAATAGCAGCCTTTAAATTGTCAAAATAATACGCAATGTACTCATCAGCGCACTCGTGTAATTGTGCATCACTTAAGCAACTGGTCATAAAATACATTACATCAATAATCCCGCAACCTGCACCTATATATTGAAAATCATAACCGAGTATTTCATCGCGCTCATTTGCTGCAAAGTTAGCAAGTTTTGCATCGCCATGAATCAGCGTTTTATACGCACAACTTTGTAGCTGCTCATCTATTTTATGTGCAGCATTTTTAATATCGGACTTTTTATCAAGGTTATCTTTTAGTTTATTAAACTCATCTGGGCGCGTGCTTAAATGCCAGTAGTTGCCTTGCTGCCATAACCCTTCAGCGGGTTTACTTAAGTTAAACGCATGAAAGTGTGCAAGCCACCTTAATATAGCTTTAACATGTTGTGGCCCTGCTTGAGTAAACCCATGTTTGGTGAAATCCTTAAACACCAGCGCATATTCATCATCTTTATTAATTGCACCTATACATTCAATACTTTGCGCATGTACTGGTAAATGCTGGCTATAAAGCTTATAAAATGTGTATTCAACACTATATGAATGCTGCTTTCTTTTAAGCGCAAATTCGCTTTGTTTAATTTTAGGATGGTATATATAACTGGGTATTTTAATAGCTTTAATAACGCAGGCTTTATCATCAAGCTGGCACTGCACAATACTGCCACATCCACTCCAAAGTGATGTAAGCGTATCGCCAATTTCAATGTGCTTAAAGTGAGGTTGTAATAAAGGAATGTAAAATGCCATAGCTATATTAAGTAATTAAGTTTTTTGTAGTTTAACATTAGTGGACGTTTTTAATAAAACTAAGGCATAAAAAAGCCCCACTTGGTTTTATACAAGTTTGTATGTAAATAGTCGCCAAAATCACTATGCCACTACACTTTGATTTTGAAATTAACTGGGTAAAACCATGTCTTCCTAGGTTGAGTATATCTAGGCATTTTAGCCTCCTCAAAGTGATGAGGAGGTGTCCACTAAAACGGGTGAGGAACATTATCCGTTAGAACGTCTTGTTATAAAGCTATAGCGCTATTTCTTGAGAATCATACTTTTCAAGATATACAGCTACTTCATCAGGATGCCAAGGTACATATACAATATCTGTTGCACGATAATCATTGATTAATTTATTTAGATATTTTCCGCTAGCGTGGCAAGCCAAAATAACTCCACTCTCAAAACTAGATTGAATTCTCTCTGTTAGCAGAAAAATTTTTATGCCTTTATTATTTATGAAACCATCTTTTTTTAGCTGTTTTACAAAGGTTTCATCTAATGCATCTTGAATTGTTCCCGATAGATTAGATTTACCATGAACTGCTAACGCTACTTCATTAGTTCCATTCTTAATTGCAATTTTAATCGCACTTTCGAGCCCCTTTAAGAAACCTTCTTGATTTGGGCCCTCTGATTTTACGTGATACTTCATACATCTTCCTTGCTTTATAACGCCCATTTAAGAGGCAAAATATAGTTGGCTAAAATAGGTGAACGTAGTGAACAAAAAGCCAACTGTATTTTGTCCTGCTTGAAATTCTTGTTAGGCTTTTTTACTATTGGGACGATTTGAAGAACCTAGTCCCAACATCATAAATAGAAGTAAGAGTTGAAGTAATAGGAATACCACCAAACAGAGCTAAATCAGTCGTTAATGTTCCAACATACTTAGTAGCAATTATACCGCAGTCTTTATTTCTTGTTTCAAGCTGCTCTGAAGCAGTAATTAACCCACTAATAGTATCAATTCTTTCTTTCTGATTTAGGTAGTAAGCAATTTCAGCTATTTTCAAAGACTCTGGAGTTTTAAGTAAACGCTTAGCATCTTTAAGTGTTTTTTCTACCTCAATAATTTGGAAAGAATTATCTACATCGTCTGATAGTAGCAGCTTCAATGCTTCATCTTTTTTATAAAAAGAATAATTATGTGTTGATACATTATCTTTAAAATATGGGTGACTAAGAAATGGTTCTACATTATCCTCTTGAGCAGCGGCTAAAATTAAGCCAAGTCCGTGCCCAATACCGTATGGCTCTAATCTCCAAGCATATTCAGGCCCTAAAGCTGTTTTTCCAGAACGTTGTAAAAACTCCTCAGTCCTTTCTTTTCCAGCACGAAGATCGTATTCATGTGGAGGACCAAGCATTATGGCTTCAGATAAGTCATTTAATTTATATTGATTTTCAAGTTCAATTGCCAGCTCTTCATACTTATATAAATCTTTTACTACAACCATGCCTTTATCTAAAGCCCAACGTAAAATTTTGGGCCCAGTCATATCACTATTAGCGGGTAATTTTTCATCCGCTAGTGGGACACCTAAAGGATCACATTTATATTTACCCTTTGAATCAGGAAGTAACGCAAATCGACTATCAGTCCCCCAACCAGTCAAAAAATCTTTTTCCTTAAAATGATCATATCGTTGAGACACCCATACTTCTGAGTGTCGGATATCTACTGATGCTAACACTGCTAAGAGTCGTGCAGGGTCAAAAATGGTTGCTGCATCAATGATTATTGGTTTCATTAACACTCCGAAGATTAAAGTAAATGCTGAAAGCCTAACGCCTAAATAAGAGGCGGATAATAGCTGGCTAAAATTAGTGAGGCACGAACGACAGCCAGCTGTTAGGCGTCCTGCTTGATTTTATTGTTATGTAGCATTTTTACACCTTAACGTAATTTCTGCTACAAAAACCTCACTATTTATAAATGTGAATTTTTCAAATTGAACATACTCGATAATATAACCAATCTGACTTAATTCTTTAGCTAAATTTATATAAAAATTAGTTGATGATAATGCAGCTTCAAATTTATTCATTAGAGGGATTAACGCTGGATTATGTAAATTTCCAGATGATGCTATAGCGGCATTGAATTCTAAAGGAATAATAGTTTTATAAAGCTAAACTGGACAGCCATTCTAATTGAACAAACAAAATGTTGCCATAAAATTTAATTTGTAGGCTAATAATATATCTTTTATCGACAGGTTATTTTTATTTCATCCATCAAATAAGTCACTAGCGCTCTTAATCTAAATTGCACGCATGAAAATGACTGCATGGTGCAGTTGTGATTTTTTACTGAATAGTTTTACTGAGTAGTTTAAATTTTATGCCAGTAGCTTTTCGCAGTTACTGATATTCGTTCGCCGCTTTCGGTTTAAGTTTTCACAATAACCTTCTTGTGAGACTGGTCTGCCCACTGCGCCATGAAATACGCGCGTAAATTGGGTTGTAAGCTTTAACCAGTTTTCTGGAGATATATTCACCTTTTCTAGTAAAGGCAAGTGTGTACTTTCAATATACCCTCGCTTATTTTCTCGTATACAACGTCCTGTTAATTCAACAAGTTCAAGGTACGATTTAAGCTCAAACGGCAGCCCTTTTGGCATTATCTGACGTGGCATGCCTGAAAAGCGCTGTAGTTTTTTTGGTTGTTTACCATCCTTTGCATACGTTAAACGCTGTTTGATGCTGGTATGGCCTGAATCCTCTGGAGTGTTAGCCATTTTAGCTCTAATGGGATTTAAGTCGACATACGCCATGCAGGCCGCTAGGGCTGCTTCATCTAGTAATGCCTGCGATTTGAATCTACCCTCCCAGAACCGTCCAGTGCAGTTATCTTCTTTATTTGCTCTGCGAGCAATGTCTTCATTTAATAGCCGCATAAACCAGCTGATACTTGATAGGCGCTCTCGGTATTGCTTAACCGTTTGATTGAAAAAGATGAGTTCAACTTTACTTAGCTTTTCACCTTGTACATATTTTTGCGTTAGCAATGTGCCTTTATAGAGTTTATGCCAGCGAATAATAATCGCTTTATCGTTTAATCGATTCGCTTTTTTATCATCAACATACAGTACTAAGTGGGTGTGATTACTCATAACAGCGTAAGCACATACATCAATACAAAATACCTTCGCTAATTCAAGCAGCTTATCTTCAACCCACCCTCGTCGATGCTCGTAAGATTGACCAGTAAAACGGTCTTCGCCACATAAAAATGCACGGCGCACGCAACGCGAAATACAGTGGTAGTATTTTGTATCAACCAAACTTACTTGTCGTTTTCTTGCAATTGCCATAAGACGCCCTGCTTTTTTTTTGTACTAATAAAAGGCTAGCCTTTTATTTTGAAAAGTGCAAAATTTAGGATGGGTGTCTAATTTGTTTTCTTGTAAATAGTGGCCAAAATCACTATGCCACAACACTTTGATTTTGAAATTAACTGGATAAAACCATGTCTTCCTAGGTTGAGTATATTTAGGCATTTTAGCCTCTTCAAAGTGATGAGGAGGTGTCCACTAAAACGGGTGAGGAGCAATGTCCTGCTTGAATGGTTTGTTATGTAACCTTTATACCACTTTCCTCAAAAAACTTTTCTAATTTACTTTTATTAATGTTTGATAGAAAAGCAAAAGATCTAAAGGTAATACCGACTTTAGATTTAAAGTCTATTAGGTGACCCAGCGGACCAAGATTATAGGAGCGTATTTCTTGAAGTGAATCAAGTGCAATGTCATCTTTAAAAAAGCCATAACCGTAAAAGTACAACCTATTTTGATGAATTTGAAAAACAGGCTTACTTAAAGCTCTAATAGACCAAACCCAAAGGATAAAACCAACACCAAATAAAATAATCAAAGTAAAATCTAAACGATAGTTAAGCAAGCTAAGTAATAATTCATCATCGCTCCTATTACGAGCCTCTAAGAAATAAACACCTAAAAAGGTTCCTATCGGAACTCCAGGTATTACCCAGATGTACATCAAGAATGCTTTCCACATTGGATAATGTTCTGTGGACGAGTTTCTCCAGAATTTCACGATTCTTCCTTGGTTACATAACGCCTAAATAACAGGCTAAAAATAGTGGGCTAAAATGGAGCGGAGCGAACAGCCCGCTGTTTTTAGTCCTTGTTGATTTGCTTGTTATGTGTAATTTGGTAAACAGCGAAATACCAAAACACCACGGCAGCAACCACGCCAACTAAAGTACAAAATAATGCTTGAGTAAACAAGTCTGATGCAGAGTCTTCCCCAAATGGTTTTAGTAGGTAAATAAATCCAAGTGATGGAATAACAGCAATTAAAGCATACCAACCTAAACTAACTTTATTATGCTTTTTAAGATATAAGTGAATAGGTAAAGACCAACAAATTGTAACTATTAAGCTAACAAAAGCTGCCACACTAGACATTAACAAAGCCATTTTAAAATCATAATACTCTGAATTAAGCGTGCCTATATAAGTAACAATAAATGTAATAAGAAATGTTGTGAATATAGTTGCTAAAATTGCGACAAATGTTGATTTCATAGTTTACACATAACTTTTAAATAAGGGGCGCAGGCATGTGGGCTAAAATCCGAACGAAGTGAGCAGCCCACATGTTTGCGTCCCAGCCCGCGCAGCGGGCGAACTTAATTTTTTTGTTATGTCTCATTGGTAAAAAACTTCCTTGAATATGCTCGGAGCACAATAGTCATTTAAGCTGACCATTATGAAGTGCTTTCTCACAAGCCCCGCATCTATTTCATACCATGCCTTTGTTTGGTTATCTTCTTCATACAAGTCTAGAGGGAAGATGAATGTTGGTTCTACAAGGCTGTCTGATACCAGCCGCACTGAATAAGAACTTTGACCTTCAATGCTCTCTGGTAATTTAATAGTTACAAAGAAGTTTGAACCTCTAAGGGTTGTATCAATAGCAACATCTTCGACATGTTTGGAATTGAACTGTTCGCGCATTTCATCGGTTACTATACAGGATGAGGCAAGACAGCCAAAATTGACTAATAGAAGTAATAAAAAAATTAACCGCATTTATCAATTCCTTCTGAGACATAACGCCCCAAGCAGCGGAAAACGCGAACGCTTTGGCGCAGCCAGTGAGTGGTTTTCCGATGACTTGGTTTGTTATGTTGCATTATTACGACGCAACTTGTAAAAATTAAATGCTTCATATGCCAATAAAACTGCCATGCCGCCCGCAAGTATCTGGTAAGCCAAAACTATTTCAGGCATGCCACATGAACCAGAATATGCATGCCCCCAGTGCCAAATATACGCTGGCCAATATGTAAAGGTAGTGACGAATAATAGAGGAACCCAAACTCTTTTGTAGTTTGATAACAAGCGTATAGTAATTGACAATAAACAAAGTGCGATAGCTAATGAAAAAAATATTTTAGCTTGGAGTTCATGTTGTTCATATAAACCTTCAGGTGGTGAAAAGCATGCATAGGAGCTGGCCGAAAATAAACAAGATAATAAAAATATAGAAATTTTCAATTACACTTCCTTTGCAACATAAAACGCCCGCATAATGGGCGTATTAGACTTGGCTAAAATTAGCGAAGAATGAGCGTCCAGCCAAGTTTAAGACGTCCATTATTAATGCGCTTGTTATACGCTAAAAGCCATAATTGAAAGACCACCCTACTGAAGCATATACAGTTTCTTCAGTGACACCAATAGTCAGATTTGATAGAAAAAACCTTAAGGTTCCTTCAATAGCTAATGCAGAGTTTTTCCCATTAAATACATGAGTATTTTCTTCATATGGTTTAATGTAGCTCAAACCAATATCATAGCCGCCAAAATACTGAAATTTAGAAAATGACACTGTAACCTTTTGACCATGGGTTCCAAGTCCATATCTATATGATATCCCCTTAGCACCTCCTTCTAAAGGTTCCTGATCCCAATAGCCCAAATATATATATTCACCTATGAACTGATCACCAATATTGACCGAATGGAATATGGGTGAATCAAGAGCTTTTGCCTTAAACGGTATGATTAATATAATAGTAATTAAAAATAAAAGTTTCATTAGCGTATAACAATTTAATAGTGCGCTCATCGCGCATATTTCTGCCAACGATACGCTCATGTATTTTATAAATCATTTTTACCAAATAACTTAACACATTGCTATATATAATTTTTATTAGCATTCAAACTCTCAATAAAAGAGAAAATGCGCTCGCCGCTCATTTTCTTGAATATGTGTGCATCACAACTATACTGTATATAAAAACAGCGCCATTATTGGTAATAGTATGAAAACACGTTCCCCATTTTTAAATTATATAGCCGATTATATGTTGGTACGTCAGTATTCATTACGCACCGTAGATACCTACCTAAGATGGATTGCATCTTATATCCATTTTCATAATAAACGCCATCCCGCCTCAATGGGGGACAATGAAGTCGAACGCTACTTAGAACATTTAGTGTTAAAGCAAAACGTTGCACCACGTACGCAAGCCACCGCACTCAATTCATTGTCATTTTTATACAAGCACATAATAAAAAAAGAACTCTCATTAAATTTAAATTTTGCCCGTAGTAAAAAACCAGCAAAGCTCCCTGTGGTGATGACCCCAGAGGAAGTTAAAATGTTGATGGCTCATTTAAATAAGCGCTATTATTTAATTGCAGCCCTTATGTATGGAAGTGGCTTAAGAGTAATGGAAGCGGTGCAATTAAGAGTAAAAGATATTGATTTTGATTATAAATGCATTCAAGTATGGAATGGAAAAGGTAATAAACACCGCATTGTTACGCTGGCCACAGAGCTAATTCCTATGCTGAGAAATCAAATTTTGAACGTTGATGACTATTTAAAACTGGATTTAAATAATACGGAATATTCTGGCGTATGGATGCCATATGCTTTAACAAAAAAATATCCAAGTGCCGCAAAATCGCTTGCGTGGCAATATTTATTTCCTTCTCATATATTAAGTTCAGATCCTCAAAGTGGTGAAATAAGGCGACATCATTTTCATCACTCTTGTATTAGAAAAGAGATTAAAAAAGCCGTCCAAAAATCAGGGTTAACAAAAATAATAACACCTCATACATTGAGACACTCTTTTGCTACTCATCTACTGCAAAGTGGCGCCGATATAAGAACTGTTCAAGCTCAGCTTGGCCATTCTGATGTTAAAACTACACAAATTTATACCCATGTACTACAGCAAGGTGCTAACGGGGTTGTTAGCCCTTTTTCAAGATTATAAGCGTCTCTTTTTAATCCTCTACAGATACATATTCACTTTCAAACCAATACCGTCATCTATTTCTACTTTAAATAACACATAAAAAAGCCCCGCTTGTTTTTACACAAGCGGGGCCCCACACTAATTCTTTACTCAACAATAAAAGCGCCGATACTGCTGTCAGTTTTGAATTAAGTTTGTGATTTTATTCACCGACACGACTGTAATTAATACTAAGGGGATATTAATAAAGTTTGTGATATTAACCAATTATAATCAATAAGACTCAGCCTAATATTAATTAAGATTGTGATGATAAATTAACAGCTTTAAATTTAGAATATATTAAAAACCGCTTAGATTAGATAGGTTGCTTTTATGTTATTAATTATTTCATATTGTTAATCAAGTTACATCTAATGAATAGAAAATACAAGTGCATTTTTCCTAGTCAAAAATTTACATGAATGAGATTGCTGGTAAATGAAGTCGTTGCTCTAGTGTAGTTTATGAGCTAGATTTAGATATAAACAAATAATATGAATGTGGGTTTTAATGGCTGATTTAACAAATGAAATTTCTGAAGTATCCGGTGATAAAATAAGTGCTATTGCAATCAAAACATTTTTTAACATCATGGATGAGTGGGAAGTCCCAGCAGCCAATCAAGCGAACTTACTTGGATTAAAAGAGGCTGAAAGCCTAGATAATTTCAAAATAAGCACTCCGGTAACTCTTACTGATGAAATCTTAAAACGTATTTCTTATATCCTAGGTATATACAAAGGTTTGGGTAATTTATTACCGACAAGAACACAAAGTAATAAATGGATTAAAAAACCTAATGTAAATTTCGGTAGTCTCTCTGCTCTTGATTATATGTTACAGGGCGAAGTGTTTAATTTACGAGAAGTTAGAGAGTATATCGATGCGCAAATAAACAATTAGAGTAATTTTAATATCGTATAGATGCAGGTACGTGCCCATACAACCATTCTGTATCATAATTGTACAACCAGTGGTATGTAGATGTAATCGCAAGCTGTATTTTTCTTCTGGTCTTCGCTTCATTATGAGCTAAATAGTGTAATAATTTTTCTCTTTCAATTTTACGTTTTTTGTAGTGACGCCTTTTAACCCTGAGCTCAACGATATCTGGATGTAATTTTAAAATCTTTTCAATAGTACCCTCATGACGTTCAAATTCCATCGCTATATTTTTAGTTGAATATCCAGCTAATAGCTTGAAAATAATCGCCTTACGCTCTGCTTGTGGCATAAAGTGCTTTTTGGCTTTTATATTTAGGCCACTTTTTTTAGCTATCTTACGGATATAATTTATAGACATCGTGGTCGTTTCGGCAATTTCATGGAGTGTGTACTTTTTCTCAATCAACTCAATAATCATTTCAGATCCACCCAATGATTGAGTAAAAGCTAAGTTAGCGCTAGAAGCTAATACGAAATCATCATAGTTCCTATCAAAGCTACGTATTTGATGGACACTTTTAAATAGATACACCATTATCAATAAATGCTTTATGGGTGTAAACGTACTATCAGAGCGATAAAAAATGGCCTCTGGAAATACCTCACTCTGTTTTGCAGAGAACACATCTGAAATCTCATCAATATTAAAAAGTGGTTCCCAGTATTGGATTAATTGCTCTCGCAATAGCGTCATCCGAACCAATCCCTTTCGCGTTACCATACCTCTATATCTCAGTGCGATTATATATAACGCTTTAAGACTATGCTGAAATGAAAATGGGGTATCATAAAGGTAGTTAATAAACTGCGTTAATTTAACGGCTTTATCACTTGCTAATACGTGCTGGCATCTAGACCAATTAGGCCAGTTTTCAAATGCGTATTTCGTTGCTAGTTGCTTCTCCAGTATACACTTATGTCTGAGGCATACATGAGCACCCGGTAATTGATGACGTATATGCCAATACGCAACACCAACCTCAGATTCATCATCTCGGGCACATTGCGGACAAAAATAGAGCACTTTCTTTTCATAGTTCTTAGTGGCTGTGAGCGACTGACAAGTGAACACCTTTTTCGATTCTGACTTGAGTAATCCTGACATCACAGACTTATATTTAGAGGGTGCTAAAAATACTCTACAAGCAGGTAAAATCGTATGTTCACGAATTATATACTCAATATCGACCCCACTTAATTCGCTAAGTTTTGGTAGAAAAGATGGAAAGTCAGAAAAATATAATAGTGAGCAAGATCCAAAAAGGTGGTCGAGACTATGCATTTTATTAGTTTTACATTGCAATACGGCTAAGCGCTGAATCAAACTAAATACAGTTTCACCGTCTAACCAAGTAGGACATGTCTCCATTGTTATTTACCCCATTTCTTAAACGATCCGAAAAGCTCATTTCGCTCTTCAATACTCAGAAAAACCCAACCTAAAAGTGCATATATTACAGGTGAGTAGCATGTAGATTTATTTAAAATACACCCAAGAGTTAGCTCCTTATAATGTCTAACTGCATCATAAGTAACTTTTTTAAAAGTAAATAATTTATAGGCTCCAGTTTCGTTGTATTCACTCACTAAATGCTTTTGTGCTTCGTTTCGTCGTGTGCTTAATCTACTCTTCGGAGTAAAATTATCATTAGTATTAATGATCTGATTAACACGATCAATTAAAGCTAACTTATCAACATATATTCCTTTATTTGATAAATGGTGAAGCTCTTCTAACCACGTTTCAAACGGTGTAAGTATATTTATTTTCACTGATGGGGGTAATAAAGTATTACAAACGATACATCTTTCTAAAGTTTTAAATGCTTTAAGTTGCTTATATTCAGGTGTTTTAATATTGCAAAATTTACAGCAAGAATTCAGAATCAATTTATGACGCGGACAACGAATTAACCGAGGGTCCTGATGGCTATTTCTCCAGAAAGAATACCCATAATCTGAAATATCATTTCTCGCGCACATTTTACACCAACGCAATTGAAGATCAGTTACATGAAGTATTTGGCTGTCTTTTTTTATGCTGTCACAAAACTCTATCGCCTTATCTAGCACTGCTCCATAAAAGTTAAAGTGACCAAATTGTGTTGTCCTTGATAGAAACCAATTAAGGTCCAAGCCGGAGGGCAGTTCCCATACTAGTTTTTTAATAAATGAAACCTTCAAGTACTTACTCAAGCTTCTATTTTTATTGAATTTACTTTCTTTAAAAAGAGGGAAACTATTATGTACCCCCTCCCATCTCAAAATAACACTCATGTAATGCTCGTCAGGGTGAATTACGGGTATGTATTGTGACTTGGGTAGCATTACTGGTGATGCTCCGATAAACCGGCCTGTAGCTCATTTTTATGAACCTCAGCATTACAACTATTCAATTTAGCTTTTGACCGTTCTGATGCCATTTTTGCACCTCGTACAGATGAATGCATAGTTCTAGATGTATTCAGTTTTTTTGGCTTCTTATCCGAACTTTGTTGAATCATATACTCATATTCTTGAGCTTTATTTTGTCTCAACTGTGCGATAGATAGGGAAATTGCTTCAAAATGTTGTAAGTACACCTTGTCCAGTAACGAGAAATACTCACCAGTATTTACATTTTCAGGTGTGAGATTCAATTTATGAGCCGCTTCAAAAAATAAACGCAACAATCGAGCTATAATTGCATGTATGCCAAACGTTAAATAATGAACCCGATGTCTAAATTCATTCTTTTGCACTTCACTATCAGTGAATAGGTACTTGGGTAAAAATAAATCAAAAAAAGTATGATAAAATTTGCTGTTAATGTCGATAGGTTCAAATTCATATACTCGCTCAGACATTAAACGCCTTACATTTTGGACTCTTGGTGAGCTTCCTTCATCATTATCATTAAAAAACAACTTAGCACCTTCAGGAGTACTCGTCATAAGCATAGGAATGCCTATTCGATTAAATAAGCTTTCAAGATGCTCTAAAGTGGCACTTTCTCCACTTTTAATGCTTTTCAAAAGGTGCTGACATTCATCGATATGAACAAATCCGATCATATGCTTTGCGCATAACTCTCTAATCGCACCAATATAAAAATCGACAGGGTTTCTTAATGCCCTATTATTATACGCATAGCTTGTCCCCAGCTGCTCATCGAGTGCTGTAAAGAAATTCAAAGCAAGCCCTTTTAAACTATTTGATGCACTAACATCTATTGAAACCCATACTAGCTGATCCATGATAAGCGGTGTCGAGTTATACTCGACATGTCTAATTACTTGTGGAATACAACTAAGTACTGTATTTATTACCTCCGACTTACCAACCCCCGAAATCCCCTTCGCGAATGAACATTTAGCTTTTCCTGCGTGCGCTTTATTTCGCTTTGGAATGGCATATTTTTGCTCGAAGTTGCCCCGAGTTATTACGGTATTAATAAAGCACTGACCACTTTTGTCTAATGGATTTTTAGACCGATAACCCGACTTTATCTGCTGAATAAAATGAAGATAAAGGGTCCAAGCACTCGGGTGTGGCAAGTAAGCCACCTCAAGTTCTGAGAAGTAGTCCATTGCTGAGAAATTATCATAATCCCAAAGTCCAACAGGTAGCTCGGGGGTCGTCTTAATAGCATTGTAGAAATCGACTTCACTTTCAATGATCGGTATGCATTCAATAAGAGGATTGTTTTTATAAATATTTGACTGTGCAGGTGCGTATATCGCGTTGTGTATCATATGAATTTGTCCTCTGAAAATGTATCTACTTCTACTGATGGGGGATCTTGTTTAGTAAAATCGTTATTTTGATTAATAAGCTCTTTTTGAATTTCTTTATCTTTAGAAATGGCTTGAGACTCAGCGTATTCTTTTCGGCGATTATTAACGCCATTTTGATAGCTAGTTTGATCATTTCGCGGAGCATCTTTAGCCTCTTTATTCGCAGAAATAAGCATTTCTTTATCTTCGGTTTTATTAGCAAGTTTATTTGCTAATCGCTGAGAACTTAATTCCCTTTGCTGCTCTCGTAAAAACTCTCGTCGCTCATGAACTTCTACCCAACTTAAATTTTTAAACTGTTCACTTTTTTCTGACAATATAAATGGATGTATATTACTTTTGTTATCCTCAAAAAAAATGACATTACAATTTGTCGGAGTGTAGGCCATTTTAAAAGTTAACTTTTCACCATGTTTTACTCTCAAATACCACTCTTCAGACTTTGCATAATCACCAGTGAAAATGAGTCCATTACAAGAAATACCATCCTCTTTTACAGTCACTTTAGCTTTAGGTAATAATTGATAACGAAATGAGGGTAATTGCTCTTTAGCAATAGGTATTCCCCCCGACATTTGTTCTTTTATACTAAAATTCCACATACTTCTCGGTGTTATACCAATACCAGCTTCAGCCATATCAGCATCTAAAATTTTTGCACAGTTTTTATAAGTATTATGATGGATGATTTCACGAATAATTTTTTGGTGTACTTGCTCGATTGAATAAATAGCTTTTTGGGATGCATCCTGCTCCGTATGGTCACGCTGAGCTTCAATTCCACCTTGTTGAGTTGCAATTATGCGATCAACAGTACCAACTAAACGCTCAATAATTCCCTTTAAATCACCACGAGCTTTAGTCACAGTTTCGACCCTAGTTGGCCCGTACCGTCCATTCAAAAGTTCGTCAACTTGTTCCTCTGGGTATTCAATACCATTATCGATACGTGCTGAATAAATGTCATGATGTGATTCCCATTGGTAATCTTGAAGTGGAATGCCATATTTTGCACAGTAGGATTTTTTGTCGTCTAAAATATTGTAAAGACATTCAGCAACATTTTCCCAAACAGGCGCTTTAAAAGATAAGCTGTAACCTAATATGTAGCGTGTTTTTATACATACCGCGATACAAATAAAAAGACGGCCTGCTGAGAGTCGCTTGTGGCCTACTCGCATATCCCTGACATGAAGCGATAACTCTGTAGAATCAATTTCCACTACATGATTAGCACCAAGAACCCCATCCGTTGATATGCCTTGACGATCAACCATATCGCGACTTGTCTTAATTTTTCCATATCGTAAAAGTAAGCGATCTATTAGTGGGATTACTTGCTTGTAATGATAAATAAATTGGTCGTATGAAATAATGTATTTTTCAAGGTTCGATAGATCACGCATTCCATTCTTATCAGGCTTTGGTAACGTGTAGTTTTCCAGCTCTAGTGAATATAAGCAGTATTCATAATAAATCTCAGTAAAAAGGAGCTGGCCACTTCTCGTGTTTGTACCAAATAACTTCGCAACTTTCTTTATGATGCGTTTTTCTTTAGCGGTTATAGCTTTATGCCTTGATAGTGTATTTCGACCATCAGCGCCACCACGGCCGCGTTTAATAACTTTCTCCTCCGTATTATGTTGATAATTACAGCCGCTATTCATTAAGCCAATCGGTAACAACGCATTTGTATTTCTGCCTAGTGTAATAAACTGATTTAAATAACGTATTAGTGCTGTAGGGGATGAATATTTTTTAGTCGGATCTTCATCTCGCAACTCAGCTAAGCGCTTTTCTAATAACTCAGTCGCGTTATATTGAAAAAGATACCGCTTCACACTTTCATCTTCTATCAGAAAACCAAGTTTATTTAATGCAAGATCTCGCTTTTTGAACCAAGTAATTCGCTTTTCTTCACTCAGCACTTCCGTTGGATTTCTAAGAAGCTTTGGTGGTATGAAACGTTTGACTCCGCCGTTTAACTGCACTAAATCAAATATTTCATTAGCTTCATCAAATAAATAAACCTTAGGCTTTGTTATCTGATAAGCTTTTTTCTTTATACCTTTATCAATGAGAGTATTTTTATTAACATCAATTCCTAGCGCTTCGCTCATATTAACAATAGCAACTCGCTTCATCTGGAGTTCAACGCAAACAACAAAAACATCGGATATACAGACCTTTCTAAGTCTGTGTAATGATTCAGGCTTTAGTCGAAGCTCTGTATTTAAATAAAACACTCACTACCTCCCACTAGGTCTAAGTTCAAAGCTTCGTTTAAACGGATACGCTTAGCTCTTTGTATTTTGAGAAACCCTTTTAATACGGCATTTTTAAAAAATATTTCGGCTTCAATTTGGGTATAGCGATACTTATTTGACAATGATTTCAATATATTGCGAAGTGGAGACCATGGCTCTAACTGATGTTGCATAATTAAGTTATGCGTAAATAACTGAAGTGCATTTTCATCGATAGCACTATCATAATGAATTTCACAAAATAACAATGAAGCCAGCCAAGCCTTACTATCTTTTTCTTCATTCAAACCAAAATCACAACGAGTAATAACACGATAAGGGATTTTCTTTCGTGCCCAAAAAGCTTGTTCTATCTGTAATTTTTTATATGTACGTGACGTCTTTTTTCCATCAAAAACTGGCTTATATGAATAGGCTGTTCTGTATAGTTCCCCATCATCATTAAACGATGTCACTAAAAAGTCAGTCGTCATTACATGATGAATAGCCTTTTTGAAATCATAAGGATGCACAATATCTAACTGCTTTGCGATATTGAATGTCTCTACTGGATTTAATGCATATTGTTCTTCGACACTGAATACATTTTGTGTCCAGATAAGGTGCTTATAAGCAAGTAATTCTCCGTCACTCAGCAACGTAACTAATCGATTTTGCTTTTTACAAAAAAGCTGATGTTTTCGCCCGAGTGAATGAGTGGATTGAGTCCGTATGAAAGATTCATAAGGTTTATGCGAGGAAGTGGTTTCCTTCCATTTGATAAATTTTTTCCTATCTACGTCACGAAGCCATAATTGGCCTTTAGGCGAGTGTTTTTTAGTTTTCTCAGGTTTTGTCATGTTTTCACCAACTTTAAAATCTTAATTGGTAAAAGTTATAGTGCCCAAATTTTGTTTGTACAAGCAAACGAGGATTTATTTAACCTACTGATTTTTATCTTTTTTTGTAATGAATAGAGAGTAGTTTTTTACTTTTTTAGTAAATTTCATTAGAATGCATAAAAACAACTGGTATTCCATACAGTTATAAAAATATCTTTTTTTGTAACTAATTGAAATATCTTTATTTTGATAACTTTTAGTTGTAAAAGAGAAGCTTTTAATGCGAACAAAATATAAGCAATATCATCATAAGTGATATTGCCTTATAACTTTTTGTTTCGTAATTACGAAACATTATGATAAATCAATATTTAAAAGACATTCGTAGCCAATTAGAGCTACTTGACGGAAAAGCTAAATACTCTCAGTCGGCTGTTGCGCGAGCCTTAGATTGCAATCGCAGCTATATAAGCCGAGTCGAGAGCGGCAAAGAAAAACAGCTATCACGTGCTTTTCTTCAAAAAATCGCCCAGTATTATTGTATAAACGAAACCAAGGTATTAATGCTTGGTGGTTACATTCCTGAGGTAATGAGTAAAAAGGTATATGAACTTGATGATATATCGGGGCTATTAGAACAACTAATATATCTCGATGAAGAAAAGTTAGGCTTTATAAAAGTAGGTCTGAGTGACCCTGATAGTTTATTAGCCCTTATATTAGAGATGCAATCAAAACCCTTGCTTGAGGGTGTTTATCGAATACTCGCTAACTTTAATGCCAAAGAACTAAAAAACCTTAAAGACGATCTCGAAAATTATGGCCCCACTTCCCTAGAAGATAAGTAGTTTGACTTCGATAGCACCTTAGCTTGGGAGATATTTCATAATAAAATCAATCTCTTTTACCTTTAGGTAGAACTCTGAATCTCCCCGAGGATAATAACCTTTGATGACTACACTTGTTCCCGTCAATTCAATACTAAAAGATGTAAGAGGGCTCAATATTGCTTTGGATAAGCGATAAAACGGGGAGTTAGCTCCAAATTTTGCAGCAGCGTAATGAATAATCGCTTCAATATCGTCCATATCTGAAACGTGATTTTTTACTTCTAATCCTGGATACTGGTAACTATTTAGCCTTGCGGTCATCACTTCATACGACGATGCCGCGAGTTTATCAGTAAAACCCTTGTTTATATCTAAAGGGGTACGATACCACTTAGTCCCTGATCGATGCGCCTTTATGCTTAAAGTATAAATAGGTTTAGGATTTGAAAAACGTAGTTTAATGAAATTTTTCTTCCTCATTAAAGCATCTAAACTAGCTATATCTTCTGTTGCAGCTTGATAGTTAAGTGCTAACTCAAATGCAGTATGACTGTTTTTTGGTATGATGAATATTTGCCCCCACCACGTAATTACAATATTGCAGCCCTTTACCTTAAATGCCTTAAACAAGCTGCGTAATAACACTAAGCTAGGCTGCCAGTCCTCAATAGGCACATCAACTCCACTCACTGGAGAACAATGATAATCAAGAACCACTCTGCGCTTTTTAGCTTGTTTGATTTCTGATAGCAAAGTTTGAATATTCATATTGATTTAGGCTCAGCCATAATCTTTATACTAAAAGACTGATGTCGCTTTCCAAGCTTTCCTTGCTTTGTAATGCCTGTGCCACTAAATGTGATTTCCTTATCGTAGTAATAAACATGTTCAAACTGTAAATTAACTGTTCTATTTTTAGTATCAATATGAGTAATTAAATCACCATAAACCACACCAAAAATACGCTTTATGACTCTTAATACTATTTGCTCAATCTCCAGTTCAAGCCGTTCAGTTTGTACACTTAGCTTGTTCGACTCTTCATTTAAGTTAGATAATAGTTCATCACGACCTTTCGTTAGCGCATTGGTACACCTATTATCTAAATCACGAATCGGCGAAATTATATTCTCAAGCTGCCAGTATAAGTCGGAGGTTTTTTCAAATCTTCCTTGTTTAGCTTCAAGTTCACGAAGTAACGATAAAACTAATGGCACACGTTTTTTATTTAATATAACGCTTTTAATATTCCGCTCAGGTAGAGCTATATCGTTAATATCTACATATGGGGTAATGAAGTGAGGGTCTTTATTTGGGGGGAACAGCCCTGAAAAGGCAATTTTTGTATTAGTTACATGTAGGTATGAAGTCATTGAATGATGATACCGATTGGTTAGCTCATAAAACCAATTGACCTCCGTAGTTTTTACAACAACCTCATAAAGATTATTTTCTTCTAGAAGCTTACGAGCCTTACGTACTTTATTAATGAGTCTTTCGGCAAACTCAACTAAGCAATAAGTAGGTAACGTTAACCTGTAATGTTCATTCAGCTGTTCTTTATTAAGTAATTGCACCGCTAAACAAATCACTTGATGAGACATATAAATTCCTCTCAGCTCTTTAACAAAGCGTAGCTGAAATAGAAAATGTTCATTACAAATTATTATTTTATTTATCTGTTTTTTCTTTATTCAATGTAAAACTAGTAATTACCAATCAATAAGGTGCTTATTAGGCTTTGAGCATTGCTCACAAAACGATAAGTTTTCATAACGGGTTAATGTAACGCTATAGCTTTCATGACAGTGGTTACAGCACGTACTAACTTTTAGAGTGCTTACAAAACCTGTAAGGGTTATTTTCTCTGGTTCTACTGCTTCAATATCATTAAGTTGTTCAAACTCTTTATCTTCACAATCCACATCAGCGTTTTCAATGCCTGTTAACTCATACAAAAAATGTACTGCTTTTTTTGCGTCATCTACGGCTTTAAATAAGTAATGAAAATCATTTTTTAAATGCTTTGTCCAAGACTTCAAATAAGCAGCATGATCCGTTCTTGGCGTAATTGTATTTTCAAGCCGCGTACATATAATTGCTGCACCAAGTTCAGCAACAAGCTCTTCATATGCATACTGTTCGGTACTATTATTGGCTAAGTCGCGTTTCATTCTAGAGTTATGCCCACTCCAATGAATTAACTCATGGATAGCAGTAGCATAATAATTATGCTTTTTACTTCCATGAGAACTATCTACAAAGTTAGTGGGATATGGCAGATATATTTTATCTTCGTATACTCTATAAAAAGCATCTGTATTACCATGAGTAATATTTGCTTTGCATCTGGCTATAAATTTATCAGCACTCGGATCTTCTGGTATATCATCTGTAAATAAATCAGGGTGTGCTGGGTTATAATCATTGACTTGGTCAGCGTTGAACACCGAATAGGGCTTAAAATAAACAATATAATCCACATCACTGGGTTTATTTTTTTTAGCGTAAATGGGGCGAAATAAACGCGTTCCTTTTGAGCGAATTTTTACCTTAGCTTTTTTTGTATTCCATTGTTTAAGTGTAGCCCACTCATCCGATTGAAATTTATTCTCAAGGGTAGATAGCCAAAGTAGCGTTGCATTCATTCCACTAAAAAGGTGGTGTGTAATGGCGTTTTTAGGTTCTAGAAAACCATTATGCCAAGGTGCAACCCATTCCCCCAAATTCTCCTGCATTTGCTCAATTAGCTTATCTACAACACTTCTAATATGCGCGTCTACTTCTTCCTTTTTCATAATTAAATTCCGTTTATATAAGTCGCCATTTTAATCAACCGATTTTGAGTCAAATAATAAGAAGTCCATACCTAAGTTTTTACTACAGATAGGTTAGCTACTTTGGTATTGGTTCAAGTATTCTCATATAAATAGACAGTTAAACATATGAAATACTATTTAAGCATTCAGGTAATCTAGCTTGCCAATAGAAACTGTTGAACTCAAAAGCTATAAATAAAACTCAACAACTCCTGAAAATATTTATTGAATATTTATAAAAGTTACTTCAAAACCTTTCAATGGCCTATGTTTTTGTATTCTATTAGATAAGCTAAACACATCATTTACATCATATTGCTGAAATATATCTAAGCCGCGATCTAGTGATATTTTCCATCCAGTGTTGGTAACAATATGGCGTGCATGTTGACTTCCGGTTGTATCAAATGAATAATCGAACTTAATACCTACTGCAAACATTGAACTTTGGATTTTTTCAAAGTACTCACGTTGTTGCTCACCTTTAAATTCATCTTCAACGGTTATCAGGCTAACTACAACTTCATCCTCTTCGGCTTTTTGTTTAATGATAGTTTCAAGTAATTCCATCAAATTTTTGGCCTGATAAAATAAGCGAATATAAGGGTCAGTAATTGTTATGTGTTTCGCGCCTTTGAGGTATGGACCAAACAAATTGTCGTAGCTGACGCCCCGTTGATTCTCTACAAAAGTTAAGTGATGCTCTTTTAACTCGCATTCATCATAAGACGCTTTTTCAACAGCAACTGAAATCAATGGTTCTCGTTGTTTATCAACTACAGGCTCTATATCAGGCTCAGGCATACCTATGTCTGTAACTTCCCCAACGGTCTTATTGAAATAGTTCGGATACTGGAGCTCTTCAAGTGTACTGACAGGCGCTTCTTTTCCCACTTTATTGCTATAAGAAAAGTTAACATCTGCATAAGTACTGTCAATTCTAAATAGCTGGTCTTTGACACGCTTTCGACCTTCCATAGAAAATTTCAAAATCTCTTCAATTTCGGCTTCAGTTGCGCCTCCTTGAGGGAACAATATTTTCATTAAACCAGAAAATGTTTTATGAACAGCGTCTCTATCACGCGTTGATATCTGCGATGATATTTTAAAATATTCGCTATAGTGATCTGAGTAATCTTGGTTTCTTAGATGGCGTAGTACTTCTGCCAAATAATCAACAACAAAGCCATAACCGTCAGAAAACATTTCACCTCGTATTATATCGACTTCCCAACCCGGTATATAAAAATGTAATCGATCTAAAAATGCTGAGTCATAGAATTTTTCTGGTAAAGCATCAAATAAGTCTGAATGCTTTAACATATAAGGCACGCTATGTTCTGTATTACCAATAAACGCCATTGATGCATCTGCACCCAGCATTTCAACACCACGAGAGAAAGACTTATTCGCCATGTAGTTTTTCATAATATCAACAAGGGCTTTATCTACTTTCTTTTGCTTACCTGCAAACTCATCAAACGCAACTGTATCCCAATATCCTACTAAACCTAACTTGCCTGTAGAGTTATTTACAAAAAGCTTAGGTACGGTAACTTCACCACCAGAAATCAAAATACCGTGTGGTGAAAATTCAGAATAAATATGAGATTTACCCGTACCTTTTGGGCCAAGCTCAATTAAGTTAAAGTTGCGTTCACAAAAAGGGATTAAACGCACCAATTGCATTAACTTACTTCTACGCCCAAAAAATTCAGGATTAAAGCCAATGCTTTGTACTAGTACATCAATCCATTCATCTAAATTAAACTTACTTCGAGCATCAATGTAGCCATCGTAGTCAAAGTGAGACATCTGAATGGGTTTAATTGTACTCAAAATCCAAGGGCTAGCATCTTTCTCTTCGGTGTGATCATATTCAACATCGGCAATAACCCAAACCCCACCTACTAATAACTTAGGGTGCTTTTTAACTGTCCCAGAATCAATTAGAACTTTTTTAATACCAAGATTTGAAAATTCGGTTTCGTATACATCTTTTTTATCGTTGAGTGAAACACTCACCTTATCAATAACTTTATGGCGACCTTTTTCACGAATGGTTGAACGAATCAAACCAGCCTCATTACGATGTACGTAATGCTTAGCCAGAATTTCTTTAACCGTTTGAATGCCAGATTCAATACTTGCTTCATCATTAGTTGCACAGTATTGGCCTAGTAAATACTCAAGTACGTATGAGGGAACAATGGCATTCCCTTTTACTGTCTTTACTAAATCTTTTCTGACAACAAGACCAGCAAACACATCACAAATTTTACGGTTAAGATCACTCATTTTCATGCCTTAAAGTTAAGCTTAAAAAGTCCTTTTTTTAAACTATTTATTATTTTTTACTATATTAAAAGTACACTAAAAGTCGAAATCTGAAGTAAATGAACGACGAATGGTATAACGCAATTGCTTATATTCTTGATATTGATTTGAGCCACTAACTGGCTCTTCAAGTTTTAATATTACTTCTTGATTATTAGCAGATTCAGCTTCCTGATTAAGCAATAAACGAAGTTTCATCTCCCGTTCACGGGCATTTTCAGACGTTAAATCCATTCTCACAGTATGACTATCTGAAATCAGCTTGCCTGATTCAGTATAGATACCAACACGTAATGATCTAGGTTGTGCTTTATCTGTAACTGCTTCTACTTGGTATAAGGTCACCGACAATTGCCCTGAAGTGATCATGTTTGAGCCACCGCGTAATATATCAACATCAACAATTCTAGTGTCGCTAGAACGCTTTTTATTGATTTTTATAATCGGAACTATAACTTCTTGAAGTGATGCACCACCGTGAACAAAGCGGCTACCAGAGCCACTTAATCGTAGTCTTTGAATTCCTTTAGGAATAACAGCATGCACATCTCCTTTTAAGCCAAGCTCGTTTGAGCTAAAGGCTTTTAATGACTTACCAGATGTTAAGCCTTTACCAAGTACAAAACGTCTATCGTTATAGAGAATTTCACCCACTACGTCTTTTGATAAATAATCGCTTTCTTCCAACTTACTATTTTGATAAATAAAGCCATGATCTGCGGTAATCAATAAATTACTTGCATTAGCATTAGTTAACTTTTTAATAAGTTTTAATAAGTCATCAAATGTTTTTTCTGTGGCCTCGAAAGCTTCACCTTCTGACTGCATTTTATCGCCAGCATGGTCAATCCGGTTATGATAAATATAAAGTACATCGTTCGCTTTTAATAGTTCACGGCTATCAGACTGCGTCATCTCAATTAACGACTTAGCCTGTACCGCACTTGATCTATCACCATGAATCGTCTTTAATATTTTATCCCTGTTATCCGTACCTTGGGTTGAGAGTTCGCCCATAAAAACAGTACCCGTTTTATTATCCGCTAACTGTAATGGATATTCTCTTGATTGAGGTAATAACGATGCCATTCCTAACTGGGTATAACTCGGCATAGCTGATAATGCATGTTCAAGTTCGGCTTCAAAACGATCTTCTTGCCTAATGCGACTTACCATTTCTTCACCTGCTTCATAACGAAAGGCATCAGAAATAATCACACACACTTTTTTATTTTTATCTAAATACTTAGTTTTAACCCAATGGCTATAAAAATCACTTTGTGATTTAACTTCTGGCACTGTCCAAGTTGTCATAGCATCTACATGTTGTTGCCATGCATTACTTAATGTTTGAACATAACTATTTGTATATAAATTCTCAATCTGCTCTGTTAACGAGCTTAACAATGTCGGTTGAGCAGATACTTTAAGTGCATGGACATATTGGCGGTATAACTGATCAAGCTTATACCAATGCTTCGTATATCGTTGAACACCTTCTGACGCAGTCGACATATCAAATTTTGAAGCATCTAGTAATGCAAAAAACTGGCTAGCAAAATCAACCGCATCATATAAAAAAGCAAAATCATTGTACCAATGACCCTGTCTTCGTTGACGACACCAAACTGCTACCTCACCTTGTGATACAGTTCGGTTTGCAACACCACTTACTAGTTCATGGATTACTTTTTGATCAATAACTCTAAAGTAATCCAGTTCAAGTACATCTTTTAAACTTCTGTGTTGTAAGTCATTTTCTATATTCATTATCTTCGAACACTGTGCAGACAACCATTCAAACGTATTTTGATGAGTACGGCTATCTTTCCAACGTTTAAAGAAGACTAAAGCGCTATTACTCATATTTTTCTTTGTTGCTGATTCAGGTTCTACTGTCGTTCCTTGCAGTCCTGTTGGTAATTCAGCTAAATAGCAAAATTTGAATAATTCAAAAACAAAGTCTTTGATTGAAGGATTGTCACTTTGGTAACCATATTGATTAGTAACCTGTTGCCATAAAAAACTATCTAACTTGCACTGCTCAATTAGCTGATAAGCGTCGTTATTTCCCATATCAGCCATTAACAATTCAAGAATCACATCTAAACGTGCATCTCCTTTCTGTGTTGCTCCAGCAGCTACAAACAACATTTTCGATCGTATTTGGCTCAAGGTATCATCAGGAACTATTAAACTTTTAAGTACTTGCTTACGTTTTTCTGCCAATACTTTTGCTTCGTTCGTGTCACCAATTGAATCAAAAAATGCTGAATGCAACTCAACTAACTCTGTAAACTCACTGGGTAACTCTAGCTCACTTAGCCAGATGGCAACTTGGTCGGTTCTAAAAACTATATGAGCAAGTTCTACATCTAATAGCCAGTTTTTTATAGGCTCTGGTTGCTTATCTTCTTTGTATAATAAGAATTGTGCTTTTGGTGACTCACGTAGTAGTTTGTGTTTAATTGAAAACTCATTATTAGCAATTTCTATCTTTTCTATATTGTCTAGGGACAAAGATTCAAAGGCATCGCGAAGCTCTTTCTTCTCGTCGTACCAAAAAACAATACGGTTAGTATCAAATAATCTGCTTAATGCTTTTTCTATTCTATTTTCTGTCATCAAATTTCCTAAACCGTTTTAACGTGATTGCTCATTAATTAACAAACTAATATTTACGTTAAAACTAAGATAAGCCTGCTACTTTTTTCAGTGCTTTACCAAATAATGGGTAGTTGTGCTTAACGCCATCATCTAAGTCTATTTCAATATTCTTTCCAGCAAGTGGATACAATACGTCATGCTCGTAGTCATTCACTTCTTCAAGCACTTTATCTATTTTCGCAATGGCTTTAATCGCCTGCGTTATATCCTTTTGGCTTGCCGATGCACTTATTTCAACTTGCTCGTAGCTTTCTTTACGTGCTTCTAACTTAGTACGAAATTCACGTAAGTAATCATTTAATACAACGCTAGCAGTATCAGGCTGATAACGATGCATATAAATTAATGCGTTAAATGAGCCTTTAGGGCTTGAGAACATCCAATAAATAGGTCGTTTTTTATAACGCTTAACATGATCCGTATAGAAATCTTTGACAAAATACTTTTTAATATCTTTACCGATGGCTTCTTCAATAAATGCTAAATTTTCAGCAAAGTGCTCTTCCCCAAAAGTTGCCTTTAAGAAAGCTTTAAAACGTTCTGTAATATCGTCTTCAAACCAATCACCATCAAAATCGATAATTGGAATCACATTATCTTTGTCAGGCATAAATGTTGGTGAAGGTATTTTAGAAAGATAATTTTCTATCGTATCGCCTTGATTAGCTAAAATCAGACCTTCTTCATCGGTCGAGAAACGCCCAAAAACACATCCTACCGAGTAAGAAATAAACTCAACTAAAATCACTTTTTTGTATAATGATTCTCTTTCTTCTACAGATAATGTTTTTCTTACTGTATTCGGGAACCTATAAGCTGAATTACAATTCAGAGTGATTTTATTTTCATCGACAGCAGTGGGAAGCTCCCCATCTAAACTATAATCATTTATCAAGATTTTATTGTTGGATACCTCAATCTGTCTAAGGTTTTCAATTCTATTAAGTTCATTTTCACGAATATTCGAATACTGATCTTGTAACCGCTTATTCTTTTCAGTTAGTCCTTTTAAAAGAGAAAAGCTTGTAAACTCCCAAGATACTTCACTTTCATTCCAGTCAATCTTTGATATTTCAACTGCTTTATCAACATTTAGAATCAACTCAGGCCGTACGGTTTGGCTGATAGGTAGAGTTCCAATAGGTCCTTCATGATAATCTAAAGTAGGGCTGACACACTCAAGTAATGGGTTTACAATATTTGAATTAAAAAATGCTAGTACATGTTTTAATTGTTCTGATGCTTCAAAAAAACACATAGACCCTTTCGTCTCAAATATATAACCATTTGGTACATAACGCATAGAAAGCGAAGAGCTTGAAAGAGACGACCATGTAATTCCAGTCTTAAAATAAAAAGGTTCATTTACGACTCTTTTTGAAGCACTTCCATACCTTTCTTTTACGACATCCTTAATTTCCACCCCATTTTCGAACCAATTCACTACATATTCATTGTTGCCGTACCACTTTCTGAAAGCTCCACCTTTTTGTATTGGAAACCATTTCTTTTTACTATTGAGGGAATCATCTGAATTATTAGCATTCATATAAGTTTGGTCTTGGGAGCATTCAAACCAAAAACGCAAAAATCGATCATTGTCAGTTGTTGCGAGTCCTTGCTTAGGTTTTGCAATAGCAGCTAAACTTGGGTGCTCTTTAAATAAGTTACTCAATTTCTTTGAGGCCCAATATGATATTGTATTTCCAGGAATCACTTCAAAATCAAACTTTGATGCTCTAAATATGTATTCGCAGTCAGGATTTTTTACTGCTTCTTTTGTTAACTCAGAATAATCATAATTACCCGATTTAAAATCGACTAATCGTATAAAATTACCCGGCATTACTGAATCACTTCGATTAATGAAATTAAAGGCACAAATTTGTACTGTAGCTCCTTTAAAGCCGTTTAATGGTAGCTCAACTAAATTGGTTAAATTACATTTACTGGTCAATATTTTTCTTAAGTGTAAAAAAGATGATATATACATCCAAACATTAGGGCACATTATTCCTACACTACCGTGCTTCAATGTCATTTTTGAAACTCGTACAATAAATGAAGAAAACAAATCAGATTTTACTAAATTGTAATTTTCTTTTAACCAGACACTCATTCGCTCATTCATACCATTCTTCCCCATGTAGGGAGGATTTATTATCACCGCTGAATATTTAGATCTTAAATATTCAGCCTGTTTTAATATTTTTAAAACAGACTTATGCGTGTCATCAAGAGAAAAGTCAATTGCCGCACCTTTTTCTTCAATAATAGCTAAAACATCAGAAATATTATTCAACGTTGGTTGGATCAATGAGCCAAAGTTATCAGCTTCTTCAAACTCAGTAAGCGTTACTCTAAAATCATGCGTGAATAACTCTCGCCCTATAAAATCCATATATTCTTTAAGGGCATCTTCATCTATTTTTACTTTCTCTAATCGACAAATATTAGGTTTGATTGGGTTTCGGAAAAATCGACGACGATTGTTACCATCACCATTTGGATTCCCCTTAAGAGCCTTCATACTTAACGCAAACGCAGCTAGTTCAGAAGCTCGTTCGTCAATCTCTATTCCGTATAAATTTTTGGTTAATATTAGCTCAGGAATATCAACAGGATCATAGTTAGAATCTAAGTAAATGGCGTATAGCAAGTCATAGGCATATGTCAGTATATGGCCTGAACCACAAGCGCTATCACATATCTTTAACTCTTCTGGGCTGCCAACTTTAAGAAAATCAACCTCATCCTCGACTGGTTTAATGTAATACTCCATATGCTCAATAATTTTTGAGTTTGGATTGTTGAGCATCCATAAACGACCTAATGAGTTTTCAACCAAATATTTAACAATCCAATGAGGGGTAAACAGTTGAGTAGCCGCAGGAATATTTTCTGGCGTTATCTTTTTATTTTTCTTTAAGCCTTCAAAAACCAGATCTTTCTTCTCAGAAATATAAAACTGATATAGCCAGCCAATAGATTCAACTGACTCACAGTTTTCAGGCGTCATTGCTTCACGAGTGTAAGCAAGAATAGAATTACCCGATAATAGATCATCAGGCATTAACAGCTCTGTATAATCTTCAATACGCTGAAATAAGAATGGCATTAGACGATGGTAATCATTGCACACAGCAACAATTATTAACCGATAGGCTTCAGCTTGGCCGTCACGACTTGGAACTGAGCCACTTAATAGCCCTTGAATATCTCCACGCGCTTTGTCATTAAAAACAGAGTCATCCAAATGACCTGCTTTTGCTTCTGCCAATATTTCAGGCTGAAATTGCCCTGAAATAGGTGATAACACCATAATACGATTATATTGATTTACATCCATAAATCTAAGCGCACAAAAGCGATTAAACCAAGTGTAAGCCACTAGCTCAATGAGTTGCTCTTCGGCATCTTTTTTATTTGAAGACTGATTGATTTTTTGTTCTAGCTCTTTAACCGCTTTAGGATGCTCACGACGAGCAGCACTCTCATCAGCTAAGACGAGTTTTAGTTTACTTTGCACTTGCTCAATTAAATTACGACGAGCAAATTGAGCGAATTTTTTTAATTTGGATGTATCCATGATTAACCTAATTTAATTGTTAAGCGGTTGCTGATATTCTTTTTAATGGCCAATCAAAAACTTTATTCCAGTGTTCCACAGTAAGAACGACACAATCTTGTACATATTTTCGTTTCCAACCTTGACCTTCACTTTGAATATCTGCCATTAACCGATCTTTAAACCCTGTTAAAATAAGTTTTTGAACTGAGTCATCATATGCATCCAGACCAAGCAAGACTATATATTTGAATGGCTTAGTATCTCTTTCCATTAAATGCATATAAGAATATGAATCTCTAGCTTTGGGAGTAAGTTCTTTCTTTAATACAGAGTTATTTATTAAACGCTTACTATATTTATTTTGCTCTTTTTCAGGTGAGCGAATATTAGAGGGATCTTTTATTTCAACTAATAAAATGTCAGTCTCCCGTTCAATTACAATATCAACAAATTTCATATTCTCGGGTAAAGTAACTCCCTGTATATCTAACTCTTCCCATAATAAAGTTTTTGGAAATTCAAATTCAAGGTCAGCTGTTTCCTCAGCTTTAAATTTCACCGTCATATTGCTAACGCTCGTTCGACATCTTGATCATAAATTTCAGCATAAGCATCACTTATTGTAGACTTACTAATCAAGCTATAGTCATCAGAATATTCGCATATAACTTTTTGTGTTACAGGATCTTTTGTAAGTAAGTGGTATCGGATACTATCCCCAATTTTCTCACCTTTTTTAGCTAGTAAATCAAACCACTTCAGCAATGCATAATCATGTGTCGCAATAAAAATCTGTTTACCATTCCTAGATATTTCTAATAGTGATTTAACTATCATTTTCATAAGCTTAGGGTTCAAATTTGATTCTGGCTCATCCCAAAATAACGTGCTTTTAGCTGAGTTATTAATCTGACCATTCAAAATAAGCTGCTGAATCATACCAATTTTTCGGTAACCTTCCGCTGTCATGGTCGTAGATAATTCACTACCCGCAATAGGTTTAAACCAAAACTCATTAGGCTTATCTGTGTATTCTTGATAATTTCCGGCAACAAAGTAGTGGTCTTTGTCTTTATAGCGATATTGACCTTCAATATTCTCACAAAGTTGTTTTAACACTCCCCCTAACCTCTGATCTCGGTTAAGAAGTTCTTTTTCTTCCAATGTATCGTTATTTATGAAAGCTAAACAAAGATCAACTACGGTTTCATCAAACAACTCTCTTAGCTGTTTTTCATTTACCTTTTTTGACTCAAGAGCAGGTAACAAAGTAAGCACTTCTTTAGTAGGTAAAAATACACCTGTTTCTAAATCAAATTTTTCATCAAGAACGTTTACTGTTTCAGTAGATTTATCGTTCTCAATTTTAATTGTATTTGTTGAGCCATATGCATCTTCAATCGAAAGACTACAATCTTTCTTCGCATCCCTATTTATGACTCCCCCTAACCTTCTACTTCTTGGTTTAAATAAGCCAAGTAAAGATGACTTTATCTGAGCCTGTATTTTTGAATCAGACACTCCTGCTGACTTCAATGAGCTAGCTTTTCCTAACAGGTATGCTGCTTTTAATATTTGTGTCTTGCCACAGCTATTTTCCCCAACAATAATATTTATTTGAGATGAGCAATTTATAACAACGTCTTCAAAAGCTGAAAAATTCTCTAATGTTAATTTAGTGATCATAATTGAATATGCTTCCCTTCTTTAATAGCAGCTAGTAATACCTTTTTATATTCTTCTAAATAACCTTCAACATCACTTTCACTAGCAAGCCATGGTTTAGGGTAATCAACACGTATTTGCTTTGCGGATACACTTTTAATTTCTGCTTTGTTTTTTGATAAAGTTGGCTCTTGAACTTTTGGTGAAGGATCAACAGTCTTACCACCAAACAAACCTGCCTGAGGCTCTGGTGAGGTTTGTGTTGGTTCTGGCACAGGATCTAGTTTAGGAGCAGGTTGAGACCATGTCATTAATCTCTGTACTTGAGCCGAATAAATCTGATCTTCGAATCGTCTTGCTTCATCACGTAACATCGCAATTAATGCTTGTTGCTTTAATTTATCAACAGCACGCGTAAATTCGGTAAGCAGTTGATCTTTCTTATCTTGCCCTAACGACTTGTATTCATAAAAACCAACTAGCTTATCTTGAAGATTTTTAACTAGTTCAATGGCTTTTTTACGCTCTAAGTTTACTTGCTCTATAATTTTATTTTCTAGCGCATCTGTATCACTTTTAAGTTGTTGTATAGCGCTACCTTTAAAAATAGTTGCACTAATTAAAGCATCTTTTATTTGCTGATACTCCGCTCCTTCAACGTACTCTATATTTGCCTTTTGCTCTGTTACCACTTGTTTAGCTTTATCAAAGGTAGATTTTTGCGGACCTCTCATAAATTTAACAATGGGGTCTATCATCTTTTCTTTATAGTCGAACCAAGTATCTTCATTTTGGGTAAGTTCGGTCATAAACCATGTATAAGGTTTTGTTTTGAATTCTTGAAGCTTAGTTACTATATCGGTTAATACTCGCAAAAATGGATACTGCTCTGATTGTGACTGTAACTTATCAAGCTCAGTCGCCTGTTCTGCAAAGGACTCTTGCAGCTCTTTGGCAATAGCTTTCGCTTCTGTCGCATGAGCAACCTTTTCAAAGTAGTCACGATAAAACTCTTTTACACCGCGTATTTGTGAAGGTGTAAACTCCACTTGTGGATCAAGTATCAAGTTAGCATGGGTAGCAATGTTTCTTAATGCACGAACTAGATCTTTATCATCAAGCAAGTTAGTGGATTCACGAACTTCGATCTTACCGCCTGCGCATAAGTATGCGAGGTTACAAAGTATAGCGGCATAAGACCAACCATTCGGTTTACTTTCAAACTTTTCAACTAACGATTTAACCGTGGTACGGATTCCACCTCGACTATTACTTTGAATGAATGAAAACATCTCCTGCTGAGCTTCAGGAAGTTGAGTGTTATCAACAAGTAAGCCTTGTCCTGCTTTTTTAATAATATCGGCAATATCATTTTCACTGTAAGTAATATCACGCAGCATTTTTAGGTTTGGGTAAGTGTGTTTGATTAACTCACCAAACGCTTTGACCATTTTGTTTTGGCCATCTTCGCCACTTAATTCAATTTCTGCACCTGCTACAAAGTATTTTGCCGTACCAACGAGTTTAGATACTAGTACTTTAAGCTGATTTAAGCGATCAACGTTTTGTATACCTTTTTCAGTGAGAATACGTTTTATACTGTCTTGTTGTGTTGCTTTAGTTTCATGAGCGACATATTTTTCAGTTCGTTTGTAAAGAAGTAAATCGGTTACTAATCGGACACTTTCTGGCAGCACTATACGTAATTCGTCATTAAATAACGTATCTGATTTATGTTTTTCAAATGCATCACGATGGTCATGAAATGAGGTGATAACATTAATTGCCAATTCATTCTCACGACCCGATATTTTATCGTCTAATTTACGACTAAACGGATAATCTTGGTTGTTTTCTACCCAACGAATCTTTCTATTTTTAAGTACACCGTCATAAATCAACTTCTCAAGTTCAGAAGCTATAACATCAGAATCAATCTCTACATTTTTGATCTCTTTTTCTATGTCTTGTTCTTCATCTGTTAAGTACTCAAACAAGTCGCCATTACGTTGAATGTAAGTTTCTTTTTCAAGTAAGTTTAGTGCTTGCTCTACTTCTAGTTTTAATGAAGGAATATCACGCTTGAAACTATCATGCATTAGTACACATAAATTTCTTACTGTGGGTTTAAATTCTTTCACGTATTTTACTAAGAACAGTGCTTTTAATAGTCGTATTGCAAACTTGTTGTCTAATTGAAGTTCAGCTTTTAATATCGACTGTTGGTTTGCTGTTTTAAGTGCGGTACGAATACCTTCAAACATTAAATCAAACGTCGCTAGTTCGCCAAGGTTGTGATCTTTTATAGCTATAGCTACTTCTTGGAAAACACCTAACATTGAACGCTCACCAACTGAACTATGCTTACCTTCAAACGCACTATGCGTTGAGAGGTTTTGGATAGCAGACTGAAAAAGCCCAAATTGATACGGGATAAACGGATAGCTTTGTAAAAAGTGCTCTTTGTCTTTAAAGTTTCGGTATGACTGTGAACCATCTGCGAAATCAAACAAGGTTTTAAAGTTATTTTCTTGCTGATGATATAATTCTGTTAACTGTGGAATAAACTCTTCTTTTTTCTCAAGCAAACGTTTTTGAATTACTTCTGCAACGTCTTGACTGGTGAGCTTCATTCGATTTTTAAAGCGAGCTTGAATTTTCGTAAAATCGCTTTCATTACTTTGATCAGCTTCGCCAATCACTTTCGACATATCTTCTTGAGCTGTGACAATAACCCAAGCTTGTCCCTTACACTTAGAGGCTAAACTTTCAGCGACCGTTTGAAGGTTCGTCATCAGCTTAATGTTACCAGCGATATATTGCCCAACCTCATCCACAAAGAAGTTTAATCTAAAACCCTCTTCTTGCTTTTCAATATAGCTTTGTACTTGCTCAGCAAAGTCTTCAATTGAAAGCCTGTAATCTTCACGGTATTTATCTAGAATACTGGTAACAGATTGCCCAGATACTTGGTTATAAGCTTTATCAACATCAGCGGCCATGCGTTTTGCTCTTGCACGACCTTTTATCCAGCTCATTCCGCTGATAGATTCAAATGTATTGGTAAAATGGTCTAACAAGCCATCGTCTTTCAGTTCTCTCTCAAATTGCGCTATGTAAGCTTGTTTACCATAAAAACCACAATGCTCATCGAAAACTTTTACAAAAACAGCGACCAAGGCATCAAGTTCAGTTTTACTGATTACATCAGCTTTTTGATCGATATTAAATAGGATGCTTTTTGAAGGAATAGCAACAGCACGCTTAAGATCATTTGCAAAGATTCCACCTTCATTTAGTGGACGCTTCTCTAAGAAAATATCTAACGGGCTTATATCTTCAATAGATGTATTTTCTAAAAGTAAGGCGAGCATTTTTAATAAGTGGGACTTACCAGAACCAAAGAAACCAGATACCCATACACCGTTAGCACCAGCATAATTTAGGTATGCATCCAAAAAGATATCGAGTCGTTTGGCAACTTCATCTGTAATAACGTATTCATCTAATTCTAGATATAAACCAACATCGTCATCCGCTTTAATAACACCTTCAATTGGTCTGTCTACTTTCTTTGCAAATAATTGAGATAATTTCATGATATGCAGCTTATTCCTTATATAGCGCGATCTAAAATATTAAAAGCTCTGTAATATTTATCGTCTTCTAAAGTTCCAAATAAAACTAAAGAAGTCCCTTTTTCAACTGAGTGCTTATATTGTCCGGGGTAAAACATTATTGTTGGCTTTTCTTTAGCTTTAATTTGTAGATTTTCAAGGAGGTTGCTTGATCTAATATACGGATAAACCTCGCCAACCCCTGTGATAATTAAAATATCAAAAGTATTCTCAGACATTTTTTTTACAACGGCGGGAATAAGAATCGTTTTAGTGTCAATAATACCTTGAATTTCTTCTTTAAATTCCTGCTTAGATATAGAGGCTTCATTTTCTAATAGCCATTCCCAATCACCTTCTTCTTTACATAGCTCTATAACTAGGTCATATAAATTGACTTCCAACACTTTAACTTGGGCATCGATTAGATAGTTTGTTATTTGCTTTATTAGCAAATTAATATCATTTTGAAGTGACGGTTCGAAGGGGCAAATATGAAAAGGTATATCCCCGTTCAACCCTTCCATGTTTCGAAATGGCTCGCTAGCAAGAACATCAGTCAAATGCGTGTACGCATCACGGAAATTAGCCTTGGTTAGGACACTATTAAACTTTCCAGCCATATTAACTATACTCCCCCGGAAAAATAGCAAGATCATCAGCATTATTTTGCTTTATAAGCTCTCGAAGTTTGGGAGATATATTTTGATGTAAAATTTCTTTTTCTTTAGTAATTAAACCGCACTCAACTAGCATTTTGAACATAATTTGCTGGGCTTTATACCTGGATTGTTCAGTGACTTTATCAAGATTAGAATGCCACTCAGCTTTTGCATTTAAAAAAGCAATATAGTCTTCTGTGAATAGTTGAAAACGACTCTTGTTAAAATATTCTGATAAGACTTCAATCGCAAACTGATACGTAAATAAATATTGGCGGCAAATAGATAACCAAACTAAATGCTTAACGTCAACGTCAGACTTAGTCATTAACACTAACTCATCGTCTGTTAAGTTCATAAGTCGTTTGGACACTTCACCATATATTGTTTTTAAGGTACTTTCTGTTCTAGCTTGTAAAAGGTTGTTACTTAGTACTTCTTCACGAACCTGAATCCAATCCTTAAATTTATTATATTCCTCTGCAATAATTAAATTCTCGTGGATCATTGCTGGCCTAAGTGTAAGAGACATCTTCTTTTTAATACTACTCATATACTGCCACCATCAGATGATTCAGAAGCATTTCCACTCCTTATCCAATCATCAACTTCATTCGCTTTAAATTTCCAAAACCTACCGACCCTGTGCGCAGGTAAACCTTTTTTCTCTCGCCATGCATATACGGTGTCTTTACTTACACCAAGGTGATTTGCTATTTCTTCAACGGATAGCCATCTTTCGGTCATATTAAAACCATATTAGTAGTCAATATATTACTAAGGCTAATATGCCATATTACTCAGGTAGTGTACATCTGATTTGATGTGATTTGGTAGGGTTGACGGGGGGAAGGAACGCTTTCGTGTATACTTTAAACAAATAAGTCAATTAAACTTTAAGCTCCAATTATAATGTAGATTAAAGCTATTAATTCTAATTTTTTAAATAACTTTTAGTGCGACTAACAAAGTAAAATACTAAATTTATTAGCTGACACAAAAAAAAGAGCCTTTCGGCTCTTTTTTACACTGTCAGCATTTCATCACAAACTTAATTAAAATCACAAACTTTATTAAGCTAACACAAACTTAATTCCATACTGACAACTGCGGGCGCTTTGCATCATTGAATTTAATTACTTTAACTTACTGATTAACTACGCTTTTAAGCGGGTTAATTGGCTGTGCGTTATCATCTAGTAGGTTCATATCAAAATCGAACTCATCTACACGAATCGCCTTTTCACGTTTGATGTTGTAATCAATTAACTGAACGTGCTCAGCTTGCGTGATTACATTTGCCGCTAATGCGTTATCAAGTGTAATGTTAAAACGTGCACCTGGCTTAATTACTTTAGCACGTAATGCTTTTTTAACTTTAGCCAGCTCGCCAAGTGATGCCATTTTAGCTTTGTAAGCTTGCTCATTAATATGATGGCCATCGCCCACTACTGGTTTAACTAAATGCGTGATTTGCGCTTTAAATGCGGTATCTAGCTGAGCTTGCTTAGCTAGTTCGCGGATTAAATCGTCGCTAATTTTTGGCATTTTAGTTGAGTAGTTCATTGTAATGAAACGGATAAACTTACGTGTACCGCTTGCAGGGAAGTTATCTAAAAACTTATGCAATGCTTCTTCAGCACTTTGTAGTGCAAAACGAGTCGCGTAATGGAAATACGGCGCTGCTTGCTCACGGTCACTACTTGATACTTTTTGCTCGTAGTATTTAATTGATGCCATAGCTGCATATAAGAAGCTCATTACATCGCCTAAACGTGCCGATAGCATTTCTGCTTGTTTTAACTTACCGCCAAGTACAAGTAACGAAAAGTCTGCGTACACTGCAAGTTTTGCAGATAGTTTATGTACTGCTTTTTCGTAGTCACGTACTTCTGGTAAATCAGAGTTTGCACTTGCTGTAAATGGTAAAACACCTAAGCGCAAAGCACGTAAGCTGTTTGCTGTGCTGTAGCCGATTGTTTTACGCAAAATGCCGTTAAATTCTTTATCTGCGCCTTTGTCTTCACTGTGAATTGACTCAACCATAGATTGTAAATATGGGTGACAACGCATAACACCTTGACCAAAGATCATTAGGTTACGTGTAAGAATGTTCGCGCCTTCTACCGTAATGGCAATCGGCTGTGCAACATAACCGCTTGCTAATGTATTTTGTGGACCATTTTGAATCGCTTTACCTGCTTGAATATCCATTGCTGAATCAAGTACGTCGCGACCAAGCTCTGTCATATGGTATTTAGCGATTGCGGTTACTACTGATGGTTTTAAACCCATGCCTAAGCCTTCAGTTGTAAGTACGCGCATTGCTTCTTGTAGGTATGTTTTACCTGCAATGTCAGCTAGTTTTTCTTGAATACCTTCAAACTGGCCAATGGCTAAACCAAACTGTTCACGCACTGCTGCGTATTCAGATGCTGATTTAAATGCAACTTGTGCTGTACTAACACCTAGCGCAGGTAATGAAATACCACGGCCAGCACCTAAACAGCTAACCAGCATTTGCCAACCACGGCCGATGTTTTTCTGTCCACCAATAACAAAATCCATTGGTACAAATACTTTGTTACCACGTGTAGTACCGTTGTAAAAACGAATACCCATTGGGTCGTGGCGATTACCAAGCTCAACACCTGGGTGCTCTTTTGGAATAAGTGCACAGGTAATACCTAAGCTTTCTTTACCACCTAGCAGACCATCAGGGTCAACTACTTTAAATGCTAAACCAAGTACGGTAGCAATAGGTGCAAGCGTAATGTAGCGCTTGTCCCAGGTAATTTCTAAACCAAGGACTTCTTCGCCGTTGTACATACCTTTAGTTACTTTACCAACATCAGGAATACCACCTGCATCAGAACCCGCTTCAGGGCTTGTTAATGCAAAACATGGAATGTCTGTACCATTTGCTAGGCGTGGTAAGTAATGTGCTTGTTGTTCTTGCGTACCAAAGTGAAGTAATAACTCACCTGGGCCTAACGAGTTAGGAACCATTACGGTTACCGCAACTGCTGAGCTTTTAGTCGCAATTGTGCCAACAATGGTAGAGTTTGCATAAGGGCTAAACTCTAAACCACCAAACGACTTAGGAATGATAAGCGAGAAAAAACGCTCTTTTTTCAAAAATTCTAAGATGTCATTTGGTAAATGAATGCCGTTTTGAATCACTGAATCGTCAATCATGCCCAGTAGTTCTTTTACTGGACCGTCTAAGAATGCTTGCTCGTCTGCGCTTAATGTAGCAGCAGGTACGTCGCGAAGTGCACTGAAATCAGGTTTACCTTGGTAGATAGAACCTTCAAGCCATACATCACCCGCGTCTAGCGCTTCTTGTTCTGTGATAGAAATACTTGGTAATACTTTTTTTAGTTTTGTACGTAAACTCATGATTGAACTCATCCGACCAGCTAAATAATAACTACATTACGTCATAAAAAATCGTTTAGATCAATTACTCTATTCAATTAATTAACAGTTTTTTCAATTTATTTTCTTTACCTGAACGTAAACTGTTGAAACACAAAGGCTTACAGTTGTACGCTGAAAAAAAGTATTTTGACTAAAATGATGAATAAAACAGCAAAAGCTCTAGGGTCTGTTGATCTTTGCGGATTAAAATTTGTTCAAACTAGGGGCTATTTAATCGCGGCGCGAGGTTTGTAACCTAGTGGGCTAAGTAAAAACCGAGCAACAAAGAGTAAATAGCCCCTAGGAAGAACCCCTTGGGCAGCGCCTGTTTGGCATTAATGCTACGTTATCGCCCATTTATGGGGAATAACCACACTACATAGGCTCTGCCTTACCTAAATACCAAACAGACTGCTGCAAATTCAACCTTGAAAGATCAACAGACCCTAGCGCTGTATCTACTTTTTGATGGGCATAAAAAAACGCAGCACAAATAGGCTACGTTTTTATTCAATTTGTAGAGGCTACATTATCAGTTAATCTAGCTAAAACTACCTAAATTTAAATCAAATTGTATAAGCGCTTCACTTAGCAACTTTAACAATTTGCTTGCCGGTAAAACCACCAGCAAGTTGTTTATTAAGCGCTTGCGATACTGACTCAGCACTAAAATCTACGGGCGTTATTTCTGGGTGTTTAATGTCCCCACTAACAGCTCCTTCAAGTAACAGGTTGCCCATAAAGCTCAAGCGTTGTTGTGCACATAAACTATTAGCAAGCCATGCACCACCAATTGATACAACGCTAATATTTGGCGCTCGGTGATACATTAAGTCTTGATCAAAACAAGGGAGTGGATTTAAGCAGGCAATACGTCCGCAAAAACGCATTAACTCAATATTACGCTGAGTACACTCACCACCTATCGTATCAATAACCGCATCAAAGCCTTGCGGACCAAGTTCTCTGCGGATTTTTTCGCATAGCTTTTTATCGCTATAGTCAAAAATCACATCAGCGCCTAGCTGCTTAACCAATTTATGGTTACGCTTTGATGCCGTGGTAAATACATCTGCACCACGCTGTTTTGCATATTGAATAGCAAACTGCCCTACCGCTCCGGCTCCGCCTTCAATAAAAATAGTATCGCCTTCACTAATGCCTATTTTATCTAAGCTGATAAGTGCTGCCATACCGGCGCATGGAAGTGTTGCTGCAATGGCCGGATTTAAACCGCTTGGCACAACCGACACTGCAAAGTTAGGTACTTTGGTGTATTCGCTCAAAGCACCTTGCTCACCAATGTTGGCATGCCACATAACCCGCTCGCCAACATTTGGAAACACACCTTTATTAGCTTTAACCACAACACCTACAGCATCTAAGCCTAAAATGTGTGGATACTGCCACTTACAAAAGCCTGTTTTAGCAAATTGACCATCAACTGGATTTAAACCAACGTACTCTACTTTTACAAGCAGCTCGTTATCTGCACAGTCTGGAACAGGCAGCTCAGCATCCGCTAAGTTAATTGCTTCATTTGGTTCTGGCAGTACAATAGCGCGCATTGTTTGCGGGATAATGTATTCATGTAAATTTTCAGTATTTGGCATCAATATAACTCTACTTATTAGTGTCGTTTAACGCATAACTCCATTGGCCATTAAATGACTGGTAAGCATTTACTTTGGCAAGCAGTGAAGAAATTGTTGTTTCAACAGCATTTTCTTGTGCTATTAAAACATCCTGACGCGCATCTAACAACTCAAGGTAAGGAATTTGACCTTCTTCATACATTGCTTGGGCTTGTAAAAATGCTTTATTAGCAAAGTCATAGCGCTCATCGGCAAAGCGTTTTTGCTGTGCTTGATTGACCAACAATTGCAGTGAAAGTTCACTTTCACTTAGTGCAGTTAATACCACTTGTTGATAATCGCTGTATGCGGCTTCACTTAAAAACTGCTGCGCGTCGCGCTGTGCTAATAATGCTGGGTAGCTTAATAACGACCATTGTAACTGCGGCGCTACTTGCCACTGCTGATCGGTATTTTTTAAGCCTGTGCTGTCTATACTCACAACCCCTGCAAATGCAGATAAGCTAATATCTGGTAATAACGCTTTGCTAGCTGCAACACTTAAACTATTTGCTTGGCTAAAGTCAAACAGTGCACGGCTAATATCAGGACGTAAGGCAATGGCATTATTAGCATTTTTTAGTGCAACGCTAAAGTCACGTTCAAGCACGCTTTGCTCGTTTTCAATAGCAATATTTTGCGCTAGCTTACCGCTTAGTACTGCAAGAGCAGATAAATCGCTGTATTTTGCATACTCAATGGCAGGCATTAGTGCTTGTTGCTGCCTAAGCTGCGCCATCGTACGGTTTAAATCAAGCTCGTTTGCAACACCTTCGTCAACACGGGCTTGAAGAACGTCAATACTTTGCTCAAGCGCTTCAATTTGAAGTGCTACAATGTGTTGTTTTTCAACATTACCTTGATAACTTACAAAGCCTTTAACAACTGACGAAACTACTTCAATTTGCAGTAAACGTACTTGCTCTGCTTGGCTCATGGCCGATGCATTTGCAGCATCAACCAACGCTGTTATGCGACCAAATAAATCTAGCTGCCAATCAAGTGCAACGTTTGCACTTGATTGACGGTCATAAACGCTTGGTGCATCGCTTCGAGCTGCGCCAACATTTACGCCACCTTGCGGAAGGTACTGGGCTTTTTGCTCTCCTAATCGCGCTAATGCACTTTTAAGTGTTAGCTGGCTTGTTTGCAAATTATAGTTATTTGCAAGCGCACCAGTAACAAGCTCATTTAGTTGATCAGAATTAAGCTTTTTCCACCAGTTTGTTTCATCAGCAACGCTGACGTTACTCGCAATATTAGCTTTAGCAACAAATTCGTTAACAGCTTTTTGCTCGCTCATGGTGTCTATTTTACTCGCGCACCCGGCTAAAAACGCAGCGACTAATACTGCACTGACAGTTAGACTTGTTTTAAGTCTTTTTTGCATTAATTTAGTCATGGGTATTCTCCTGCGCTTTCTCTTTTTTGTTAGTCACTAACATATAAAATACCGGCGTGAATAATAGACCAAACACGGTTACACCTATCATGCCTGAGAATACGGCGTTACCCATTGCGTGTCGCATTTCGGCGCCCGCACCGGTGGCAAGTACTAACGGTACAACACCTGCTGTAAATGCAATCGACGTCATTAATATTGGACGCAATCGCATACGACATGCCTCAAGTATTGCCTCTAAGTGCGATAAGCCTGAGTCGTGTCTATCTTTTGCAAACTCAACCATCAATATCGCATTTTTAGAAGCCAACGCGACCAGAACTATGAGCGCTATTTGGGTGAATATGTTGTTGTCAGAGCCAACAAACCACACGCCCAACAAGGCTGAGAAAATAGTCATTGGTACAATTAATATAATTGCCAGTGGTAAACGTAAGCTCTCGTACTGCGCTGCAAGTACCATAAATACAAGTAATACAACTAACGGGAATACATAAACCATGGTGTTACCGGCAAGTACTTGTTGGTACGTTACTTCAGTCCACTCATACTCAATACCTGTTGGTAGTGTGTCTGCGAGTACTTTTTCAATAGCAACTTGTGCTTGATCAGAACTATAACCTGGCGCTGGGCTACCATTTAACTCTGCACTTGGGTAACCGTTGTAATGCATAACACGGTCAGGACCAATTGTTGGTGTTACTGTTAATACAGAGCCTAATGGCACCATATTACCTGAGCGATTACGTACTTTTAAATTAAGTATTTGATCAGGGTCTAAGCGGTAGTCAGCATCAGCCTGTGCATTTACTTGGTACGTACGGCCAAACATATTAAAGTCATTTACGTACACAGAGCCTAAGTAAATTTGCAGTGCATTAAATACTTCATCAAGTGGAATACCTTGAATAAGCGCTTGTTCGCGGTCAATATCAATATCCATTTGTGGAACCTGGATACGGAAACTTGAGTAAAGGCCCATTAATGCAGGGTCTTGTTGCGCTTTACCAATAACGGCTTGCAGGCTATTAAATAGTGCTTCAAACCCTTTATTAGCTCTGTCTTCTATTTGCAGTTTAAAACCACCTGTAGTGCCCAAACCTTGAATTGGCGGCGGTGGAAATACCGCTACAAATGCCTCATCAATGGCAGCAAAACGTTTATTCAACTGCGCCGCTATCGCCATCGCTGATTGGCTTGGATCGGTACGTTTGTCAAAGCTTTCAAGTGGTGTAAATACAATGCCGCTGTTAGGGCTGTTTGTAAAACCGTTCACTGATAAGCCAGGAAAAGCAACAGTATGTGCAACGCCTGGGACTTCTAATGCAATTTGCTGCATTTGAGCAAGTACATCTTCAGTACGATCAAGGCTTGATGCGTCAGGTAACTGCGCAATAGCCACTAAATACTGTTTGTCTTGCTGTGGAATAAAGCCACCTGGTACGGTATCAAATAACTTAATTGTGCCGCCAACAAGTGCAATATAAGCCACCATTACAACAACGGTCATACGGATTAGTTTTTGTACCAGTTTTTCGTAACCTTTAGCACCACGATTAAATACGCGGTTAAACGGTTTAAACAACCAACGACCAAACAATTTATTAAGTAAACGCGTGAAGGCATCTGGTTTTGCATCGTGCGATTTTAATAACAATGCAGCAAGCGCAGGCGATAACGTTAATGAGTTAAACGCTGAGATTATCGTCGAAATTGTAATTGTAAGTGCAAATTGCTTATAAAATTGACCTGATAAACCGGTAATAAACGCAGTAGGAATAAATACAGCACTTAGTACTAGCGCAATGGCAATAATAGGGCCTGTTACTTCGCTCATTGCAACGCGGGTTGCTTCAAGTGGCGATAAGCCTTTTTCAATATTACGCTCTACGTTTTCAACAACTACAATCGCATCATCTACAACAATACCTATGGCCAATACTAAACCAAACAACGACAAGGTATTAATTGAGACACCTAACCACTGCATTACGGCAAACGTACCAATGAGTGAAATAGGCACAGCAATTAGCGGAATAATTGATGCTCGCCACGTTTGTAAAAATACAATAACAACAATAACTACCAGTACAATTGCTTCAAGCAAAGTGGCAATTACCGCGTCAATTGAGCCGCGAACAAATACCGTAGGGTCGTACACAATGTCGTATTCAACACCAGTAGGGAAATCTTTAGATAAGCGCGCCATTGTTTCGCGTACTTGATCAGAAAGCTCAATAGCGTTTGAACCTGGACGTTGGAATATTGGCATTGCAAGAGCTGGTTGGTTATCAAGCTCTGCACGCAGTGCGTAAGTGTCTTGACCTAGATCAACACGGGCTATATCAGATAAACGCGTTAACTGACCTTCGTCGCCTACTTTAATAATAACTTGTTCAAATTCTTCAATACTGTTTAAACGACCTTTAACGTTTAACAATATTTGAAATTGACTGTCGTTTGAAATTGGTTGCGCACCTAAGCTACCTGCGGCAACTTGCTGGTTTTGCGAGCGAAGTGCTGTTACTACATCTGTTGCTGTTAATTCGCGTGCAGCAAGTGCATCTGGGTTTAGCCATACTCGCATTGAGTATTTGCCTGCACCAAACATGCGAATATCACCTACGCCTGGTAAGCGCGCAATTTCATCTTTAATGTTTAAATCAGCATAGTTAGATAAGTAAGCTGTGTCGTGCGTTTTTTCAGGTGAGTATAAATGCACTACCATGGTTAAATCGGGTGATGACTTTTCAGCCACAACACCTAAACGCTGTACTTCTTCTGGCAAACGCGGAAGTGCACTGTTTACACGGTTTTGTACTTGTACTTGAGCACGGTCTAAATCGGTACCTAACGCAAAAGTTACCGTTAATGTCATACGGCCATCACTAGTACCTTGCGAAAACATATATAACATGTTTTCAGTGCCGTTAATTTCTTGCTCCAGCGGTGTTGCTACTGTTTGCGCAATAACGGTAGGGTTAGCACCTGGGTAGTTGGCGGTAACAACAACTGTTGGAGGAACTACTTCTGGGTATTCACTTACTGGTAATTGGAATAGTGATATGCCACCAGCAATTAAAATAACCAACGACAGCATAGCCGCAAATATTGGGCGCTGTATAAAGAAATGCGAAAATTTCATCAATAAACCTTATTGCTTAGCCACAAGTTGTGCGTTGTCGTTTGACAATGTAAATGCCACACCGCTTGTATCAATTGTTACTGTTTGCGGAGAGATTGGCATACCAGGACCTACGCGAGCAGGACCATTTACAGCAATTACATCACCTTCGTTAAGGCCTGAAGTAACCGCACGTAATGCACCGTAACGTTCACCAATAGTAATTAGTTTGTATTCAAGTACGTTGTTTTCGCCAACGGTTAATACAAAACGATTTTTTAAGTCAGTACCAATTGCACGTTCTGGGATAATAATAGCGTCGCTAATAGAATTGGCTGCAAGCTTGATACGTGCAAACGAGCCTGCGCGTAATTGGTTGTTGTCTTCATTAAATACCGCACGTACACGTAATGTGCCCGTTGATGAATTAATTTGGTTATCAATAAAGTTAATGTAGCCTTTGTATGCAAAATCACTTTGACCGACTTTTTGCATTACAACAGTTTGATGGCTCGCAGCAGTAACATCATTAAAGGAGCTATTCCATGTGCGCTCATCAACATCAAAATAAGCGTACATAGCTTGGTTTGAAACAATCGATGTTAATACGCTTTGACCCGCAAGTACGTTATTACCTTTAGTAATATTTGCACGAGAAATAATGCCGTCAATTGGTGATACTACTGACGTAAACTCTAAATCAAGTTCTGCTGAGGTAAGTTGTGCTTGCAGTGCAGAAAGCTGTGCTTCGCGTTGGCGCAGTGTTGAAGTACGCGCTTGTGCTTGCTCTGTAGAGATTGCCTTACGGTCTAATAAGCGTACCGCACGTTTGTCTTCACTTTTAGCTTGTTCAAGTGCGGCTTCTGCACTTTTAATTTGCGCTTTTAAGCTTGCAACAACCGCTGCAAATGGGCGAGCATCTAATTGAAATAAAACATCGCCTTGCTTAACCACGTCGCCTTCTTTAAATTCAATGCTATCGATGATTCCTGATACACGCGGCATTAAAGCAACTTCTTGTGGAGACTCTAAACGAGTTGTATATGTGTGCCAGCTCTGTACCGGCTTAACAAGCACCTGTGCTACATCAATTGGTTGAAGTTGCTGTGCAGGTGCTGATTGAGCTGTGCTCTCATCAGCACAACCCGCAAGTGTTAAAGATGCCGCAGTAAGTGCAGCAGCAATTAGATGTTTGTTCATGAAGACGCTCCATTGTTAATTAGCCTCGCATAATACGGATTAAACCCGTGTGTAAAAACCATAGATTTTTAAATTCATTAATGCCAAAATGGCATCAATAGATTAGTTAAGGTGTAATAATGGATACAACAAGTCGACTTTTAATGTTACTTGAAGTAGTTGAGCAAGGCTCTTTTGCTAAAGCTGCAGAAATACGCAACATAGATCGCTCTGTTATATCTAAACAAATTAGCCGTTTAGAGGATGAGTTAGGCGTTAGGTTACTTAACCGTACTACCCGTTCATTTTCGCTCACTGCGGCAGGCGCCGAAATGATCAAAAAAGCCGCAGAGCTTAGAGAGCTGCTCGGCGAAACCGTGCGCATGGCTGAAAACTACCATTTAGAGCCGCGCGGCGTTTTAAAAATCACTTCATCAACACTTATTGGTCGTCGTTATTTACAACCTGTACTTAATGATTTTCAAAAACGCTTTCCGCAAGTAGAAGTTGAACTGCGTTTAGACGATAGATTAGTAGACATAGTCTCTGAAGGATTTGATTTGGCTTTTCGTGTAGGAGAGCCTAAAGACTCGTCACTTATTGCACGTAAAATAGCGCGTAATCGATTATTAATTTTAGCTGCGCCACAGTTTATTGAAACTTATGGTATGCCAAAAACAATGGAAGAGTTAGCGAAATTACCAGCAGCAAGCTATGCCAGTAACTCTATTCGAGTAGAAGCAATTGATTATTACGATAGTAAAGGTGAGCGCTGCGAGCAAAAAATAAAAAGTGTGTTTCGTGCTAATGATGCCGAGTCATTGTTAATGAAAACATTATCGGGTACAACTTACTTTGTCGCCCCTGCATTCATTATTGGTGATGAAATAATACAAGGTAAGTTAGTGCCTTTATTGACCGATGTAAAACTGATGGAATTTAGCGCGATGTATGCCGTATATCCGCATCGAGATTTACCAGTAAGAACCCGATTATTTTTTGATGCTGTACGCGAGCATTTAGGAAAAGATAAACCGATTTGGGAAAACGGCATCCCTAACTTTGAACAAATGTACTAAGTAGCACGACTTACGCAACGACTGCCTGGTAATCATTTTCTTTTTTAAACTTACAATACACTTTATTGCGACCAAATTGCTTTGCTTTGTATAACTGTTTATCAGCTTGGTTTACAAAGCTTTCCAATGAATTGGTACTTTTAAATTTTGCGACACCAATACTGGTTGTAACATTGATTGCAAGGCCGTCAATGTCAAATGTGGTACTTTCAAAACGCGCCCTTATTTGTTCGGCGGTTTTCAGCGCGGCCTCATCATTTTCAAAAGAGCTAAATAAAGCAAACTCTTCACCGCCGACTCTAAATACATACCCTCTAGCGAGTATAACTCTTAGTAAAGTTGCTACTTCAATAAGCACTTGGTCACCCACACCATGGCCATATTCATCATTTACTTGTTTAAAAAAATCTAAATCAAGTAAGAATAAATATAACTGTGATTTATCTTGTAGTTCTACTTCAAAGTAGTGGTTCATTGAAAGGCGATTGCCTGCACCCGTTAGTGGGTCAAGTAACGCTAAATTTTTAAGTCGCCTTGAAAAGTGTGAACGACTCCCTTCAAAAACGTGAGAAATCGCCCAAATACTTAAATAAGCACAGAGTAGATTAAGGGATAAGTTAAAAGTCTCAAAAGGGGCAAGAGTAGACTGACTACCTAAAATAAACACTTGGATCACTAATAAATTTGCAGAGAAAATTACACCATATTGTTTACCCAATAGTAGGTAGTACAAAATAGGTAATGCAAACGACCATACATACACACCGTTACGAGGCGACGCCAAAGATGTACCCAAAATAACGATGAATGTGATAAGTGCGCACATTACAACGGATTGCCAAAACTGTAATGGGCGGCGTATAAGTGTAATGTAAGTAAATATACAATAAATGGAAAAACAGATTTCGATATAGCCAAGCAATGGAAAGTTATTTACGGTTAAATTAAATCCCGCAAATCCAACCGATAAAACACCAAAGCAAAGGCACATCCCTCTTAGAACGTCCTTTCTTAATGATTTAGTGCTATTAAGGGCTGCGATATCCATTCTAATCACTTAATAAAAATAAAAAGTAAGTTTAACGTGAAAATACAATTTAACAAGCTTTGTTGCTCTAAAACCATGTAAACACACCCTTTTATTGGTGATTTAGGGACACGTTTGATGTTTTTGTTTACAAATTAGCTCTAAAAATTAACCACCTAACATAGATAAATTAGTGGTGATGCCCGTATTACCTTGATGCAAAAGATGAGTTGGCTTTTTAGTTTTAATATAGCGAGATAACAATGCCATTAATTCACTATGCGAACTGTCGTTCATATATTCTCTTAGCGAAATACCCTCTTCAGAAAACAAACACAAGTGCAGATTTCCTTTTGCTGTAACCCTTAGTCGATTACAGGTACTACAAAAATCATTGCTGTAAGGCATTATTAAACCAATTCTGCCTTGATAATCAGGGTGGGCAAACTCTTGAGCAGGACCTGCTGATGCACTACGCGCAACTTGCTGCCAACCCGTTTGTAATAGCTGAGTTTTTAAAACTTGCCCAGATACATGGTTAGCATCAAAAAAGGCTTTGTTGTCGTTTGTTTGCATCAATTCTATAAAGCGGATGGTGACGGGGCGGTGTTTAACCCAATTTAAAAATGTATCAAACTCTTTTGCGTTGTATTGCTTCATCAGCACGCTGTTTATTTTTACCGAATCAATACCCGTTTCAAGCGCAGTATCAATACCTTTCATTACTGAGGTAAATTTGTCATGCCCAGTAATGGTGTTAAACATGCGCGAATCTAAACTATCAATGCTTACATTAATGGCGTTTAAGCCTGCATCTACCCAGTCATGAATATTCTTATGAAGAGAAAAACCATTGGTAGTCATTGCAATTTTTTTTATGCCCGCAACATCTTTTGCCGCGCGAACAACATCTATAAAGTCTTTTCTAAGGGTTGGCTCTCCGCCAGTGATCCTTACTTTTTCAATACCATGGTGTGCAAACGCTTTAAGCGTATTGCTAATTTCATCAATTGTGAGGAAGCCACGGTCGGGACCGCCCTGATAACCATCTGGTAAACAATAAACACACTTGAAATTACATACATCAGTAATAGACAAACGTAAGTAACTAAACTCTCGCCCTGTTGGGTCGATTAGCATAAATAAACCTTAACTAATATCAACACGTAATAACAACCTAATACCAATTTGCACTAATACTTAATCGTTTAATTAAGCAAACTGGTATAAACAACGCTACCTATTGATACATAAATAATAATTACATAAATATATTTAATAACTTAAAGGGGCAGCCTAAAGCATACCCCTTTAATTATTTTGTTTTACGCTTCTAAGCCTTTTTTAAGTTCGCTTGGCTTCATTGGTAGGTCACGTAAACGCACGCCTACAGCATTAAACACTGCATTACCAATAGCAGGAGCAACCCCTATCACGCCAGGCTCACCTAAACCAACTGGAAACTCATCGCTTTGTAAAAACTCGATGTCCATATCTGGCACATCTTGCATTCTTAGCGGTAAATAAGTATTAAAGTTAGTCGCAGATACTTGCCCATCTTTATACGTATTTGATTCATGCAATGCAAGGCTGCTGCCCCATAGTAACGACCCTTCAATTTGCGCCAGTGCGCCATCTGGGTGAACTATTAAGCCCGCATCTACAACAACATAAAGCTTTTTAAGCGTTATTTTACCACTATCACGGTTAACGTGAACATGCGCTGCGGTTGCAAGCCATGCTGGCATGGTACGTTCTTGCCCTGAGCTTACAGAAAAACCAATGCCCTCATCTTTAGCTAATTTTACAGAAGCTACTTTGTCAGACACCGTTTTAAGCACATTACGTAAGCGCAGTGCTCCGCCAACGCTCTCAGGTGCTTTACCCGCTTGCTTGCCTTTACCATCTAACATTTCAATTCTAAATTGAACAGGATCTTTGCCTTGCTTATGGGCAATTTCATCAATAAACGACTCAAGACTCCATGCAATCCAACCTGGCCCTACTGAACGTAACCAACCTGGATTAAAGGTGCTTTGTGCAACTTCGTTATTAATAGCGCGAGCACGATGACTGCTCATGCTGTACCAATGATCAGCGCCCGATGCCGAAAATGCATCAAATTTACCTTTGCCATCAACACCCGGTGATAAAAACCCTGGTGCCATAGCTTTAGTAGGCCAACCAGCGGCAAATGCATGTTCCATTCCTGTGAAGGTACCATTTTTATCAAACGACGCCGTCATTTTTGCAGCAGATGCAGAGCGAGACTGATCAAATAAACTATCATCTGCCCGTGTAAATACCAGTTTTACTGGTTTACCTACTACTTTTGCAGTTAGAGCCGCAGGTACAGTCCAATCACCAAATAATCGACGACCAAAACCACCACCTAAATAATAAGGACGAATAATTACTTTGTTTTGTTCTATATCGAGTGCTTTAGCAAGCGCTGGTAACGTAAGTGACTGCCATTGGTTACCTGTATGAATAATCCAATTTCCGTCTTTAAACTCTGCAACCGCGTTTAATGGCTCTAGCTGATAATGGCTCGCTGTCGCTGTGGTATACATTGATTCTAACGACTCACTAGCGTTTGCTTGGGTTTTCTTTATATCGCCTTCATCAACAAACAAAGTACCCGAGTCGCGTTGCTCGCATAATCGCTTACCTTCTTTTTGAATATCAGCTTCAGATATATTTGCCGACTCACCCTTTTTGTAACTCACCTTTAAAGCATCTACTGCTTTAATGGCACTTGGGTAACTATCAGCTAATACAACAACCCAGCCTTGCACTGTGTTACTAGGGTCATTTAAAATTTCATAGCCTTTGTAACCTTTAATTGCTTTTGCTGCACTATCGTCAACGTTTGTTACTGTGCTGCCATAACGAGTTGGTGGAATAACTGGACGCGCGTACAGCATGCCTTCGACTTCTACATCTATCCCATATACTGCTGTACCATTTGTTTTGGCTGGTATATCAAGCGCTTTAAAGTCTTGTTTAAGCCCAGTTAAATGACGTTTATTAGCAGGTTTTAGTGGAAGGTTTGCAACTTCATCACTGGTAAATGTACGATTAAACTCGCCTTTTTTAACTATGTCTGCGTAACTAACCGATTTTTCGCCTGCAATAATATAGCCCTTTTCAGCACGACATTTATCTGCAGGCACACCGAGCATTTTAGCTCCGGCTTCTATTAATGCAATTCGACCCGCAGCGCCGGCTTGAGATAATGGCTTGAAGCTTTGAAATACAGACCACGAACCACCCGTTACCATAAAGCCCCATTTTTCATGAGTATCTACGTAGGTAATTGATACTTTATCCCAATCACATTCAAGCTCATCAGCCACAATACGCGCAAGAGCAGTACCGATATGTTGACCCATTTCAGCTTTAGCAATACTCACTTCTACGGCGCCGTCGGTGCTCATAGTCCACCAAATAGTGGGTGAAAAAGCCTGTTGCGCAATTGATTCTTTTGCACTGAGCGAACCCGAAAATAACGCAGGGGCAAACGCCATGACTAAGCCTGCGCTAGCAGTGCCAATCATAAACGAGCGACGATTTAAATTAACGGTTTCGCTATTTTTTTGAAATAATTTTTTCATTATCGGCTCCAGTTAAGCGTCTTGTGCATTTGGATCAAATATATTTACTACACTTTGTGACTCATCTGCAGCGCGTTGAATAGCAGTTTTAATACGTTTATAAGCCATACAGCGACAGTAGTTACCATTCATATGGCTTACTATTTCTTCATCTGAAGGACTTGGATTAGCTGCCAGTAATGTAGCAGCTTGCATTATTTGCCCCGACTGACAGTAACCGCACTGTGGTACTTGCTCTTCAACCCATGCTTTTTGAAGTGGGTGTTCGTTATTAAGCCCTTCAATTGTGGTAATGTTTTTTCCTGCAATTGCGCCAATTGGTAAAACACATGAGCGAGTTGCTTGCCCATCTAAATGCACCGTACACGCACCACACATTGCAATACCGCAACCAAACTTCGTACCTTTTAATCCAATTTCATCACGAATAACCCATAACAATGGTGTATCTTCACTTGCGTGTGATTCAACCACCTTGCCATTAATTGTAAACGTCACCATAGCTTGCCCCTTGATTAAGCTTTATAACCTGCGTTTAAATTGTTTAATTTAAACTCAGGTTATAACAGTTAAGATTGTTGTAACTACTAATCCATAACACATATAGTTACCGCATCAGCTACATTAACAGCTAAATACCATAACCACTGCACTAAAGCGTTAGCGCAGCTAAAACTTATTTTGCCCTACTAATACTTTTTCACTCATTTTTAGCTATAAAATTACTTAGCTGCTTTTGAGTATCTATATCTACACTCGCACTACTTAAACTAATTGTATTGACGACCTCACTGTTGGAACGCAGTAATTGCTGCGCACCTCTATCTGAAGTTAAGCTTGCAAGCTGAGATAAATCAACCGCTGGGAATATAGCGGGTACACCTAAACGCTCGCCATAGTTTGCGCACCAGCGCGATGGGTTACGTTTAAAACCAGTAACTAGCTCACTTAAGTGCGCTACTTTTAGCTCAACCTGATCCGCGAGCATAAATAAAATCCCATCAAAGGACTTATTTTTAAACACTGTTTGAGAAGCTATCGCGATTGAATTACCTAAGCCTTGGCTCCATTGCTTGTTCTCAATCAGCTCTATGTTTTTATAACCTGCCAGTGCTTGTACTACTTCTTTATGCCATGCCCCGGTAACTACATACACCGGCGTGTCATCAAGTGCTTGCAGTGTATTTACAGCATGCTCAATCATTGTTTTGCCAAAGCCAATATCAGCTGTTAATTTACAGCCGTTAAAGCGAGATGATTGCCCTGCGGCTAAAACAACTTTTGCAATTAGCACGGCTCTTGCCCCCAATGACTTAGTGATTGGGCATCTTTATCACACAGCACTGCATGTATTTCGCTGATCAGCGATAGTGCAATACTCTCTGGCGAGTCGCCCCCTAAATTTAAACCGACAGGCCCAAAAACAGGAGACTTAATTTGTGAAACACGCGTATTTGCGTGCTCTAAAACTTGTTTACGTCTGTGCTTAGGACCCAATAGCCCTATATATTTAAACGGAACATCTTTAAATTGAGCCAATGTACTGGCGTCAAGTTCAACGCTGTGAGCCATTAAAATAGCCGCATCAACTTTATGGGTTATGCAATATTCTTTTAACTCACTCGGTGTGATGCGCAAAATAGCATCTGCATTTTTAAAATATTGTCTTTTTGCATTAGCCGCGCGTGTATCCCATACCGTTACACTCCAACCAAGTTGTTTGGCAAATGTATAAACCGGAACTGCATCTGCGCCACCCCCTACTATTAATAGATGGGGCGGTGGATAAATAGAGGTTTGCAAACACGTAGCGCCTTGTAATTCTACCAACTGCGCTTTGCGGTTCATTGATAAACCATGCAACTCATCATTTTGCGTAAATACACCACTACCGGCTGGCAGAATGGGGCTTACTTGTTGAAGATACCGCCCTGGTTTATTCTCATTAAGTGCTTTAGATACAAGCTCTAACTGTAAATAGTCATTAGCCTTATGAATAGGCTGCAGTAAAATATGTACTATACCTCCACAACCAATGCCAAGTTGAAATGTTAAATCGTCTTCATCGGTGGCATCATAACTAATGGTTTTACTGCTTAAAGTACTCATTACTTGTTTAGCATGGCGCTGTATGTCAGCTTCTAAACAGCCACCCGAAAGCATCCCTAAGCGCTCGCCTAAGCTCGAAATAAGCATCATAGCACCTAGCTTTCTGTAGCTAGAGCCTTCAATTTTGTACAAAGTAGCTAAAACCCATTCTTGGTTGTCCCTGTTGGGATACCAAGTGTTTAAGATACTTTTCAAATCTGTAACCATATATTGCCCTTTAAAAAGCATTTTTGCGTTTAAAAACAAATCAGCCTAAACAGCTAATTTAAAACTTAATAATTCACGCACAATTTAGTTTTCTATTATATCGTTTAAGGTCTCAATTAACTCATCAAATTGATCATTAACGCTTTGGCGTTGTTTATCATTTAAGGTTGAGTTTAATTCGTAGAGTAAATTTATATATAAATCTAAGTTTGCTTCATTGGTTTTCAATAGTGCGTCGCTCATATATAGTTCGCGCTCTTTAATAACTGTACTCAACTGATTTATAAATTCTTTTTTTGTAATTTCAGCATTTGTAAATACCTGTTTGGCCGCATTCAAACGGGTTTGCTTGTACTCTAACCACAGCGCTCCTGAGTCTTGATGTTGCTCATTAGTTGATTTAATCAGCGCTTTTTGTTGTTTATTAAGTTTGCCTATCCACTGCTCGTAGTATTCAAATTGCTCTTCCAAACGCTCACTTTTTCGCTCAAGCGGGGTTTGTTCGTTAAACTCTTCACGTTCGTCGTTAATTTTTATTTGAATATTGTTTAAAAGTTCTTCTCTTTGCTCACTTGATAAGGTTGCCCCAAGCTCAGCTAAAGGCATGTGCGCGTATTCAAGTAGGTTTTGCCAATGCTTTTTAGCAAAAACCACCTGCTCTTTTAACTGATCAATGCTTAGTGTGTTGTTAAAAAGTGCCTTAATATTTTGAATGTCTTGTTTGTAGGCTGGTAGCTGCGTACTTCTATGCCACGCTTGGGTCGTGTTAATAATCTGTTTGAGCTGCTTATTTTGTGTTTTATTTAAATCAATATAATCATCTACCCAAAATGACGAAAGCCAGCTCAAGTTGTTATAAGTGAATGAGGCTGAACAGCTACACAAAAATACCATGCTGATAGCAAAGCATGCATTTATCACTTTTTTAGCTTTAAGATTATTAAGCATCACTTTCCTTATTTTAAATTTTATAATCATGAAAATCTTATTTGATAATAATTATCATTTAAGCATTGACTTGCGCGCTAATCTAACTAATAATCATTATCAGAAACAAAGTGTACCGACCTCAGTGCCTATGGAAGGATATTCAGCAAGGATGCTGACACATTAAAAGAAGAACGTGCCGCTTCGTGGTATTACTTACTCGACCCAAGTAATAACACCAAATATCACATTTACTTGCTACATTACTCATATTAGTGACGGTTAATATGACTCAAAAAAGCCCTAACGGGCTTTTTTTATATCTTTAAATTTTCTATAAAATCTGTATCTTACACTTCTTAAACTCATTTACTTACCTTGAAAGTCCACCGCGGTGTTATTTACATTTTATACGCACGATCTTATAAGGTACCGCCTTGCGTTTACACTAAAGCTGGCGTAAAACATAACAGTAGACACCCTTTTTTGCATCTATTTATAGTAACCGATTTAGTCTTTACATAAATGTATTGGGTATTAAACGTTTATAATGTGCAAATAGTGCAAAAATTTAATAAATTAGCATTTAACTATGGCCTGTTGACCTTTTAGGATTAAAATTTGTTCTATCTAGGCGTTATTTAATCGCCGCGCGAAGTTTGTAACTTAGTAAGCTCATTAAAAAACCGAGCAGCAAAGAACAAACCGCCTCAAGCGCGAGCCTAAATAGCAGTGGGTGTTTAACCTAAAAAATGTACTGGCCCTAAAATCTATCGAAACTATTACTAATTGGAGACATTAATATGTCACAGTTTAATTTAAAAGCACTCATTCTTGCTGGCGTTTTACTTGCCAGCCCTTTCGCTCATGCAACATTAGAAGATGGCATAAGAGCAGCTAACGAAGGTGAATTTGCAGTCGCCCTAAAAGAATTCCAATACCTAGCAGACAAAGGTTTTGCGCCAGGAATTTACGAACTAGCCAAATTATACGAAGGTGGATACGGTGTAACACGCGATTACCGCAAAGCAGCTGCACTTTATCAACAAGGCGTTAAAAAGAACCATGCTGATTCGATGTTTGCTCTAGCTGTTTTATACGACGAAGGTAAAGGCGTTAAACTTGATCATCAAATGGCAATTACCTTATTTGAAAAAGCAGCTAAGAAGAATTTACCTGCGGCTCAATTTAATTTGGGCGTAATGTACGCTAATGGCGTGGGTGTTACACGAGACTATGAAGCGGCACGTAACTGGTACGAAAAAGCAGCTGCAAACAATTACTCTTTAGCGCAATTTAATTTAGCCCTCATGTATTTTGAAGGACTAGGTATGCCAAAAGATTTAGAAAAGTCATATATTTGGAATACTATCGCTGAGTACAACGGTAATATGCAAGCGAGTCATAGCCGTAAACTTGATGAGCGTAAAATGCTGCCTAAAGAAATTGAAGAAGCTAAAGAAAAAGCCGATGCCATTTATGCAAAAATACAAGTGGGTACCTATGCTGGCGAAGGTCGCTTATTTTAAAGTCTTATTTTAGAGTTTAAGACCGTAGCTTTAAACTAATCTAAAAAAGGCTGAATTACATAATGTAATTCAGCCTTTTTAATATATCTTGATTAGCAAGTTAACACTTATTCAACTTTACCAAATCAGCACCCTATTATTTTATGTAAAGCCACTTTAGAAGCTTAATAATAAGTTTGCTTTGTTTTAGTAGCATAACAATGCGAGGATTAAACGAGCCCGATACTAACGTATTTTTAGCATGGCTAAACGTTAAAAACCCTTCTATACCATGATAATGCCCCATTCCTGAATGCCCTACACCACCAAAGGGAGCATCATCAGCAGTTACTTGCACTAAGGTGTCGTTTATTGCCACAGTGCCACTGATTGTTTGCTTCATAATGTATTCTTGAGCGTGCTTATCTTGGCCTAAAATATAAAGCGCTAATGGGTGGTGATGAGCTTTAATATAGTCAATTGCGCTGTCGAGCTTTTCATAACTCATTATTGGTAGTATTGGACCAAATAACTCATCTTGCATAAGCTGCATTTCGTCAGTTACTTGAGTTACTAAATGCAGCCCCATACGGTGCTTTTCTTCGTCTTGCTGGTTTTGCTCAAGTGGCTTAATAATGTTTGCACCCAGTTCTTGGGCTTGCTCTAAGTAGGTTGCCAAACGTTTATAATGCGCATCGCTAATGATAGAAGTTAAGTTTTTACCTTCAACACCGTCTTTAAAATGCTTTTTATACAACTCGCATAATTGCTGAATAAGCTGATGCTCAAGCTCTTTGGGTACAAATACGTAGTCGGGTGCAACGCATATTTGCCCTGCGTTGGCCATTTTGCCAAACAGTAAGGCTTGTGCCGCTTTTTTAATATCGGCATTTTGCGTAATAATAACTGGCGATTTACCACCGAGTTCAAGCGTTACCGGCGTTAAGTTACGACTCGCTGACGCCATTACTAATTTACCTACGTTCGTAGAACCCGTAAATAATAAATGAGCAAATGGCAGTGATGAAAACTGTGCTGCAACATCACTCGCCCCTAGTATTATTTTACAATGAGCTTGCAGATCATCTTTAAAGATTTTTTCGATAACGGCGTTTGTATGAGGTGTGAATTCGCTTAATTTAAGCATCACTCTATTACCGGCAGCTATGGCGGTAAGCACAGGTACTAACGCTAACTGAATGGGGTAATTCCACGGTGCAATAATACCTACCACACCTTTGGGCTGATAATTAACACTTACTTTTGAAGGCCACAAGCTTAAACCCACAGTGCGATTACTTGGCTTTGCCCATTTTGGCAGTTTTTTAATAATGTGCGCGAGTGTTTGCACTGTAGGCAATATATCGCCAAGTAAAGTATCGAAAGCGGTTCTGTAACCAAAGTCTTTTGAAGCAGCATCTACTAGCTCTTGCTCAAGTTCAACAATACGTACACGGAGTTTTTTCAATAAAACGAGACGTTTATCAATTGGCAAGTAAGGCGTTTCGAGAAAGCTTTTTTGCAATTCATCAAACTGGGGAATTAAAGGCATTGCCTGTGATGTCTCAGTGCTCAAAATAGGTTACTCAATTTTTAAAGTTATTAACGACTATAACCTTGTTCTGTTTTTCGAGCAATAACACTAATTATCTAAAAAAGAGCTTTTTAAGTAATATATATAAGCATAAAGAGTAGCTTTGTTTAAAATTGTAAGTATAAACAAAACTACTCTGACATAGGTTGGTTGGAACTAATTTAGTACAGCTTTAAAAACCAAATACTTGGGCTGCAATCGTCATTGTAACCAGCGTAATTAATACAATAGCCACAATGTTTAGCACAAAGCCGGCTCTTATCATGTCGCGCATTTGAATTTGCCCTGAGCCAAACACAATAGCGTTTGGTGGTGTCGCTACCGGCATCATAAACGCACAACTACACGCTATAGCTGCAGGAATAACCCAAACCAATGGTGAGCCTGTTATAGACTCTGCAACGGGCCCTAACAAAGGAAGAAAGCCAGCTGCAGTTGCTGTATTGCTTGTGATCTCAGTTAAAAACGTAATTAATGCCACAACAACAAGTACACTCATAACAAGTGGAATAGTGCTAGCGCCTTCAATTAGGTGAGCAATAAATTCAGCAAGCCCTGATGACTTAATTTGAGATGCAAGTGTAAGCCCGCCACCAAATAATAATAAAACGCCCCACGGCACTTTAGCTGCGCTTTCCCAATCAAGGATACGCTCATCTTTGCCTTTATTCGCTGGCATTACAAACAACAGCAATGCCGCTGCAATTGCAATAGTAGTATCTGAAATATTAAGACCTGTTATGTCACCTAATAAAGGTCTAAATATCCAACACAGTGCTGCTAAAACAAACACAAATAACACGCCTTTTTCGGCGCGCTGCATTATACCTAGGTTTTTTAACTGTGTTGAAAACACCGCTTTTGTATCAATTTTTTGATCGTTTTTAACATTAGCATCTACTTTATACGCAAATTTAGTAAGCCAAACCCAGCTAATAATTAGCATACCTAAAGACAGAGGTACGCCTACAATCATCCATTGCGCAAAGCCAATTTCTATTTGGTAACTATCTGACAAGTAAGCAGCCATTAAAGCATTAGGCGGAGTACCGATTAAGGTAGCAATACCACCAATACTTGCACCATAAGCGATTGATAACAGTAAAGCCTTACCAAAACCTTCATTACTCGGGTCTGACTGCTTAACTAAATTAGTAATTGAAAGCGCAATAGGCAGCATCATTACAGCTGTTGCGGTATTAGACATCCACATCGACAAAAATGCGGTTACCAGCATCATTGCTAAAATTTGCAAGCTTGGCTTTTTACCCGCATATAACATGGTGCTTAGCGCAATACGTTTATGTAACCCCCAACGCTCCATAGCAATAGAAATTAAAAAACCACCTAAAAATAAAAATATTAGCGGGTGCGCATACGGGGCAGCCACGCTTTTAATTGCTGCTATATCAGCCAGGGGGGAAATTACCAGAGGGAGCAAAGCAGTTGCTGGAATTGGTACTACTTCGCTCACCCACCACGATGCCATCCAAAATGCTAAACCTGCGGTTTTAAATGCCGCTACAGACATACCCGTTGGTGGATCGAGTAAACATGTCATTAGCATTACTACAGGGCCTAGTATCAAAAAAAGCCATTGGAAATTTCTTTTCTTATCTGGTTTTTGCGTGAGTATATTATCTGTCATGGCAGGCCTCTAAAATTTGTATTTAAGACCAAGCGCAACACTGCTGTCGTCTTGTTCTTCTAAATTAAGGTCGGTGTATAAAAGGTAAGCAGTTGTTTGCTTATCAAATACATAGTCAAGGCCCGTAGTCCATTGTGTTGCCTCAGAAGTTTGACGAAGTAAAGAGTCATCTTTAGCAAACTGTAATTTAGGTACCCATTTATCAAGCGTATAGCTTGCACTTAACACATAACCGTTACCTGATTTTATACCATCTGTTGATTCAGAATGCTGGTATAGTGCACCAAGCTGTAATTGTTCAAATTTATAGGCTGCTGCTATTCGGCTCGCATTAATATTATTAAGAGAATCAACATGGCTTAATGATAAGTAATATGAGGTGTTTTTTAAGCTACGATCACCATAAATAAAGGTTGCTGCAAATCCAGCTTCGTTATCTTTGTTGTCGTCTTTTGGAGCATAAGTAAACGAAAATTGCGTATTATGCCAATAATTAGAAGTGTATGTTAGCGTATCACCAAGTCTATCTTGTCCTGCAATAACTTGAGCTATGTCACCTTGGGTTTCATTAAAGTTATCAACTTTGCCTTCAGAGTATTTAAAGCGAGTATCATTTCTTCCCACTACAAGCTCGCCAAATTGACCTTTTAAACCAAGGTATGTATTCCTTGCACTAAATGGCTCTTCGGTGTCATCTTGCTCAAAACCTTTTACTTGCACTTCGTATTTAAAAACAACGTTTAAATATTCATTTAATTTGTGTTGCCCTTGAATGCCTATACGCGAAAATGGCGCTTCAATCTGCGTGCCTTCTTCTGCGTAACGCATAATACCCGTATCTGTATTAGCAATTTGCACTTCGGCTTTACCATAAACATCATATTCAGTAGCGCAAGCCGTGTACGAGTAAAAAGCAAAGCTACTTATTGAGGTGAGTAAAATAGTAGAGTGTGTAAACTTTATCATTATGTGTCCTAATTATTAGAATCTACTTGTTGTCAGACCTAATAAGGCAACTTTACTGCCAATGGTAAAATACTTCTATATTTCAGATAGTTAATGGGTGTTGCGTATAAAAAAGAGAATAAATGTGCGGTTTCCCACACACCATAAAAACGAAGTTGTCACATAAACCACACAATTTAGTCAATAAACATATCGCGGTTTAAATTGTATTTACTCATTTTATCGTAAAGGGTTTTACGAGCGATTTGCAGTGTATCCATCGTATTTTTAATACTGCCATGGTTACGCTCTAGGGCTTCTTCTATTAACGACTGCTCATAAAAAGCAACTTTTTCAGATAGGCTTAAATCGGGAGAAAGCTCACCTTTAGCCTGCGTTTTGCTAACACTAAAAGCAAGTTCTACTCCTAATAAAACCGCGCGCTCAGCTTGGTTTCTAAGCTCCCTTACATTACCAGGCCAGTCGTACGCTAAGAGTCGCTGTTGTATTTCGCTATTAAGAGGTGCTGGCGGCTTGTGATAGCGTGTTGCTGCAATAGAGCTAAAGTGCTTAAACAGTAATACTATATCTGCTTTTCGAGCTCTAAGAGGCGGTATATCGACTTTTACCAAACTTAGTCGATAATATAAATCTGCTCTAAATTCACCTTTTTCAACTAATAAAAGCAAATCTACTTTAGTGGCTGCAACAATTCTTATATCTAATTCAATTGCTTTATTATCACCTACTGGAGTTACTTTTCGCTCCTCTAATACGCGTAATAATTTAACCTGCAACGACATTGGGGTGCTTTCTATTTCATCTAAAAAAACTGTACCACCTTGTGCAAATTCAAACTTTCCCTTACGAGTGTGAGTTGCTCCGGTATAGGCACCACTTGCAGCACCAAATAACTCACTTTCTATCAACTGCTCAGGCACCGCGCCGCAATTTATAGCCACAAAATTACTTGCTGAGCGAATACTTTGATCGTGTAAGTAACGCGCTACAAGCTCTTTACCCGTGCCAGTTTCACCTTCAATCATTACATCAGCTGGGGTATCAATAACCGTATTGAGTAAATGCATCATATCTTGCATTTTAGGAGTATCACCCAGGATTCTTACACCCGGCGCTGAGGTTTTTTGTACAGCAAGTTTTAGTGCACGATTTTGAATCACTAAGCTACGCTTGTCGCATGCTCTTGCTATGCAATCAAGCAATGTTTCGTTTACTGGTTTTTCAAATAAGTCATACGCGCCTAATTGCATAGCTTTAACAGCAATAGTTACATCGGCGTACCCTGTTAAAAATATAACCGGCAGTTCACTATCAAATGCCGTGACTTGCTCAAGCAAAGTTAGCCCATCCATTGCAGGCATATTTATGTCACTCAGTACAACGCCCATAAAACGTCGATTAAGCTTTGATAGAGCCGTACTTGCATCATTAAAGCACTCAACTGTATAGCCTTCGAGAGTAAGTAATTGTTTTAATGAATCTCTGATCATCGCTTCATCATCAACTACAATGATGTGCTTACACGGTGAGTTTTCAATCATCGGTTTTATCCTGCGTGCTTGATAGACTGATTATAAACTCAGCCCCGCCTTGCAGTCGATTGTGCGCACTTAAAGAGCCATTAAACGAGTCAATGATTTGTTTTGAAATAGATAACCCAAGGCCTAAGCCGTTACTCTCTTTAGTACTATAAAAAGGTTCGAAAATATTACCAAAAGCATGTTGCTCTATTCCAGGCCCTGTATCTAAAATTGAGAGTTTTACTCGGTTATCAAAGCACTCAACATTAAAACTTAATTTACGTATTATTGCACCATTCATAGCTTGGCTCGCGTTAGTTATTAAGTTAACCAACACTTGCTCAAATTTAAGTGAATCAACCCACACTATTAACCCACTATCTAAATTAGGCTGCTCTACGTGTACGTTATCTTGCTTTAGTTGTGAGCTGGCAATCATCAAGGCGTTATTTAATAAACCAGCTAACGGATAAGGCCTTAATTGAGTTTGTGATGGTTTGCTAAAATGTTTTAGCTGCCCCACTATTTTGTGTACGCGACCTACAAGCCCCTCAATTACCGTTATGCTTTCGCCAAGTGCGGTGTAATTTTGCTTAGCGAGTAAACGTTTGGCGCTTGCTAGGTATGTATTCATAGCGCTAAGGGGCTGGTTTATTTCGTGATTAATACCTGCGCTTAACTGCCCAATTGTTGCAAGTTTTGCTGATTGAACTAATGCAACTTGCGTTTTCTCAAGCTCTTGTGTGCGCTCAATCACTTTTTGCTCAAGACTATGCCTAGAGTAAACGAGCTTTTTATAACCCGCAAAACGAGCAAGTAAGCTATAACCAACAATCATAACTAAAGCATAAATACTAAATGCCCAAAACAAGCGTATTAATTGAGCTGAATTTACTTTTGTAATATCAACAAGTACGTTCATATGTGCACTAAAGTAACGCAGTGGTTTTGTCGCACTCACATAAAGGTTTTTATTAATTTTGAAATGCGAAATACCCTGGCTCTTATATTGAAATTGCTTAATATATACAGGTTGATGATCTAAATAAGCGCGGCGTAACTTTATATTACGTCGCTTTGTTATATCAAACTCGCTGAAGCTATTTAAACGCCATGTTTGCATATCAGACATCGCAATTACATTATCACTAAGCTCTAAATAAAAATGGCTACCTTTAGATGTATTTAAAAGCTCTCTGTCGTTTTCAAATTTGCTTACATTCACTTTTAATACAACAACACCAACCGCTTTGTTGTCGTGATAAACAGCCTGCGAAAAATAAATACCACGCTCTTTTGAGCGCATACCTAGTGCAAAGTAGGCCACTTTTTCACCTGCAAATGCACGCTTAAAGTAAGGTCTAAAGGCAAAGTTACTGCCTAAAAATGTGTAATCGGCTTGCCAGTTACTACTTGCCGTTACTGCGCCTTGGGCATTAAGTACAAATATATCTGATGCACCACTGGCTTGTTGTATATCAGCTAAGTAGTTATTTATAGCGTTGTAATGGGCTTGGTCGCCGTTTGCAAATTCAATCATTAACTGATTATAAGTAAGTAGCTGGGGAATAGCCGAAAAACGAGCGAGTTCAGTATCAATGTAATTATTTAATTGAGTAACCTGACGCTGCGCTTGAGCTGTTGCTTTTTCAATATCGTGAGCGCGGCCTACCCAAAATGTAACAACCAAAATTAATACTAATAATATACATACTGTAATTATTTTTTTAGAAAACGTAAACATGGCCTACCCGAGAAATAGCCTAAAAATTTAAGGTCGCTAGTGTAACGACTTATATGAGGCAGGGATATAAACTTTTTGTTAACAAATGAATTTAATTATACTTGTTAATTAAATCTAGTCCTAAAAACAAAAAACACCGCAAACAGGTGTGCTTGCAGTGTTTAAGGTTTAGAACAAAATTAATACGTTATTAATTTGTAGCTAAAGCTGATCTGTTTTTTAGGTATTTGTATAAACCAATTAATGAAGCCGCTATCCAAAATATTTCTATCACAAAGCTCGCTAAATTAAAGTTATAGCAAAGGCTAATTAACAACAAAATCGCCCCTGTTAAATTCATCATATTATACGTTAGGCTAGATGGGGACGTTTTTCCTAGCTGCAGTAAGAAAAATGAACCAACTACTAAAAAAGTACCTGTCATACCTATGATGTCAAATAAGAGTGCTATCACGAAACTATCCTTTATCCATTTTTAAATAACCCAATAAACTGGCCCGATCCATGGGGAGGGTATTTTTTCATTCATTGAAACAGCAAACCGAGCGATTCTATCAATATGATAAATTCTAACAAGGCCATATGTCCGTATGAAGAAATTTTACTGTATCTGAATTATTTAAACGTTACTTTGCCACCAATTATTTTATAGGCAGGCGCACCACGAATAATCGCTTCTCGGGCAAAAGGCCGACTGCAGTTAGGACAAATACAGGGCTCTTGTGTAAAGTCTTGACTAATACGCTCTTTAAAACACTTAACTAATGCTCCTTTGCCTCCTTTTCGGTATTTAAATAAGGAAGCTTTACAAGCAGAGCAAAAAATATCGACCGTTTTAGTTGGGCCTTTTTTATTAGGTTTTGCCATTAAGTCCTGCTGTACTATATAAAAAATTATTCTTTATGATACCAGTTTATAGCAATTCGTTTAATTAAGTGATCTATTTAGAGGGTAGAAAAACGTGTTGATAGCTAGGCGAAAATTCGCTATTTAACTGTTCTAAATGTGAATTTTTTAACACAGGGAGCGACACATTTAGCCTCGCAAAATGATTAGGTATTATTGCTTATTGGTATTAGGTAGATAAAGGTGACCACTGGGTTGTAAATTTTTACGCGGTATGATTATTAAAGTGAGCTCATAATAATTTAATGATGATGAAAAATATAACCTAATCTTTGAAAAAGAAGCGGTTTAATTGAGATGATAGTACATTCATATTAAAAGGTTTGATTATAAACCCCGATACTTTAGCTGCAATAACTTGCTTAACTTTATCTGTACTATCCTCACAGGTAACCATCAACACGGGAATATCGGCAAGGGCTCTGTCTTTTCGAATGTTTGTGAGTAAATCAACACCATCCATTTTTGGCATATGAAGATCTGTAATAACCAAATCGAAATGTTGGTCACGCAATAAAGCCAAAGCTTGTAATCCATCTGTAGCTTCAACGATATTGCAATACTCCAACTTTCTTAGCATATTAATTAAAACATGACGCATGAGCGGCATATCATCAACAACTAATATTTTCATTAATACTGCTACCAAATCATGTAAATACGATTATATAAACCTACTCTACTCTCAGGTAAGAATCAAACCGGGCATTAACGGCTACTCAACCCTTACGGCCAAATACCTAAAATAAGCCCCATTAACGAAAACTGTAAAATACAGTAACTCCCGTTAATTAAAAATAGCTTTAAAGGGCGTTGCTCAAATATATAACTTAACCCTAGTGAACTACTGATCCAAAAAAAGCCGATCACAAAGCCTGTTCCTACACACTCAGCTAAACTTGCGTCTTTACCTAAAAATAGAGACAACATTAAAGCCGCTATAAATACTAAAAAGAAGCTGCCGCCAAATATCAACTTGGGATTGGCTGATTGCAAATCAAGGTCAGTTAAGCCAATACTTTCTAGCCAAGCGTTTTTAAAGAGTGCTTTTGAGTACCATATGCCGCCAAGCATAAAAGAAGACAGTGCAGCCACCAGTATTGCAAAATAATCTACATCTAAAAGGTTCATACAAACAGCCGTATACAAAATGTGTAATACCGTTTGGTATTAAATATTAACGGTATAAAGATACTCTCAATGTAGTTACAAATAAGGTATTGAGCAAATTGCTTAACTTGAGTTAATTGCCTTTATGGAGAGTAATTTTAAAAATAAAGGCTATAAATCGCCAAACTTAGCGTTAGTTAACGCCGCTAAATTAGTTGGGGAGAGTGCGATTTCTAAACCTCGCTTTCCGGCGCTCACATAAATAGTATCAAAAAGTGAAGCACTACTATGAATAAACGTAGCTAAGCGTTTTTTTTGCCCAAGTGGACTTACTCCACCTAAAATATAACCAGTGCTAGCTTGAACTTTTTGCGGGGCAGCCATGGCTACTTTTTTGGCACCACATAATTTTGCTAACTGTTTTAAGTTAACTTGTTGCGACACAGGAGTAACAGCAACAATTAGCTGCCTTTCATGCGTTTCCAGAACGAGGGTTTTATATACTTGGGCGCTATCTAAATTTAACTTTTCAACAGCTTCAAGCCCATATTGACTATTACCTGCATCGTGTTCGTAACTGAGTACTTCAAAGGGGATTTTTTGTTTTTTAAGTAATTCGATTGCTGGGGTCATACTATTTAATCGTGTTTTTTTTAACAGTAACAAAAATAAAATTTAAAGCAAAAAAAACGACGCTAAAAAGCGCCGTTTCATTATTATTAATAATAATTTAAATTTACTTGGTTAAATCATCAAAAAACTTTTTAACACCGTCAAAAAAGCCTTGCTCTTTAGGACGATTTTTCGAGCTATCTGTACCCATACTTTCATCTAACTCTTGCAGTAGTTCACGTTGACGCTCGTTTAAATTAACCGGCGTTTCGATTACTACCTTACAAATTAGATCGCCTTGGGCACCACTTCGAACAGACTTAACGCCTTTGCCACGCATACGGAACATTTTGCCCGTTTGCGTTTCAGAAGGTATTTTAAGTTTTGCACGACCATCAAGTGTAGGCACCTGAATTTCGCCACCAAGACCTGCTGTTGTAAAGCTAATTGGTACTTCACAGTATAAATTATTTGCTTCACGTACAAATATTTCATGTTCGCGAACAGATACTTGCACGTACAAGTCGCCAGATGGCGCGCCGTGCATTCCGGCTTCACCTTCACCAGTTAAGCGGATACGGTCTCCAGTATCAACGCCAGCTGGAATTTTAACTGAAAGCGTTTTAGTTTTTTCTACGCGGCCCTGACCATGACATTTGTTACAAGGGTCTGAAATAATCTGACCTTGTCCCTGACACGTTGGACACGTTTGCTGAACAGCAAAGAAACCTTGGCGCATTTGTACTTGGCCAGCACCATGACATGTAGTACATGTTTTAGGCTTAGAACCTGCTTTAGCACCACTGCCATCACACGGCTCACAACCCACCCATGTTGGCACTTTAATTTCAACTTCTTTACCACGAACCGCTTCTTCTAAGCTCAAGTCCATGTTGTAACGTAAGTCAGAACCACGTTGTTGACGAGATTGACGTCGACCACCGCCGCCACCAAAAATATCGCCAAATACGTCACCAAATACATCACCAAAATCGCCATGACCGCCACCAAAGCCGCCATGACCACCGCCACCGCCTTGCTCAAATGCCGCGTGACCATGTTGGTCATACATTTGGCGTTTTTGAGGATCGGTTAAAATCTCGTAAGCTTCTTTAACTTCTTTAAATTTAGTTTCAAGCTCTTTATCGCCTGCGGTACGATCTGGATGATATTTCATCGCTAAGCGTTTATACGCTTTTTTTATGTCTCGCTCACTCGCATCTTTGCTTACGCCGAGGGCTTCGTAATAATCGCGTTTTGACATATCTATCACACTACTCTTTTCTGTTTGCAGCGTGAGCTGCTGGATAAACCGATAAATCGCATCGATTTATCATTGAATTTTTAAACCTTAAATACATGCAAAAGGCGCGACAAGCTATTGCTCGCGCGCCTCAATTGTTCATCCTAACCTAAACACTCGATTGAGTTAAGTGTTTTTGGCTAGCGAGAAGCGTTAGCAACAATTACTTGTCGTCTTTCACTTCTTCGAACTCTGCATCAACAACGTCGTCGTCTTGCTTAGCTGATTGCTGTTGCTCGCCTGCATCTGCTGAACCTTGCTGTGCTTTCGCTTGTGCAATTTCCATTAGTTTTTGAGACTTTTCAGCAAGAGCTTGAGTTTTAGCTTCAATCTCTTCTTTGTTGTCGCTCTTAATAGCAGCTTCTAAATCTACAACAGCCGCTTCAATCGCTTCTTTGTCTTCGCTTGGTAATGCATCGCCAGCTTCTTCAATTTGCTTACGAGTACCGTGTACTAGAGCATCAGCTTGGTTACGAGCAGCTACAAGTTCTTCAAACTTTTTATCGTCTTCAGCATGTGCTTCTGCATCACGAACCATTTTTTCAACTTCTTCATCGCTTAAGCCTGAAGATGCTTGAATTGTGATTTTTTGCTCTTTACCTGTATCTTTATCTTTTGCAGATACATGTAAGATACCATCGGCATCAACATCGAATGTTACTTCGATTTGCGGTGTACCACGTTGTGCTGGGCGAATACCTTCTAGGTTAAATTGACCTAAAGATTTATTGTCGCTTGAACGTTTACGCTCACCTTGTAACACGTGAATTGTTACAGCAGATTGGTTATCTTCAGCTGTTGAGAATGTTTGCGATTTCTTAGTAGGAATCGTCGTGTTTTTCTCAATTAATGCAGTCATTACTGAGCCCATTGTCTCAATACCTAGAGATAATGGAGAAACGTCTAGTAATAGTACATCTTTAACGTCACCAGCAAGTACACCACCTTGAATCGCTGCGCCTACTGCAACTGCTTCATCAGGGTTTACGTCTTTACGTGGTTCTTTACCGAAGAAATCAGCAACTGTTTTTTGTACTAAAGGCATACGTGTTTGGCCACCAACAAGAATAATATCGTTGATGTCGCTTACTGATAAATCAGCATCAGCAAGTGCACGTTTAAGTGGCTCTAGAGACTTAGTTACTAAATCTTCAACTAGTGATTCAAGCTTAGCACGTGTTAGTTTCACGTTCATGTGCTTAGGACCAGATGCATCAGCAGTTACATACGGAAGGTTTACTTCAGTTGATTGTGCAGATGACAGTTCAATTTTTGCTTTTTCAGCAGCTTCTTTAACACGTTGCATTGCAAGAGGATCAGTTTTTAAGTCTAAACCTTGATCTTTCTTGAATTCAGCTACTAGGTAGTTGATTACACGGTTATCGAAATCTTCACCACCTAAGTGAGTATCACCGTTTGTAGCAAGTACTTCAAAAGTGTGCTCGCCTTCAACTTCATCAATTTCAATGATTGATAAATCAAAAGTACCGCCACCTAAGTCATATACTGCAACGATATTTTCGCCACGGTTTTTATCCATACCGTAAGCAAGTGCCGCAGCAGTTGGCTCATTGATAATACGTTTAACTTCAAGACCCGCAATACGACCAGCATCTTTCGTTGCTTGACGTTGTGAATCGTTAAAGTATGCGGGTACTGTGATTACAGCTTCAGTTACTTCTTCACCTAAGAAGTCCTCTGCCGTTTTCTTCATTTTTTTCAGTACTTCAGCAGAAATTTGTGGTGCAGCGCGTTTTTCGCCACCCGCTTCTACCCATGCATCGCCGTTATCAGCTTTGATGATTTTAAACGGCATGATGCCGATATCGCGTTGTACTTCTTCGTCTTCAAAACGACGACCAATTAAACGCTTGATTGCAAATAATGTGTTTGTCGGGTTAGTAACCGCTTGACGCTTAGCAGATTGACCTACTAATGTTTCGCCGTCTTGCGTGTAAGCAATAATAGACGGGGTTGTGCGATCGCCTTCCGCGTTTTCAATAACACGTGCTTTGCCACCATCAAGTACTGCAACACAAGAGTTTGTAGTACCTAAATCGATTCCAATAATTTTACCCATGAAACTTCTCCAACTTCAATATTCGTTAATACGTTCGATGACATAGTAAATAGGGATGCGCCAAACTTATTTCAACTGTAAAAATGAAAAAAAATCCATTTTTTGTGATTTATTTACAAAATAACCCTAATAATTGTAAGGAATGGTGATTTTTGCACCGCCAGAGACGTTTTTAATTACTGGTCTGACTAGTTTGGTTGTGTTATAAATTTATTAAATCGCACTATAAAAGGACATCTTCATGCATTTTGAACAATTACTTCTCCAAGCTGCAAAAATTGGAAGTTCAGACAATACCGAACAATTAACTAGCACAATGCAATTTCCAGAAAACTGGTGCCAAGGCAGAACTGCTTTTGGTGGTCTCTCAGCCGCACTGTTGTATCAAGCTATCAGAGGAAAAGTATCCAATGATCGTCGCCTACTCTCACTCAGTACAAATTTTGTAGGGCCATTACTAGCTGATACTCCTTTTTCGTTATCGGTAGAAATATTACGACAAGGTAAAAGCAGCACACAGGTACTCGCCAAAGCGATTCAAAATGAACAAGTGTGTGTAATTGTACAAGCGTGTTTTGCTAAAAGTAGAGAGTCGGGTGTAAATGTGCCTGTTTCAAAGTCTTTAGGGTTAAAACCGGTAGACGAGCGCCATACTCTACCTTTTATTAAAGGCCAGATGCCTGAATTTTTTCAACATGTTGATTTATGCCCTCAACAAGGTGCCATGCCATTTAGCAGCGCAGAAACTTCTCACTTAGGGGGCTGGATGCGCTTTAAGCATACGCCCGAACAAATAACTGAAGCGCATGTGATTGCATTAACAGATGCATGGCCACCTACGTTATTACAAATGTTTAAACAACCCGCTCCAGCTAGTAGCATGTCGTGGTATTTAGAGTTTGTACAAGAGCCAAACTTATCACCTGGCGAATGGCTTGGCTTTGAAGCAATCACTCATCATTCAAAAGATGGCTATGGTTTAGAGGATGGCTGTATATGGTCACAATCCGGTGAGCTAATAGCGCTTACACGTCAAACAGTGGCATTATTTGATTGATGAATGGGTTTGGCCTTCATCAACAATTCTTTTATAAGTACCGTTTTGCTTGATGAGCGCCAAACCTATATCAAACTCAGTAGCTAAAGAGAGGTTATTAAAATAAGCAGGTCGCTCTGCTTTTGGAAATAAAGTGTAAATTTGCACAGCTTCGGGTGATTTATGTTGATTGTAGTAATAGTAAAAAATACGCTTATCTAACACAATTACATCCACCCAACCTTTTAACAGCTTATCTACCTGCGCCTTTTGATTAATAACCTCTTGATATGAGCTAAAGTTTTTAACATTACTTTTAAATATAGAAGGCAGATATGCAATTGCATTTTGAAAAGCAAGAACGTTTTTATTAAACATGCCTTCTATTTCATCAATATTATATTTATTTCGCTTGAGTGTAATGGCTACATTTTCATAACTAAGTACCGGTTCACTTGGGTAAATACCAGCACTACTTCTTCCTGCATAATTTAAAAGTATATCTACTCCTTTATTATGCAATTGATGCTCAGCGCGTTTATTCGACATATATTGCACATTAATATTGGCAAATCCATTAGCCTTTAACGCGGCTTTGATTAAACCTAGGTGTATACCCGAGTCTGTTTTTGCAAAAACATAGGGCGGAATTGATGCGCTCGCGGCGATAATTACTTCTCGTTCTTTATTAATAGCCACAGCATTTTGCGAACAAATAAAGAGCCACATTAATATGCAGTACAAATAATATTTCACACGCTTCCTTTATATAACGAGCAGCTTGATAGCAGAACGCGTTGTATTAATGTATTAAATATAGCAAAATTGAAGAAATATTCTTCTTGCTTGGTATTAAATTGCAAACTGTCTGCCCCTGTTGTGATCTGATCATAGATATACCTCGCATAATCGCAAAACAAATGGCGATATGCCCACATTGTCACCATAAACTTTGCGAAGCCGATGTTAATCACGACAGTCGCATAGTTGCACTAAGCTTTAGCGCACTATTAATGCTGCTCAGCAGTATGTTTTACCCTTTTATTTCATTTAGTAGTAGCGGTATAACTCAAACTATTACACTGCCCGACGCGGCTCGAATTTTGTTTAATTATGATAGTGAGCTACTTGGCTTATTTATTGATTTGAGCATTATTGCCCTGCCCATGGGTTTGCTTCTTATTTTAATTCCTTTGCATCTTGGGCTTTTAAAAGCATTACCAGAGAGCATTGCAAGGCGACTACTAAAGTTCACTTTGGCGTTAGAGCCTTGGATTATGTCGGAAATATTTTTAATTGGCGTACTTGTTAGTATGGTAAAAATCATGTCGCTGGCTGATATTAGCTTCGGCACGAGTTTTTGGGCTTATGTGGGGTTTGTTATTTTATACATAGCTGCGCTTGTTCACTTAAATCGCCCACGCTTATGGGCTCAAATAAAGCCTGTAAAAGTACTCGAAGGCGCAGAGCATGCTAAACGTGCAATAGATGAAAATATTAAAGCCTGCCATGTGTGCCATCAACTATGTACCGGTAATATTTGCCAGCGTTGCCATACAAAAACACACGTAAGAAACCCTTATAGCGTACAAAAAGCAGCAGCTTGGCTAATTACTTCTGTTGTTTGTTATATTCCAGCTAATGTTTTACCTATTATGCACACCACTAGCCTTGGGGATGAATCCCCTTCAACTTTAATTGGTGGTGTTATTACTCTTTGGAACAGTGGCTCCTACCCTATTGCCGCTATTATATTTTTAGCCAGTGTGGTTGTACCGCTTGCTAAGGCATTTGTATTGAGCTTTTTATGCTTTATGGTTACAAGGCCTGCCAATAAACATACAAAAAGTTACACCCGAATTTATCAACTGACCGAGTTTATTGGTAAATGGTCGATGATAGATGTATTCGTGGTTGCTATTTTAGTGGCCTTAGTTCAACTGGGTAATTTAATGTCAGTAACGCCAGGATTAGGCATTGTATTTTTTACAGTTATGGTAATATGCCAAATGATGGCTGCCCATGCCTTTGACCCACGCTTATTGTGGGATTCCCCTAAAAACAAAAAATCAGAGAACAAAGCATGACCGAAACCGCTGAAATAACAAAAGAACCGAAAATTTCCGCTATCTGGATCATTCCGGCAATTGCGCTGTTAGTGGGCATGTGGATGTTATACCAATACCAAGCTAATAAAGGCCCTACTATTTTTATCGAAATGCCACAAGCAGAAGGTATTATTGCAGGTAAGACTGAAATAAAAGTGCGCAGTGTAAAAATAGGCCAAATTGATCATGTTAGGCTATCCGACACGCAAGACAGCGTAATTGCTCGCGCGCAAATAGATAAAAATTACAACGAGCTACTGACTGACGATGCTAAAATTTGGGTCGTGAAACCACGCATTGATGAAACAGGTATTAGCGGGATGAGTACGTTATTGTCTGGTGTATATTTAGAGTTTTCACCCGGTGAAAGTAAAGAGCTAAAAGAGCGTTTTAAGTTACAAGATGAACCCGCCCTCATTGGTAAAGATGTGAAAGGTGGTCGTTTTAAATTAATGAGTTACAACGCTGAAGTACTTGATGTAAGCACCGGTATATTCTTCAAAAATTATAAAATAGGGCAAATAGAAACCGCCACTTTTGATTGGGAAAACCAAGCAATGAAGTACGGCGTATTTATTAAAGCCCCCTATCAAAATCTGATCACCATGAACTCTATTTTTTGGGTGAACGCAGGAATTGAAATTGACCTATCTGCCGATGGCATCAATATTAATACGGGCTCTTTGAGTAAACTATTAAAAGGCGGTATTTCGGTTGGTTTACCTGAACAACAGGCCCCGGGTGAAATAGCACAAGATGGGCACAGCTTTTCATTAAGCCAAAGCTATAAAGAGGCGTTAGAAGAGCGCTTTTATGATTTTGATTACTACCTAATCGAATTTGAACAATCAGTTCGAGGACTACGCACAGGTGCACCTGTCGAATACAGAGGTATGCGTGTAGGTACTGTTGTTGAAACCCCTGCCAATGTAATTATTGACGGTAAACCTGCCCACTTTAGAAACCATAATACGGCGGTTCCAGTGCTTATAAAAGTAGAATACGGACGCTTGTATCATGACAGTGCTTCAGCAAAAGAGTATTGGCAAGGCAGTTTAAAGGGCTGGATTGAAAGTGGTATGCGCGCCTCGTTAAAGCCTGGTAATTTATTAACGGGTGCTGTGTATGTAGATTTTGATATATACCCCGACGCGCCAGAAGCGCACCTAGGTAAACTTGTGCAGTATGATGTTTTTCCGAGTATTTCTAGCGGTATAACTGTATTAGCAGATCAAGTTTCTGACGTACTTAATAAGGTAAATAACTTAAAAGTTGAAGATAGCTTGGCACAAATGCAAGCTACATTTACCGATTACCGAGCGCTTGCTAATGAAATGCGAGAGCTGCTAAGCCAAAAAGATACACAAAACTTACCTGGCGATTTTAACCGTAATTTCGAAAAGATGACAAAAAGCATGGAGCAGTTTGAAGTCACTATGCGCCAATTTGATAAAACCATGGCCAGTTACCAAGCCGGTTCTGAACTTCATCATCAAATACAGCAAACATTAAAAGAGTTTAAACGTTTAAGTGAGGGCCTACAGCCTCTAACTCGCGGATTAAACGAGCAACCTAATATGCTAATTTTTGATAAATCATTACCAGCAGATCCAAAACCAAGGAAGCAATAATGAAATCGTTATTTTTAACTGCAAGTTTATTATTACTATTGGCAGGTTGTAGTTCATCAATACAAACTGCGACACAGTATTACCAGTTTGAGCAGCCTATAGGTGCATCGTCTCGAAACGTTGCAGATACAGATGCGCAACTAAGAATACAAACTGTTGTACTTAGAGGCGCTTTAAATAATTTAGGCATTGCTATGAAAATAGATAGCAACCAAATTCATGCTGCAAATTACAACCTATGGGGCGAATCGCCGGATGTAATGCTTACTGCAACAGCCCAGCAAACACTTTTTAATGCTATGCCCAACTGGATGGTAATAAAAGGCTTACCGGTCATTACTGAACTTGATCAACAAACGTTTTATGAGCTTGAATACGAAATTCACCACTTTAATGGCGATATGCGAGGTAACGCTGATATTTCTGGGCTTTGGCGTTTATATTACACACACCCTGAAACAGGCCGACGTCTTATAAGTATTCATAATTTTTCGCAATTGGTCCCTATTGATGATGATGGCTATGACGGTTTAGTTTCAACACTTGAAGCAACATGGCTAAATATAAACCTAAATGTTGCAAAACAAATAGAACAAGCAAGACTTTAATCGTTAAGTGACAATATAATCACGGCGGTTTTAACATCAATTACCGTCGAATCTTACTTTTTGCTGCTTCTTCAATAATTTTTTAAGTTGATGAATGGCATCTCTTTACATCAAGGAATTAGCGCTACAAAGCACTCAATTAAACCGCCTCTAATAAAACTTTATCAAACATGTAAATTTTTGTTGACTGAAATTAAAAAGCGGATTATTTTTGCGCCGATGTTTTTACAGGCACAACAATAGCGGTTTGCACTCCTTGCACCGTCTGGCGCCAAAGCCAACGCGTTTCACTTAAGCCGCTATTTAACATAACTGTTTATGTGTTCCTCCCTCGCGTACAAAAGCAGTGACTTGGAAGATGATTTAACAACAAACTTATCATCTTCTTTGTTTTTGTATAAGCAGTTTAAAAATTAATACTATTGTAATTTTTATACATGCTTTTAATTTTGTGAATACTTAAATGCTTGAACCTTCTGCGTTAAGTTTACTGCCACCGTTAGTGGTGGTTGTATTGGCTGTTGTATTACGCCGCCCTATTTTATCTTTACTTATTGGTGCTTTAGTTGGTTTAGTTATCGCCGATCCTGCACAGGTACTTACTAACTTTGCGAGTACATCGCTAAAAGTGATGACAGACGAAACCATCGGCTGGCTAATACTTGTATGTGGTGGCTTTGGTGCTTTAATCGCGCTATTAGTGCGCACAGGTGGCGCATCGGCTTTTGGCAAGTTAGCCCTTAAATACACTAAAGGTAAACGCTCATCTTTGTTTATGACCTTTTGTTTGGGTGTAGTTATTTTTATTGATGACTACTTAAATGCGCTTACCGTGGGTGAAACCATGAAACGCATTACCGATAAATTTAAAGTGAGCCGTGAGATGCTTGCCTATGTTGTAGACTCTACTGCTGCACCAATTTGTGTACTTGTCCCTTTATCTACTTGGGCGGTTTTTTTTGGTGGCTTACTCGTAGATAACGGTATTGCTGAAGAAGGCAAAGGGATTGCAGTTTATATCCAAGCCATACCGTATATGTTTTATGCGTGGTTTGCAGTGCTTGTTGTTTTACTTGTTGTGCTGGGTATTATTCCTGCGATTGGTCCAATGAAAAAAGCAGAGCAAATGGCACAAATTGAGCAAGCTCAAGTCGATCCAGCCCAATACAACGACGTTCAAACAGCAGATGAATATGCAGTAAAAGCCGTAGAAGAGAACTTTGAAGATGCTGATCCTAAAGGTAAATTACGTAACTTTTTGGTGCCGATTATTGTACTGGTTGCATTTACTGTTTACTTTGAAATAGACGTATACAAAGGCTTATTAGCAACAATGGCGGTCACTCTCCCGTTTTATGCTCTACAAAAATTAATGAGCGTAAGTGAAATGATTGAACGCATGCTTGATGGCTTTAAAAGTATGATCCCCGCGATTGGTACTGTTATAGCGGCGTTTATATTTAAAGATGTATGCGACTTAATTGGTTTGCCTCAGTTTGTTATTGGTAGCTTAAGCCCTTATATGACCGCAGCATATTTACCAGCCGTGGTATTTATTTCAATGGCTATTTTAGCGTTTGCAACTGGGTCTAGCTGGGGTATTTTTGCTGTATCAATTCCCATTGTTATGCCACTGGCAAATGCGGTTGATGCAAACATACCACTGGTCATTGGTGCGCTATTATCGGCTTCCTCTTTTGGTAGCCAAGCGTGTTTTTACTCAGATTCAACCGTACTCGCAGCGCAAGGTTCTGGTTGTAATTTAATGAGCCATGCTGTTACACAATTGCCATACACGCTAATTGCTGCGGCATTAGCTGTTATAGGCTTTTTAATAATGGCTTAAATTAGCTGAATAAATAATAAACCCCAATGTAGTAATACATTGGGGTTTATTTTTAGCTACATAAATAAAGCTTATTTTTGTAGTTTAATACCATTGTAATAGGCATCAAGCGTTGTGATTTTAGTTTGATTTGGTAAATCGGCAAAGTCACTTTCTATAAACTTAGTCCCGCGTAATTGCACATTTAAACGTGCAGCATTAGGGTTAAGCATTGTTTGCTTGTAGTAGTCTTTTATATCTGCAAGCGTTACTTTTTCAACTTCATCAATCAGCTTTTGCTTAGAATCAAAGGTAAAGTTTTCACGGTACCAATCGTTTATAAGTGGGCTCATTTCGTCACTTAAGTTTTTAGGCTGCTCTTTAAGTGATACAAGGGTAGAGTTTTTCAGCTGCTCAAACGTCTCTTCGCTCATGTTATCAAGTTCAACTGCGTATTCTTTTTTAAACTTATCAAAACGAGCTTGTATTTCTTTTGGTCCTTTAACCGGTGTTTGAATATACAAACCAATTGCTGAGTAATCTTCAATTGGGCGAGCTAACGCACCTACTGCGTATGCAAGTTGCTCCTCAGTACGCATTTTATCAAACGCAACTGTTCTAAAGTGGCTTTGTAATACAGCTGCTTCTGCTTTTTGTTTGTAACCCGCAACAGGATGAACGGTCATATCAACCACCGCTACATCGGCTACATCAATATCTTTTTGCAATACCAGCGTTTCGCCAGGTTGAGGCAACCACGCTTTGCTTCGTGCAAATTCACTGCGCTTATGATTACTTGGTAATGTTGCACTTAACTCTTGTGCTATCACGTCTATATCTTGCTGATCGTAGTTACCGTAACTAAATACACGTAAATCGTTTTGTGCAAACGTAGCTGTTTTTAATTGTGCTAAGTCGGCAACACTCAGTGAATCAGCGGCTTTTATAAGCGCATCTGTATCAAAGCCACCTGTACGGGTCAGTTTTGAATACTCGCCAAATGCTTGTGCATACGGAAACTGCTTTTGTTGGTTTAGTAAATTACGTTTAAAACGATCTACCGCTTGGCTAAATGCTTGTGCTGTTTCATCAGCTTTTAACCCGGTTAAAGCTTGTTTAAGCAATACATCTTGCTTATCTGTAAAACCACTCATAGATAAAACAAGGCCATTACTCGGTGCTAAGCTTACACTCATACCGGCGATTGCTGCTTCGGTACTTAACTGACTTTGTTGAATATTATATAAATCGGCCCAAACAGAATAAAGGACTTCTGCTTTAATATCGTTCAAACCGGGTTGAGTATTTATATAAACTTCAACAAGCCCTTTTGGCTGCTCTGCAAATTTTTGACTTGCTTGGCGCCATACTTTTACACCATTTTTATCGTAAGCAAGTTCTGGGTGTTTTTGCTCTTTAAATGCTTGAGTTTTTATTGCAAAATTTTCAGGCAATAAATTGTTTACTGTTGGTAGTGCTAACTTAAATTCGCTTGGTTTTTTCCAGCTGGCAATTTCATCATCGCTAATGTCACTGATGCGGTATTTACCGTCGTAAAAGTGTAGTTGTGAGTCTGTCTCTTCTTGCTGCGATACATACCAAATACGAAGGGTGTCGGCATTTAACTGCTCAAGTACATTGTTTACAGCGTCAGCGTCAAACTTTGCATAATAATAAGGTGCATTAATAGCGTGATTTAACGGATAATCTTGCATGCTTTGCGTAAGCGAGCTTACATAATTAAATTCATCACCTTTTTCTAAAAACTTAAATTGGTTATTAAGGGAAGTACGAATTTCGTTGAAGTACTTGCTATCAACACCTTCTTTTTTAATTAGGTCGATGTACTGCATAATAGTCGCAACTATTTCATCACGATTTTTCATGCCTTCATCGGTAAGTTCTACATTTACATTTAACGAACCGTAGTTGCCATATTGATTTGGTGCAGCTGAAGCAGAAAGCTGAGACACCCACCCTTTATCACGAAGAAGTTGCGCTGGGCTGCCCGGCATTTCATTACTTAGTAAATACGCTACAAATCGATTTGGTTTAAGTGCAAATTCGCTATTATTATTAGCAATGGTGAAATCAAGTTGCAGCTGTTTTACATCTTCATTTGGTGCATAAAACACGCGTTTTCCGCCAGCGTTATCAAAATCAAGTTTTGCAGTCACTATTGGTTTTTCGATATTTTTATTTTTTATGTCAGCAAAATATTTTTGCGCTTTTTGCTCCATTTCAGCAATAGGTAAATTAGAAATAAGCGCAACTTTCATAATATTTGAAGAGTAGTATTTATTATAAAAATCAACCGTTTCTTTATGAAGTGAACTGTTTTCTTTATCGCCAAGCGTTTCTAGGTTACCAATTAAAAAGCGATTAGCTGGGTGATCACCCATCATTTTACGCGCGAGTTTAAATTGTCCAAAAAAGTCCATTTCGCGGCGCATTGACCACTCTGCGTTTACTGCATTTTTTTCTTTGTCTGTGTATTCTGGGTATAACTTAGGCGCTTTGAAAAAGTCAGCAAAACGGTCTAGCCCTTCATCAAACGCGTCGTTATTAATTTTAAACATGTAATTAGTAATATCGAGCCACGTGTAAGCATTGTGCGCGCCACCATTTTTGGTCATAAAATCAGAATACCCTTTTGTGTCTGGGTAGCGATCTGTGCCTAAAAACAGCATGTGCTCTAAATAATGCGCCATACCTTGTTGCGACATTGGGTCGTTCAGTAAACCAACACCAACGCTTAGTGCCGCTGCTGATTTTTCAGCACCTGGATCTGACACTAAAATTACTTCAATGTCGTTTGCCAGCTTAAGTGTTTTATATTCACGGTTATCGTTAGGACTAACGACTAACGTATCTGATAGTAAAGAGGCCTGAGGCGCCACTGAAACCGAAGCCGTATTTGAACAACCACTTAAAACTGCAAGTGCGATAGCACTAAAACCAATAATCTTTTTCATTTTTGTTTTCCATTAAAAAGTATTGCGCAAAATAGCGTGCGCCAATTCAAAGCAATATAGTTAAGCTAAACTAACATTTTCAATTAATAACTTTCTACAAAATAACGCTATTTTGTGTAACACATTGTGAAAAATGTCTTCATAATCGGATATTAGTTGGGAGTCTGCCAACCTTGCGAGATTAAAAATCATTCAACATCAAAAAATACGCAAATTCTAAATAATAATAAGGAAAAACAATGGAAAAAATCATCATACTTGCCATGTTTGCACAAGTTACGCTTTCACTGGTTGTCATGCTCATTATGGGTAAAAGGCGCTTTGCCGCAGCTAAAAACAAACAACTAGATTTAAGTGACTTTAAAACAATGCAATTAGATAAGGCTGGCGACACTATTAGGGTGGCAGATAGAAACTTTTCAAATCAGTTTGAAATACCTGTGCTTTTTTACGCGGGGTGTTTACTTGCACTGCAACTAAATAGCGCCAGTACACTTGTGGCAATACTGGCCTGTTTATTTGTAGCAACACGTATTGTGCACAGTGTTATTCATTTAGGTAAAAATAACGTACGCGCACGTTTTAAAGTGTTTTTACTGGGTTGTATTTGTGTGTTTTCAATTTGGCTAGCAATGGTTTGGCGAGTACTATTTTAAACAGCAAAGTTTAATAATAGTAATGTGGACGGCTGGTTTAGGCCATCCACATTACCGTTAATTTTAATTATTTAGCACGTTTTAAACGAGGTACCGCAAGTAAAAAAGCACCTAAAAGCCAAATTAACCCGCCGCTAGAATCTGTTGATGTGTCAGAATCAATTAGCGTATTTTCAGTAACAGTAAGGCCTGCTGCTGAATTAGGATCATCATCCATTACCGCCACATTTTGAATAGTCACTAAGTTAGCACTACTAATTGTTACATCAGTACTTGCACATTGCTCAGCAGTAATATCAACCACGGGTGTTTCATCACAGTGTACTAAGGCTGCAATTTTATCTAACGTTGATTGGCTTGCTGCAGTAATTTGTCCAAACACAGTAAAGCCACCATTTTGCGTATCAAGTGCTGCACTTCCTGCGCTATTATTAGACATATTAAAAAACCACTGACTTGTTGCGCTATTAGCATCACCCGATAATTTAGCCATCGCAATGGTGCCCTTAACATTAGAAAAAACGGGCTCATTTTCTACAGCAGGCTTTGTAGTAATCGCATCTAGCGAATCAGAAAATGTAAATCCACCACCTTGAATAACAAAGTTACTAACAGAGCGGTGAATTACTGTTTCGTTATATGAATCGTCTTGAACGTAACTTAAAAAATTTGCGACTGTTTTGGGGGTTTGTTGATCAAATAGGTTAATCTCTATGACACCTTGGCTCGTGTTCATTTCAACTATAGTAGCGGTGCTTGTAAAACTTGCTGCAGCAAGTGCTGAGCCAAGTAAAAGTTTTTTCATGTTTTATTCCTGTTGTTATATTTTTTAAATAATTAGTTAATGCGTTAACACATTAATGCCATCGGCGACTAAAATCGATTCTAAAGTGTGAGTTGATACAATTAAGACCGTGTTGATAACAAATTAATTACATATGCCATTATTTATATTCTTTTTTGCTATATAAATCTAACTATTTAAAATTAAATCATCTTAAAAGTGTGGTCTCTTATTTGTTACCTTAAAAAAACACAAACAACAGGATCTAACAATGCCACACACTAAACAAACAATTTGCGACTTTGGTTTACACAAAGGTGAACCATACACAAAACTACCGGCGAGCTTTTTAACGTGGATGGTAGGTATAAACCATACTAAGCGGGAATATGCGGATGCAGAGTTAAAGCGTCGCGAAAGTGCCGCCACAAATCGATTAACTGTACCTTCTAAATAAAATGTCAATAAGTACGTTTTTTTAGCATAAAACTAGTTTAAACTACCCGCTTGATAAATTAAGTAGACCTTAATCCATAGGTATTTTATGCGTATAATTATTTTATTTTCGATTATTTTTAGTGTACTTGGATGTACATCTCCTGTTCCTGAATCAACCTCTAACAGTACTCCTACTGAATATTTAACTGTTCTTCATACTAATGATAATCACGGACGTTTTTGGCAAAACGAAAAAGGCGAATACGGTATGGCCGCTCGCAAAACGTTAATTGACTCTTTACGTAATGACGCCCAAAAGCAAGGTCATGCCGTTTTACTTCTCTCTGGTGGTGACATTAATACCGGTATTCCTGAGTCAGATTTACAAAAAGCAGAACCTGACTTTAAAGGTATGTCGCTGATTGGTTATGATGCAATGGCATTAGGTAATCACGAATTCGATAACCCTATTGATGTTTTGAAGCAACAGCAAAAATGGGTGAACTTTCCTTTTCTATCAGCCAATATATTTGAAAAAGAATCAGGCGAACATGCGTTTGATAGCTATAAAATATTCAAAAAAAATGGCTTAACTATTGCTGTTATTGGATTAACAACAACAGACACAGCTAAAATTGGTAATCCTCAGTATATTGGGCACTTAGAGTTTAAAGACCCTGTTGACGTTACCGCAAAACTAGCTAAAGAAATAAAAGCTAAGTACAACCCTGACATTACCATTGCGCTGACTCATATGGGTCATTATGTTGATGCTAGCTTTGGCATTAATGCACCAGGTGATGTAACACTTGCTCGCTCACTTCCTGCAAACACACTTGATATGATCATTGGCGGTCACTCACAAGAACCTGTGTGTATGAGTGATACAAATGTAAATGACGATAACTTTAAACCTGGCCTTGCCTGTAAGCCAGACCAGCAAAACGGTACTTACATTATGCAAGCCCATGAATGGGGTAAGTATGTTGGTAAAGCTGAGTTTAAGCTTGAAAACGGAAAATTAACGTTACTAGACTATAAACTCATGCCTGTTAATTTGTATGTAGATAAAGTTCAAGCTGATGGCTCTACTAAAGCAGTATTAGCAAACGAGTACATTAAACCAGACCCTAAACTTGAATCTTATTTAGCGGTATACCAAGCTAAAGGCGCTAAACAAATTGAAGGTACCATTGGTGAAGTAGATGCTCGCTTAGAAGGTGACAGAAACAAAGTTCGTTACCAACAAACAAACCTTGCACGTGTAATTATTCAAGCTCAAATGGATGTAGTAAATGCAGACTTTGGATTAATAAGTGGCGGTGGTATTCGCAGCTCAATAGAGGCTGGTAAAGTAAGCTATAAAGATATTTTAAAAGTACATCCTTTTAAAAACCGCATTACTTACATGGATTGGCAAGGCAGTGATTTATGGGATTACTTAAATACAGTAACGAGCTTCCCGCCGGATGCTGGTGCTTATTTGCAATACCATAAAATATCGTTTGAGCGTAAAAATAATCAGTTGGTTAATGTTTTGATCAATGGCGAACCGCTTAATAAAAATAAAACATACAGAATGAGTCTAAATAGCTATAACGCATCAGGCGGTGATGGTTATCCTGCACTTACAAATAAAAAAGGCTTTGTAAGTACAGACGAAACAGATGCTAAAGCACTTCAAGACTTTATTTCAAAAAATAGCCCTCTTAAAGCGGCTGAATTTACCCCTAAATAACCTCTAAGAATAAGAGGAAAGTAATCTAGTTACTTTCCTCTTATTTCAATATTACCTTTTTTAATATTTGCCAGCCCATAACTATGCAAACGAGAACGAGAGCCTTCTCCATAGGCTTTAGGTGGGTAATATAACTCTTTTTCTTCAGGACACTCACTAAGTACTTCATCTAACGCCGCTCGTATCTCACTCAAGGTTTTTTCTAGGCTATTATTAAAATTAGGTCTTTTTCTAACCGTATGACCAAGTTCGACCAACCTATAAAAATACTTGTTAGCGAGCTCTAGAAGCTCCTCTGGTACATCTTTATTATGACTAAGCGCTACATCATCGTTATTTGTACAATACTCTACAAGTGCTAAATAAAAGCATAATGGCTTATTGGCTAAACCCACTTTTTGCTCTGCATTACAACTACTTGATAGTGTTTTATCGTTAAGATCAACTATAAGCATCAGCGGCGTAGGCTCTGTAATTGACTGATGCTGTGCATTATTAAACTGCTTATTACTTTGTTTAATAAACGCAAACTTTACCCAAAAACTAATCAACACACTTAATACTAAAAATATAAAATAGTAAATAAAATGGCTTAATGTAAAGTGGGTTTGCTGAACGTTAAATACAACTAATACAGGTCCGTTATTAGTGCTCAAACTACGTGTTATTTGGTGTAAGTTTACAGGTGCTAGCATTTCGCCTTTTGGTGCAATAGCAACAACTTTAAGCCCACTCATATTAATGTAGCTATTTAAGGTTTTAATGTAGCGATTAACTGCATCTTTATTCCCCGAATGCTTTAGCAGTTCATTTGATAAATCAAGTAATGGTAAGTCGAGTGCAATTTGCCTTTCTATCTGCGTTATTTTTTGTTTAGTTACTTGCTGGCTTTTTTGAATTACAGAAATGTAAAACACAGAAGATAAAGTTAAAAATAAGCATAGTAAAACAAGTAGTTGTTTATATTTACTCATCACTAACTTCCTCTTTTAAGTTTACTGAGCTAGTACCGCAACTCCAAAACGATTGTGCATTTTGATAATAATGCAAACTTTGATCTTTAGACATATCAAGCAAATTTGCCTGTACTGCACATAATAAATCAGTATTGTTTTGCTGCATTTTTAAATACCATCTTGTTCCAGTAATATTATTACTCAAAGGCGTAATATAGTTTTTTGAAAAACGTTTTTCGTCACTCTCTTTCCAAAACGAAGCAATAATATCTACTTTTCCGTCGGCGAGTAAATCGCGTAATTCGTTATGAGAACTAGCATAAGTGATTTTCAAATTAGCTAAATTTATATCCAGTTCTTTAAACATTTGCTTTGGTAAAATATGCCCTGATCGGCTGGTAGGATAATCAAGCAAACCTATGCGTTTATCTAAAAAATATTGTTTAGTAATTCGAGGTTTTTCTTTAGAAGATATAAAAAAAGCCGTGTAGTCAGAAAAACCAACTACGGGTTGGTAGTTATAGGTCGACTCCGCTTTAAATGCAGCCATAATATTGCTTTTAGCCAAAATTAGGTCAGCGATTCCTTTACCAACAAACTCAAAGCTATCTGCCGTTCTATATCCCCAATACCCTTTTACCGAGCCATATTGCTTAGCTACTACGTTATCAGAGCATAACTTTTGTGTTAATAATTTGGCTATTTTTTTTGATTGTGTAAAAACAATTAATTGGCCTTTATTACTTGTAGCAGTTGTTTGACACTCTGTTGAGGTTTCGATCATAACCGGAAAATGTAAATCATCATTGTATACACTAACTTGACCGCAAACCCACGTAACGACCAATAATAGAAATAAAAATGTAACAATTAACATTTTGTGCAACACAATATTTTTATAATTCAAAGCAATGCCACCCAAAAATAGACGATATAGTGTATTTGAACAATTTCGCTTACCCATTACAACAAGTAATTTTACCTGTTAAATATAAGGGACTGATTTTAAACGTAATTGAATAAGAAACTATGAATTTTAATAAGTCCTTCCTATCAACATTAAAAATGAGGACAATTGACCGCATTAGCTTATAGCAACCCCATGAAATATTCATTTAGGAAGTTTTAATGCATAACAATATAAAGTACTCGATATCTTCTGCGCTTTTGATTAGTGCGATATTCACAAGCACTAACTCACACGCTTGGGGTCAAAATGGCCACCGTATTGTAGGGCAGATTGCACAATCTCATATAAGCGAAACCACTAAAGCAGCAATTAAACCTTATTTAGATGGTGAGTCACTTGCGCAAATATCAACGTGGCCTGATGAAATGCGCTCTGCTCCTGGCGACTTTTGGCAAAAGCAATCATCTCGTTGGCATTATATTAATGCAGCACCAGGAAAATCTTTCAGCTTCAATCACGATCACACTAAAAACAAAGAATCTGTAAGTAATATCCTAGAAGGCATTCACTATTCAATGCAAACACTCACTGATAAAAATAGCACCTTAGATGCTAAGCAGTTCAGTTTGCGTTTTTTGGTGCATTTAGTAGGCGATAGCCATCAGCCATTTCATGCCGGTCGAGGTGAAGACAGAGGTGGTAACCGTATTAAGGTTTCATTTTTTAACGAAGAAACAAATCTTCACAGCCTTTGGGATACAAAGTTAGTTGAGAACGAGAACTTGTCGTTTACTGAATACGCTCAATTTATTGATACAAATAACAGCGAATTAATTGCTGAGTATTTACAAAGCTCACCTAAAACTTGGGTTGAAGAATCACACAATTTAGCAACAAAAATTTATAAGTACACCAACGACGAAGTTGGGTACAGCTACATTTATAACAACACTCCAATTGTTAAAACACGCCTACAACAAGCGGGTATTCGACTAGCTGGACTATTAAACGCCTTATTTGACCCTTCTGCAAAAGAGTTAGAAACGGCACTAAAAATGACGACTGACAAATAAACAGTATTAAATTTATATAACCTACACACGGGAAATCAACATTATGACTAAGCTTCGCCTTTCGAAATTAACTGGAGCGGTAATTTTAGCTCTAGGTGTTTCTACAAGCGCAATGGCTGCTGATACTTCATCTGCAATGCGTGGTAAAATTACGACGCCTTCAGGTGGCAGTGCTGCAAACGTTAAAATTAAAGTAGTTCACCAACCAACGGGAACTATTAGCGAGCTAACTACAAACGAAAGTGGTACGTTTATCGCTAATGGCTTACGTGTAGGTGGTCCTTACATGGTTATCATCGATTCTGATAAGTTTAATGATACAACTGTTGAAAATATCTATCTAAATCTGGGTGAAACATACCGCTTAAGTTCGCAGCTTGCTCCGCTAAACATTGAAAAAATTGAAGTGTCTGGTTATAAAATCGTTCAGCAATCTGGTGGCTCAAGCAGCTCATTTGGTTCTGATACTATTGAAAATATGCCAAGCTTTAACCGCGACATTAAAGATATTGCGCGCTTAAACCCACTTGCCAGTATTAATGGTAATGGCGAGCTAACGTTTGCAGGTAGTAACCCTCGTACCAACGGTTTAACAGTTGACGGTATTGGTCAAAATGATGACTTTGGCTTGAACTTTGGTGGCTACCCTACTTCTCAGCCTCCTGTAGCACTTGATGCTATTGAACAAGTTTCTGTTGATGTATCTCCTTTCTCAGCTTCTAAAGGTAACTTTGGTGGCGGTACTATTAATGCAGTAACAAAATCTGGTACAAATGAGTTTAAGTTCTCTGGCTTTTATGAAATCTCTACTCCAGAGATTGCAGGCGATGTCGATAGCATTGTTCAAGAAGATGACCTTGATGAGCTAGGTCACAAAACTTATTCTACAAATAAAGTAGAGCCGATTAAAACTGAAGAAAGATTTGGTTTTAACGTTGGTGGCGCAATTGTTAAAGACGAACTGTTTTATTTCGTTAACTATTCAGAATGGTCAAGCGAATTAGATCTTGATTACGGCTTTGACGGCTCTGGTGCAACCAACGAATTTAATACTTCTGAAGCTAACTATAACCGTTTCATTTCTATTTTAAATAATGAATATGGCTTGACTGATTCATTAGCAGGTGCGCCAGAAGATACAAATAAAAACCTGTTAGTTAAGCTAAGCTGGAACGCAAGTGATGACCATCGTTTAGATTTTACTTACCAATGGCAAGACGATCAAGATGAGCGTAACACTAGCACCGGTGGCGATAATATTGTACTAACATCGAACACCTACGCCTACGTAACGAAGTTCAATAACTTTTCAACAAAGCTTTACTCTGATTGGACTGAAGATTTTTCTACTGAAATTGGTGTGTCGTATAAAGATGTTACCTCTGATAGCGCAACTCGCTCAAATCTAGGTAGTATTTCAGTTGATGAAGATGGTCGAAATGGCCCTTCTTACAACTTTGGTACAGATCAATATCGTCATGCTAACCGCTCTGAAACGCAAAATTTAACTTTTACACTCGATGCTACCTATTTAATGGATGAGCATGAAATAAACTTTGGTGCTCAATATGAGTCACTTCGTTTATATAACTTATTTGCTGAAAACTCTCTTGGCACGTGGAAGTTTGATAGCTTAGAAAATTTTGAAAACCGTGAAATTGGTTCTTATGATTTCTCTTATCAGAATGCTTACACTAATGATTCAGCTGATACAGCATATGATGTAAGACGCAATCAACTAGCACTTTACATTGAAGACACTTTTTATGTAGGTGACGATTTAGAAGTTACAGCAGGTGTTCGTTATGAGCGTTTATCATCAGATGATAAACCAACTCTAAATGAAAATTTTGCGAATACGTATGGCTTTACTAACCAAGAAAATCTAGATGGTCTAGACATTATACTTCCTCGCGTTGGCTTTAAATACTACGTAACAGAAGCCCTTACTATTAACGGTGGTATTGGTCGTTTCCAAGGTGGTATTCCAAATGTTTGGTATAACAACTCATTCCAAAGCGATGGTATTACATTAGTATCTGCTCCTAACGATGTAATTAACGACTACTATGCAAATAACACTGCCGATATTACTCAGGTGCCTAGTGAAATTCAAAATTCATTAGAACAAGGTGCTGGTAGCGTTGCTTATATCGACCCTGATTTTAAATTGCCTTCAAGCATTCGCACCCAAATAGGTTTTGAATATGAGTTTGATTCTGAACTATTAGGTGATGGCTTTAAATGGCAAGCAGAGATTGCTTATCATAAAAAAGAGAATGAGGCGGTATGGCATAATACATCTATTAACCCAATCGGTATTGCAGCTGATGGTGAACGCGTTATAAATGAAACTATTTATAGTGGCTCTTTAGCTGATAACGCTGACATAGAAATGACGAATTCATCAGATGATGGACGTTCAATTATTATTTCAACAGGTATTGCTAAACAGTGGGATAATGGCCTGTTTGTATCGGCAAGCTATGCACACCAAGATGTTACCGAGTCATCAGCAGGTTCAGCTTCTCAAGCGGAAGGCAACTACAAGCATAATATTACAGTAAATCGTAATGAAGATATTGCAGCACGTGGTTTTTACGAAGTTGAGCACAGCTTTAAAATCAACTTAGCATATAACACAGAGTTTTTTGAAGGGTATGCGACTAAGTTTAACGTGTATTTTGAACGTCGTTCAGGTCGTCCATTTAGTTATACAATGAACATGTATAAAGACAGTGATTTGGGTGATACGAGTAGTTTCTTTACTAATGGTGCTTACTTACCATATATACCTACAGGTGCTGATGATCCAAATGTAAACTGGGATGAATCAGGTATGACTTGGGCTGAGTTAGAACCATTACTAGAGCGTGCTGGTATATCTCAGCGTGGTGGTATTTTAGGTAAAAATACAGCAACTCAACCTTGGGTTACTACGATGGACGTTAGCATTAAGCAAGAAATACCAGGCTTTGCTGAAGGTCACACTGGTGAGGTTTATCTAATGATTGATAATTTCGCAAACCTTCTAAACAGCGACTGGGGTGTAGAAAAACGCTTAGGTTACTCTAACCAAACTATTTATGACTTTGGTGGCCTTGATGACCAAGGCAGATATAAAATAGACAACAGCTTTGGCGGTGCAGATGTGCGTAATTACTCACAAATCAATTCATCGTCATCAGCTTGGCAGGCTAAAGTTGGTATTAGCTACAAGTTTTAAGCCTTAATAGGTAAGTAATAACACATTAAGTTATTTGTTAACAAAACCCATTGCAAATTTGTAATGGGTTTTTTGTTTTTCACACCCCAATTTCACATGTTTGTCATAAAGCCCACGTAATATATACCCCGATATAGAGTTATTGCTCAAAAAAACACTCAAATAGACAAAAATAGTACTATTTATTAAAAATATATTGCAGTTGTATTTTATTTGTAACGAATAAATAAGGTACACTAGTAACGGATTTTGAATAAATGAACTTTAACTGTTTATTTTGAAAAATTTTAAAATAAAAATATAAAAATTTAATTAATAACTACACGGGAAAATTAAATGAAAACTCAATTACGCAAAACAGCTCTTTCACTTGCTATTGCAGCATGTGTTGGTGTAAGTGGCGCTGCAATGGCTAACGAAACGACCTCTGCAATTAAAGGTCAAGTAATGGGGCCTAACGGCAACCCAGCAGCCGGCACTAAAGTAACAATTTTACACGTACCTTCTGGATCAGTAAAAACAACTGAAGTAAATGACGCGGGTTATTTCACAGCTAAAGGCCTGCGAGTTGGCGGCCCTTATAAAGTAATTGTTGATTCAGATGTATATGCAGACCAAGAATTCAATAACATTATTCTTAATATTGGTAACGATTATCCAGTAAACGTTTCTCTTGAGTCACAATCAAGCATGGAACAAATTGTAGTTTCTGGCGCGCCAATTAGCTCTATGTCTGGTGGTACTGGTCCGGCGTCTACATTTACGCTAACTGATCTTGAAAATACACCAGCTATTAACCGTGATTTAAAAGACATTATCCGTATCGACCCGCGTATCACAATTGATGATAGCCGTGGTTCAATTAACTGTGGTGGTGGTAACCCTCGCTACAATAGCTTAACGCTAGACGGCGTTCGTATGAACGATAACTTCGGCTTAAGCTCAAATGGTTACCCTACTATTCGCGCCCCTTTCTCTTTTGATTCAATTGAACAAGTTTCAGCTGAACTTGCACCGTTTGACGTTCAATACGGTGGTTTTACATCGTGTAACATCAACGCTGTAACCAAATCTGGTGGCAATGATGTTCATGGCGCTGTTTTCTACGATTACACTAGTGACTCTTTCAAGGGTGATAAAATTGAAGGTGATGACGTTGATAACGGTAACTATACTGAAAAACGTTACGGCTTCAACGTAGGTCTTCCACTAATTGAAGATAAACTATTTTTATTCACTTCATATGAAAAACTTGAAGGTGTTCAACAGTTTAACTACGATGGTTTAAGCAGCGGCAGTGTAACTGCTGATGATATCTCGCGTATCACAAGCGTTGCTCAAACTGTATATGGTTACGATGTAGGCGGAATGCCTTCAAGTATGCCTGTTGAAGATGAAAAAATCTTAGTTAAACTAGATTGGAACATCAACGAAGATCACCGTGCAAACTTAATCTATAACTACAACGATGGTAATACTGTTTCACAGTCTGATACTGGCTCTAGCCGTGTATCACTATCTAATCACTTTTATGACCAAAGTGCAGAATTCACTTCAATCATTGCATCTGTTTACTCTGATTGGTCAGATGACTTCTCTACTGAAGTTCGTATTGGTAAGTCTGAGCTAGATGCAACAGTACAATCACTAGATGCAGCAAGCAGCTTTGGTGAAATGCAAATTCGTACCGAAGATGGTGGTACAGTTTATATTGGTCCAGATGATTCACGTCAATCAAATGACTTAGATTACGATACAACTACATTTAAAGTTGCAGGTACTTACTACCTAGATCAGCACACAATTACTGCTGGTTACGAGTTTGAAGAGTTAGATGTATTTAACTTATTCGTTCAGCATACTGAGGGTGAATACCGTTTCAACAATATTGATGATTTTGAAAACGGTATTGCAAGTGCAATTTTCTACAATAATGCAGCTGCTACAAATGATCCAAACGATGCAGCAGCAAGCTTTTCGTACGCTCAGCATACATTTTACGTGCAAGACGAGTATTCATTCACTGATTTAGATGCAAACATCACATTTGGTCTACGTTACGACAAATACACAAGTGATGATGTACCTAACTTAAATCAAAACTTTACTGACCGCTATGGCTACAGTAACCAAAGTACATTTGATGGTATTGATTTAATTCAACCACGTGTAGGCTTCCAATGGTACGCTACAGATGCACTTGAAGTACGCGCAGGCGTTGGCTTGTTCTCAGGCGGTAACCCTAATGTTTGGTTATCTAACTCTTACTCAAACGACGGCATTACTAATATTAGTGCAAACCAGTTTGGTGCTATCGACTTGTTCGCAACACCTAATGTAAATAATGGTACTCCAGGATTTGAAGTACCTCAGTCTCAATTTGATGCAGTAGCTGACACTGTAATCGGCTCAGGCGATTCAGTTGCAAACGCTGTTGACCCAGACTTTGAAATCCCATCAGAGTGGAAATACTCACTTGGTGCGACATATACAACAGAAAATGAATATGTAATTTCACTTGATTACTTATATTCAAAGAAAAAAGATGCTGCATTAATGCGTGACATCGCACTTCAAGATTCTGGCGAAACTACATTTGATGGTCGTCCTATATACGAATCAATCGAAGGTCGTAAAAACGAATACTTACTAACAAATGTTAGCGGTGATAGCGGTGATTCATCTGTTATCTCATTAGCTGTTAGCAAGATGTTTGATAATGGTGTGAGCGTTAACTTTGGTTATGCATACACAGATTCTGATGATGTTAACCCAATGACAAGCTCTGTTGCTGGTTCAAACTACGGTAATATCGCTCTTACAGATCCAGGTAACCCAGGTGTTGCTTCATCTGATTACGAAATTCCACATCGTTTTACTATGACTCTTGGTTATACTCATGAGTTTGTTGATGGGTTTGCTACTCGCTTTAACCTATTTGGTGAAGCATATAAAGGCTTACCATACAGCTACACATTTGATGGCAGTGACGAAAATGTATGGGGCGATGCAAACTGGAATGGTAACCGCCAGCTATTGTATGTTCCACTTGAAAACGATCCTAACGTTGTTTACAACATGAGTGCTGCTGATATCAATGAATTCAATGAATTTATTGCATCAAATGGTTTAGAGCGTGGTCAAATTACTAGCCGTAACGCAGAAAACTCTGATTGGTTTGTTAAGTTTAACTTTAAGTTAACTCAAGAGCTTCCAGGCTTTATGGAAGGTCACAAAGGTGAAGCATTCTTCGTAATTGATAACCTTACTAACCTGTTAAACGACGATTGGGGCGTACTTAAGAAAGGTCCTTTCGTAGGCGCTAGCATGATTTCAACATCACTTGATGATCAGGGTCGTTACGTTTACTCTGACTTTAATGCGAATAATGCAAATACATCAGTGCAATCAGATGCATCTGTCTGGCAAATGCGTGTAGGTGTTCGTTACACCTTCTAATTTAGAACTGTAGCCTAAAACATCTTTTAAAAGCCCACTTTGGTGGGCTTTTTTATGCCTTTAATTTGTTATTTAACTTTTCAAAAATACTCACTAACACTTCGTATTCTTCGTTGGTTAAAGTATTCAGTAATTGTTTTTCCCAATTAAGTGCATCGGGTGCTATTTGCTCATATAAGTTTTGCCCTGCTTTGCTCAGTACAAGTAAGGCCGCGCGTTTGTCTTGTGCATTTAACTCACTTTTCACTAAACCTTTATCTATTAAAACTTTTACCGCACGCGACACTGTCGACTTGTCCATATTTGCTTGCGCGCATAAATCCTTTGCGTTGCTCTGACCATACTGCGCTAAATTAGCAAGTATTCGCCACTGGGGAATATTTAAACCGTATTTAGTTTGATAAACCTCGGCAAAGTCATTACTTACACGTGTTGCTATATTGGTTAATTGATAAGGTAAGAACGTTGCTAAATCAATTTTCATTTTTGTTTATCCCAGCTTTATAAGGCTTACTTTGGTGTTCATTAATATTTACACAGATGCGTAGTTGCACATTTGATATTGGTCTCACTTGAGAGTATCTTAACTGAAATAAAAATAATATTAAACCAACCCCCTCTCACAGGAGTCAGTAATGGCGACACAATTAAGTTATATGACCGGTTTTGGTAATGAATTTGAAACACAAGCGCTACCCGGTGCACTGCCAATAGGACAATTTAGCCCACAAAAAGTTAAATACGATTTATACACCGAGCAATTTAGTTCGACTGCATTTACGGCTCCTCGCGCTTCAAATCGTCGCACTTGGTTTTACCGCCTTCGTCCGTCTGTAGTGCAAGGTGATTACCAAGCAATTGATAACGGTCTAATAAGAACAGCCCCAATCACTGAAGCCGTAACACCACCAACAATGCTACGTTGGAATCCTATTGATATGCCTTCACAGCCTACTGACTTTATTGATGGCTTGGTAACTATGGCAGCTAATGGCAGTGCTAATGGGCAATCTGGTATTGGCATTCATGTATATGTCGCTAATCAGTCAATGCAAGGGCGTTACTTTTGCAATGCCGATGGCGAAATGTTGTTTGTCCCTCAGCAAGGTGAGTTATTAATTCACACCGAGTGCGGTAAGTTAAGCATTAAACCAGGTGAAATTGCTGTAATTCCCAGAGGAATTAAGTTCTCTGTGGATTTAATTGACGATACAGCCCGTGGTTATATTTGTGAAAATTATGGCCATGCGTTAGAGCTTGCAGAGCGAGGACCTGTTGGTGCAAACGGTTATGCCAACGACAGAGACTTTCAATACCCTGTAGCGGCCTTTGAAGATAAAGAGGGTGACTTTGAGCTTGTTTCTAAATTTAACGGTAATTTATTTAGCTGTGAAATTAAGCACTCTCCTTTTGATGTGGTTGCATGGACGGGTAATAGTGCGCCCTATAAATACGACTTATCTCGTTTCAATGTAATGAATACAGTGAGCTTTGATCACCCCGATCCTTCTATATTCACTGTGCTAACCTCTCCTTCTGCTACTGAGGGTATGGCAAATGTCGATTTTGTGATATTTCCACCGCGTTGGATGGTAGCCGAAAATACATTTCGCCCGCCGTATTATCACCGCAATATTATGAGTGAATTTATGGGTTTGATTGAAGGTGTGTATGATGCAAAAGAGCATGGTTTTGTACCTGGTGGCGCAAGTTTACACAATTGTATGTCGCCACATGGACCTGAAGCCGACGTATTTGAAAAAGCCTCAAACGCTGAGCTTACACCACAAAAATATGAAAACACATTGGCCTTTATGTTTGAGTCGCGCTATATAATTTCACCGACAAAATATGCATTAGAAGGTAAAGAGCGCCAACGAAATTACACCGATTGCTGGCGTACTATTAAAAAACAATTTACAGGTTCATAGGATTAATTATGAAATTATACAGCTACTTTCGCTCATCAGCGGCTTATAGAGTGCGTATAGCGCTTAACTTAAAAGCAATCGATCATGAACTTGCTATTGTTAACCTTTTAAAATCGGAGCAGCTTGGGGAAGAATACTTAGCGACTAATCCGCAAGGGTTACTGCCGGCACTTGAAACCGATGATGGTGTTTTAGCACAATCGCTTGCAATACTGGAATGGCTTGATGAAACTTATCCGCAATCGCCATTAATTACAGGAACTGCGTGGCAAAAGTCGCAAATAAGAAACTTAAGCTTTGCCATTGCTTGCGATATTCATCCTGTTAATAATTTACGCGTGCTGAAGTATTTATCAAACGAATTAGGTGTTGATGACGAGGCTAAAAATAAATGGTATCGACATTGGATAGAAGTTGGTTTTGAAAAAATAGAACTGATGCTAAACGAAAATAATGACTACTGCTTTGGTAACCAACCAACACTTGCTGACATTTGTTTAGTGCCGCAAGTATTTAATGCAATTCGTTTTAACGTAGATATGGGCGCTTATCCAAAAATTGCAGCCATTTACGAACATTGTAATAAATTAGCTGCATTTAATGACGCTGCACCGCAAAATCAACCCGATGCAAATTAAGCTAATTTAGATTAACTTTGTAGCGCGCTATGAATAACCGTAACGTGCTCAATTAAATCTAAGCCCAGATCAGTTAAATATCCGCCATCTGGGCTATCTATAATCCCTTTTTCAAATAAACGTTGCGCTGCGCTAAGTAAGCTTGGCTCTGCGTCTGAATGTAATTTAATACCCTGCATTTTACTGTCGCGAGGAAACTTTGCTAATAGTGTGAATTCTTCGATCATTGTTTGATTAAATTGCATTGTGTGCACCTTTTTATTGTTCTGTGAATAACTAAGTTTATACTTAAAATCACTTTGTGTACTTTACACTAGCACGTTTTTTAGCTTAATGTATTATTTTTAACCCTCCCTATTTAAAGGCCTCTAATGCGTAACTTTTTAATTCTATGTTTTTGTTTTAGCAGCTTATCGTATTCAATACTTAGTGAAGCAACAACGCTAAAAACCCATTCAATTATTGATGCAAACCAGTTTGTAAATGAAGAAGTTAACTGTTGGTACGACAACAAACGCTATAGCGAAGGGGCATTAATACAAGTTCATTCTTTTACACTTTTGTGTGGTGCTAAAACACCCCAACACAGTAACAGCCAACTCATTTGGCTTAAAATAGATAAGCAAGGTAATGCTATTTACCCAACAGCTCCTAAAACAATCACTGTGAATTAGCACTAAAAGCTGATTTAAGCTACAATGCATGCAGTTTAAATAAGTAGTATGGCTATGAATAATCAACCTAAAAACCCTTTACATGGGGTAACATTAGAACAAATACTTGTTGAGTTAGAGCAACGACTTGGCTGGAGAACACTTGGCGAGCAAGTAAAAATTAAATGTTTTACTGATCAACCCAGCATTAAATCGAGTTTAAAGTTTTTGCGTAAAACGCCTTGGGCTCGCGATAAAGTGGAAGCACTTTATATTCACACTATAAATAATAAGCCTATTCGTAGACCAAAAAGTGCACCAAGAGAAACATCTTCTCAAGCGCCGGATACAACAGGGTTTGTTTGGCCATCAATTAAAAAGTGATGTAAAAAAGGAGCTAATTTAGCTCCTTTTTTGATTATAACTAACGCGATTTATTGCTCTTTGCAAATCACATTTAATGAAGCCGGCTCAATAGTAATAACCAGTTTTTGAGCGGTTTTAACTTCACCATCTAGCACGTACTTAAGCTCCCCTTCGCCTGTAATCTCTACTCTTTTGGCATTTGTATGATGAGAGTTTATAGCTAAATGTGTTTGCGTTAAGCTACTAAACATCAGCTCTGCAATACTTAGTACTGTGGTTGAATCTTCATTATTTGGTGTTAACCAATTTATATCGAGTAGCCCGTCACTATGATCAGGTTGCCCTCCACCTTGAGCCAATAATGTTGTAAAAGGCGCAGCATTGGCCACAATAAAACTATTAGTACATATTTCTTTAGGCTCATTATCATCGAGTTTTACTTTAAGTAACTGCGATTTTTGCTCGCCAAACGCTTCAAAAAAACCATTTAAATAGGCAAGTTGCCCCGACTTATTTTTCGACTCTCTATCTGCTTTTTCTATCATTGATTGCTCAAAACCAATACCCGCGAGCAGTAGTACTAACTCATTATTACAATAAGCAGTATCTATTATGCTTGTTTGACCATCTATAATTAAGTCACAAGCCTGTTCAACAGGAATAAATTTAGAGGTAATACCCATCAATACATGCGCAAGGGCGTTTGCAGTCCCCATAGGGATGATGCCTAGTTTACATTGTGTATTTACAAGTACGCTTGCAACTTCGGCCACCGTACCATCTCCCCCGCATGCGATAATAATATCCGGCTTTTGCGCAATTTCCTGTTTAGCCAGCTCAATACCGTTAACCTCTTTTGTAGTAGTGAGTACTTTCAGATCGTAATAGTCCGATAGCCGCGCAACAATTAAGTGCTCTTTTTCTTCCCATAATCGTGTACCAGATACAGGGTTTGCAATTAAAACGGCTTTGTTTTTAATCAGTAATTCGCCTTTTTTATGTCGCTTAGCTAAATGGCGAAGTTGATGCTTATTTAAATTTGCGGTTTCGCGGGTTTCTTTTATTTGTGCAAGTACTTCATGCACATCTGCATTTTTGTTTTGGCTCAGTAAATAAGCCGCCATGACAAAAACAGAGCGCCCACGCCCTAAAGCACAATGAACGACTACGCGATGGTTTTCTTTAACATGGTGATGTATCCAATTAATAGCCTGATTTAACTGAGAATGGGTAGGAATACTATGATCGAGCACCGGAATGTTTAAATAATTAATATTCTCTTGTGTTGAACTCCACTCGAGTCCGTCGAATTCACACGTAACATCTAAAATCGCCGTAATCCCGTTATCTTTTAATGTGTCTATATCTGAGGGAAATAATCGGCAAGCTAAAAATAGGTTTTCGTTTATTTGTTGAATGGGCGGCACTTTATCGCGCTTACGTGACCAGGCATTATAAATTTGCACACCGAATAAAAATGGCACAAACGCCCACCGTATATAAAATGGGATCACCCCATTTTCACGCTTTCTAAATATTTTTGCTGTATTAAAAATATACGCGGTACTCACTAATAAAAGTGACAGCGCAGTCCAATAAAAAACAATAGCAAAATAGACAGAGTTCACTTCCCAACCAATAAAAATAAGCAGTAGTGCTAATAGTAAATAACTAATTGCAGCCCACATAGTCTCTCCTTTGTGAAAATAATGCCGATTTATAATCTTAATTTAAACGGCTTTAAGTAGTCTTTTGCAAATATCACGCCATATAAATGCCATTTAAAATCCAAACGCGAACAATAGGCCATTGATATATATAGTAATTAATAAACTAAAATCTACTACAGACCGCTCTTTGTGCATTTTTTACAAACATGTGAATAAATTATACTTACACGTCTAAACTTCAAACACTGATCGGTTATTACTTGTACTAACGTATAAAGCAGCTAATCTAAAAGGCAATTAAATTTATTGCATCCAAATCACACCCTCAACCGTTTACTCAATGATAATAAGAAAAACAGGACCCCTATGGACAACGATGATTTACTCCCTCTTTTGTGCGCAACAGCACAAGGAGACAAAAATGCTTTCTCAAGTTTATATCAACAAACTAGCGGCAAACTTTTTGCTATTAGCTTAAATATGCTCACTAACAGAGCTTATGCGGAAGAGGCACTACAAGACGCTTTTATAAAAATTTGGCATAACGCATCTGAATATAACGCCTCTAAAGGCACCGTTATTAGTTGGATGATAAGTATAGTCAGATATAGAAGTCTTGACTCACTGCGCTATCACAAAGTACGAAAAGAGCAGTCGTTAGGCGATGACGAATATGAAAATGAAAATGAAAGTGTTGAAGTTAATTACGATGAAGAAACGAAACTGGTTAATTGTATCGAACAGCTTGAGCCGCAACAAAAACAAGCTATTCACTTAGCTTATTATAAGGGGCTGAGTCATAGCGAGTTAGTGGATCATATAGAAACGCCATTAGGTACAGTTAAAAGCTGGATCAGGCGTGGGCTTATGCAGCTACAAAGGTGTTTAACATTATGAATTATAATAAACCCGAACTATTAGACGCGCTTGCTGGGCAGTACGTGCTTGGCACACTTAGAGGGCTTGCCCGTAAGCGTTTTCAGCGTCTGTTACTTAACTCAAATCAAGCACGTGAAGCAACAAATATGTGGGAGCAAAACCTAAACAACTTAGCGAGTGCTATTACACCGCAAACGCCACGTGACGATGTATGGGTAAATATACTACAGCGTATTGAAAACAGACCACAAACAAGTAAAAAAGTCATACATACCAAGCCTTCAATTTGGCGTACATGGTCTTTTGTGGCAACTGCCGCATGCATTGTTTTAGCCTTTTTGGTTATTCAGCCTAGTACCAATGTTATGCAAACTCAGCAAATTGCTTTGGTTCAAAATCAAGATAAACAATCATTGTGGTTTATTGATGTAAGCGAGCAAGGGCTCTCAATTAAAGCTAGTAGCCAATTGGTTGCTCAAACTAATAAAGATTATGAGCTGTGGATGATTTTAAAAGGTCAAGATGCACCTATTTCATTGGGTTTACTGCCCAAGCAAGGCAGTAAAATATTATTTAAAGATAACCGTTTCAACGCAAGTGATATCGCATTGTTAGCAGTGAGTTTAGAGCCTATTGGTGGCTCACCAAATGGCTCTCCCACTGAAGTGCTTTACACCACAGAGCTGGTACTTTTATAACACGACTATTATGACCAAAGTTGGCTGCTTACACAAAGCAGCCAACCTACCTTTAAACTTTTTAACAAAAAATAAAATAATTTAACTTTTTTGCATCCAATTTAAATCCCGCCCCGTTATTAGCTATGACTTCAATCAAAACTAAAGGACAAAGTCATGAAAGCTTTAACTCCATCAATACTCGCAGTAGTAATATGTAGTACGTTTGTAAGTGCACCAAGTGAAGCATCTAGCCACAGAGAAGCGCCAAATATAAGCCGTTTCCCGACTTTAGATTCAACCGATTTTTATGTATTTAATAGTTACGAGCAAGGTCGTGATGATTACGTCACATTAATAGCTAATTACATCCCGCTGCAAGATGCATACGGCGGTCCTAATTACTTTGCAATGGACCCAGATGCTACCTACAGCATTCATATAGATAACGACGGCGATGCTGTTGAAGATATTACATTTGCGTTTAACTTTAAAAGCATGCTTCCTAATGATAACCAAGGTGTGCAATTAACTGTTGGACCTGAAGGTAATCAACGCACCGTGTCTGTACCGCTTAAAAATGTAGGCGGTGTATCTGCCGGAGATAACAGCGCTGTAAATTTTAGCGAATCATACACAGTAAGCATGATAAGCGGCGCGCAGCGTACTGGCGAAACAACGGTATTAAATAACACTGCATCAAACTCCAGCACATTTTCTAAACCGCTTGATTATGTGGGCAATAAAACATTTGGTTCAATGAGCGATTATCAAACTTACGCTGACCAATTTGTGTATCAGGTTTCAATTCCTAACTGTGAAAGCATGGCACAAGTTTTTGTAGGGCAACGTAAAGACCCATTTGTAGTTAACCTAGGTAAAACATTTGATTTAGTTAACTATGTACCTGTAGAGGGTGATAGCGCCCCTGGTGCTGGTGACGGCGGTGGTTTTCCTGGTGGCATAACACAATCAGCTGATAACGACGACCTTGCAGATAAAAACGTAACATCAATTGCTATCGAAATACCTAAAAGCTGTATTGTTGGTGAAGGTAACGGCGTAATAGGTTCATGGACAACAGCAAGCCTACCTCAAGCTCGCGTATTAAATCCTAATGCTAAATTTGCTAATAATGGCGTTAATGGTGGTGCTTTAACACAAGTTTCACGCTTGGGTAGCCCGCTTGTAAACGAGCTTGTAATTGGCATTAAAGACAAAGACACATTCTCCACTGCTCACCCTAAAGATGATGCACAATTTTTAGATTATGTATCTCACCCAGCACTGCCAGAGTTATTAAACATTTTGTTTAAAGATGCTGTTAATACGACCCTTGGCGCAAACTTAGAAACACTGGCACCCACAAACTTCCCGCGTACTGATTTAATCACTGCATTTTTAACGGGTTTTGCAGGCGTTAATCAGCAAGCAACTGTAACACCTTCAGAAATGCTACGTTTAAATACAGGCATTGCAGCAACAGCGCAAGCTGATCAATCTGCATTTGGTGTAGCGGGTAATGATTTAGCCGGCTTCCCAAATGGTCGTCGCCCGGGTGATGATGTGGTTGATATTGCACTTCGTGTTGTGATGGGTCGTTTATGTCATCCTATCCCAGTAAATGGTGAAGACACTGATTTAGGACTTTGTGCACCAGAGGATGCTAATACAGGCACAGTGCCATTTACAGACGGCGCACCTATTGATGCAACAATGATGGATTCATCATTCCCATACCTTGCAACACCGCTTGCTGGCTCTAAATAAGGAGTAAAATAATGCGTAATTTAAAAACTACCCATATTTGTGTTCTCCTCAGTGCATTAACATTGGGAGCATGTAGTAGCGATGACGATAAAAAACAGCCTACACCGGTTGTAAACACAGCGCCTACCGCAAGTGATGCAATGCTAACTACACAAACTGAGGTAAGCATTACCGATATGCTTAGCGCAACCGACAATGATGGCGATTCGCTTACTTATTCGTTAACAAGTGAGCCAACTCTTGGAACTGTTACCGTTAATAGCGACGGTAACTTTACCTATACACCAAATAAAGAAGTGACAGGTTCAGATAGTTTTATGTTTGGTGTAAGTGATGGCGTTAATTCGCAAGTAACTGCAATAGTAAACATTACAATTGACGCACTACAAGTCGACTTTGCTCAATTTGCAACCGATGCATTTAATCAAGCGCCAAATGCAGAGCCGTTAACTGTTAACGGTCGGGTGTTTACAAACACCGATACCGATGTTGATGGATTAATTTCAACAAACGGTAACTAACCAAGTAATTAAGCTGACAGGCCATGGATGGCTTTTTTCAAAGGATATTTATAATGCATTTATCAATTTTTAAGTCCGTCGCATTTATTACTTTATGCCTAACGACCTTTGCATTAAGCGCTGCGCCTTTTACTCCAAAAAATGATGCAGTTATTGCTAACAGTAATTCAACGCTTAGTGCTTCTCTGTCTGTTGAGGAAATAAATACATTAGTCACTAACAGCCAATATGTAGGCCAAACAGAGCGTTTACAGGGGCTACTTAAAACCCGTTTAGCCCAGCTATATAAACACACACCCTCATCTCAAATTGGTTACTTATATGCTCGCGTTTTACAAAAAGAGCACCTTTTCAACGAAGCTATTGATATTGCTAACAACGTTTTGATTAAAGAGCCACAGCATAGTAATAGCCATTTATTGCTAGCCAATATATTTATGACTCAAGGTAAGTTTGCACAAGCAAAAAAGCACTGCGTCGCTTTAATTGGGCACGTAAGCACTATTACTGCTAGCACCTGTGTACTTGATGTACAAAGCCAACATGAAAGCGTTTTAGACAGCTACCAAGCATTAGTAAAAATTATAAATAATAATCAAACTAGCCTAGCTACAAACCATGTTTTAAGTGAAATGAGCTATCGTTTAAATAACTACAAACAAGCATTGTCTCACTTACAAAGTGTAGATTTAGTTCAAGCCCCTGTGAGCCTAATTGTTTTATGGGCCGATATTCAAATTGCTCTAAACCAACCACAACAAGTATTAAATACATTAAGCGTACTGCTTCCTGATAAAGGCAATTTAGAAGATGCTATTTTGCTAAGACTTTCAATCGCAGAAAAAAAACTGAATAAACGCGATAAAAAATGGCAAAATACAATGGCGCAAAGAGTTACGCTACGAGAGCTTCGTAAAGATTCTTTTCATGCAAGTGACTTAGCTAAATATTACCTTGATGTACAACCAAATCGCGAAAAAGCACTTTACTGGGCTCATATTAATTGGCAGCAGGCTAAAATGAGCACCGATGAGCAATTACTTATTCAAGCAAAAGCGATGCAACGAGATACACTATGAAAACGCCTTATCTATTTATACTCACTTTAATGCTGTGCATTTTTTCAACTTACAGCTTTGCCCATCAACTAAGTACAAGTTATATAACCTTAAATAGCGAGAACAATAACGACACCAGCAAAAATCTATACACGGGTACCTGGCAAATAAATATTGCCGACTTAGAGCACGCAGTGCCTCTGGATTTAGATAAAAACGGCCAAATTTCGTGGACAGAAATAAAAGCAAAACGCAGCTCAATAAATAACTTCATTAAAGAAAATTTAAATATCACGCAAAGCGCGCAAATATGCCCTTTAAAAAGTGAAGGTATCTATCAGCTAGATAACCATTTTAACCAACCTTATTTGGTAATTCCGCTGCAGTTTAGCTGTGATGATAATGAAGCAATCACCCTTTCCTATTCCGCTTTTTTTAAAACTGATGCTAACCATAAATCCATCGTAAATATTAACGGTGTATCTCGTGTATTTAATATCAATGAGGCACAACAAACGTTCAGCTTTGAGCAAACAAGTTATTTAAGTACCTTTAATCAATACGTGTACCAGGGTGTTTTACATATTTGGATTGGTATTGATCATATTTTATTTTTAATCGCTTTGTTACTTACCTGTGTTTTAAAACGCAGCGATAAAGCATGGCAAGGTATTAGCTCTAAAAAACACATTATTAAACACACAGCATGGATAGTAACCGCGTTTACGCTTGCGCACTCTATTACGCTTACCGCCACCGCTATGAACTTAGTCTCACCAAATAGTCGCTGGGTAGAGCTTGGAATTGCTATATCGGTTTTATTTGCAGCATTAAATAATGTGTGGCCGTTGGTACTTCGTTTAGGTTGGCTTACTTTTGCTTTTGGTTTACTACATGGGATGGGATTTGCGAGCGTACTTGGCGAGCTTGGCCTGTCGAGCGACTATCAACTGCTCAGTATATTGGCGTTTAATTTAGGCGTCGAAATCGGTCAACTTAGTATATTACTGATAGCCTTACCAATACTCATTTATGTACGACACTACACTTGGTATAAAAAGTGGGTAATGCCAATGGGCTCCGTTGCTATCGCAATTGTTGCACTTCAGTGGTCAATCGAGCGTTTTTAAATAGTATAAATAAAAAAGCTAGCCAAAATATTGGCTAGCTTACTTTTTAGTTATCTATTTTGAGCGTTACTGCGCTTTATCAAATGGCATCAGTAATGTTTTCATCGCAGGGCGAAGCGCTATGAGTACCGTTTCTTCGGTTAGCTCAGGGTAGAGTAACTTTCTAAGTAATAACCCTGCCATCATCGAAAAAATAACATTAATTCGGCTTTCAAGTTCACGCTCATCAATGTCTTTGAGCGCACTTCGCTCGCTTGTTAAAAGCTGTCTCATGCGCCCTCTTGCTTGAATATCGGTTTCACGCAAGAGAGTTGCTACTTTAATGTTTCGACCTGCTTCTGCCATCATGTCTAAATCAATAACACACGAGCCTGTGTCCATGTGCCTTTGCACACCAATATTTAAGCCATCTAAAAGAGCCGCCAAAACATCACCAGGGTGATCTTCAAACTTTTGAAAGATAGAGAACATTTCTTCCATGTCTTTTTCAATAATGCTTTCTATAATCGCTTCTTTGCTTTCAAAGTAATTATAAATATGGCCTGCACTCATCCCTGCCGTTTTAGATATTTCTGCCATACCTGCACCGTGGTAACCTTTACGGCGAAAACACTCTGCAGCAGCTTTTAAAATTTGCTCACGCCTAGCAAGTGCTATCGCGGGATCTGTTTGCCTTTTTGCTTTAGGCTTCATGTTCAACTCCACTACCAAGTCATAAACTCAGTAAAGCAAGAGCTATAAATAGTCTCGCCATATAAATATGTAATGCGGCTTTAAAAGCCGCAAATATTATTTCTCTTCCTGAGTTGTTTCACTGGCTACATTCCATCCGCCACCAAGCGCTTTGTACAAGTTAATTTGACTCGCAAGATACGCTTGCTGACCCGCAATTAACTGCTGTTGTGCGCCGTACCATGTACGCTGAGCATCAAGTACTTGCAAGTAGCTATCTGCACCTTTTTCGTAACGCATTTTTGATAAATCAAACGTGATTTGTCGACTACTTATAAGCATATCAAGGGCACTTAATTGCTCTTGGTAGCCCTCTCTATCGGCAAGTGCATCAGCAACTTCGCGAAATGCATTTTGAATTTTTTGCTGATACGTTGCTACCGCAATTTCTTGATCTGCTTTTGCTACATCAAGATTTGCTTGGTTACGTCCCATATTGAAAATAGGTAAGCTAATTGACGGCACAAAACTCCATGTACCCGAGCCTGAATCAAACAAGCCACTTAAATCACTTGAAGCAGAGCCGGCATTGGCTGTTAAGCTAATGCTTGGATAAAACGCCGCACGTGCAATACCAATATTGGCATTTGCAGCAAGCATTAAATGCTCAGCGGCTTTAATATCAGGGCGCTGCGATAACAAGTCAGACGGTAAACCAACGGGTACTTCTGGCATACTGATCAAGTTAGTCAGGTCTTTATTAGGCAGTAAATCAGCTGAAACAGATTTACCTACTAATAAATCTAAGGCACTTTTATCACGCTTTAACAAACGTTTGTACGTTGCTATGTCTACTTTTGCCGTAGCAACTGTGCTTTTAAGCTGCTCAAGGGTAATTGAAGACGTCGCACCTAAATCAAAGCTTTTTTGCGTAAGCGATAATGATTCTTGCTGAGAGGTAAGCGTTTCTTTTGCAAGCTCTAGCAGTTGCAAATCAGTTGCATAATTTAGCCACGCATTTGCCAACTCTGAAATTAAAGACACCTGCGTGCTGTATTGGCTAAGCTCTGTAGAGTATAAGTTTTGCAGTGCTTGCGCTGATTGATTGCGTACTTTGCCCCAAATATCTAACTCGTAAGAGGTAATACCCACTGTTGCACTGTATTGCGAGCTAATAGCTGCATCGCCAGTACCTGATAAGTCAGCCGGTAAACGCTGGCGCGTACCTGAGGCATTTAAATCAAGGGATGGATACAAAGCAGAGTCTTCAATTTGATACAAACCACGCACGCGCTGCACATTAAGCACTGCAATTTGCATGTCTTTGTTATGCTCAAGGCTTTGACTAATTAACGTTTGTAGTTTTTCGTCATTAAAAAACTGCTGCCAATTTAATTGCTGCGCAGCGCTTTGCCCAGTACCTGATGCATAAGCATCAGATACTGGTAGAGCAAGGTCTTTTTGCTCTGGCGCTAATTGGCAACCACTTAGCACCAATAAGGCAATTGCACTTAGGCTGAATGTTTTAATGCTCATTCTGCGCTCTCCTTCGTTGTCTCTTTAGCTTTGCCAGGAAATACACGGCGCACTAACACAAAGAATAACGGTACAAAAACAACAACTAATATTGATGATGCAAGTGTGCCGCCAATAATCGAAATACCTAACGCATTTTGCGCACCAGAACCCGCGCTTGAGGCAATAGCAAGCGGTAAAACACCACAAATAAAGGCCATAGAAGTCATAAGTATTGGACGCAAACGAAGGCGAACAGCAGCAATAGCCGCATCAACTAAGCCAAGCCCTTCTTCCATTTTATGAATCGCAAACTCTACAATCAGTATCGCATTTTTAGATGCCAAACCAATGGTGGTCAACAAGCCTACCTGCAAGTAAATATCGTTAGATAAGCCACCGCCAAGCGCTGCCATAATTGCACCAAATATACCCAGTGGCACAATCATCATTACCGCAAACGGTACCGACCAACTTTCATAAAGCGCGGCTAAACATAAAAATACAAACAGCAGCGATAGGCCATATAGTAGAGGTGCTTGACCGCTACTAGAGCGCTCTTGGAATGAAATACCGGTCCACTCAGACGAAATACCATTTGGTAATTGTTTAACTAAACGCTCCATTTCATCCATTGCTTGGCCTGTACTGTAACCCGGCGCTGCACTACCTTGAATTTCCATTGCTGAAAAACCATTGTAACGCTCTAAACGCGGCGAACCATACGTCCAGTAGGCACTAGCAAACGCTGAAAACGGCACCATATCGCCATTATCATTGCGCACATACCACTTATTTAGATCCTCAGGCACCATGCGAGATTGTGCATCACCTTGCATATACACTTTTTTAACTCGACCACGGTCAATAAAGTCATTTACATAACTACTACCCCATGCTGTTGAAAGTGTACTGTTAATATCGTTTTGCGACACGCCAAGCGCTTCGGCTTTTGCAAGGTCTGTATCAAGTTGTAGCTCTGGCATATCTTCTTGTCCATTTGGACGCACGCCCGCTAAAATTGGACTTTGGCTTGCTAAACCTAATAACTGATTTCGTGCAGCTAAAAGTGCGTCATGGCCAAGGCCTACACGGTCTTGTAAGAAAATATTGAAGCCATTAGCAGTCCCCAGTTCAACAATTGCAGGTGGCGGAAAGGCAAAAACAAATGCTTCTTTTATCGTTGAAAAGTAGCCCATCGCTTTACCTGCAACACCTTGAACAGATAACTCGTCACGCTGACGCTCATCCCAATGTTTAAGATTTACAAAGGCAATTGCTGAGTTTTGGCCAGAACCTGCAAAACTAAAACCAGTCACGGTAAAAATACCGTTTACTGCTTCAGATTGATCGTTTAAAAAGTGGTTTTCTACCTTTTTAACAACCTCAAGTGTTTGTTGTGTTGTAGAACCCGCTGGTAATGACACTTGGTTAAACAAAATACCTTGGTCTTCGTCAGGCAAAAATGCCGTTGGCAAGCTTGAAAATACATAAACCATACCGCCCACAATCACGCCATAAATAAGTAAGTAACGTTTAGAGTGAGTAAGCATGCGACCTACAAAGCTTTGTGCACCTGAATTTGTTTTATCAAAACCACGGTTAAAGCCTGTAAAAAATCGGCCAAACAACGTGTCATTGGTATGTACATGGCTTGGTTTTAAAAGCGTTGCACACAATGCTGGCGTTAAAATAAGAGCCACCAAAACAGATAACCCCATCGCCGATACGAGTGTTATAGAAAACTGACGATAAATTATACCGGTAGAGCCACTAAAGAATGCCATTGGAATAAATACCGCAGAAAGCACCATAGCAATACCTACCAGCGCGCCTTTAATTTCATCCATAGATTTACGTGTAGCTTCAAGTGCCGAGAGTTTTTCCTCGGTCATTAAACGCTCAACATTTTCTACAACAACAATTGCATCATCTACCAATAAGCCTATGGCAAGTACCATCGCAAACATTGTCAGCGTATTTATTGAATAACCAAAGGTGTATAAAATACCAAATGTACCTAGTAAAACCACAGGTACGGCAATAGTTGGAATAAGTGTTGCCCTAAAGTTTTGTAGGAACAAATACATAACTACAAAAACCAGTACAACAGCTTCAATTAATGTATGAATAACTTTTTCGATAGATAACGATACGAACGGTGTTGTATCGTAAGGTATTACGGCATCTAACCCTTCAGGGAAAAACGGTTTTAGCTCTTCAATTGCTTTTTTAACGCCCTCTGCGGTATCAAGTGCGTTAGCGCCACTGGCTAATTTAATACCTAAACCTGATGCAGGTTGCCCATCGTAACGAGCAACAACGCGGTAGCTTTCACCGCCAAGCTCTACTTTAGCAACGTCCTCTAGACGTACAAAAGAGCCATCTGGATTGGTTTTAACTAATATTTGTTTAAATTGCTCTGGCGTTTGTAATCGACTTTGCGCCGTTACTGTTGCATTAAGTTGTTGACCATCAACGGCAGGCATACCGCCAAGTTGACCGGCAGATACTTGTGCATTTTGCGCACTAATTGATGCACTAATATCAGCAGGTGTAAGCTTATAATTTTGTAACTTTGCTGGGTCTAACCAAATACGCATCGCGTACTGAGAACCAAACAGCTGTACTTCACCTACGCCTTCAACACGCGAGACAATGTCTTGCACGTTCGATGAAACATAATCGCCAATATCAATATTGGTCATGCTGCCATCTTTAGACACAAAAGCATAAACCATTAAAAAGTTACGCGCTGATTTTGCAACTACCACACCTTGCCTTTGTACGGCTTCTGGTAATAGTGGAGTTGCTGTCGCTAGTTTATTTTGCACTTGAACTTGTGCAATATCAGGGTCAGTTTCGGCACTAAACGAAAGTGTAAGTGTAGCAGAACCACTCGACTCAGACGTAGATGACATATAAAGCAAGCCATCAAGCCCTTTCATTTTTTGCTCAATAACTTGCGTAACCGTATCTTCAAGTGTTCGTGCAGATGCACCAGGGTACGTTGCAGTAATACTCACTGCAGGTGGTGCAATTGAAGGATACTGCGAAATAGGTAAACTCCTAATCGCCAAAATACCTGCAAGCATCACTACAATAGCGAGTACCCAAGCAAATATCGGTCTATCGATAAAAAATCGTGACATTAAAACTCTCCGTTATTGCGCTTGATCGGCTTTAGCAGACGATTGAATTTCAGATGGGTTCACAGGTGCACCAGGGCGGATTTTTTGTAAACCTTCTACTATTAACTTATCGCCATCACTCAGGCCATCAGTAACAAGCCAATCAGAACCAATAGTTCTATCTACTTTCAATACGCGGCTTTCTACTGTGTTGTCTTTACTGACAACCATTGCTGTTGGTTCGCCTTTTGAATTACGGCTAACGCCACGTTGCGGAGCTAAAATAGCACCCGCCTTAACACCTTCCACAATAGAAGCTCGAGCATACATGCCAGGCAGTAATAATTTTTCTGGGTTTGAAAATTTAGCACGCAGTGTTACTGAGCCAGTACTTGGATCAACGGTCACTTCAGAAAACTGCAATGTGCCTTTATGAGGATAAATAGAGCCATCTTCCATAATAAGTTCTACGTCAGTTTGGCTAGCCGAATCGACAGTTAGAGCACCTGATGATATTGCTTTTTTAAGTTGGGTAAGCTCATTACTTGATTGTGTTAAATCGATATAAATTGGATCAAGCTGAGTTACTGTAGCAAGTGCTGTACTTTGATTGGCACTTACGAGTGCACCCACTGTTACGCTTGATTTACTAATTTGACCACTAATAGGAGAAGAGACGTGGCTGTAATCGAGATTAATTTGCGCTGATTTTAACTGCGCTTTAGCTGTTAATAATTCAGCATTAGCTTGCTTGTATGCGGCATCTGCTTCATCAAAATCTTGTTGGCTCACGGCTTTAATTTTTAAAAGCTCTTTATAACGCGATGCTTTTGATTTAGAGCTGGCAATGCTTGCCTCTGCGCGCGCTACGCTTGCTTCACTTGCTGCTAAGTCTGCTTCAAATGTAGCAGGGTCTATTTGATACAGTGCTTGGCCTTGTTTAACCTCATTACCTTCAACAAATAAACGAGATTGCACAATACCACTTACTTGTGGACGAATTTCAGCAATTTGAAATGCACTAATGCGACCAGGAAGTTCTTTTTTGAGAGTAAGCGCTTGGCTTTTTACTGTAATTACACCCACTGGGACAGCTTTAGGAGCTGAAGCTTGTGACTGCTCAGCAGCCTGATCACAACCAGTTAAAGCAACAGAACCGACGAGGGCTGACAATACAAATAAAGCGATGCGGGAACGCTGCATGTTAAATACCTTTTAGTTTAGAGTGAACGATCATTCTAAATTAAAATGCGCTGATAATGAATCTTAATAAGGAGAAATTTACACAAACTTACACTATTGAGTACAATATACGCCTTAGGTAGCATTTAATGTTAATTTGATGAAAATAGAATCAGAGCTGTTTGAAAATAAAGCAATTAAACAGGTTGAAATAATCACTCATTTTAGGAACGAAACTTTTAAATAGGCATAAAAAAGCCAAGCAAAAACAGCTTGGCTATTTATATAAACGACTATCTTACTTTTTTAAAGGGGGTTGTCGTTCTGTGGATTAATAACTCTTGAAACTAACAACTGCTCTACCCTAATGCCCTCTACATCAACAACTTCAAACTTAAAGCCTGAAAAAGTTAAATGCTCTGCACGTTTAGGGATTCGCTTCATACTGTAAATTAAAAATCCAGCGACAGTTTCATAGTGCATCTGATCTGGAAATTCTTCTATATCAAGTACCTTTGCTAAATCGGTAATTGGAGTTAACCCATCTACAAGCCATGAATTTTTATCGCGCTCTATAATTAATTCATCACCTTGATGAGTAATTAAATCACCCATAAACCCTTTCATTAAGTCTTTTACCGTTACAATACCTACCGAAAGCGCGTATTCGTTTACGACAACAGCAAATGGCTTTGCTGCGCTTTTAAACGCATTTAAGGCTTCTGATAGGCTTAATGTTTCCGGTAAGTAAAAAACATCTTTATCAATCAGCTCATCGTTTATATTGGCGGCTTCGCCTTTTAGTACTTGTCGTAAAATATCTTTAGATTCAACAGAGCCATGCAATTTATCTAAATTTCCTGACACCACTAAAAAGTGATTATGAGGGTGGTCAATAATTTTGGTCGCAATATCATGGCTAGATTCGTTTAAATCAAAATAGACAATTTGGTCGCGTGGCGTCATTACGCTTGATAAAAACCGCGCTTCTAGGTCAAACACATTACCAATGAGTTCATACTCTTGCTTTTGCAAACTACCATATGCAGCACCCGCTTCCATCATGGCAACAATGTCCTCAGTTGTAACGTTGTCTTCTCGCTCAGCAGGCACTTTAAATAAGCGCAGCACAAAGTTCGTTACCCCATTAAAAAACATCACTAGCGGAGTTAAGGCAAAGGTTACCCAGCGCATTATTGTAACGACTCTAACAGCGACAGCTTCTGGCATGATCATCGCTAAACGCTTTGGCATTAAATCGGCGAACAAGATAAACAGAGATGTAATAGTAAAAAATGAGAATAAAAAGCTAATTTTTTCTAAGTGTGCACCTTGATAAAAAAGCACTAAAACACTTTCAACATAAGGCGATAAAGCCTGCTCGCCCACAATACCACCCAATATCGCAATCGCGTTGAGTGCTATTTGGATCATGGCAAAAAAAGCCCCTGGATTTTCTTGTAGCTTTAATACCGCTGCTGCTTTTATATTTCCTTCATCTGCCATTACCCGCAGTTTTATTTTACGCGACGCTGCAATTGCTATTTCTGACATAGCAAACAACGCACTGATCAAGATCAATAAGCTAATCCCGATTAAATCACCCATTTAACGCTCCAATAAGTTAGCGCTTTTTTAAACAAAAAGCAGCTGGATTATAATCGGTTTTTTAAACGCAGCAATTTATATTTACGAAATATAAATTTTCAATTGTTTAAGAGGTAAAACAGTGAGTTTAAAGTGCTTAAATTTTATTAAAGGCAACTTTTAATTGAGAAACTAAAGCCGGATCCATATTTATATTACAGGCAAAAAATAACGGAGACTGAGTTGTGTTTAAATCAAGTAATGGTTCTAGTAACTCAAGCTTAGGCTCTGTTTTAACTCGATAGTTAAATTGCTTTTTGTTGAGGATAACAAAATCAAGTATATGGTGACGAGTGCTTATGAGTTTATCTATTTTATCTAGGCTATCGATGAGTAATAAATGCTTGCTTTCACTAAAGCCCCTTTCAAGCAAATAATGATGACTAAAGTTATCACGCAGTACTGCTATTTTGTATTTTTTAGCATCATTGAGAGTGTTTAACTTTATACCTCTGGATTTTAGACCATAAATGGCAGAGTCAAAGCTTTCCAGTTCGCCTACCCAGTTAAACTTACTTTCTCTATTAGGTAATCGAACAATCGAAAATATACAGGTGTTTTTATCGCGTAGCGCTGCATTGTAGGATATGGCCCAACTATGCGCCAACATAGTGTAGTTTATACCTGTACCTTCTAGCGCTTTATGAACTTTTTCGACAGAGCGGCCAACGAGTTTGTTATCTTCATTAATATACTGAAAGTCCGGAAATACTTCCGTTACTATTGTAATTTCAGCTGCATCAACTTTAATACAGCTAATGAACAATAAAAAGATCAACAATTTCATCTAGCGAGGCCTCAACCAACTCATTATATGTATTTAATAAATATAGCTGAGGCTTTGTGAACTGCTAGTTTTTAGTTATGTAATGCACACTTATACGCTGATAGTGCTAGCCTTTATAGCTTCTGCAGCTTACTTGTTCATTGCACTAATTAAAAAGGCTGAAATTTTAGCGCCTTCTCTAAGTGTCGTTTCTGAGCTTGATTGGCCAACTAAAGAGCTGTCGGTAAATGGCGCTATCTCCATCATATCTGCACCCGTAATAGGAAACTCATCCGCAATGGCTGATAAAATATCAAGCGCATGCTGAGGCGTTAAACCGTGATGCTCTGGCGTACCTGTGGCGGATGCAAATTCAGCATCAAGTGCATCAATATCAAAGCTTACGTATATTTCATCAACGTTATCGGCTTTTAACTGTGCAATAGCGTCGGCAGCAACCGCTGCTGCGCCGCGTTCAATGATTTCATGTGCCCAGTGCTGTTTAACACCAAAAGTATTTTCCCAATGCGCTTTAGGCTTGCCACTTGAGCGTATACCAAATTGTATTAAATGATGCGGCGCCGGTAAAAACTCTAATATATGTGTACACCACGAGCCAAAACATAAATCAATACCTAAGCGCTCCACAAGTAAATCGGTATGCGCGTCAAAGTGAATAATAGCCGTGCGCTTACCTTGCTCACGTTTTGCTTTTAAGTACGCTTTAGTAAGTGGGTAACTAATTGAGTGATCGCCACCAATACCAAATAATCCTTTATCTTTAAACGTTGCGTAAAAACTGTCGCATACATCTTCAGTGATTGATAACGGGCTTACGTAATAATCGTTATCTTCATCACCATATAAGGCTTTTTGGCAATTAGAAATGGTTGCATCATTTAGGTATTTGTCATGAAGTAAATGTGGGATCACACGTACATCACCTAAATCAAACGAATGACACTGAGGTTGCTGATCAATTAAAGCTGAGCGCACAAACAACGGCCCCCAGTTTGCGCCGCGTAATATCCCACCGCCACAGTCGGAGCTAATACCTAACATAACGGCTTTATGTGGTGAGTTTGGTAACTCGTTTAAAGACTCGCGCCACAAGTTATCAACGTTTTCAGTTTGTCCGTAAAGTTTATTACGCAGTGCGGCTTTGCGCTCTTTTGCAGTATTTACTGTGTATACGCCATCGCCCGGTGCGCACAAACAGTGCTCAACTTTGTTTTTAAATGCTTCAAATTGTGTGCTCATAATAAACTCCTTCGGTTTTTATTCTGTACGTAGCTAATTACTTTTGAGTAGTTATGCAAAATCACTAAAAATGCCTAAACTTCAAATAAATGCCACTTTGCTAAATAAGTCAGTGCTTAATATAAGTAAACACGTTAGTTTTTACGTGTTCACTAAAAATTTAACTCATTGAATTTATTTGATATTAATGAAACTTTGTAATCATTCATTTAATCGTAGTTACGCGCTTGAGTGATACTTATTATGTCTGCTTGAACATGTCAACAGCGCAACAAGGCTACGTATATAAGTACTTGAGTGAATATTCATAGTTGGTGAATAAATCAAATTAGCCCTTAAAATTATTAAGGCTTTATTGGAAGAGTTAAGATAAAACGGACAATCGTCCTGTACTTGATAAACGTTTCTAGCAATCATGCTAGATTGACAACAAATTATTATAAAAGGCTTAGCTATGGAAAAGGTATTTCACTTAGGACTATGTATTGATGATCTTAAAGGTGCAAAACTTGCGATTGTACCGGGCGATCCAGATCGTGCAGCACGTATTTCACAATTCCTAGACAACCCAACCTGCCTTGCTCAAACTCGCGAGTTTCATGTTTATTTAGGTCAATTAAACGGCCACTCTGTGGTTATATGTTCTACAGGTATTGGTGGTCCATCTACGTCGATTGCAGTAGAAGAATTAGCACAACTTGGCGTGCGTAAATTTTTACGTATTGGTACAACCGGTGCAATTCAGCCACACATTAACGAAGGCGAAATTTTAATTAGCCAAGCGTCTGTACGTTTAGATGGAGCTAGCCAACATTTTGCACCACTTAGCTACCCTGCTGTATCTGACTTTTATGCAACACAAGCTATGGTACAAGCATGTAAAAACCTAAATATCGATTTTCATATTGGTATTACTGCATCAAGCGATACATTCTACCCAGGGCAAGAGCGTTACGATACGCACTCTGGTTACGTTCCTAAATCACTACAAGGTAGCTGCGAAGAGTGGCAAAAATTGGGCGTGATGAACTACGAAATGGAATCGGCAACATTATTTACTATGTGTGCAGCCCTTGGATTACAAGCAGCATGTGTAGCAGGCGTACTTGTTAACCGTACTCGCCAAGAAATACCAAATGTAGACCACGGTGAAATTGAGCGTAAATCTGTAGCAGTAGTATTAGAAGCAGCTAAAGTATTACTTGATTAATACAGGTTATAGTAGTCAGTGAGTGAGTTAATTCGATAGAATGGCTCGCTTTAACAAAGCACAGCTCCGGCTGTGCTTTATTGTATGCAAGCCACTATTTAAGTGGTGCGCTAATTACTTTAAGTGCAGGTAAATGCGTAAAACTGGCAAGTACAGCTTTTGCCACTTGCGACTGGTTTTCACGACCCGCTGTTTCGAGCAATGTTATTCCCTTCACCGTACTTTCGTTAAAGCTAAGCCCAGCTAAAAAGAACTGACTTAGTGCACTTTGTAGTGGCGATAAACTTGGACTGTAAGCTGCATTTTCGGCGTAACTGCCGTAAAAATCACCATCACTAAATGTACTTATTTTTACGGCGCTAAAGTTGTGGCTGTAAGGCACATACGCATTAAGTGCAAAACGCGCTAGGGTTTCATCAAGGTCTTCAGCGCTAAAATTACCTTGCTGTGGTTTTGGGTTAAATAAGCTAAATTCGTTACCTAAATCGGTAGGTCCAAATGAATGCGGCAGTAATTCAGCAAGTTTAAATTGCTGATCAGGAAGTAAAATATCAAACTCTTTCGCATCAGCGAGTTCGTTCATAAACTGGCGACAATACCCACAAGGCGCATCGCTAATCGCAATTTTAACTATTTTTTTAGCGCCGTTTAACCATGCGTTATTTATAGCCGATTGCTCTGCATGAACCACTAAACTCAATGCTTGATGATCAAACTCTACATTTGCACCAAAGTAAAAGTTTACCTCACCCTTTTCATCAAGTGCTTTAACAATTGCGCCTACATGAAAACCTGACACTGGCGCAACGGCATACTCAGAAGCTAAAGGTACTAAACCTTGTAGTAATACATCATCAGACACATTGAGTTGCGTGCATAACGCTTTAATATTATTAGAATTTAATATGCCACGTTGTGATTTTAATTGACTACGTAATGACGCTGTTTGCGCTACGCTTAATGTGAAGTGCGAATTTGTAAGTGCTGTATCTTGCTGTACAGTAAAAGTTGCTGAAGCCATAATATTTTTTAATTATTCAATGGCTAAGTAGTTTAAAAGGTTAGGATGTTAAATACCAGCCTATTTAACGCAAAAAAAGGGAGCACATCGCGTGCTCCCTTTTAATACCAATAGGTATACCTAACAAAATAAAGTGTTAGCCGGTATTACGCATACCTGCAGCTATACCTGTCATCGTGATCATTAACGCATTATCAATGTCACCTTCGTTTCGTTTTTCCTCTGAGCGAGCACGGCGTAAAAGCTCAACCTGTAATAGGTTAAGTGGATCGGTGTACGGATTACGTAAACTAATCGACTCCTTAATCCAAGGTTGTTCGGCGAGTAGGCTCTTTTGTGGGCTAAGTGATTGCACCAAGCTAATCGCTTCTTGAAGCTCTTTACGAAGTGTTACACCCAATGGTTTGTACATATCTTCCACCAGCGCATTATCGTAATGCTCACTCAACCAGCAATCGGCTTTACTAAATACCATTTCTAGCATTTCTAGGCGCGATCTAAAGAACGGCCACTGTAGGCTCATTTCGTTGAGTGTTTCTGCGCCGTACTTATTAAGCGCAGCTTTTAAGCCAGTTAACGCACCTAACCATGCAGGAAGCATTAAACGGTTTTGGCTCCACGCAAAAATCCATGGAATAGCACGCAGGCTTTCAACGCCACCATTAGGATTACGTTTTGCAGGACGCGAGCCAAGCGGCAACTTAGACAGTTCAAGCTCAGGCGTTGCCATTCTAAAGTAAGGTACAAAGTTTTCATCGTGGCGAACTACATTACGGTAATGTTCACACGACTCCTCACTTATTAGCTTCATTACTTCGCGCCACTGCGGTTTTGGTTCCGGCGGCGGTAATAAGTTACTTTGCAGAACCGCGCCTGCGTAAATATTTAAGCTTTGCAGTGCTACGTCGGGTAAACCAAATTTAAAGCGAATCATCTCGCCTTGCTCGGTTACACGTAAACCACCTTTTAACGAACCTGGCGGTTGTGAATGCAGCGCTTGTGCAGCAGGTGCGCCACCACGCCCTACTGTGCCACCACGTCCGTGGAATAAAATAAGTTCAATACCACGCTCATCAGCAAGCTGCACTAGTTTATCCATTGCTTCGTACTGCGCCCAACCTGCTGCCATCATGCCGGCATCTTTAGCAGAATCAGAGTAACCAATCATTACATTTTGGGTGTTTTTAATGTGCCCGCGATACCAAACATTATCAAGTAATGTAGTAATTACATCACTGCCTGCGTTTAAATCGTCAAGTGTTTCAAACAAGGGTGCTACTGGTAAATCAAAGCTACAGCCGCTTTCTTTTAGCAATAATTGTACTGCTAAAATGTCTGATGCTGTTCGCGCCATCGAAATAATATACAAGCCAAATGTTTGTTCGTCTTGCTTAGCAATAACGTCAAAGGTATCTAGCACTTCTTGAACATCAGGGCTTGGTTGCCAATGTTTTGGAATAAGCGGTCTGCGAGAGTTAAGCTCAGTAAGTAAAAAAGCTTGTTTATCTTGCTCTTGCCATTGGTTGTAGTCGCCTAAACCTAAATAACGAGTCAGCTCAGAAAAAACATCGCTGTGACGAGACGAGTCTTGGCGCACATCGAGTTTAGCTAAACGCAAGCCAAAGCTATTAATACGGTAGAGTAAATCAAGCAATAAGCCATCAGCAACTACTTTCATATTACACTTTAATAACGAGCGGTAGCAGACCTCTACAGGGTGCTTAAGCTGATTAATATCGGTAATTAAATCTTGTGAATCGCTACGCTTATTTTTAATTTTAGCGCCAAGGTGAGCTACGGTCTCTGCAACTTGGTTTTTAAGCTTTTTGATCACCGCTCTGTATGGTTCAAAGTCTTGACCTGCCAACTCAATAAGCTCATCACTGGCGTCTGACATAGAGAGTTCAGCGCATAACGTTTTTAAATCTTGAATATATAAGTTAAGCGCCATCCAACGACCGTGGTCAAGCACCTCTGCTGTAACCTGCGATGTTACGAATGGATTTCCATCACGGTCTCCACCCATCCAAGATGTGAACTCAATCGGGCTGTAATCTTTTGGTAGCTCTAAACTTAATTGCTCTTTAACATTGGCTGAAAATTCACGTAAAAAGCGCGGAACAGCGTGCCAAAGACTGTTTTCGATTACCGCATAACCCCATTTAGCTTCATCAACTGGCGTTGGGCGAGAGCGACGAATGTCGTCGGTATGCCAAGCTTGGCTAATAAGCTGTTCAATACGATTTAAAATAGCGTCTCGCTCTAGCGGTAAGTTATCTTTTCGCTCTAATGACGCTAAGCAATCACTTAGTTCAACATGTTTGTTAATAATAGTACGGCGCGTCACCTCGGTTGGGTGGGCGGTTAATACTAAGTTTATGTGGAGTTTTGAGAGTGTTTCGGCCAAATGATTACTATCTAGCTGGCCTTGTTCTGCTTTTGTAACTAACGTTTTTAATGTTTGAGTGAGAGGGTTTTGTTGACCAAGGCCAACGTCATTAAAACGCGAAACGGTATGAAATTGTTCTGCTACATTAGCAAGGTTTAAAAAATGATTAAATGAACGGGCAACCGGCAAAAGCTCTTCATCACTAAGCGCATGTAAAACGTCTATTAGCGCTTGTCTGTCGTCTTCATTACCACTGCGAGATGATTTAGATAAAGCCCGAATTTCTTCTACTTTATCTAAAATAGCTTGGCCTTGAGCATCCTTAATAGTTTGTCCTAGTAATTGCCCAAGTAAATTTACATTACCTCGCAAGGCGGCATATTGTTCACTCATTTCTCATTCTCCTTTGTTTCGTAGGACACTATTAATATCATCATGAAGAGATATTTAATAGATCCATTTGCAATGTCTTGTCGTAAAAAAGTATATATAAAATAATCACAAAGCAATTACATGATCATTTTTTACGATGGAAACTGCCCTCTTTGCAGCACCGAAATGCAGCAACTAAAACACGCAGACTCTAAAAATCTAATTACGCTTGAAGATCTTAACGCGAGCGACTTTAGTGAACGCTACCCGTATATTGATAAAGACAAAGCAATGAACTACCTGCAAGCCCAAAAGCAATCAGGTGAAATGATTTACGGGCTTGATGTAACGTACGAAGCATGGAAAATAGTGGGTAAACACAGCTGGTTGAAAATTTTTCGCTTGCCAATAATTCGCTTTTTCGCTGACTGCGGTTACCTGTTATTTGCTAAGTATAGGCACCCCATCAGTCGCTTTTTAATGCCAAATACTCAGTGTAGTAACGGCCAATGTGGACTAAAAGCAAAAGGTGATAAATGAAAATCATTGTTTTATTCGGCGCAAGCAGTGCCATAGCAAATGCATATATAGAACATTTACAAATAAACACGCCTACTCATCAGATTGTTTGTATTAGTTCAAAAAGTATTGAATCTGACTCTAGTGTTGTCCACCTGCATACTGACTACACAAAACAAAGTTTAGCGCGCGTTACTAATTACCTAAAAGAGCAAAATGCCGATATACAACAAGTTATTATATTCAATGGTACACTGCACAACGAAACCCATATGCCCGAAAAAAAGCTGGAGGATTTAGACGCTGAGTATTTTAGCCAACTTCTCAATTCAAACACCCTAACTCCCCTACTTTGCTTGCAGAGTATTTTGCCGCTCTTAACACATAAAACGCACTGTACTATTACAGCACTCAGTGCGCGTGTGGGCAGCATTAACGACAATAAATTAGGCGGTTGGTATACGTATCGCGCCTCTAAGGCTGCTCTTAACATGCTATTTAAAACCGCAGCGATTGAGCTTTCACGCCGAGCTAAAAATACCAAGCTCGTTTTATTTCACCCAGGGACTACTGATACTGCGCTTTCAAAGCCATTTCAAAAAAACGTACCCGCTGGAAAACTCTTTACAGCTGAATTTGTAGCTAAGCAGCTTTTTACAGTTACTTTTAATAACCCTCATTTAGAACTCAATGGTGAGCCTGCCTACTTAGATTGGCAAGGCGAAACCATACCGTGGTAAGGACCTTTAATGCATTTTACTAAAGAGCGCATAAACGCACTTGAAAAACACACTCGTACTCATTTAATTAATTCGCTTTCGGGTTTTAAAAGCGCCAACTTAATTGGCACGCAAGACAAACAAGGCAATACTAATCTCGCCATTGTTAGCTCTGTTATTCATTTAGGCGCTCACCCGCCACTAGTTGGCATGATAATGCGCCCAAATAGCGTGCCTCGACATACGTTCGAAAACATAATCGAAACCGGTAGTTACACCATTAATCAGGTTAATAAAGCTATTTATAAGCAAGCTCATCAAACATCAGCCCGCTACGATAAAGGCGAGTCAGAATTTGCAGCGACGGGGTTAACGCCCGAATACTTAAACGACTTTGCAGCGCCTTTTGTAAAAGAAAGCCGCTTAAAGTACTCAGTTAAATTTGTAGAAAACCAACATTTAGCCATCAATGGCACAGAGCTTGTAATAGGTGAAATCACTGATGTGTATTTAGATGAAGTAGCACTTCAAAGTGATGGCTTTTTAGATTTACAGGCTATTGAAACGGTGGCAGTAACTGGGCTTGATAGCTACCACACAAGTAATAAACTAACGCGTTTACCTTACGCTAAAAAATAATATGCCATTTTAAGAGGCTATAAACTAATAGCCTCTTATCGCATAACATTGAATTTTACCTTGGTATTAATCACACTAGCTAAAAATCCAAGGAGAAAAATATGACCACCATCGGTATTGGTACTCAATCAAGCGAGCAAGCGCTGGCAAGCCTAAGTAACATGACGCAAACGCTGATCCCTATCGCAGCTGACGAACATTTAGAGCGCATAGCCAAGGCGCAAGCGTATATGCTAGCAAACAACATAGATGCAATTTATTTAAACGCTGGCACCAACCTTACCTACTTTACAGGCATGAAATGGTACGCGAGCGAACGTATGGTTGGCGCGATATTACCCGCCCTTGGTGAAGTACAATACATTGCGCCTTATTTCGAAATTGGTTCACTAAACGGGTTTAAAGTAATAGATGGGCCTATTCATGGGTGGCAAGAGCACGAAAATCCTTATGCACTTTTTGTCGAAGTGTTAAAAAAACTAAACATTAATGAAAACGCAACTATTGGCATTGATGAAAGCGCACAATTTTTTATATTCGACGGCATTAATAAAGCACAAACGGGTTTAACACTCATAAACGCACAACCTGTAACGGCGCATTGCCGTATGCATAAATCAGTTCATGAACTTAGCTTAATGCAACGCGCGATGGGCATGACCTTAGCCGTACATCAAGCCACAGCAAGCATGCTTTATGAGGGAATAACCACCACCGAAGTAGAAGCTTTTATTAAGCAAGCACACCAAAAAGTGGGTGCACCAGGTAACTATTTTTGTATTGTTTTATTTGGTGTTGCAACGTCTTTCCCGCACGGTGTTAAAGACGCGCAAGTACTTAAAAAAGGCGATATGGTACTAATTGATACTGGCTGTAAAGTACACGATTACCTATCAGATATAACCCGTACCTATGTATTTGGCGAACCAACAATGCGCCAACGGATGTTTTGGGATCATGAAAAAGCAGCGCAAATGGCCGCGTTTAATGCAGCTAAAATTGGTGCTACGTGCGAAGACGTTGACGCGGGCGCACGTAACTATTTAGCAGCGCAAGGGCTAGGCCCGCAGTACCAAACACCGGGTTGCCCACACCGAACGGGTCACGGTATTGGGCTAGATATTCACGAATGGCCATACTTAGTTGGCGGTGATAAAACCCCACTTGCCCCAGGCATGTGCTTTAGTAACGAGCCAATGTTAGTGATACCCGATGAATTTGGCGTGCGTTTAGAGGATCATTTTTACATGACCGACAACGGCCCTCATTGGTTTACACTACCAAGTTATAGCATTGACGACCCATTTGGGCTTAACGCTTAAAACTGAATACCTTCAAGAGCAGCTGTTTAGCTGCTCTTTTTAGTTTGGTATTGATAAAGTGCAGTTCATCCCAATATCCCCTGTTATACCAAAGCAATCCTCAAAAGGATAAATATGAAAAACTTTAAAATTGATATCGTTTCAGACGTAATGTGCCCTTGGTGTGTAGTGGGTTATAAAAACCTAGAAACTGCACTAGAGCAACTCAAAGACGAAATGAGCGCAGATATTACGTGGCATCCTTTTGAACTAAACCCAGATATGCCAATTGAAGGTCAAGACTTAAACGAACATTTAATGCAAAAGTACAACCTAACAGAAGAGCAAGGCGACGAAAATCGTAAAAACATGTTCGAAGCCGGTCAGCGTGCTGGCTTTACCTTTAATTTTGATGGCAAACGCATCATGATCAACAGCTTTGATTTGCATCGTTTATTAATGTGGGCACGTGAAGAAGGTAAGCAAACCAAGCTAAAACTCGCCTTTTTTGAAGCGCACTTCACAGATTTAAAATACTTAAACCAAGAAGAAGCGTTGCTCGACGTTGTTGAAAAAGTGGGTCTTGATAAAGAAACTGCACGCGGTATTCTACATTCAGACAAATACGTACAAGACGTACGCCAAGAGCAAGACAACTTTAAACAAATGGGTATTACTTCCGTCCCTACATTTATCATAAACGATAAATATGCACTTACTGGCGGACAACCAAGCGACTCATTCATTCAAGCACTAAAACAAATTAGTGAAGAAGAAGCCAAGCAAGACGCTTAACGAGTAAAATAGCTGTTTAACACTTATAAAAGGCTGCACATTGCAGCCTTTTATATTGCGTATAGGCAAGCGAACATGAATCACCTTCTGATTAAATCTATTTGATATTTTATCGTCAAAATACAGTATTAAATGCGAGTGATTATTCATGAGTGATTTATCTTCAATCAAACATATACAATTATCGTAAATGAGCTTAGTTGTGATTTAATGAAATCGTATAAAAATTAGGGTGAGTGTCAGCGTCATTTTAGCTATTTTCTTCTGCGAAAAGTTTAAGTTAACACAGTAACTATGCAAGGCCCACCAGATTACATAGATAGAATGGAAAATTGGCCCGGTTGGATTGGCGAATGATAAATTTTACAAATTTAAATAAAAGAAAATAATGGGCAAACCAGCAGCAACCATCTCAAATTTTAATGTATGCCTTAAAACGACAGATATGGTGCCACATATTGGGATATATTGTCTAAAACTCTAGAAACTCCCCCCCCTAATTGAACAAACAAAGCTGCGCTACTAGATATCTCGCCGTTTTAGGTTTAAATTTTTACAGTCGTTTTTTTTGAATTTAGGTTGAGTGATATCGCTATTTTTAAACACTTAATATTAAGAGTGGATGCTAGATGATTTTTGTTATAGCCCACCTAACTGAGCTTCAATTCATCCCTAGATTTTTTATGAAAATCAATGAATTTTTTATAGAAGTTTTTAATAAAATCACACTCATTTTCAATTAAATTTTTACTCTCATCAAAATTTTTGTTTGCTATAGCATTATCAATTTCCCTATCTATTTTATTAAAAGAAGTAGTAATTCTATGAGAATTTATTGCGTAGAAGTCAGAATTGAGGGCTGTAAGAGTCAATGCATTAAACACAGAATCATACTTCCTTAGGTTATTTTGATAAATTTCTTTATTCTCACTGGTATACTGTTTTAGGTCCTCGATTTTATAAGATGGGGGTAATTCATTCTTTTTATAGTAACTCTCATACATTTTAAATTTAGCCAGCTTAAGAGTAGCAAGGTAACCTGAGGAACTACTAAGATCTAAAAAGGCTAAATATAAATCATCTAATATTTTATCCTTTTTAATAAAATCCTGTTGCCTGTACCAAGACTTGTATACATATATAGCAAACCCAACCCCTACTATAGTTGCCAAATTAGCCAACACACTCAAAGTAGCTTGAAAGATTTCTTTTCTTATTGTTGTAAACCAATTTATATCAAAACTTTCTGATAAATGAGCAATTATATATCCTGTAGTAATTAGCAATAGACAAATAGCTACATCCCTTAGCATAAGCTTACTATTATCCCTCAATGTTGTTACCTCCTTATTATATAATCTGTATTACTCTTTGATAGCGACTTATCTAAAATTAGACTAAACAAATTAAATTTCAAAACTATCAAAGACTAAATCGTGCGACTTTTTTTAGTTCTTAACAGAGAACTAAGTACGATAAAGTACTTTAATTACATGCCAGCCAAATTTAGTTTTAACTAGGTGGGGTTCTAAAATTGCGCCTTTAAATGCAATTTTGTCAAACTGTGGAACCATTTGTCCGCGTCTAAATTCACCTAAGTCACCGCCTTTTTTGCCCGATGGGCATGACGAATACTTTTTAGCTAAGGTTTGAAACTTTGCACCTTTACCTAATTGCTTAATAATATCTTCTGCAATCTCTTTGTGCTTTACCAAAATGTGAAGTGCATGTGCTGTGTTTGCCATGAAAAAAGCCTTTTATACCGTTAGCTAAAATTAAACGCGGCGATTTTAACACAACCTCATAAACCTAGCATCTACTTATACCGCAGTGTATTAACGCCTAATTTATAAATAATGTTTAGCATCATCTGGGTTGGGTACTCTGCAATACTGATATTTTCCAAATAACGAATACCTATTTAAAGCAACCCTATCGTATAGCCAATTATTAAACCTAGTTGGCAAAATACTAAATACGTTTGCTAGCTTATATGGGTAACCTAGCTGCTTAACAACATTAAAAAAAGCATGGCTTTGGGTAAATGCTTTACCATTTTCAACAAGCACCATAGAGGCGTATTCACTGGTTGAAAAACCAAAGTGTGTTAACAATAATTCCCCTTTTGGAGATTGCACGCTGCATAATTTAAAAATAGTATTTTTATCGTGAGCAATAATAAAGTTACACCACGCGCTGCACAGCTTACATTGCGCATCAAATAATATAATTTTTTGATTTTGCATTATTGTCACTGCATCATCGCTCATAACACTTTCCTTAAATTAAGTAATAAATTACTGCTGCACCGGCTTTTTTTGTAACTTGCGCTGCAAAGTACGTCTATGCATATTAAGTTGCCGCGCGGTAACCGACACATTGCCATTATTACTGTGTAATACTTGTTGAATATGCTCCCACTCTAAGCGCTCCGGCGACATAACCGCATCATCAATAACATTCGATGCCGATGCCACAGGATCGGTGTTAAGCGCTTTTAATAATGTTGCCATATCAACCGGCTTAGTAAGGTAATCGTTTGCGCCTAAACGCATTGCCTCTACTGCGGTTACTATACTTGCAAACCCGGTTAGTAAAACAATATGAGCTTGGGGGAGCAAACTACGCAGCGGCTTTATGAGTGTAAGTCCGTTATCGTCGCCTAGTTTCATGTCTAATAAAACAAAGTCGGGCAATAGTTTACGCGCGGTAAGTAACGCATCACTTTGATTATGCGCCACCTCGCAGATAAAGCCTTGTTTAGTTAAGCGCCTTGCCAGTGTGCTGGCTAAATTTATGTCGTCTTCAATTATAAGTAACTTCATAAGGCGTTATTCTCAGTGTTTACAATAGCGAGTTTAACTTTGGCGACAGCGCCGCCATCTGCATGGTTAAACAAGGTAAGTGAGCCATTTAAACGCTCAAAAGTAACGTTTGATAAAAGCACAGCAAGCCCCATTCCTTGATCGCTTGGCATAAGTTGCCCGCCCAGCTCTGCTAACTGAGATGACGAAAAGCCAGGGCCAAAATCGCGAATTAACAAGTAAACGCATTCACTATGTAAGTTATCTTGCTGCCAACTCAGCTCTAATTGAGTTTGGCCTTTTTTTTGATTAGCGAGCGCGGCATTTTGCAATAAATTTAAAATAGCAGGCAATAACATCGCATCACTCAATAGCGTTGCCGCAATAGGTGGCGTAATCCATTTAATGTGCTGATCAGGGTATTGCAGTAAAAGCGTATCTGTAATTTGCGTTTGCAGTTGCTTTACGGTGGTATGCTCTTGCGAATTTTTAAGGCGTAACTGCCTTGAGAGTTTTCTAAAGTCGTTAAGTTGCGTACTACACTGAGTAAGCGGCGCTTGCATATGCTTAACAATAGGGTTGTTTGGCTGGTCTTCTAATAACTCTTCAAACAATAGCTGTAAATTTGCAATTGGGGTCGCTAGTTGATGGGTGATTTGTGCAGCAGCCCCATCAAGGGTAACAAGCTGTTCATTACGCAATTGTTTTTCACGCACGTTTGCAATAATTCGCTCTCGCTCTTTAAGTGCCCTGCTCATTGCGCCAATAACAAGTGCAATTACGCTGGCACTTAAAACAAAATTAACCCACATGCCAATAAAATGACCACTCATATTCATTTGATGCATACTGTGATCGGGCATCTTTATAAGTAGCAAACTGTATGCGGCAATGGCTAATACCGCAATATAAGCTAATCCTTTTTCTCGCAGCGTAACAGCAGCTATCATTATAGGGAGCAATAACAGCGAAACAAATGCATTGGTCGCACCGCCGCTTAGCGATAGCAAAACCGTTAAAAATAATACGTCTGCAGTTAGCTGCATCAACATACCCAAAGGTTTAGCGCGGCTTACATTACGATAAGCAAATAGGCTAATAAGCTGAAACACAGCCTCAACGGCAATAACAATAAGTAAAGGCAGTAATGCAATTTGATGTTCTAGTAAAAAATAAACGCTAAGTACCGCAATTAATTGCACGGCAATAGCGCCGCTTCGCAGCATTAATAATCGACTAATGGTGGGGTCGGTACGCATTAACAACAGGTTATTGCCCAATCAAATGTTTAATAAGGTTATTTTAACGGTTATATGATTTTTAATCATCATCCATCGAAATTGAAAACGGCGCACAAGGCGTTCCTTGGTGAAACACCATTTTCCATTGTTCATTACTTTTACGCCAAAGCGACATACGTAAAGAATAATTAAACTCAGCGCGAGCAGAGCGCCTATAAGCTGCTTGATAACTAAGTTGCACTACATCATCGCTTAGCATTCGGCCCTTAAAATGCTGATTATAAAACTGTGGCACAACCTCGGTAGGTAAGCGGGTAAGTACTTGGTATTTATTAAATGTAGTGCCATTGGCAGCAATTTCGATAAATTCATCATCGAGTAAAGCATCTAATGCGCGCTCAGATTGGCGAACTTCTGGGTCTAGTAACTGGCGCTCAGCGTCAATCAAATGATTAAACAACGACACTTTTATTTTGCTGCTCATAACCTTCCCTATTGTTTATAAACTTGCCCGGCTTTCATAACAAATTGCACGTTTTTAAGTACGTCGATATTTTTAAGCGGTGAGCCATTCACACTGATAATATCTGCTTGTTTACCAACACTCAAGTCGCCAATGAGTGCGCTTTGCCCCAACAGTTTAGCTGCTTGTATAGTTGCTGATTTAATAGCTTGGGCTTCGCTCATACCATTGTTTACCATTAGACTAAATTCGTTAGCATTGAGCCCATGACGCGACACCCCAGAGTCTGTTCCAAAAGCTATATTGACCTTGTTTTTCAGTGCAAGTTTAAACGAAGCCTGCATTTTTGGAGTTACTTCACGCACTTTGTCGGCTATTGCCGGTGGCATATTTGGGTTTGTAAGCACCTCTTCACTTACCGTTGCCCCCGCTAAAAGCGTCGGTACTAAATAAGCCCCCGTTTTTTTAAATAACTTTATTGCCTCTTTATCTAAATAAGAGCCATGCTCAATAGAATCCACACCGGCTTTTAAGGCCGCTTTTATACCTTGTGTACCGTGTGCATGGGCTGTAACTTTACGTCCTAAGTGGTGAGCCGTATCAACAATTGCAATCAGCTCTGCATCTGTAAGTTGTTGGTTAACCCCAGCAGCGGTATTACTTAGTACTCCACCCGTGGCAGTAATTTTAATTACATCAGCACCACTTTTAATTACCTCGCGTACCGCACGGCTACAATCATCCGCGCCATTACATATACCAATCCCGCCTGTAACCGCATCTGTAATATCTTTTCGATATCCGTGCATATCTGCGTGTCCACCGGTAGGCGATATTGTATTACCCGCTGCAAAAATGCGAGGGCCGTTAATATCATTTCGCTCAATAGCGCGCTTTAGCGGAAATATTACTTTGTGATCGCTACCTAAATCACGCACTGATGTAAAACCCGCATCGAGCGTACGTTGTAAATATTTAATTGAGCGCAAAGCATAATCGGCATCATATTCTGTTGCCCAGCGGTGAGGGTTTGCTTTTGCATCTCGCTCAAACGTAACGTGAACATGCATATCAATAAGACCTGGCATTACAAATTGATTTTTAAGATTGATAATATCGGCATCAGGTAGGTTAAGTTCTGCTTTTGTGAGGTAGCCGTTTTTAATGGCTGTTATTGTATTATCTGTGATGACTAACGTTTGCTCTGTTTTTACTTTTTGATCTTCGGATGCAAGTAAACTGCCCGCATAAATAATTTTATGCTGTTGAGCAAAAGCCCCATTTGTTATTAATGCCAGCGTTATTGCAGTGAATGTTGTTATTAGTGTTGTTTTCATACTTGCTCCTTTTTTATACTAGCATTACCTTAAATAACCTGTAATTGCGAATATTTACGATACAAAGCATGCTATAAACTAGTCTTGAAAGCCGTTTTTTGGTATAACTCCCCCATTAGTAACACATGTCAGACCACCTTAAGAGAACATACTATGCCTTACGCACATATCACTGGTTGGGGTAAATGCATTCCACCAGCAAGCATTAGCAACGATGAAATTAGTGAAATAGTTGATACCACCGACGAGTGGATAACCACGCGTACTGGCATTAAATCTCGCCGAGTGAGTCATGTAAGTACCGCTGAGCTGGCAACCGTTGCTGCTAAGCATGCTATTGCGTGCGCAGGCATTGATCCTAAAGATATTGATTTAGTGATATTAGCAACCTGTACACCTTCTACTGTTGTGGCAAATACCGCCTCACAAGTGCAAAAAAATATTGGTGCAACAGGCGCTGCCGCAATGGATACAAACGCGGCATGTTCGGGCTTTTTATATGCATTGCAAGCTGCTACAGCACAAATTCAAGCGGGTATGATTAAAAAAGCAGTCGTCATTGCCGCTGAACGTATGACCTGGTACGTAAACTGGGCACGTCGCGACAGCGCTGTTTTATTTGGTGATGGCGCAGGTGCAGTAGTACTTGAAGCGGCAGATACCCCAGCGGGTTTACTTGGTACCAAAACCGGTTGTGACAGCGAAGACCGCGATATTTTACACATCACCAACTTTGGTAGCGATTTAAATAAGTATGAGCCAATTGGTCCTTCTGATTTATTATTTGAAGGTCGTGAAATTTTTAAACGTGCTGTTAAAGGCATGAGTGAAGCGTGCGACGACGTACTTAAACAAGCCAACTTAAGCCTTGACGACATTAATGTACTCGTTCCACACCAAGCTAACTTACGTATTATTCAGGCTATTCAGAATCGCTTAAAAGTACCTGACGAAAAAGTAATGGTTAACATTGGTGAATATGGTAATACCTCTGCTGCGACTATTGCTATAGCGTTATGTGAGGCGGTTGAGCAAGGGTTAATTAAACCGCATTCAAATATTATGTCTGCAGCATTTGGTGCAGGCCTTACGTGGGCTGCAAGTTACATAAAATGGGGCGAACGTGTAACGCCTATTAGTGTAAGCGATGCTGCTTTACTACCTTGTGATAAAACTGGTTTAGAGCTTGTAGCACCGGCCGTTAAAGCATGTAAAGAAGCGCAGCCTAGCTAACACAACATGTAATAAGCCACATATAAAACGCACTTCATTAAGTGCGTTTTTGCTTTTTAAGGAATTAAATTTGAAACTTTTAGGTATTCACCACGCTGCCATTATTTGCAGTGACTATGCACGTTCTAAACACTTTTATAGCAATGTACTTAAACTTAACGTTATTAATGAGCACTTTAGAGCTGATCGTAATTCATATAAATTAGATTTAGCCATGCCCGATGGTAGCCAAATAGAGCTATTTTCGTTTGATGGATCGCCCGCAAGACCCAGCTATCCCGAAGCACAAGGCTTAAGACATTTAGCTTTTAAGGTAGCGGATGTACAGATTGCAAAAACGTATTTAGAGTCGTGCGATGTAAACGTTGAGGATATTAGAGTGGATGAAATAACCGGCAAAAAGTTTACCTTTTTTGCCGATCCAGATAACTTGCCACTTGAGCTTTATGAGGTTTAAAGCTCAAGTTATATCTTACTATTGAATCAAAAACTTACTTATTAAAACGATTTTGTAGGTAATTAAACACCGCACGAATACCTAACGCTTCACCACCCGTTGGACGACCTGGTAATGCACGTAAGTTCCATGCCATTACATCAAAGTGTACCCACGGTGTTGTTGGTTCAACAAATTCTTTTAAGTAAAGCGCTGCGGTAATAGCACCACCAAACGGTGTGCTTGCGCAATTTGCCATATCGGCTACATCACTTTTTAGTAAGCTTTTGTATTGCTCAAACAACGGAAGTTGCCAAACAGGGTCATGTACACTTAAACCGGCGTCAATAATGCCATTTGCTACACCGCGCTCTGTTGAGAAAAAGCCCGGAAGCTCCGTGCCCAGTGCAACACGACATGCACCCGTGAGGGTAGCAAAATCAATAATTAGCTCAGGATTATCGTTTTGCGCTTCGCTTAATGCATCACATAATACTAAGCGACCTTCAGCGTCGGTATTATCAATTTCGACCATAATACCTTTGCGCGTTTTAATAACATCGCCTGGGCGAAATGCATTGCGCGATACTGCATTTTCAACCGCTGGTACAAGTACACGTAATCTAATTGGTAAGTTAGCTGCCATAATAAGCTGCGCTAGTGCCATTACGTGCGCCGCGCCGCCCATGTCTTTTTTCATGTTACGCATGCCAGAACTCGGTTTTAAATCAAGTCCGCCTGAGTCAAAACATACGCCCTTACCGACTAGTGTAATTAATGGAGCATCTGATGCGCCCCATTTTAAATCAAGTAAACGCGGTTTATTTTCGCTTGCACGACCCACCATATGAATAGTCGGGTAGTTTTGCTCTAGTAACTCATCGCCAACCCACTGTGAAAATTCGCCATTATAAGTTGCAGCTAAATCTTCCATAACTTGCGATAAATGTTGCGGCATCATATCTACCGCTGGAGTATTAACTAAATCACGTGCAAGTGTAATGGCATCAGCCTGTTGGCTAATGCGTTCATATAACGCTTTATCGCTAATGGCTAATTGCGCCTTTGCCGTTGGCTTTTCTTTATATTCACTAAATTCGTAACCACCAAGTACAAACCCTAAAGCAACCTGCTCTACAAAAGCGCTGTCGCCTTGAATTTGATAAGTACCTGTAGGAAGTGTATTTGCTAAATTACCCGCAGCCCAAAAATCATCGCTGCTTTGCATTAGACAAAATACCTGGCTTAACTCGCCCGTTTTAGCATCAGGAATTAAAGCAACACCTTGCTTTTCAAAACCTGTATTAGTTAACCAATTTTGTATAAATGCAGGCTGCTGTGCTTGCCAGTCAGATAATTCGTTTTTAAGAATAAAAGATAAAGGAATACCAGAAGATGTATGACGTAGTAATGCACTCATTAAAAAGCTCATATAATATAAAAATGGTACTTAAGAGCATATCAATAAGCGCACCTAAAAGGTATCGCTAATTTGAAGGGATTTTAGCTACTTTTTTAAGCTATTTTTAGATTCTTGCTTTTGATTTTCTTGATCTATTTTAGCATCTAGTTCTTTAATAGATTTGTTCATATTAAACGAACTTGGCAGTACATCAACTCCCACCAAACTCCCTAATTTAACAACTAAAGGAATTGTAAGCGGAGCAAAAGGTAATACAGCAAATACACCGAGCCCTAACCCTTTTAAAATATCAACAAATTGCTCATTTGCGCGTTTTAACTCTTCTTTACTTGTGTGGCCTTGAGTGTAACGCCTATAAATAGAGAGCATTTCTTTAGTTTCTTGTTTTTCTTGGGCGAGTGCGATTTTAAGCGCCACCATAGCACGTCGAAAACGCAGCTGTTGGCGTTTTTTACTAATTTTAACTACCCGCCAAGGTGCACGGTGAATAACTTTATATAATCGCATAACTTTTATTTTCACACAGCAGCACAGGTTCACAAAGAATAATTTACTTACAACACCCTTTAACTTACCCTTTGCACCAAATTAGTATTAAATACATACAACAATGCAGAATATAACAAATCAATTACCGCAAAAACCTGAAAAACCAAAATCGGATGAATGTTGCGGTGGTGGCAGTTGCTGTCCCTGCGTATGGGATGAATACAAAGAAAAATTAGCAGCTTGGCGGTACGCACAAAACATTGAAAACCCACAAAAAAGAAACAAATAAATAACATTTAAATGCAGTTAGCGCATTAATATTCCCCTCAACAGCCTTATTTGCACTTATTTAGTTCATTTTAGTTTTACTTTGCACCACTGTTGCATTTTCTCTTAAATTGAATCTTTTTGTTATCAAACGGTTAATTAGTAATTGCCCTTCCTGTTTTTTATCTATAGTCTGTAGATAGGACTTCACAAAAAGTAAGCTTAATTGATTAGGCTTTTGAGCTAAAACCTCAAACTTATGTGAAACAAAAAATTAAGTTAAAACAAATGATGTGAAATTTACATCAAAAATAAGAATTATTCTAACTGGGGAAAATTAGAATGAAATTAAAAAGTAATGCGCTAAACCAAGCAATCAAATTTGCTTTAGCTACAACCACTGCAGGGTTATTTATTTCTGGATCTGCTATTGCGGCGGACGAGCAGGAACAAACTAAAGTAAATAAAAACGTTGAGAAAATTGCCGTAGTAGGTACGCGTTCAGCTCCTCGTTCAATAGGTGACTCACCGGTTCCAATCGACATTATTGGCGGCGAAGAGCTTGAAAAGTCAGGTAACACTGACATGCTTGAGCTTTTAAAAGGTGCAGTACCATCGTTTAACGTGCACCAAAACCCTATCAGTGATGCGGCTTCTCTTGTTCGTCCAGCTAACTTACGTGGTTTACCGTCAGACAGCACATTGGTTCTTTTAAACGGCAAACGTCGTCACCGTGCTTCTGTAATTGCATTTTTAGGCGGTGGTATTAACGATGGCGCGCAAGGCGCAGATATTTCAGTTATTCCAAGCATTGCGATTAAACAAGTAGAAGTACTTCGCGATGGCGCGGCTGCGCAGTATGGTTCTGATGCAATCGCCGGTGTAATGAATTTCCAACTAAAAGACGCTTCAGAAGGTGGTAAATTAGAAATCCGCCACGGTCAATTTTATGAAGGTGATGGCGATACAACACAAGTGTCGGGTAACGTAGGTTTACCGTTTACCGACAATGGTTTTGCTAATTTAAGCTTTCAATATAAAACAGCTGATGCAACAAGCCGTTCAGTTCAACGTGCCGATGCTGCAGCACTTTCAGCTGCCGGTGTGCCTGATGTATCTTCTCTTGCACAAGTATGGGGTGCACCAGAAGTAGATGACGATATTACTATTTTTGGTAATGTGGGTTTAGAGCTAACAAACGACTCTGAATTTTACATGTTTGGTAACTACTCTGAACGTGATGTACGTGGCGGTTTTTATTACCGTAATCCGCAAACTCGTTCTGGTGTTTACTCAAATGATGGTGGCGAAACATTACTTGTTGCCGACACAACACCTGATATGAGTGCTAACTGTCCAACTATCACAATAACAGACGGCAATGTACTAGATGATCCTGCTTACATAAATGGTGTAGCAAACAACCCAGATTGTTTTGCCTTTAATGAGATGCTTCCAGGTGGCTTTACACCTAACTTTGGCGGCAATATTACTGATACTTCTTTAACTATTGGTACTAAAGGTCGATTCACTGGTGGCTTCTTAAAAGATACTTACTATGACTTAAGCGGTACTGTTGGCTTAAATGAATCACGTTACTTTATTTACGACACGGTTAATGCCTCTTTGGGTGCAGATACGCCACGTGACTTTAGCCCAGGTAAATATGAACAGCTAGAGAAGAACTTTAACTTTGATTTATCAAAAGGTATCGACTTTGGTTTAGCTTATGATGTAAACATTGCCGGTGGTTTTGAGTGGCATGAAGAAACATTTACTATCGTCTCTGGTGATGAAGAATCTTACACAGCAGGTCCTTTAACAGAACAAGGCTTTGGTATTGGCTCTAACGGCTTTCCTGGTTTTAAACCATCACAAGCAGGTGAATTTTCTCGCCGTAACTATGCAGCATATGTTGATGTTGAAGCACCGTTTACTGAAGACTTCTTAATGGGCGTAGCACTTCGATTTGAAGACTACGACAGCTTTGGCACTACCACTAACTACAAAGTAATGGCTCAATACCATTTAACTGAAGATTTAAATATTCGTGGTTCTGTAAGCAGTGGTTTCCGTGCACCAACGGTTGGTCAAGCTAACGTAAGTAATGTACAAACAAGTTTAGATGGCGGTGTATTACAAGATTCAGCGCTTCTTCCACCAACAAACCCAATTGCAGTGCAATTAGGTGGTACAGAGCTTGAGCCGGAAGAATCGCAAAGTTATACGCTTGGTGCTGTATACACTATCGGCGAGTTATTTTTAACGCTTGATTACTACAACATTCAAGTTGATGACCGTATTAGTCAATCAGATAAAATCAACTTAAGCCAAGCAGACAAAGATACCCTTGCAGCAGCTGGAGTACCTAATGTACAAGGCCTTGCTCAAGTAAGCTTTTTCACAAACGACTTTGACACAACAACACAAGGTATCGATTTAGTTGCAAACTACACTGCTGAACTAATGGGCGGTAGCTCTACCTTTAGCCTTGCATATAACTGGAATGATACTGAAGTAACTAAATTTAGTGAGATTACAGGTGCGTTTAAAGTTAAACGCTTAGAAGAGGATTTACCTAATCATCGTGCAACGTTCACATTGTCTCAACAATGGGAATCAGTTTCAGCATTTGCTCGTGCAAACTACTACGGCGAATACCAAGGTGTTCACGTTGATTATGATGCAACAGCTAAAACAGCGGATGCTGCAGTCACTATTGATGCTGAAGTAACTTACTTCTTAAATGAATCAGTTAGCTTCTCTGTAGGTGCTCAAAACTTATTCGACCAAGATGCTGAAAAACTTGATTTTGCAGATGCAACGGGCATCCCTAATAACAACTGGGGTGGTCAGTTCTACGAAACATCTCCGTTTGGTATTAACGGTGGCTTTTACTACGCTAAAGCAACATATACTTTTTAAACTATTTTCATGAAGAACCAAAGGCGAAATGTTAAAGACATTTCGCCTTTTTAATTTTATAGTTAATAAAAATAATAATGAACAATACCAATTGCATTGAATAAGTGTTCTATTATAGCGCTCAGAAAATAGCGTAATAACAAGGCGAAAACTATGATATATAGTTGCTCTATATGAATAATTTTTAACGCAGTGAGTACGCTATTTAATGCGATAGAATGATTATTTTTTTAATAAAATTGGTATAACTATGCTACTTGAAAAAGCCAACCAACTACTGCAGCAAAATAAACTCAAAGAAGCTGAGTTTCATTTTAAAACGCTATTAAATAGTAACCCTGAAAATGGTGAGGCTTTATTTGGCTTAGGCAGAATTGCCTTACGACTAGAACGTTACGACGCTGCTGTATACCTACTCCAAAAAGCCTGTGAGCGCTTGCCTCATATGCTTGAACCATTACATGCCCTTGCTGATGCATTTAACGGTGTTCATTCACCAAACGATGCACTAACGGTGCTGGAATACGCAAAAAAATTAGCAAGTCATAATCCAGAACCTCATTATTACTTAGCACAGCACTATTTAACACATGGCGAGTTAGATAAAGCTCATACAACTTTTGCTCATGCACTCAGCATTGGTGTATATCCTGTAACAGCCTATATTTTATTTGAACTTGTACAATTAGGTCGCTTTGATAAAGAGCATAATTATGTAAGTAATTTGCACCACTTATTAACTCAAACGAGTAATTTACGTTTAAAAATGGTGTGTTACTACGCATTAGCAAATAGTTACGATGCACTTGAGGATACCGAGCAAGCATTTAATTATTTTATATTGGCGAATAAATTACAAAAAAAATTAAGTGAATTTAACACTAAAGATTTAACCCCTTTTTACGATGAAATAATAAAATACAACACCGAGGAGTTTATAGCCTCTGCCGATAAAAAGTTTACGGGTAATATCACGCCTGTATTTATTATTGGCATGCCTCGTAGTGGCTCTACCCTTGTGGAGCAAATGTTGGCAAGCCATAGTCAGTTTTCAAGCCTAGGAGAAAGTACGAGTATTAGTAATAACGCAGTTGCTTTTATCGAACAAAAAACGGGAGTGACTTACCCGCAATGTTTAGCACATTTAACGCCGGATTTAATCAAAAAAGCCCGCGAGCTGTATATCACAACATTAAAAACAGCATCGCCCATCAGACCTTTTATAATAAATAAACTGCCGAGTAATTATCAGTCGCTCGGACTTATATATATTCTATTTCCAAATGCTAAATTTATAAATTTAAGTCGTGATTTTAATGCCACCGCATTTTCTATCTTCACTAATTACTTTGCTGAAAACGAGCCTTACTTTTGCTCACTACCTGAGTTTAAGCTTTATCATAAGTTGTATGAAAAACTGATGAGCCATTGGCACTCTTTTAAAGAGATGCCAATTTATGATGTCAGTTACGAAGATTTAGTGAGTAACCCAAAAGAGCAGCTAACGCAGTTACTTGGCTTTTTAAACTGTAGTTTTGAAGAGCGCTGCTTAGCGTTTTATAAACAAAAAACACCGGTAACGACCTTGAGTAAACATGCTATTCGCCAACCTATTAATAATGCCGCAATCGCTAAGTGGGAGCGTTACAAAACACCTCTTCTAAAGTTACTTGATGAGAATTAATTAATCGGATGTGCTTTAAACCAATTAAGTAAATCTTTAAATTGATCATCACGCGCACTTGGGTGGGTAAGCATATTAATATGATCGTAATCAAAATTATGCCCGTGTTTACGACCGTAAATTCGCATTTGCTGAATGCCTTGCCCCGATTCGTCCATAAATTTTTGAATATCGATTGGTTGCGCTAATGCTTTATCTTTTACCGCAGCAATATGAAGCGTTGGCGGTAAATGCAGGTTGTTTAGCGTTTTTGCATAATCAAAATTATCATCAGAATCTATCCATGGCTTCTTTTTAGCCCATTGCATACTTTGATAATGCGACTTTTGAGTTTCGTTATCGCTGCCCCACTTATAACCTTTAGCATTTAAATAGCCATGTTTTTTAGCAAGTAAAGGCGCCATAAAATACCAAATTAAATTGGCTTGTAATAATTTTTGAGGGTGACTATTAAATAAAGAACGCTTAGAGCCAAAATACACACATGCTTTAACATCGTTAATATATTCTGGAAAACGTGCAAACGCGCTGTTCATCAATACCCCGCCCCAAGAGTGAGCAACCCAGTAGTCTGGCTTTTTGCCTTCAATCAACTCTATTTGCTTAATAAAGGCAGGGATGTCTTCTAGGATAGACTCAGTTTGTCCATATTCGGACTCGCTCGAAATGATTGGCTTGCTATCACCTCGGCCACGTAAATCAGCCACATAACATCTATACCCATGCTCAGCTAAAAAAGGGGCAAGTCCTTTATTGGAGTGCGTGTAAAAAATCTTACCGTTTTCTATTGCTCCATGCATAAAAAATACGATGGGCCCTTGCTGATCTTCATCGCTAATACGGCGTAAATGAAGAGTTTGTTGGTCAGCTAAATTAATAATTATTGATTGCTGAGAAATTGCCACAGTTATTCCTTTTTATTATTTGCAACTCATCCTACCAGTAATATTAAATATACCAAAGGAAATGTCTGCACTTTACTCATCAGCATTTGTTACAATCACCACATCATATCTGTTGTTAAAATGAAGCCATGAAAGAAAATAAAGCACGTTCAAAATTACACCCTCGTAACCTACATAAAAATGGGTACGACTTCGATTTATTAACAACAGAGCACCCTGCTCTACTGCCCTTTGTTATAACCACACCTGCAGGGACTAAAAGTATTGATTTTAGTGATAACAAAGCCGTTAAAAAACTTAACCAAGCTCTTTTAAAAGCACATTATAATATTGATTTTTGGGATATTCCCGAGCACAACTTATGCCCGCCTATACCTGGGCGTGTTGACTACATTCACTACTTGGCCGACCTATTAAGTGATGATAACCAACAACAAATACCTTTAGGTAAGCAAATTAAAGTACTTGATATTGGCACTGGTGCTAATTTAGTTTATCCGCTTACTGGTACAAGTGAATATAAGTGGCATTTTACCGGGACTGATATTGATACAGCCTCAGTAAAAATAGCAAAGCAAATTGCTCAGTTTAATGGTTTAAAAATAACCCTAAAACAACAAAAAAACGCATCACATATTTTTAAAGGCGTTATAAATCAAAAAGATCTATACCATTTAACGCTCTGTAACCCTCCGTTTCATGCAAGTGAAGAAGAGGCAAGTAAAGGCAGTGAACGTAAATGGAAAAACTTAGGAAAAACACCCAGTAGCACGCTTAACTTTGGTGGTCATAATAATGAATTATGGTGCGAAGGCGGTGAAGTACAGTTTATCTCTAATATGATTAAAGAAAGCGAAGACTTTGCAGAACAAGTACTGTGGTTTACGTCGTTAGTCTCTAAAAAAGATAATATTGCAGCGCTTGAAGAAGTGTTAAAAGCTCACCCAATAGCCGAGTATAAAATAGTTGATATGGCACAGGGTCAAAAAATTAGCCGCTTTATTGCATGGACCTACTTTGATAAAGACACTCGTGAGCAAATTTGTAGCGAGCTTGATTAATACCAATTTTATTAAAAATAATAAAAAGGATAAGGCAATCATGATAGATTTTCGCTCTGATACAGTTACAAAACCAACAAAAGAAATGCGCGATATTATGTACAACGCACCGGTTGGTGACGATGTATATGGTGATGATGAAAGCGTTAACCAACTAGAAGCCTATGCGTGTAAGCGTTTTAATTTTGAAGCCGCACTTTATTGTAGCTCAGGCACACAAGCCAACTTACTAGCGTTAATGGCGCACTGTGAGCGAGGTGACGAATACATTTGTGGCCAAAATGCTCACAATTATAAGTTTGAGGGTGGCGGCGCAGCTGTATTAGGATCTGTTCAGCCACAGCCTATTGAAAACGAAGCTGATGGCAGCATCCCTTTTAGTAAAATAGCGGCGGCTATAAAACCAGACGATTGCCATTTTGCAAAAACGCGATTGCTCAGCTTAGAAAATACCATTGGCGGAAAAGTACTCCCGCTTGAGTACTTAGCCCAAGCACGTGACTTTGTTAATACGCATAGTTTAGCGCTGCACTTAGACGGCGCACGTGCTTTTAATGCCGCTGTTGAGCTAAAAGTTGATATCACTGAAATTACAAAACACTTTGATTCAGTTTCTATATGTTTATCTAAAGGTTTAGGTGCGCCCGTAGGCTCTTTATTATTAGGCTCACCAGCACTTATTAATAAAGCAAGGCGATGGAGAAAAGTACTTGGTGGCGGTATGCGCCAAGCCGGAATGCTTGCAGCCGCTGGGCAGTTTGCACTTGAGCACAATGTAGAGCGCTTAAAAGACGATCATCAAAATGCACGTTATTTGGCTCAACAATTAAGTGAAATCAGTGGCTTTACTGTAGATATGACTAACACCACTAATATGGTTTACGCAACATACAGTAGCAGTATAAATATTGAAGATATTGCTGAAGCGCTTAAACAACAAGGTATACTATTTAGCCCAAGCAAGCAGCTTAGGCTAGTAACGCATTTAGATATTACGCGCGAAGATATTGATACATTTTTAAATGCTTTGTCGGCCCATATTTAACGCGGCTTTATAATGTTTGCGGCATACCGAAACATATCGGTCATTGCCGCCAATTTCTACTTGGTTACCATCGGCTATTGCTTCGCCATTTTCATCAGTACGCAGTACATGGTTTGCTTTACGTCCACAGTGGCATACAGTTTTAAGCTCAACTAACTTATCAGCCCACGCAAGCAAATATTGCGACCCTATAAATAGCTCGCCTCTAAAGTCGTTACGCAAGCCATAACACAATACCGGTATACCGAGTTCATCAACCACATCGGTTAATTGCATTACTTGTTCTTTTGATAAAAATTGGCACTCGTCAACTAACACACAATGGCGCTTTTTATCATTATTGAGAGATTGAATAAGATCAAAAACATCTTTACTGGCATCAAATACATGCGCATCAGCTTGCAAACCAATACGAGACGATACTTTACCCACGCCTTGTCTATCATCAATAGCAGCAGTCAGGATCACAGGTTCCATGCCACGTTCTTTATAATTAAATGCAGATTGTAATAACGTGGTTGATTTACCTGCATTCATTGCAGAGTAGTAAAAGTATAATTGAGCCATTGCGGTGCCATTTTATAAAAAGTGCGCTTATGCTACCTTAATATTAAATTAATACCAATTTACAAACGCGAATTTTATTTTGTCAGGGCCTGTTTATTTAATTGTTTGTAAGTATTTAATATACACAGGTGCACTTTCAAATTTTGATAACCACTCCCACATTTCCCAACTTAGGGTGTTATTTTCTTCGTAGAATTTTTTTGAAAAAACAAGATAACCATGGCTGGTTTCGTAAGGGGGATAAATAGGTTTAACATTATTACCCTCATACGGATAACTCGACACTTTTAAGCCATCTACTTGGCATAGATCAACGCTCGCCTGCACTACTCCCTTATCTAGCAACTCAAAAGCTTTGCTTTTAGAAAACGTATTATGAATAAAAAATGGTTCTTCTTTTAACGCGCTATTTAGCCCATAACCATTAGGAATAGCTATCGTAAATGCTTTATTTTGAAATACTTCACGAGTCTCCCATTCCTTATGAAATTTATAACGCCCTATAAGGCAGCTGCCAAATTCACTTACTGCGTAGTCATCTTGTAACTTACCTTGCTCATCAACAGGGTAAACAGCAACGTTTTCTCGCCCTTTGCGGTAACTTGCAATAACAGCATTAACTCGATTAAATTCTAAATCGTTTAAGCATCTACGCCATGGCTTTCTAACAAATGATATTGCTACATTGGGCAATGCTAAATCAAGTTGTTGAAGTATTTCGATTGATGCACCAGGTTTATCTGTTGGTATATTTTGGCCATCACCTAAAAACATGGGTGCTATATTTTTGTCTTCGTAACAAAACACGAGACTTTGCGGCTTGCTAAACGCAGTAGCGGTAAACATTAAACTGGCAATAAAAAAGTAAACTAAGCTATTAATACGCATAATAATTTTTATTAGTTGATTATTTAAATTATAGGTTGAGTTAAGCAGACTGGCTATATTTTATCAATTAATTTACATTAATCCTTCGTGCTTCAGCAACCACAGTTTCCTATCAAGCCCACCAGCATAGCCCGTTAACTTTGCATTTGCGCCAATAATTCGGTGGCACGGTACAATAATACTAATCGGATTTTTACCATTAGCAGCGCCTACTGCCCTCACTGCTTTTGGGTTATTGAGTTGGTTAGCAATATAGCCGTATGTTTGCGATTGTCCAAAAGGTACTGTTAATAGTGCTTGCCATACACTTTGCTGAAATACCGTACCGGTTGTATCAAGTGGTACATCAAACATAGTGCGTTTTTTTGCAAAGTACTCATTTAACTGCGCAGCGCAAATAAGCACCGCCTTGTTAGTAACTTGCTCAAATGGCGTATAAGAGTATTCAACTGGTGGATAAAAACCAACGTAACTCACACCTTTATCAGTCGCTTGAATAATTATGTCGTCTATAGGGCTCGAAATTGATGTTTGAATGATCATTATAATTGCTGCCAAAGTTGAAACGTTAAGTAAGAGCGAAAAGGAGCGCAATTAGCAGGCTCAAACGGGTTTGCCGCCGCTTGAGCTTTTTTAACACCTAAGTCGCCATCAAGTAATATATCGGGTTGGCTTTGTCCTCGCAGCTTTGCATAATTTACTGTCCAAGGACCAATTCCCTTTAAACTAAGCCATTCGTCTAAATCGTCATTTTCAGGATTTAGTGCACAAAACTGGGCTAAGTTGTGTAGCGCATTTTTGCGTGCTTGTGGCATTTTAAAAAATGCAAAATCACTATTAGTAACAATTTTAGCCGTAGGAAAATAAACGGCATCGCCCTCTTTTTCGCCTAATTCATCAACTAACTTTGTTACTAAATTATGCGCCGCAGTAACACTCACTTGTTGCCCAAGTACCGCTCTTATACCGGCTTCAAAACTTGACCAAATCCCTGGAAGTCTGAGCCCTTCACACACTGTAAAGGCATTGTTTATATTGGCGCTTAAATGCGTTTCAATTAAATTAATATCGGCATCTAAATCAAGCACACGGCGTATATTATTTATAACAGTTTGTAAGTACGCCGTATTGTCTATATTGATAGATACACTAAAGTGGTTTTTACTCGCTATAAATTCTGCGGTAAAACTTCCTTTATATTTATCACTTGCAAAAGTACGCCCGTAGCTCGTTTGTGTTATCCACTCCATTGGTTTTATCAAGCGCCTTTGTAAAAAGCCCTGCAAAGCAGGCCAATTATAAGGCGGCCTAAATGGCAGGGTTAAAATGAGTGTTGACGTTGGCTTTTTATCGCCACTGCGCAGCTTCGAGGGAGCTATATTTAACTGCTGTAAAAATGCATCATTAAAACGCCTAATGCTTTTAAAGCCTGCGGCAAACGCTATTTCGGTAAGGGGTAAATGTGTTTCTTGAATCAGTTTTTTAGCAAAGTGGCATTGGTTAAATAATCGATATTGCGTAATCGACATGCCAAAATACTGCTTAAACAACTGCCTTAAATAACGACTACTTATACCTAAACGAGCTGCTAATTTTTCGCAGTCGTGTTCATCATTTTGATCTATTAACTGTTTTGCTCTAAGTGCAGTCGTTTTTGTACCCTGCCATGCTGCGCTGCCAGGGGCACTATCGGGCCTGCAACGAATACAGGGCCTAAAACCATCTTGCGCCGCGTTATGGGCAAACTGATAATAAGCAACGTTTTTTTCGTGAGCCGTTGGTGCAGGGCAAATTGGTCTGCAATAAATACCGGTACTTTTTACCGCTACGTAAAAAAGCCCGTCAAAACGAGGATCGCGACTCTGACGTGCTTTTTGCCAATGTGAAGTGTCCATAAACGGCTCTATAAATTAATCTAATAGAGCCTAGCTTATAGAAAATAAACTGTATTACTAGCCATATTCGGCACTCAACTTACTGCGGCTAGGTAGCGTTTTTCAACTTCAGTCCAATTAATTACATTATAAAAAGCAGCAATATAGTCAGGACGCTTATTTTGATACTTCAAATAATAGGCATGCTCCCATACATCAAGTCCCAAAATAGGGGTATTTCCCTGCATTAAAGGGCAATCTTGATTAGCACTATTTTCTACAATCAACTTTTTATCTGGGGTCACACATAGCCACGCCCAACCACTGCCAAATTGACTAATTGCAGCAGCAGTAAATTGGTCTTTAAACTTATCAAAACTGCCAAACTGTTCATTTATTGCCTGAGCTACACTACCTTCAGGTTCACCTCCTCCTTGCGGGCTCATTACTTGCCAAAATAAGCTGTGATTAAAATGCCCTCCTACATGCTCTTGTACTGCTTTTTGTAAATTACTAGGCAGGCTGTTTATTCCCTTAAGTAATTTTTCAGCATTTGCGGTTGCATAAACAGTATCTGCTAAAGCAGCATTGGCTTTATTAATATACGTTTGATGATGCAATGTGTGGTGAATATGCATTGTTTTACCATCAATATGAGGCTCAAGCGCATCGTACTCATAGTTAAGTGCAGGCAAAGTAAAAGCCATAAATACTCCTTTTTCTTTTAAATTAGTGCAGTTGATTGTTTGTAGTGCTCTCTGAGCATAAGCAAAAATTCACTTGCTCTATTAGCTCAGGTAAAAAATGATAGCGTCTTGCAAATAATACAAGTTCAGAGGACGTTTTAGTGTAATGATGCTTGCTCACTTTTTGTATATCGTAATGAGTATGCTTAATTAGCGAACAGAGTGTTAAGTGTACTTCGCATAGCCATTTGCATGCATTTTCAGGCTGTTGCATAGCTATATAGGTATCAGCTAAATTATGCGACGCAACAACAAGTGCGGGTATACAATGCTCAATAGCATGGATGACATTGTTATTAATCTGAGCATATAAAAACTGCTGAAGAAGATGATCTGCAAGTGTTTTAGCTAATAAGTATTTATCGCGGGCTTCGAGAAGTGCACCTTGTTCAAATGCATAATTACCTTGCATTATATTCGACTGCCAAGGGCTTAATGCTTGATCAAGACAAAGTAAATCTGAGTGGGATTGTTTTTGATTTGAGATCATATAATCATCTGCACGTTTATTTATGGGCGTGTAGTTAACTTACACACCCACAAACCTAAATGCAAATGATTTTCATTAACTACCTGACAAAGTCTAGTAATTCCTGCCCTGTTAAGCGATATATTATCCATTCGTTTTGCGGCTTTGCACCAATGCTATTGTAAAAATCGATAGCGGGTTTATTCCAATCAAGCACTACCCATTCAAAACGACCACAGTCATTACTAATCGCCTTATTAGCTAAGTGCTTCATAATGGCTTTACCTGCACCATTGCCACGGCTATCTGGGCTTACGTATAAATCTTCAAGGTATAGGCCATTTTTACCTAACCATGTAGAGTAATTATAAAAATAGACCGCAAAACCAATTGGCTCATCACCTTCTAAACAAATTATGCTGTGCGCAGTAGCACCGTCGCTAAACAGCGTATCTAAAATAGCCTGTTCGTCTGTTTTAACTGCATCCGGTTCTTTTTCATATATGGCAAGTTCGGTAATAAAGTGCAAAATTGTTTTCGCATCACTTGGTTTTGCATCACGTATTATAACGGGTTGGCTCATTGTATTTTTACCTTAAATATACTGCTCTAATTTATCTTTTAAAATATCTAATTGAATCGGTTTGCTCAAGTAGTCATCCATTCCAGCGGTTATACAACGCTCTTTATCAGAGTCCATTGCGTTAGCGGTAATAGCAATGATCCTAATGTTTTTGTGTTGTATACCCGCCATACCTTTACGTATAGCTGCAGTTGTAGCAAAGCCATCCATAACAGGCATCTGGCAATCCATAAGAACGAGCTTAAAGAAACCAGAATCGTGAGACTCTAATATATCTATCGCTAATTGACCATTTTCGGCAATTGTAACGTCACAATTAAGCTTTTTGAGCATTAATGTAGCCACTTGCCGATTAATTGGATTATCTTCTACAAGTAATATTTGGGTAGGTTCCTGCACCTTTTCTTTTTTAAGAGAGGAAATATAGCCTGAAGTAACAAGTGGGAGTGTCTCATCTGCATCATTACTTGTTATGACTGACAGTGCAGAAATTAAATCGGCAGTGGTTACAGGTTTGGGGAAATATGCCTGAAAGCCTGCATTAGAATAGCGCTGCGCACCTTCCATACCAGCAATACTGGTCATCATTACAAGTGGCATTGATTTATAATGTTCATGTGCTTTTAGTGCTTTACACAGCTCTATGCCATCCATTCCTGGCATTTGCATATCAAGCACTGCAATATCATACATGCAATTGTTACTTTTATACTGCTGCGCGCACATATCAAGAGCTTCGCTTGCGTCACATGCAAGCGCAACCTTAGCGCCCCAGTGCTCAAGCTGCTGTGAAATTACAATTCGATTTGTCTCGTTATCATCAACAACCAAAACGGTTAGCTCTTCCATATTAATATTAGGAATATAACGTTCTTTTTGATCTCCCGGAGTCAGCATTATAGTGGCAGTAAAAGTACTCCCTTTACCGGCTTCGCTAGTGAGAGAGATTGCTCCCCCCATTAGCTCACAAAGCTGCTTACAAATAGCCAGCCCTAAGCCACTGCCTCCATATTCACGCGTTGTTGATGCATCGACTTGAGAAAACGGAGTAAATAATTGCTCTTGTTTTTCTAAACTTATTCCTATGCCTGAGTCCTTTATACTTACAACAAACTCTAAACCTTGAGCTACTTTATTAATTTTCGCGCTTACAACAACCTCGCCTTGACTCGTAAACTTAACGGCGTTGCTCAATAAATTAGTAATAACTTGGCGAATGCGCCCAGGATCGCCGCATAACTGCGAAGGCTCTAGCGCTACCAGATCCAAAATAATTTCAATACCCTTATCTTGAGCTGTAAATGCTTGTGCGGCAGCAACTTCACCAATTAAATCACGTCCATTAAAGTTAATCTCTTCAAGCTCGATTTTACCTGCTTCAGCTTTAGAGAAATCTAAAATATCATTAATTACACCCAATAAAGAATGTGCACTTTTTTTGGCTATATCTACTTTTGTTTCTATTGGTTTAGATAACGACTCTAATTGAACAAGCTCTAGCATGCCGAGTACGCCATTCATTGGCGTTCTAATTTCATGGCTCATGGTTGCTAAGAATTGGCTCTTAGCAATGGCTGCATCTTCAGCTTTTACAAGTGCTACTTTTAGCTCCTCACTAATTACTTTTCGTTTTTGAGAAACTAAAGTGCTTCCCACTAAAGTAGCTAATGAGCGAAGATACGTTTCTTCACTTTGCGTCCAGTAATGATGCTCACCTACTGTTTCAGCGCACAAAATACCTAAATTACCATCGCCTGTTGCAATTACAGCATCAAGCATCGATTTAATATTTAGTGGTGTTACATATGCTTCAATAAAATCAACAGTTGCTGAGTGAGTATAAACATCATCAATAGCCACTAAATTATGTTTATAAATAGCATTAAAATAAGCTGGGTAGTCTTTAGCAGTTAAAATAGCGTCGGTATCTACAAACCCTTGACCATTTATATATAAGCTATGACACGTCATCACATCTCGTTTTTCGTTAAAGATCCATATCGAAGCTCGTGTAACATTTAGCACCTCACACATAGATTTAACGGCTAGCTTTTTAACCTGTTCTACATCACTATTTTGCACTTCAGGTGCGACTGTAAGCGCGGCTAAATTTTTGTTATAACGATTTGCTTTTTCGCTCTCAAGTTCAAGTCGTTTATGTGCATCAATACTTTGAAATGAACCAAACACACGTACACATTTACCGTCTTTAAGCTCAGCTTGGCCCATTGATTTAACCCAACGCTCTTGCCCCGAATAGGTCAAAATAATAAGCTCTACACTCCAGCTTTCACCTAAAGTCACAGCGCATTCAAATAAGGTACTTATAGTGTCTCGGTGTATGCCTGGTTTATAAAAGTTAATTGCGGTATCTATGCTCGGTTCAAAGCCCTCTGGTACTTCGTGAATAACTTTAACTTCATCAGACCAATAAAGTGTATGCGCATCTAAGTCCATCTCCCATGCGCCAATCTGTCCTTGCTTACTCATTGATTCAAGTAGGCTTTGCTGACGATTTATTTTTAACTGTGTATTGTAACGCTCTGTAATATCTAAAATAAACCCATCTAAATACAATATGCTGCCATCATCTGCGTAAATGGCTTGGCCTTTTTCATTTACCCAATGTAAGGAGCCATCGCGGGCTGTAATCCTATACTCAACAGACCATGACTGTTTTGCACTAACACAACGTAGAATTTCATCTTTTATTTTTTTAGAATCGTCTTCGCATATCAAATCAAAAAAGCTGGGGGATTCATCATTTATCAACTCATCAGGTGAATAACCTGTTATTTCACTCGCTTGCTCGCTCATATAAAGCATGCTTAATTTATTATCAAACTTACATCGATAAATAATGCCAGGGATATTTGATACCAAAGATGCAAACCTATCGCGGCTTCCTTGCAGCTCAAGCTCTGTAGATTTTCGTTCTGATATATCTAAATGCGTACCTATCATACGTTTTGGAGAGCCATCGGTATTCCACTCAACTACTTTTGCAGTATCGAGTACCCAAATCCAATGTCCATTTTTATGCTTCATGCGGGCTTCACTAACAAAATAGTCAGTCTCACCGGCAAAGTGCTCTTGAAGTTTTTTATTTGATATCACTAAGTCGTCTGGGTGAGCATAGGTATACCAAGTATTTATAGTACAAGGTTCAATCTCACTGAGTTTGTAACCTATTATCTCGGCCCAGCGGTTATTAAACGTCACTTTATTAGTATCAATATACCAATCCCAAATACCCACGGCTGTTGAGTCTATCACTAGCTGTAACTGTGTTTTGTGTTGCTCAAGCTCTAGCTCTTGTACTTTAAGGGCTGTAATGTCATTACGAATAGCAATATAGTTTTGTGGTATACCGTTTTCATCTAGAAATGGTGCAATTGTCGTATCTACCCAATATATTCCACCATGCTTAGCTTTATTGCATATTTGCCCGTTCCAGATATCACCACGTTCAAGCGTTTTATACATATTTTTAAAAAATTCTTTTTCGTGTTTCCCTGAATTTAAAAGGCGATGGTTTTGACCTATTAATTCGTGTTCATCGTAGCCACTAATCTCACAAAATTTCTTATTTACAAAAGTGATGGTGCCATGCAAATCAGTTACAGCAACAATAGCGTGTTCATCTAATGCACTTTTTTGCTCGGCTAATTGTTTTAATGCAATTTGAAGTGCAGAGCGTTGCTTTTGTAATATACTTTGTTGCTCTTCTTTTACGGCTACTAAATTACGTAAACCCAATGAAAGCTGGTTAAACTCAATACTGTCGTTTATTACAGGGACTTTTACCTTGTCTCCTTTTGTAATACTTTCAACAATTTTAGCTAAGTTAATTAAAGGTCTAGAAAGTCGACGCCCAAACCACCACGATGACGTTAATATAAGCAGCAATGCCCCCGCATTTGTTAATAAAGCAAGCTGTTTATAAAAATTAGCACCTTGTAGTGCAACTTCTTTTGGTTTTGTTACAAGTAACTGCCATCCAGATTCATTTAAAAACTCTAGAGAATCAATATACCCGTATAAAGTCTCTTCATTTTTATTACTGTAAGAAAAAACACGTTGCGTTGGGGAGCCGTTTTGAGAGAAAAATAATGGTTGAAAATCTTCTGAATTATTATTTTTTTGAATTTTATTATTATGCATAACATAAAATGTTATGTCTTTATTTGCAGCGTGTATTTTACTTAGATTATTTAATAAGCCATTTAAATTTATATCTGCAAGCAATATGGCTTGTAGCTTATTTTCGGTATTTACTAACGGTAAGCCAATAATATGATACTCACGCCCTGAGACTGTCATTGACTGAAATTGGATTTTACCTGTATTTTTAATACCAGAACGTATGTTATTAAAACGTTGATCTTTAATAATATTAAAAAAGGGTGATGAAGGTAGTGATTTAACGAGGTTTACATCAATAAGTTCTACATTATTAACAAAGTCGTACTGCTCAACAAATTGCGCTATTAATTGTTGTTTTTTAGTCGGGCTAATATCAAACTGCGCCCTAAGCAAATATAGATCATTAACATGCTCTGCAAACCAAATATCAGCAAATTGCTTACCTATATTATTAAGCTCGTTAAGTTCAGTGTCTGCATTTTGTTTAAGCGTGCTATTTACATGTTCAAGACTAAACCACGTAAGTATACAAAGTGGCCCTAAGGCTATAATTATAAAGGTTATAATTAACTTACTTCGAACAGACTGTCCTTTACCTGTTAATTCACCAAAGTTTAAACCTTTGTGCATGCTTAATATCCAGCAACTTATAATCATTTAATATTACTTACATTAATGCACTAAATATATAAAGACGCAAGTTTTGAGCGGTAAACTCCTTAAAAAATGGGTGTTTAGCGTTACAATATTAAATTCACACTTTTTAAAATATACGCCTTTATTACTAACTTATAATTAGATTTATTGACGCTACCACATCTGTAGCGGTTTTAAACCAGCCATGATATAAGCAATATTCAATTAATACATTTGAGGTCATTATGGCGCACGATCACTCACATAGTCATGTAGACGAAAACCAGAGCGATAAACAGCTAACAGTCGCTGTGGTTATTAATGTATTGCTAACCGTAGCCCAAGTTATTGGCGGGGTATTTTCGGGCAGTTTGTCACTTATAGCCGATGCACTTCATAATTTAAGTGATGCTGCCGCTATATTTATCGCGCTCGTTGCACGTAAAATTGGTAATAAACCTGCTGACACCACTCATCATTTTGGCTATAAACGCGCTGAAATACTTGCCACACTTTTTAATAGCAGTACATTGATATTAATTGGTGTGTATTTAATTTTTGAAGCCATTTCGAGCTATTTAAACCCTCAACCAATTAATGGTTGGATAGTTGTGTGGGTGGCAGCAATAGCGTTGGTAATTGATTTAGCAACCGCATTTTTAACCTACCGAGCTGGCGCAAATCACAGTATAAATATAAAAGCGGCCTTTATTCATAACGTATCAGATGCAATGGCATCTATTGTTGTTATTATTGCAGGCACCTTAATTATTTTATACCAGTGGTATATCGTTGATTTAATTGCCACTGTGCTTATTTCTCTTTATGTAATTTATCACGGCATTTTACTATTAAAGCAAAGCTGCAAAATTTTAATGCAAGCAGCGCCTAGCAACGTTGATACAGATGCAATATCACATGCTATTAGTAATGAATTTAATATCGAATCGGTAATGAGCATTAAGCTTTGGCAACTAGATGATAAAGAAAATTATTGCGAGCTTATTATTAGCACCCAGCACGTAATTGATTTAGCCGCAGTTAAAAGTTTTTTGCACGACAATTTTAAAATCGAAAATTGCATAATAGAAATCCAATCTATTACAAATAAAAGCCTAATTTAATGTTCTTAATAACAAGCTAAACCAAATACACAACTTATTTAATTGAAAACAGCTCGTATTATCATTTACAATATTGTCATTAACTCATAATGAGATACCGTTTTTGAAACTTTGGTTACGTAGAATTCATTTAGGCCTTGCCCTTATTAGCGGACTATTTTTATTAATAGTGAGCCTAACCGGTGCTGTTATGATTTATGCAAAAGACATACAGCACCTAATAGAGCCTGCAAAATGGCAAGTAACACCCCAAAAAAACTTAATGCATTACGATGAACTTATACAAAATGTACAAGCTCAAACTAAGCAAAAAATCACCTTTTTTATGCCCGAACAAGCGCCAAACGCAGCATGGCAATTTCGGTTAGCCAATAAACATTACGCCAGTGTTAACCCCTACTCTGGGAGTGTACTAAACGTCTATGAATCAACCGATACGATTTATGGGTTTGCTATGGGATTACATCGTTGGCTGTTGTTTGAAAACAGTAAAGGTGAAAAAACCTTTCGAAATTGGATGTCGGTGTGTGCATTGCTACTTTTAATAAATGTATTACTGGGCTTTTATTTATGGGTAAAGCCCAAAAACAGAGTTAAACGTTTAGCTATAAAACCAAAAGCCAAATTTAGAGTGCTCATGTATCAATTACATACAGTGCTTGGTGTTTACTTTTTTATACCGCTTATGCTGATTGCCTTTACTGGTATGGCATTTAACTGGAAAACACAAACTCAATCGGTATTAGAATTTGTGACCTTAAACAAGGTAGAACAAAGACCTAAAGCACCAAAAGTAATAACCCCTTCTCAAGCTGCTTTAAACTACAATGAAGCAATTAAAAATGCAGAGAACGTATTTCCAGACGGTAAATTATATAGAATTTACTTACCTAAAAAGGATGACGAAGCAATTGCACTGAGAATGCAAAACCCTGGCGAAAGCCACGCTTACAGCTGGGTTTGGACTAACCCATTTACGGGTAAAGTATTAAACTCATTTGACGCCAGTAAAACAAACTTCACAACACAAGCATGGAACTTCAAATATAAGTTTCACATTGGTGATTTTGCAGGTCCTATCGTGCAGTTTTTATGGTTATTAATAGCCCTTTCACTCGCATTTTTTATTGTAAGCGGTGTATATTTTTGGTTAAAACGCCATAAGTGGAAATAAATCTCATTAACACTTGCGTCACTAGTTGATAATAATTACCATTACGCAATTATTATCAACTAAGATCCCCCATGTTAAAAACTTCGCTTTGCCTTATTGCTGTTGCAATAAGTACTAACACGCTAGCAAATGAAAATAATAAAAATGAATACAATTCTGATCAATTTGAGCATGTCATTGTTTCAGGCAGCCGTATATCAGAAAGCATTGACGAAGTACCAGCCTCGATCACCGTTATTAATCAGCAACAAATACAACAGCATTTAAAAGTAAGCTCAGAATTGGGAAGTTTACTCGCGCAAATGGTTCCAGGGCTTGCCCCAGATACTGGTAGTTCAAGTAATTCAGGACAAACACTACGCGGCCGTGCGCCTCTAATAATGATTGATGGCGTACCGCAATCAACCCCTCTTCGTAATGGTTCTTTAGGCGTAAAAACGTTAGACGCCAGCGCAATAGCGCGCATTGAAGTCATAAAAGGCGCAACGTCTATTTATGGTAATGGTGCCTCAGGTGGCATTATTAACTACATAACAAAACAGGCTCGCAGTGATGGTAAACCTGAAGGTGAAATAAGTATTTCAAGCCGCTTTAGCGCTGTTAAATTAGCAGAAAGTGGCGGCGGTAGAATATCAGCTGCAGTAAACGGCAAGTTCGACCAACTAAGCTACCTGTTAACGGCAAGCTATGAAGAAAACGGCGTGCAACGCGATGCGCAGGGCGATATTTTAGGCTTACAATACGGTTTATCAGACTCTGAAACTCAAAACTATTTTACCAAACTAACTTATGATTTTGACGACGAAAAGCAACTGCAGTTTAGCTATAACTATTTCAGCTCACAGCAAAAAACTGATTTAGGCGATGTTACTGGTGATGGCAATATAGGAGAAAAAACTTACGCTATACACGTCCCCTTAGAGCTTCAAAAACAAGGTAAGCCGCAAGGCCCAGAAGGCAACAAAAATATAACCCTAAAATATGTTGATTACTCGTTGTTTGAAAACACACAAATGACCCTCGATCTTTATAAACAAGATATAGAAAACGTATTCTTTTTCTCCACTAACCTAGCTAACCTCGATGAAGGCTATAGCGGTGGTCAATCGGTTATAAAATCAGACAAGCAAGGTGCAAGGGCTACATTTAATAGTCAGTTTGATTTTGAAAACGTAACAGCCACCTTAATCTACGGTATTGATGCCTTAAACGATAAAACATCACAACCTTTAGTGGATGGCCGTGTGTGGGTGCCAGAAATGGACATGGAAAGTGTGGCTGGCTTTTTACAAACCAAATGGGTAATAAACGACGATATTATTGTAAAAGCAGGTGTAAGAAACGAAAGTATTGATTTGAGCGTAAGTGATTACCAAACATTAAAACTATGTAGAACCCCTTCGCAATGCTCAGTCCCACTAAATGTGCGTGGTGATACCATAAACTATGACGCTACAACGTATAATGCAGGCATAAAATACAATTTAACAGATGCATTCAGCCCATTTTTTAGTTATTCACAGGGCTCTGATATTTCTGATATTGGGCGCTTGCTTCGCGCTGCAACCGTTGACGATATTGCACTTATTCAGACACAAGCATCTATAATCGACAACTACGAAGTTGGTTTTACTTCACAGTTTGAAAACGTTCGTTTTGAATTTGCACTGTACAGAAGTACTTCAGAGCTTGGCACCAGTAATGAATTTAACGAAGTAACGGGTGTTTACGAACCCGTACGCGCACCGCAAGAAATATGGGGTTACGAAAGTTTAGTTAATTATACTATTAATCAAGATCTTAAATTAAGCGCTACATACAGCTACGTAGAAGGTAAAAACACCGAAGCGGATGAATATTTAGGGGCAAAACAAATCAGCCCACCGAAAGCCACTGCTAATTTAACATGGCAAACTAACGAAAAGTTATCACTTGCAATGAGTTTTTTATATGTAGGTGACAGAAAGCGCTTTGATAAAAATGCACAGGGCCAATACTCTGGCGATCAGGGCCCTGTTAGTAGCTACAACACATTTAATTTAAGTGGTCAGTACAACGTTAACGCCAGGTGGAGTGGCTATTTTGGTATCGAAAACCTATTCAATAGTGATTACTACCCTGCCCGCGCACAGGCTTACACCTACGGTGGATATAACATTAAAGGATTAGGCACAACCGCAACGCTGGGTGCTAAATACCAGTTTTAATTAGTGATAGACTCAATAAATAGGCATCAGCATGCCTATTTATTTAAAAAGATAATATGAAAAGCAGTATCTCTACTTATTGTTTATAAATACCTCTAGTAATCTTTCTCAGATACTAATACAAATAAAAAACTGTCCATAAACCAAGCAGTAACGCAAACTTAAATAAGAATCAAAACCAATAGTAACACAATGATTTTTATAGAGAAAACTTGCAATATAGGCTATATGTACTACACTGCATACAATTGAAATAGTTGAGGCGATTTATCATGAAAGGTAATCAAAAAGTAATCGATGCGTTTAATACATTGTTAGCTAACGAATTAGCAGCAATCGATCAGTATTTTATACACTCGCGCATGTATGACGACTGGGGTTTAAACAAACTATACGAGCGCCTTAACCACGAAATGGAAGAAGAAAAAGATCACGCAGACTGGCTTATTAAGCGCATCTTGTTTTTAGAAGGTGTACCAAATATGACTAAGCGCCGTGATTTACTTATCGGTAACGATGTAAAAAGCATGATGCAAAACGATTTAACACTAGAGCTTGAAGTAGTTGCGTGTGTTAAAGACGTCATCGCAATATGTGAAGAACAACAAGATTATCAATCTCGTAGCATTTTAGAAAAGCTGTTATTTGATACCGAAGAAGACCATGTTTACTGGTTAGAGCAACAACTTGGTCTAATTGATAAAATTGGTTCTGAAAATTATCATCAAGCACAAATGGCTTAGTAGGAGCATATTATGAAAGGCGATAAAGACGTTATTGCAGCGCTTAATAAAGTACTCGCTAATGAGCTTGTTGGTATTAACCAATACTTTTTACATGCACGTATGTTTAAAGATTTTGGCTTTACGCAACTAGACAAAGCAGATTACAAAGTATCAATTCAAAAAATGAAAAACGCTGATCGTTTAATTGAACGTATTTTATTTTTAGAAGGCTTACCAAATCTTCAAGACCTAGGCCGATTACGTATTGGTGAAAACAGCGAAGAAATGATTGCTGCTAACATGAGTTTTGAACTCGATACTATTGACGAGTTACGAAGCGCCGTTAAACTGGCTGAAAACAAAAAAGACTACATTACCCGTGAAGCCCTTGATCACATTTTAAATGAACAAGAAGAGCAAATTGACTGGTTAGAAACCCAACAATTACTTATTAAAAATACGGGCATTAAAAACTACTTACAGTCTCAATTGTAAATAGTAGTAGATATAAAAAAAGCAGCTAAAAAGCTGCTTTTTTTATATCTAAATTTTATATGTAATTAAGCAACTTGATCCGTTACATCCGCAATTTGAATAAGTCTGCGATTAAGGATCTTTTTAGTACAACCACAACACTTACCGCATTGGCTGCCTACTTTAAGCTCTTTGGTTAATTCACGCATGGTCGTTGCACCATCGTCAATTGTTTGCTCAATTTTTTTATCAGTCACACCGTGACAAAGACAAATATACATCAATACAAACCGTGTTAATTACATTCAATAGATGCATACTAATCTAAACGACAATTGTTATCAATAGCTTCCTCACTAATAAATATAAATTATTTATTAGAATATGGTATTTGTTCTCTTAACTATATTTACCTAAAAATAAAGTTATGGAATAATGGCCGCCTCTTAGGGGAGTAGCCCGCTCAGTAATGAGTAAACTTATCAACATAATTGCACCTCATGTGCATGGTAAGTTTGTAATGTTGTAGCAAGCGTTATCGGCGAGACCTAGGTAGACACTATCCTCATGGCGGGAGATAGTTGTTTGCCTTGGTTTAGTATTCCCGCCTGTAAGAATCAATAATGGAAGTTTTTTTAACCTCAACCGTCACTGTCACTCTTGCCGAAATTGGCGATAAAACCCAGCTTTTATCGCTCCTGTTAGCTGCCCGTTTTCGTAATAAAGGCGCACTTATTCTTGGTATTTTAGCCGCAACTTTACTCAATCATGGCCTATCAGCGTGGTTTGGGCAGTGGTTAAGTAATAGTTTTTCTTCTGAATATTTACCTTGGCTTGTAAACATCAGCTTTATTATTGTTGGCCTTTGGCTATTAGTTCCAGATAAAGACGAAGATGTAAGTAGTAAATACGATAGCTACGGGGCTTTTTTAGTTGCTTTTGTATTATTTTTTATTGCAGAAATTGGTGATAAAACACAAATAGCGACAGTGTTGCTAGGGGCACAATATCAGTCTGTGTTTTGGGTAACGGTAGGAACCACGTTAGGTATGCTAATTGCTAACGTGCCTGTTATATATGCTGGTAATGCATTACTAAAAAGAATATCTCTAAACACCGTACGTGCTATTGCTGCTTGTGTGTTTGTGTCATTGGGTATTTATGGCTTAGTTACAATTTAATCAATGTTAAAGCTCGCAACTGTTAATTCAAGTGCGAGCTTTAGTTTTTTCTGCACGTTATTTATGCATTATTTACACAATAACACCCCTTGGTTTGCGTAATTAAAAGGTTGGAATTAAAACCTGCAGCTAAATTAGTGACCGCAGTTTCAACAAAGCCACTTCCTTGGGCACACGCTAATCCTTCAGAGAGCGGACCGGCATAAACAAACTCACCGTTTTTATTAATAATAACGGCGGCAGGCGTTGCCGGAATAACGTGTTTAAGCTTTGGTGTTAATTCAACTTGTACAACCTTCATAGCTTTATTGGCAGCAAAGGAGCTTAACGATGAAATATGCGGCTTAGCCTGTATGGTGCACCCGCAATTTTTTTCAGTTATAAGCACTAACGACGCTTTATTAGTGTCAACCCAGTCCAATTGCTTTTTAAAGTTATTAAACCAGTGCTTTTGCAATAAAACTTTTGAGTTATCAAACGGCTTAAGTTGCTCTAACTGAAAATAAACTAACCCTGCAACAACACAAACAAGCCATATAGCTATAAGCGAAAATACAAAAGAGTTAGATTTATTTAAACTTGGCAATGCTTTGCTCTAATACATCAATACTTACATCGATTAACTGCACCTTAGCGGTTAACTGCTGCACTATTTGCGTATCTTGGTACTGATTTTGGCGCATAGTATCAGTACTGCTTGCTATTAACTCGGTATTACCTGCCTGCTCCGCTACAACTTGTGCAACTGAGTCAGAGCTTGAAGATACTGCGGCTATTTGCTCGCTCATTGCTGAAATATTCTCTTTCATTGCAGCACTAATACTTGTTAAATCAACTACAAAACTCACACACTGACTCATTGATTGCGTTGACGTTTTACTATTATTAACAAGATCTTTTAATGTAAGACTAATTTTATCTGTTGTTGCTTTACTGTGGTTAGCCAAAGATCTTACCTCATCAGCAACAACAGCAAAACCTCGACCGTGTTCGCCTGCGCGGGCAGCTTCAATAGCTGCATTTAAAGCAAGTAGGTTTGTTTGCTCAGCAATGCCTGATATTTCATTAAGAAGCCCTGAAATAACATCGCCAGCTGCCACTAAGTGATTTATTTTTTCTTCGGTATGATTAAGCAGTGTTAACAACTCTCTACTTTTAGCGTCTGTTTGAAGCACTTCTTTTAATGCATCACCTGCAGATTGTGTAATATGGTCAACTTGGCGCTTAAGCACCTCACTTTCTTCTTCTACAAGTTTAAAGCCATTGGCAACTTGAGCGCCAGAATTAGCAATATCATCGGTTTGTTGCGTACGTTGAACCGCTCCACTCGCTAACTGATCGTGAACATCAATAAGCTCTTGTGAGTTTTTTTGCAATGATTCTGATTGAGTTTGTACCTGTTTAATAACATCAGATAAGTAATCTAGTAATGTGTTAAATCCTGCTACAGCTTCGCTTTTAGTGTCATCCGCGCGAAGAGAGAGTTTAATGTTTTCAGGATCTTTCATTATTTGTTCTGTCGCATAACTTAAAGATAAGCCCGCACGACGTTCCCGTTGCAGCGTTTTTGCAATATAGCCTGCAACTAATACTTCAACTATTGCGTATCCAGCATGAATTAGCACCGTAGTAAAAGCGAGTCTATCAGGGTCAAATACGTAAAAACCCGTATTTTGAGTTTGTAAATAATAAAAAGATAAATGATGTACCGCTACAAAAATAATAGCGGTAATAAACACTCGCCACTGTACAAACATTATAAGTACAGCCATTAAGATAAATATTTCAAAATGTACTTCGATTAACCCAAAAGCCTGCTGAATATGTAAAAAAGAAAACATCATTATTGCAGCTGCAACTACATGTGCAGTGATAGGGTTATCTGGCTGTGTTTTAAGTAACCAGATAGGGAGTAAACAAAGTGGTAGTCCAACAATAAATGCTTGGGTTAACGTCCCAAAATACAAACCAATCCCTATGGATTCAACAAATAGAAGACTAAAAATTATGATAAATAACCGAGTGACACTAGACATAAAACCCTTTAATAAAATTTGTAGTGTATTAAACACATTAATATATGTACGTCACAACACCTAAATTGGAGCAACTCTCCTAATAAATATCATCCACGTTATATAAAAATGTTCAAAGCCTTACTTAATTATAGGCAGTATTTTCTTAAAAGTAGGCGTAGCAGCTTTTTTTGTCCATTGAAAAATTACTATTTCAGCGCATGAAATTACAGCTCCAGCTTGACGTAGCTGCTCAATCGCCAAATTTTTATGTTGCGGGTTTCTCGAACCAACTCCGTCGTAAACAATAATAACTTCAAAGTCATTTTCTATTAAATCTAAGCATGTTTGTAAAACACACACATGTGCTTCAGTTCCCACAACAACAACTTGCTTTTTACCATGGCTTTTTAACGTATCAACAAAACCAGGCTCTGCACACGCACTAAAGTACGTTTTATGAAAATACGTGGCATTAGATAACGTATTTTTAATTTGCTGATTAGTCTCGCCCAAACCTTTCACATATTGCTCCGTTACTAAACATGGAACGCCATGAATAATACCCGCTTGAGCTAACTGCAATGTGCTTTTTAAAATATTCGGAAAATCTTTAATTGCAGGAGCAAGCAACTCTTGTAAGTCTATAACTAATAACACGCTGTTTTTTGCATCAACATTAGAGAAAACCACTATACTCTCCTTCTAAGCATTTACTATTATCTGTATAGAGTAGCTCACTATTTAAAATAGAACTTTTAGCGTTATGTATATTATTTGTAATTAAAAAATAAAAACTTATGCTATATTTACTATCTAGCTATGCATCATCCTATCTTCCACTGAGAGTGTTTATAAGTGCGTTTGAGCAAATTTTTTTTTCATATCACCATTACTTTTTTACTATGCATCCAAAGCACTTTTGCATCACAAAACTATGCTCAGCAATTACAACGAATTTCTACTGACGAAGGCCTATCGCAAAGTTACGTTTTGCAGACTCAAGAGGATGATATTGGTTATATTTGGATAGCAACCCAACAGGGTTTAAACCGTTTTGATGGTTATAATGTAAAAACTTTTAGTGGCGGCTTTGGCCTGGATAAACACTATATTTATGCATTATTTAAAGCCGAAGACGGAAAAATCATTGTCTCAACAGATCTTTCTGGTGCCTATATAATAGATCCCCTCACTTTAAAAACCGAAAAAATCTATTCTGGTCAAATAGATAAAGAACAAAAAATGTTCTCTCCAATCTCTGCAATGACTCAGCAACAAGGTACTTTTTACTTCGCCATAGATGCCCAAATATATACATTTGATGAGACGAGTAAACACTTTACATTTAAGCTAACCCTGCCAAATAAAGGTGACTACATTCGGTCATTAACAATATATAAAAACACTTTATATATTGGTACAAATGATGGTTTATACACTGCAAATATAGATAATTCAGAACTTGTAAAAATACCTCTTCATCCCCCTGAAAAAAATACGATAGATAATGTAAACGTCAAATTCTTAAGTGTTGATAATGAATTAGGACTACTTGTTGGTACTGTTGAAGGCATGTATCAATTAGCATTCGATAATACCAAAAATATATCTGCAGCAAATATTACAACTTTAATTCCTGATTATAATATATGGGATTATGCCAATACTGTTTACGGGGAGTTTGTAGCAACCGAAAGTGGATTGTTCAGTTATCACCGCGAAACCAAAGAACTAGAATTCGTATTAAATTATGAAAAAAGTAAGTTTAATATTAATGAAAACTCAATAAACGATCTAATGGTTGATAAGTCCGGCGTACTTTGGCTCGCATCTAGAACCCAGGGCGTGTTTACATGGCCAATTAAAACCCGACGGTTTAAACACATTACTTTACCCGGTAACAATACTGTTCATGCTACCTACCAAGACAAAAATAATATTATTTGGTTAGGAACAGAAGATGGAATTGCACGGTACGACAAAGCAACAAATAAAAGTGATGTATATCTAAGCTCAACCGACTCAAAAGCAATATACGGGGCATCTGCCGTTTATGATATTTTTGCGTCTTCAATTGGTGATAATCAATTCCTTTGGCTTGTTACTTTCGATGGTTTTAAACTGTTTGATAAACAAACGGGTAAAATTATTGAAAATAAAGACACAGAAAAAGATGTAATTAACCAATCCAACTTATTTGGCTTTGCCCAGTTATCTGCAGACACATATGCATTTATGTCTGATGATAATTTTTATGTTTTTAATGAAACAACAGGAAAAACAAGAATTATTAAGGGACTCAAAGAGCAAGTCGATCCTTTATTTTCTTACGCTTTTTATAAACATCTCGACACACATCCTGAAGAGTTTGTACTTGGCACATCAAAAAGCTTCCTTAGGTACAACGAAAAAACGAAAACTTTAACGACTATATTTCAGTCTTTTAATCCTAAAGAAGATATTTTTTACACTGTAGAAAACTTTTACTTAGACTCAAAACGAAACATTTTATGGTTAGCAACCACTCACGAAGGTTTTCTCGGCGTTGACCCCGTTACTTATGAAAGAAAGCACTATATAGGATTAAAAAATTCGTTTAATACTGATTCTATCTATTCACTACTTCCTGATGAAAACGGCTTTTTATGGGCAAGTACCGACAATGGTCTGTATCAAATAGACCTAGATACTCTCAATGTAGTGAGTTTTTCAGTAAAAGACGGTTTGAATATAAACCAATTTACACCAATAGCGGCAGCAACACTAAGCGATGGCAGGCTTATATTCGGTAGCAATGCTGGAGCCTTACTTCTTGACCCGATAGACTTTAATGAAAAAGAACAACTACAAAAAAGTAATCTAGCCATTACTGATATTAGCCTCCTTACTAGGGAACTCAATTACAATCCTCATAAATACCTTAGCAAACCACTTGAATTAAATTATGAAGACATGGGATTGACGGTTAGCTTTTCTAACTTCTCTTACCCTAATATTGATAAAGCATATTATAAAGTAATCCTTTCAGGGCCTACGTCTCTTACATATGAAGATTTACAATCTAATCAAGTGTTTTTCACAAAGCTTCAACCTGGTAATTACTCACTAAAAATATCAGCACATAATCGTGATGGTATTATTACAAGCGAGCCTACAACACTTAATATCAACGTGGCGTATGCTCCTTGGAAATCGCCCATTGCTATAGCCACCTACATTATTTTAATACTTGGGGTGTTATTTTTTATTTTTTGGCAGTATCGCAGCCGCCGAGTAGCAATTGAACAAGCCCATAGAGCGACTATTCATTCGCAAAAGCAAACAGAACTCGCGCTTAAAAATAATAAAAGCGGCGTATGGGATTATAATTTTAAAGACGCTTCCGTAAATACGCTCAGGGGAAGTGAATTAGGCTATACAGACTTACCTGAACGCGTGCATATAGATCAATTTTTAGCGCTTATACACCCAGACGATCGACGTCGTTTTGAAAACCAATGGGAAAACTACTTCAAATACAAAAAACAACAAAACTGGCAAGCAACTTACCGTTTACAGCATAAAAATGGCCATTGGCTTTGGTATCAAGATACAGGGCAAGTTATATACGACCCTCAAACAAATGAGCCTCTATATGTTTCTGGCATATATACCAATATCACCGAGCAACGAGCTAATGAGCAACAAGCAAAAATTTTAGGTGAAGCGTTTAGCCAAATAAACGATTGGTTACTTATACTCGATAAGCGTTTAATGCCATTTTCTGCGAACAATAGTTTTATTGAAACATTTTCAAACGAGCAAACGGCCACCAAAATTAGCCCTAAATTGTTTATTAAAGCAATTGGTAAAGATAAGTGCAGAGAGTTTGCTAGTATTTTAAAAAAATTAAAACCAACTGAAAACTGGCAAAGTGATGTTTATATAAGAACAGCAAGAAATAACGAACACCCAATACATATAAGTGCCACAGCTGTAACAAAAGACACTGCAAGTTACTATGTGATTGTTATTACAGATTTAACTGAACAAAAACGTGCTGAAAACGAACTGCGCTATTTGGCTAATTTTGACCCTCTAACGCACCTACCTAATCGTAGTTTAATGTATCAAAACATTGAAAAGGCGATTAAATATGCCGATAAAAACAATACCCAATGCGCATTATTATTTATTGATTTAGATAAGTTCAAACCTGTTAATGACTCTTTTGGTCATGCAGTGGGTGACAAGTTGTTATGTAATATTACCCAAAGAGTAAGCGGTATGCTTAGCGAAAACGCTATACTTGGCCGCCAAAGTGGTGATGAATTTTTAGTGCTGATTCAAAATATAAAATCACTCCAATCTCTTCGCGATACCGTAAGAAAAATTAGTAATGAATTAGCTAATAAAGTAATTATTGAAGACTTCTCTATTAATATTTCAGCAAGTATTGGCGTAGCTCTATACCCATTCGATGCTGTAACCACAGATATACTCATTCGTAATGCCGATGTTGCAATGATGCACGCTAAGCAAGGCGGGAGAAACGACTTTAAGTTTTTTAGCGATGAAATGAATGAGCTAATAAAACAAAAGTTACTGCTTGAAAATGATTTAAAAGATGCAGTAAAAGACAACCGATTTTTTAATCACTACCAGCCTATTATCGACATAGAAGAGAAAACAATAAATGGCGTGGAGTTACTCATGCGCTGGAAAAATGAAGGCCAGTTAATATCTCCAGCTCTTTTTATTCCTGTAGCTGAGGAAACCGGTTTAATAGAACTTCTTACTGAGCAAGCCTTGCACCGTTCACTAATTGAACTTGCGCCTATACTCAGCGAAAACCCGTTGTTTTATATATCTTTAAACTTATCGCCTAAACACATTTTAAAAACAAACATAACACAGCGGTTAATGGCTATATTAGCGGACTCTCAAGTTCATCCAAGACAATTAAGGCTCGAAATAACAGAGAGTATTTTATTAGAAGATAAGCTTAAAGCAGCCAAACAGCTGCAAAACCTAAAAGCTGCTGGGTTTAAATTACTACTTGACGATTTTGGTACAGGATACTCATCACTCACTTACTTAAGCCAATTCCCTATTAATGTTATTAAGATAGATCAGAGCTTTGTAAATAGTATTGGTATAGATAAGGGAGATGAATCAATTATTAAAACTATTTTTTCATTGGCAGAAAACTTAGATCTATACTGCATTGCAGAAGGAGTAGAAACGCGCGAACAGATGCTCTTTTTAGCCGAGGTTGGCTGCCATGTATTACAGGGTTATTACTTTGCAAAACCAATGAATGCTAAAGACTTACGTAAAAGCGATTGTTTTAGCAATATCATTGATTTGATTTGATTTGATTTGATTTGATTTGATTTGATTTGAAACATTAAAAGCGTGCTAATCATTATTACACGCTTTTATATTAATTAGATGCTATTAATGGATATGATGGCATTCATGGCTTTCAATTTGTAATACACTATTACGTACATTAAATTTTTCGGCTAATAATTGCTCTACCTTCATACGACACGCTTCATCATGTTTTTCAATCGTACAATGTTGTTTAAGGACAACGTGTGCGCCTACTACAATACCATTATATTTACGCGTTACAGTGACGTTATGGACATTATGAACATGTTCCATATCTGTAATTTTACTTTCAATATCAGTAATTTTAGGAAGTTTCGCTTTATTTAGGCGTAAACCTTTTATACAACTAATTATCACCTTAATACCGGTGAATAATACGAAAGAGGCGATTAACATACTCGATAAAATATCGATTACAACCCAGCCTGTGAAATATATAAGAATACCGGCAACAAATGTCGATACGGTAGAAATCAGATCAAAGAATGAATGTAAAAATACCGCGTACACATTAATACTCGCTTTGCGGCCTTTATATAAAACCCATGCTGCAGCCCCATGAAATAAAAAACCAATAGCAGCAATAACCGACATTAAATAACTATTGATAGCCAGCTCATTTCCTTCATGTTGGTGTATATAGCGCTCACCACCTTCATACAAAATAATTAAACTGATTGCTAGGTATAACAACCCGTTCACCAGACCGCCCAAAAGCTCGGCTCTTTGATGACCATCGTTATAGGTTTTGGCAAAATGAATAGCGAGACTTGATGCTATCAGTGCGATGAATAACGAACTATTGTGGACAAACAAATGCCCCGCATCAGCAAGAACCGCAAGCGAATTAGAATAATAAGCACCTATAACCTGAATTACCATAAACGAACACGTAATTGCTAGCGCAATGAGTAACCGACGACGAGAAGCTTGGTGTGTAGTGATTTCTGTCATGAAATGCTTGAATAACCTATACTTAAAATGCAAATAAGCCAAAGATGGCTTAGAGTAGAAATGGGTAATGATATACAGTATCAATTATAATACGTACTGCCCGCAAACGCACTAAAAACTTAGTAAATCAAAAAAAATGTGCTAATAGTTAGTAAAGAAAAAGAATTTAATTATGGCTTGAACACATGGAGAGTTGAGTGAGTAATAACCTATCAGAAGAAGCATGGCAAAACTTGGAGTTATTGCCGTTTTGTGTATTACTTTATAATGCCAATGAAGATATATTTAAAGTTAACAGCCAGGCACAGGACTTGTTTGACTTAAAAGACCAATCACATTTTTATAAAACTGATTTTTCACACATCACTTTAACCAATCATCACAATAAAAAAGATCTGTTGATCGAGGAGCTATTCTTTGATTATTTTACGGCAAATAACCAATGCCAGTTTATTTTATCGAAACAATCATCCAAATTGCTACTCAACGTAAAATTTGCAAATTTACCTAATTCAAACTCCATTATTATTATCGATATATTAAATAACAACGTGGATGAACAATATGATTTTGATAATATTATATCGAACATCTCAACTGACTTAATTGATATTCAAAATGACGATGTTGATAAGCATATCAACTATGCATTAAAAGCAGTCGGTACGGTTTGCAATGCCGATAGAAGTTATCTTTTTAAGTTTTCCGAAGATGGTAAAACTATTAATAACACTCACGAATGGGTCAATGATGGTATCAAAGCTTTTAAAGACGACTTACAAAACCTTTTAAAAAGCGACCTCCCTTATTTTTTTAGTTCGATGGCCCGTACCCACTTATTCAGAGTGAATGATGTATCGTTGCTCCCCATTCAAGCAATGAGCGAAAAAACGATTTTCCAGCGACAAGAAATAAAATCGGTACTTTGCATTGGTTTACGCTATGACAAAGAACTGGTTGGCTTTATTGGCTGTGATTGTGTTATTCAAAAGCGAGACTGGACAGATTTAGACCTTATTCGCCTAAGGTTAGTAGGTGAAATGCTTGCTAATGCTTTCAAAAATTTAAATTATAAGCAAGAGCTTCAACAAACTCAGCAGCAACTCATTAACGCCAACAAAAAACTCAATAAACAAGTCAATACTGATGGCCTTACAAACATTGCTAATAGGCGTTGTTTTGATCAGACTTTAAAATGCGAAATTAAGCGCTGTGCACGTAATAAGGAACCCATTAGTTTAATTATGTGTGATATTGATTTTTTTAAGCGTTATAACGATAACTATGGGCATCAGCTTGGCGATGAAGTGCTAAAGCGAGTGGCCAAAGCGCTACACAATATTTGTAAACGGGAAGGTGATCTAGCAGCTCGTTTCGGGGGTGAAGAATTTGCGATAGTTTTACCTGCAGTCGACACAGATCACTGTCAAAGGTTTGCTGTTCTTATTCAGGAAAAAATCGCAGAACTCGCAATTGAACATAACTTTTCAACTGTCAGTAAATACCTCACTTTAAGCATTGGGTTTTATAGTTTCATACCCAATCACAAAACAAAACCCAAAGAGGTTATAACTAACGCCGACATAGCCCTTTATAACGCAAAAGAAACAGGTAGAAATAAAATAGCTAGTTTTTAAAAACCGACTAAGGTGGCGCACTGCAGTGAGTTTTAGTGGTTTAAAGTTCTCTGTAGTGATAATCTATACACGCTGAAATTATAAACAATACAACTACTCAGCGTTTAATTATTATAAGGAATGTTTAAATGGATCCAGTCACACAAATTCTCAATATAGTTTTTACTGTTGAGGCTTTTTTACTTGTTTTTGTTATCGTGCTTTTAAAAAGTAGCGTTAAATTTGTACCACAAAACCGCGCCTGGTTAATCGAACGTTTTGGTAAATACCAATCAACTAAAGAAGCTGGCCTTAACTTTATTATTCCATTTATTGATAGAATCTCGGCTGATCGTAGCTTAAAAGAACAAGCTCAAGACGTACCATCGCAATCAGCTATTACTAAAGATAACATCTCACTCATAGTTGATGGCGTACTGTACTTTAGAGTATTAGACCCGTACAAAGCTACGTATGGCGTTGACGACTATACCTTTGCAGTTGTACAACTTTCGCAAACAACTATGCGTTCAGAATTAGGTAAAATGGAGCTTGATAAAACATTTGAAGAGCGTGATCTACTTAACACCAACATTGTTGCAGCTATAAACCAAGCATCTGAGCCTTGGGGTATCCAAGTACTTCGCTATGAGATTAAAGATATTGTGCCGCCTAACTCTATTATGGAAGCTATGGAAGCACAAATGAAAGCTGAGCGTGTTAAACGAGCTCAAATTTTAGAGTCAGAAGGTGATCGCCAAGCAAATATCAACGTTGCTGAAGGTAAAAAACAAGCACAAGTACTTGCTGCTGAAGCCGACAAAGCCGAGCAAATTTTACGTGCTGAAGGTGAAGCAACAGCTATTACGACGGTTGCAGAAGCACAGGCAAATGCGCTTATCAAAGTAGGTGAAGCCGCAGATACAGAACAAGGTCAAAAAGCAATACAGCTAGATCTGGCAACTAAAGCAATTGCAGCTAAAGAAGCGATTGCTCGTGAGTCATCAATTGTATTACTGCCAGATAACGCGACAGATGCAAGCTCAATGGTTGCCCAAGGTATGGCAATTATTAATAGCTTAAATAAAAAGCATCTGGGTTAATAACTAAATAAAGAGGTTTGTATGGATTTTATTACGCAAAATTTACCGCAAACACTTATGGTAATTGGTATTGTTGCTTTAATAATAGAAGTAGCAGTACTTGGCCTTTCTACATTTATTTTATTGTTTTTTGGATTATCGTTATTCCTCACAGGATTATTAATGAGTTTTGGTATTTTACCTGACTCATTAACCACTGCACTTTGGAGTAACACAGTGGTAACAGCAAGCTTGGCCGTTGCACTTTGGAAACCATTAAAACAAATGCAAAATCGCGTAGATAAGAAGCAAGTGAATAGTGATTTTGCTGAACTTACTTTTGTACTTACTAGCGATGTAACAGAGCAAGGTTTAACTACACATCAATACTCTGGTATCAGCTGGAAACTCAAAAGTGAGCAACCAATTATCGCCGGTACTGAGGTTTTAGTAACTAAAAAAGAAGTGGGTGTTATGTGGGTTACGCCTAAAAGCTAATCATCACTGAAAATTACAAGTTACAGTAAAACGGGCGGCTCAAACTGCCCGTTTTTTATACCGGAGATCTGAAATACAGCGCCTTGTTCACCAACAGTATTATTAATCGCTTCATCAAATGCCGATGTAACAAGTAGCAACTCAGCATTTTCACCACCGAAGGCGGTGCATGTCGGTTTTAATGCACAAAGCTTTATTGTTTTAATTAACTCACCGCTTGGGGATAAACACATAACACATCCCATTCCCCAAACAGCTAGCCACAAATTACCTAATTTATCGGTTACGCAGCCATCGGGGTCAACATCAGTATTATTAAATTGATAAAAAACACGTGGCTCAGCGCAAGGTTCGCCAGTTTTCTCATCCAAATCTAATACATAAATACAACTCGTTAAAGAGTCGCAGTAATAACCGCGTAAACGGGACTTATCAAAACACAATCCATTTGGGATACTCAAACCACTTACTACGGCTTTAAGCTGGTTTTTATAATAACGGTATATTTTACCATCCCCTTTTTTAGCATTTACATCCATTGTACTTAACCAAAAGCCACCCCATGGATCAGCACGGCCGTCGTTTGAACGTCGATTTAGCTGTGTATTTTCAATACTAAGGATAAGATGGCGAGTGCTTGAATTAATATGGTATTTGTATATACCAGTACTTGTCCCTAGCAATAAGTGCTGCTCATCAATCCACGCTATTGCACTGAGCGTATCGGGCATATTCACGGTTTTTAGTTGGCTTTCGCTGTGTATATTTTTGCTTAAAAGTAATTTTTTATTTATATCGACCCAAAAAAAAGTGTTCAGCATAGGGTGCCAAAGAGGACTTTCTGCAAGCTGATTCTGTGTGCTTTCAAAAATGGTTACGCTAGGGTCAAACATAAATACTTATTCTTTATTATTAACAAAGCCTTGTAACCCAAACCTTACCAGAAAACAGTTGATTTCGCGATGTGTACCTGGCTTTAATTTATCAACACATTTAGTAATCTCTATCGCATTTTTTAGACTGAGTTGATAACATCAAATTTAATAAAAAGGATTGACCATGAACAACAATAATAAAAACACACTCGTCGTTGAAGGCGGTGCAATGCGCGGTATATTTGCCGCAGGTGTGCTTGATGAGTTTTTAAAACAGCAATACCAGCCGTTTGAACGCTATTTTGGTGTTTCAGCCGGAGCAACTAATATAGCCGCATTTTTATGCAAACAACCAATGCGAAATTATAAAGTGATTACCGACTACTCATGCCGTCCTGAATTTATTAATTTAGCGCGCTTTATTAAAGGTGGTCATTTATTTGATTTAGATTGGTTATGGCAAGAAACAATTCGCGAAATACGCCTTCATACAGAGGTATTCGAACAAACTCCACAAGAGTTTTATATTGTATCTACGGCAATCGAGTCGGGCAAAGCACACTATTTAAAAGCCACCAGCGCCGATATGGTGCATCAATTAAAAGCATCATGCGCTATACCCATTGCATATCGTGACTACCCTATTATTAATGACATAGCGATGACCGATGGCGGTGTTGCGGATTCAATTCCGGTAATAAAAGCTTACGAAATGGGCGCTCGCGAAATAACTGTTATTTTGTCTCAATGTTTAGGCTATCGTAAAAAGCCAAGTAAGGCACCTTGGCTTACTAAAAAAATGTATAAAAACTATCCTGCATTAGTTCAAGCGACCTTAGATAGGGCTGATTTTTATAATAAGTCTATCGATTTTATTATGAATCCACCAAATGAATGCAAAATCAATATTATTGCTCCACCAGCTAATTTTAAAGTTGGCCGAACCACTAAAAAGTTTGAAATACTTAATAGTGGTTACAATATGGGAGTTGATACTGCTAAAGCCTTTTTAGCTAAATAAATGCATTATTTACCCTAATAATTGCGGCGCTTTACCCGCAATAACTGCAGTTAGTAAACCAGCTAACATAGCTCCTACAACGGTGCATATTGCACCGCCTAAAATACCATAAACACTCATAAAGCATATCAGCGCTAAACTAAATAGCAGTGTACTTAAAAAAGCTTTAATGGGTATTGTGAGTGTGTTTTTGCGTATATTGAGCATCATTAATAATAGACTTACCATGGCAATTATAATTAGTAGTTCGTTCATGCGGGTTGTACCTCTGCTTGTAATTTTTGTGTGTTTTTTATTTTTAAGGCACCAAAAATACACGCGATACCCACCACCATAAAGCTTATATCTACTATCGCGACAAGCGAGCTATTAAGGTTAATAACATTGCTCACGCCAAATATAATATTGAGCGGCAGCACCAAAGCAAGCGAAGCGCCGCATAGCAAAAGAGTCAGCTTAAAATAGTTTTTATAACCTACAGGCAATACACTTGAGAGTAACCATGCCAACCACGTATAAAAAAACACGGGTCCAAAAAAGCTATTTTGCGCCACACCAATAACGGTATAATTAAGTACAACTTGCAAAGGAAATAACACAAAGCTTGCTAATACCAAGCCTCCACAACTGCCAATAATAAAACGATTCCAGCGTGCATATGCCTGCACACTCAGCGACGGGCTACTGCCACGTGTACGCTTTGCTAGCCACATCATCATGCCCGAAATAGGTAAAAGCGCAGTACTTAAGCCAAGCAATACCCAAAGTAATTTTACAAACACCCCTGCAAAGTTCCCAAAGTGCAGCGGAAACATCAACTCAATTACTTTTATCGAAACACCTGAAATATCACCAAAACTACTCATCGACTGCACAAACTCACCATTGCCTTTATAATGCAGTAATTGAGAAGCAACAGCCTCGCCACCTAACAAACGCAAATACACCTGCGCATTCGCATCGTTATGCGCCATTATTGTGACATCCCTAATTACAGCTTCAGGGTAACGACTATGCACATTGTCTAAAATAGTGTCTATTTTTGTAGGTTGCTTAATGTGGCTAACTACCGGCTCAGGAATTGCGGTAAACGTTTCTATTAACTTATCTTGATCGCCAACAAAGCTCACAAACGCAGCTGCTGGTAATAAAATAACGGTCGCAAGCCCTAAAAATGATCCTGTAAAACCAATTACAATATTAAATACACTGCCCCAAATACCTATGACCTTATGAGCATCGCTGACTGCAATATCTAATCCTTTATCTCGCCTAAACGTAAAGAGCTCTTTTATCAATTTACGATGAATAAACAAGCCTGTAACTGCACTTACTAAAAGTGTTAAACCTAAAAAACCAGTGAGTATTAACCCAATTGGTCGCCCTAAATGCAAATCTGCATGAAACTCACCTATGTAGGTTGGCGCATCTGTTTTTTTATTAGCGTAAAACTCTTTACTAGGCCCATAGTAAGTATTTTCCAGCGCCAAAGTATCCGGATGAAACTGGAATACTCTGGCCACCTCTTGGTCATAGTTTTCATCGCCATGGTGGGATTCAAATACCAACGTTAATAAATGAAAGTTATGTCCACTTGGTAAAAACACATGAATGTTTTCGCCAAATTCACTAGGCACCTGTTTATGGTATTCGTTTACTAATCGATTAATTTGCGCGCTAGCAACGTGTTGGCTAGATTGTAGCTCTGGATTTGCCCATATTTTTAACTCAGGTCGAGACAGCACTGCTAACGCTCCACTAAATGCAACAACAAATAGCAGTACCGCAGTAATAATTCCTACCCAGCTATGTAATAAAAATAGCTTTTTTAAAGTAATCGACTTCATCCCTGCCCCTGCGTTAACGCCCAAAAACTCAATAAACCATGTAATACACACAGTGCAATCATGACTACAAACGGTTGCCATACCTTTTGCGCCAAATACGCATAAATAAACAACGCAGTCCAAATAACAGGAAAGAGTAAAATAGGCAGTAATATTTGTTCATTCATTTGAAACGGTAAATAAGTTGTCATACCCGGAATCATTATTACCGCAGTAATTAGCGCTAACACACATGCAATTAGGTGCCTTCGCCGTGTAGCTGTAAACGTTTTTTTATTATTCATTATTCGCTCATTAAATTTGCCCAAACATATACAAAACAGCACATGCAAATGATAACAATTGTTATTATATTGTGCATTTAACACTTAATGCAATTTATTAAACACATTAAGTCTAAAAATACTGTTGGTTTGCTTTAAGAGCTTTTATGCTACGCCTCGCAATTTAGGTACGCAGTAATGCGTCATTTCAGTTAAGCCGAGTTCGGGCCTTTTAATTTTTCAGGAAGCAGTAAACCGTGGATATAATTAACGCGATTATTTTAGGTATTATTGAAGGTATAACAGAATTTTTACCCATATCATCAACTGGGCACTTAATTGTAGCGTCAAAGTGGTTAGGCATTGAATCAACAGACACTAACCTCGCCTTCGAAGTCATTATTCAACTTGCCGCCATTTTAGCGGTACTAGCTAACTATAAAGATAAGTTCAGCCCTAAACATTTTAATTTATGGATTAAAGTTGCCATTGCATTTATTCCTTTGGGTATTATTGGTTTTATATTTAGTGATGTAATAAAAACACTGTTTAGCGTACCTGTGGTAGGCGTTATGTTTATTGTAGGTGGTATGATTTTTTTACTATTAGAGCGCAGTTATAAAGAGGCTCACTGAACAACTACCGATGTGACCCAAATTACTTATAAACAAGCTCTTTGGATTGGCGTAGCACAAGTATTTGCGTTAATTCCAGGGACTAGTCGTGCTGGAAGTTCTATTGTTGGTGCCATGTTGTGTGGTTTAAACCGAAAAGCCAGCGCTGAATTTTCATTTTTACTTGGTTTACCTGTACTTACAGCAGCCTCAGGGTACGACTTACTTAAACATTACCAACTGTTTAACTTAGATGACCTAACTGCCCTTGCTGTAGGTTTTTTAACGTCTTTTATAGTTGCTTATTTTACTATTAAACTATTCATACGCTTTCTAGAAAATTTCACTTTTGTTAGTTTTGGTCTTTACCGAATCGTATTTGGTGTTATTTTACTAACTAACCTAAATTCTGGTTAAGAGATTTAAAAACACTGTAAATAATAACGATATTTAAGTCTGTCTCTCTCTAGCTAGAAATTTTTGGTGAAAACAAGGCGAATTTACGCGTCAATAGCTGGTCTATTGCAAGGAAATTCAACGCAGTTAGCGCTAAAAATAGCTGCTTGAGATAGATTTATTATTCAGAACTCAGGTTAGCTATAGCCTACACATAAGAGAACATTATGAGCGAAAAAATAAACGAAGAAGCACTCCACGCCCTAAAAATAGCTTTTACTTACATGCCTAAAGCGATTGAGGTGACAAAATATGAATATGGCGAGCGCTACCAAAGCGTACTTGATCACATTGAAGCGGTACGTGAAACACTGCTTATTAACGATGTTGACCCAGAGGAAGTAGACGGCGATATCAACCCTGAGTACACACCAAACTCAACGTACTAATATACACAATAACCTGCGAGTAACTTACTCGCAGTTTGTGTTCAAATTAGTTGTGCTTAATTAAAGAAAGTTTATATAAAGTAATAATTAACTAAATATATTTCACTTTTTTGTTAAACTAGTGCTTTATCAAGCTATAGACTTAGTTCTAAAACCAACAGGATGTTTACTATTGAATTTTCTTAGGCAATTTCACGACATAGTATCTAACCAAAGCTTAGACTTTGATGGAAAAACCCATCAACTATTAGCATTTGGACTTGAAGTGTTTAACCTTGATTTAGCTATTATTAGTAAGGTCGAGAAAAACTGCTATACCGTGTTACATGCCATTACGCCAGATAATGCATTAGAAATAGGTACTCAATTTGATTTAGACGGTACCTATTGTGTACACACTCTTAGTGCGGGTTCTGCACTTGCATTTCATAACGTCTCGCAAAGCGCAATTGCTGACCATCCTTGCTATGCAAATTTTAAACTTGAGTCATATATTGGGGCACCTATTAAAATAGGTACCGATATATTTGGAACTGTAAATTTTTCTTCTGCCAATCAATCTCCAGTATTTACAGATGCCGCCTACGACTATATTGAGTTATTTGCGCAGTGGTTAGGGGCAGAACTAGCTCGCAGTATCACTAAAGAAAAATTAATAAAAAACAGTAATAGCTTATTAAAACTAGAAAGCATAGCAAATATAGGCACGTGGGAAGTTGACCTTACTAATAATAAAATTTATTGGAGTCAGCAAACTAAACAAATCCATCAAGTTGATGAAAACTATCAGCCTGAAATTGAATCTGCAGTTAACTTTTATAAAGAAGGTACAAGCAGAGATAAAATAAATAAAGCAGTTGAGCTTGCTATACAACACGGCGAAAAGTGGCATCTAGAACTTGAAATTATTACAGCCAAAAATCAAACCATTTGGGTATCTACATTTGGCGAAGCCGAATTTGACGGTGATTCCTGTGTACGTTTGTTTGGTACCTTTCAAAATATTACCGAAGCAGTGACTCTAAGAGAAGAGCTTAAAAATAAACAAGCACAAGCCGAGCGATTACTCGAAGATAGAAGCATGCTTTTTGCAAAAATAAGCCACGAACTTAGAACACCGCTAAATGGCATTACGGGCATGCTTACTACGTTAATAGATGAACATAACGAACAAAAGAGAACCGAAAAAATAAAAGTCGCGCTGCGTAGCGCAGATATACTCTTGAGCATAATAAACGAAGTACTCGATTTTTCTAAAATTAACCACGGTGAGTTAAAGCTAGAACCGACGGATGTTTTATTAAATACAACATTTACTGATCTCATTTCTTTGTACACCCCGTTATTTAAAAACAGCAATGTAGAACTAGAAGTAAAAAATGAAATTTCTGATAGCTGCTGGGCATATTGCGATAACACACGCCTAAGTCAAATTACCTCCAACTTATTAAGTAATGCGTTAAAATTTACTGAGCGTGGTTGTGTAAAACTGCACACGTCTGTGATTAATAACAATAATAAATTAACGCTAAACATTAAAGTCGCCGATACAGGAAGAGGCATGACTAGCCAATTTCTTGAATCTTTATTCTCCCCTTTTACTCAAGAAGTAGATGCTAAAAACAGTAAAGGAGGCACAGGACTTGGCCTCGCAATAGTTAAAGAACTTGTTGAGTATATGGGCGGAACAATCAAGGTAAGTAGTAAAGTAAATCAAGGAACTACTTTTTCGCTAAGTATCCCTATAGAGCTAGGTAAAGAGCAAAAAGTAGAGCTAAATCCACTATCAAAAATAAACATTAACGCTTCTAAGCTTTCTGTTTTAGTGGTGGATGACAACGACATAAACAGACTCGTTCTTGATGCGTCACTTAATAAACTCAATATAAAGCCAGACTTTGCAGTAGATGGGCAAGATGCCATATTTAAATGCGAGCAAAAGCATTACGACCTTATTTTTATGGATTGTATTATGCCTATACTCGATGGTTTTGAGGCTACAAAACAACTGCGTTCAAAAAGTATCTGTCCGCACGATTCAACCTATATTGTTGCCCTTACAGCCAATACTTCATCGCAAGATAAATTAGCATGCAAACAAGCCGGTATGGATATGTTTATTTCAAAACCGTTTAAAATGCATTCTTTAGAAGTCGCTATTGCGTCAGCGGCACAATTACTAAAGCTTTAAAAATATTAGCTTTGCACACTTAACTGCGTGCTAAATATAGTTAGATAAGGAATTAACAATGAAAAACATAATTAGAACTATATTACTAACTGTCCTTATTGTTGCAGTATTTAAAGGCGTTTCCACTGGGCAATGGAGCTCATCAATAACAATAGTTATCGTATCAGGCGTATTGCTGTTAGTTACATTTATCAGTGCTAAGTCATCACGTGGATCATCAGCTTATACTGGCAATGACTCAACAGCTTCCTCTAGCAGTAACTCATCACATTCTTATACAGATTGCGGCGGCGATTCTGGTGGTGGGTGCGATTAAATCGTGTGCTAATTCTTAAGCATTAAAAAAGCCGCCTTTGGAGAAGGGCGGCTTGGGTTAACAAACAGCTATGGGTGTAGCCTTGCTGTTATATCAAGAGAGTTTTTACTAATTACATTAAGCAGCGCTTTGATCAGCTTCTTCAGAGTGGCGGATTAAATAATCAAATGCGCCTAAGCTTGCTGTTGCACCACTGCCCATTGCAATAATAATTTGTTTAAACGGAGTATTGGTTGCATCCCCCGCGCCGTAAATTCCTGGTAATGAAGTTGCGCCTTTAGCATCAATTAGTATTTCACCAAATTTGCTTAATTCAAGGTCGCTGTCTTTTAACCACTCGGTATTTGGTATTAAGCCTATTTGTACAAATATACCGGCAAGTTCAAGCTCTTTACTCTCTCCCGACACTCTATCTGTGTACATTAAGCCAGTTACTTTTTTACCATCACCAAGTACTTCGGTGGTTTGTGCACTTTTGATAATAGTAATATTAGCCATGCTTTTAGCTTTACGAATAAGCACTTCATCGGCTCGTAGTGTGTCTGCAAATTCAAGTACCGTAACGCTTTGCACAATATTAGCTAAATCGATTGCCGCTTCTATACCTGAATTACCACCACCAATTACAGCAACAGGTTTGCCTTTAAATAAAGGGCCGTCGCAATGTGGGCAATATGCCACACCGTGGCCACGATATTCTTGCTCGCCTGGTACGTTCATTTCGCGCCAGCGTGCACCAGTGGCAAGTACGAGCGACTTAGCTTTAAGTACTGCGCCATTTTCTAGTGTAATTTCGTAACCATTGTTATAACCAAGTGCCGCTGCACGCTGATTATGCATTACATCTACATCGTATTCTTTAACGTGCTCTTCAAGCTGAGCAACCAATTTAGGCCCTTCAGTCGCTTTAATCGAAATAAAGTTTTCTATTGCTAATGTATCGGCAACTTGTCCACCAAATCTGTCGGCAACAATACCTGTATTTAACCCTTTTCGTGCTGAGTAAATTGCAGCCGACGCGCCCGCTGGGCCGCCACCAACTACCAGTACATCAAACTCGTCTTTTTCGCTTAGTGCTGCTGCTTGTTTAGCAGCCCCTTTGCTATCTACTTTATTGAGTATGTCAGTAAGGCTTAGTGCACCTTGACTAAATGGTTCGCCATTTAAATATACAGCCGGTACAGCTAAAATATTTCGCTCTTCTACTTCATCTTGAAATAATGCACCGTCAATCATGGTGGCTTTAATATTACTGTTTGTCGCTGCCATAGTGTTAAGTGCTTGCACTACTTGCGGGCACGTTTGGCAACTTAAACTTATGTATACTTCAAAGTTCAGCTCTTGAGTAAGCGATTGTATTTGCTCAATGTCTTCGCTTTTAGCTTTACTTGCGTGTCCGCCAGTATGCAAAAGTGCTAACACTAAACTTGTGAATTCATGACCCATAGGTACGCCTGCAAACGTAACATGAGTGTTTTTAATAGGCGAATGTACAACCATTGATGGGCGACGTGCGCTTGTATCAGGATTGCTTATTACAGTAAATTTATCGCTTAGTGAGGCTAAATCGTTTGCTAAGCTTTCTACTTCTGCTGATTTTTTGCTGTCATCCAAGGCAATAAGCAGCTCAACAGGTTGAGTAAGCGATTCGAAATGGCTTTTTAATTGATTTTTTATGTTGTTATCTAACATGGCTTAACCCTTTTAGGAAAATTTAAACAGCAAGCCTCCCATGCCAAATAATGCATGTGCTTAAACAAGTATATTGATATAGGAGGCATCAACAAACGAATGTTCGTTGATTTAAGGGCAGTTACCTGCCCTCATAAAAGTGGGTAAACCTATATTTAGATTTTACCAACTAAATCTAGTGAAGGTGCAAGTGTGTCTTCACCTGGCTGCCAAGATGCAGGGCAAACTTCACCATCGTGAGTTGCAATGTATTGTGCAGCTTGTACTTTACGAACTAGTTCTTTAGCGCTTCGGCCAATTCCTAAATCGTGAGTTTCGATTACTTTAATTTCGCCTTCTGGGTTCATTACAAATGTACCGCGAAGTGCTAAACCTTCTTCTTCAATCATTACACCAAAGCTACGTGTAATACGCCCTGTTGGGTCGCCAATCATTGGGTAAGTAATTTTACCGATAGTGTCTGACGTGTCGTGCCATGCTTTATGAGTAAAATGAGTGTCAGTAGATACTGAGTAAACTTCTACGCCCATTTCTTGAAGTTGTGCATAGTAATCTGCAAGGTCACCTAATTCGGTAGGACATACAAATGTAAAGTCTGCTGGGTAAAAGAAGAAGATAGACCATTTACCTAGAACATCTTTTTCAGACAATTCTACAAAGTCACCGTTGTGGTAAGCGGTTGCATTGAATGGTTGTAATTTTGTATTGATTAATGAAGTGCTCATGGTATTTCCTCATCTGTGTTTATGTATTTTAAAAGTAATCAACGCTTTCGTTTTAAACGACCTTCTGCGTTGGCTTGATTAATACAATAAGGCCAGTGGGAAATTAAATAAAATTGATTGTTTAGATTAAAACAATCGATTTTTTGGGTTGAACTATATAATCATTGTTATCGTAAGCATTATTTGAATTGTAAACGCTGGCGAATTATTAAGACCGCTAATCGCAATACTGCTACAATAGCCCCGCTTCAAATAAGTCATCAAATATAAGGCACACCGTAATGGAAAAATTTGTTAACCATATACAGCTAGGTTACCTAGGCTTAATCCCGTTTTTAGGGTGTGTAGGTTGGCCACTCATGTTTGGCAGTAATAGCCTTAACTTGGAGTTTTTTACTTTTTACAGTATCGCCATTTTAGCATTTATGGCGGGTAACTTATGGCGCGCCGGAGAGCAAACTTATAGCAATGCTATAAAAGCTGTTGCGCCTGTAATACCTATACCATTTTTATCATTTTTACCTGTTGAGTGGGTACTCGCTTGGTTAGGTGCTAGTTTTTGGTTAGTACTTATATTTGAAAAAGCCACGCCGCAATGGCAAACCTATCATAAAGATTATCAAAAAATGCGCTTTGTACTTACCTCTGTTGTGTTTGTTTGTCACATTTTGACTATTGGTATGAGTATTTATCCTAATTAGCAGCTGTAAACTTAAATATTGCGTGGTAATAAGGTAATATCCGCGCACTGCTATTTGAGGACACACCATGATTGACCAACTACGCCAACAACTCGACGAACTTGGCGAAAACTACGTAGAAAAAAACGCTGCATTTAAAATCAAAGTGATCCCATTTTTTTGCGCTATTCGCATTAAAAAAGATCATAAGAGCGAAGGTCGTTTAAGCTTTTATTCAAGTCAATTACTCGAAATATTTTTAGTCGTCTTATTTTTGCTATTCGGTTTAACACTGTACGATACAGATGCAGGATTTACTCACGGCCCTATTCATATTGCCTTTGCTATTTTAATTACCTTTAATCTTATTATTAAACAAATCGCAATCGAAGGGTTAAAAACCAGACTTGCGTTTCATCGTTTACTAGCAAAAGACTCACAAACAAATAGCGATATAAATAATACTGCTACAAACATAAACGCTAAATAAAATATGTATTTAAATCCTCAATGGCGAATACTCACGGTAGGCGATGGCGATTTATCGTTTTCGAACGCTATTTACACCCATCTATCGCCAAAAGCATTGGTTGCATCCACTTACGATGACCAAACTACTATTGAGCAAAAATACCAGCACAATGCACTTAGCAACTTAAAAGCGCATAACGTTGAGGTACTTAATAGTTTTGATGTAACAAACCCTGCATGTTGGCAAGCTCTAAGTAAAAACCAGCACAGCTTTGATGTGGTTATTTTTCAGTTTCCGCTTATACCTGCATTTGTTGGCCGTGAAGCGTTTGAAAACAACACGCGCCAAACCAGCATGAACGTATTAAACCGCGCTTTACTGCATCAATTTATTAAATACGCTAACGAATACGCGCTTGATAAAAATGGGCCAATGCTTTGTTACATCACCTCAAAGGATGTAAAACCTTATCGAGAATGGAATATAGAGGGGAGTTTAAATAACGGTTTAACCGCAGATTATTTAGGCCAAATCCCATTTGATATTAGCCATTTTGAAGGTTATAAAGTTCGTAATGTTGACCGCGACAAACACGTTAAAGACACAAGCGGCATAACTTACGTTTTCAGCCCAAAAAGTCTCGATAAACATACTAGCGAATTAAGCTCACGCCTTACAATGCCTGCATACTTAACATCTAACCATTGCCCCCTATGCCGCGTTGGGCCTTATGTGGCAAGCGAGGACGAAGCCAAGCATCTAAACGCTAAAAAGCATCAGCAAATGCTGCATATTGAAAGCGATTGGCAACAATGGCTAAATGAGTTTTATAGCTAATTAATAGCCCTGCTCTTGTTAATTCAATTATACGTTTTCGTGTTTAATTAAATCAGCCGCTTTTTCAGCAATCGCAATTACCGGCGCATTTGTGTTGCCGGTAATAATAGTAGGCATAATCGACGCATCAACTACGCGTAAGTTACTCACCCCGTGTACTCGTAAATTAGTATCTACCACTGCCATTGAGTCTTGCCCCATTTTACATGTCCCTACTGGGTGATATTCGGTATCTGCAGTTTGGCGTATAAACTCAATTAGCTGATCATCATTATTTATATCAAGCGGGTAGAGCATTTTACCGCGTATGTTATCAAAAGCTTTGCTTTGCATAACAGCGAGTGTTTTTTTAAGGCCTGCAAGCATTACAGTTAAATCATCTGGATGGCTTAAATAATTAGGGTCAATAAGCGGTGCACTACGCGGGTTGTTATCGGCTAATGTAATAGTACCTCGGCTTTTGGGGCGCATAATACTGCTGTGTATACTGTAACCATGCCCAGTGTGTAATTTACGACTATGATCGTCCACCAGTCCAATTACAAATTCTAGCTGCACATCGGGCGCTGGCGAGCCTTCAAATAATTTAATAAACGCGTGCGACTCTGCAAAATTACTGGTTAATCGCCCTTCTCGTTTACTAAACCAGTTAACGCATCCTTTTAAAATGCTGGCAATGCCAAGCGGGCTTATACCAAATGTGCCTTTACTTGTTTTTGATTTATAAAGTGGCACTACCGTTAAGTGATCTTGTAAGTTAGCGCCAACACCTTCAAGTACGTGCTGAACCTTAATGTTATGTGCACTTAACTGCTCTTTAGGGCCAATACCTGAAAGCATTAATACCTGCGGCGAATTAATAGCGCCAGCACTAAGTATTACCTCTTTTTTAGCACGTAAATTAATAACCTCTTTATTACGCTCTATTTGCACGCCTTGCGCTATCTTATTGGTTATATTTATTTTATTAACGTGGCTATGGGTTAATACCGTTAAATTCGGGCGGTTTAAATACGGTGTTAAATATGCTTTTGCTGCACTACAACGCTCGCCATTGTGCTGAGTTACCTGCGATAAACGCGCGCCGCTTTGCTCTTTACCATTTATATCGTCGCTTAAATTAACGCCCTGCTCAGCACAGGCATTTAAAAAATACTGGTTTACATCGCTTGGGTTACTTAGCTCTTGTACATGTAGCGGGCCTTTTGTTCCGTGCAGCTCATTATTTATAAACGCTTTATTGTTCTCAGATTTAATAAAGTACGGGAGTAAACTCTTAAAATCCCAGCCTTCATTACCAAGCTGTGCCCAATTATCGTAATCGTATTTGTTACCGCGAATATAAACCATTGCATTGGTAGAGCTTGAGCCACCCAATACTTTGCCGCGCGGCACAAAACCACAGCGGTTATTAAGCGCTTTTTGTGGCACCGTATTGTAATGCCAGCTATTTATGCCATAAGGCACACTCGCTGCTATGCCAGCTGGCATTTGCACAAATGCACTTTTATCGCTGCCGCCAGCTTCAATTAAACACACACTGACATTTTTATCCTCAGACAAGCGCGATGCCATAACGCAGCCGCCACTGCCTGCGCCAATCACAATGTAATCAAATGTTGTATTGTTCATGGTGTACCTTAATAAAAGTTTTAAACGGCCTTAACAGTAATAGTGCATAGAAAAACCCAATAAAACTTGATATTTTTAGACATCACTTATTTGGGGTTAACCATGAGCAGCCTAATCAGAGCCACGTCATTACAAGGTATAGACACGCTAATTAGCGAATTTGGCGGCGATCCGCATGAAATAATGCAAAGCTGTAATATTAGTAACGTTGACTTTAAAAATCTCGACAACCAATATTTACCTTATCGAGACTACGCTGAGCTTTTAGAATACTGTGCTTGTAAGTTCAATTGCTCTAGTTTTGGCCTTAAGCTCGCAAGTAGACAAAATTTTGATATTTTAGGACATATTGCAATAGCTGCCAAAAGTAGTACTACTTTAGGTGATGCACTTAATTGGGTTATTAAATACCTTCACTTACACAGCCCTGCACTTAGCTTAAATTCGCACCCTTTAGAGAATGATAAAAGCTTGTTTTTATCATTCGAAATTAATTTAAAACCATTACCGCACATAAACCAAGTCATTGAGCTAACCATTGGTTTAGCATTAGCTGTTATTAAAAAGCTGAGTAATAACCGCTGCAAACCAATTAATATATTTTTGCCAAAAAAGTTAAGTACTAATACTCGTGCCTATAACACTTACTTTGGTTGTAACGTTATAGAGCATCGCAACAGCGCTGGCATTGTAATCTCAAAAAGTGATTTAACTCTTGAGCTTGATCACCCTAAACTAAATAAAGTACAAGCAGCGCTAAACTTCTTGGCAAAAAACAAAGAACACACACAACCGTTGCCCAACCAAGTTAGTGCGCTAATTAGGCCTATGCTTCCTATTTATCAATGTAGTAACCAAACTATTTCAGCTGCGCTGGGTATGCACCCGCGTACTCTGCATCGAGAACTTATCAAACATAATACGAGTTTTGTAAAACTTAAAGATGCCACTCGTCGCGCTTTAGCTGCACACTATTTAGCGCAAAACCAATTTACAATCTCAACCATATCTGAGCTTTTAGGGTATCAGGAACAAGCAACGCTAAGTGTTAATGTTAAACGCTGGTTTGGGTGCTCCCCTAGCGCATATAGAACTAAAAAAATGTTAAACTAAACACTCTTATTATTATTTTTATTTAAGCTAAGGAGTGAGCATGAACTTTGTTATTGTTGGCACCAATTTTATTAGCGACACATTGTTAGCCGCTGCAAATACGTTAAACGATTTTAATTTATATGGGGTGTGCTCGCGCGCAGTATCTAGCGGCGAAGCGTTTTTAGCCAAACACCCACAAAATGCACAAGCAAAAATTTTCACCTCAATCGAGCAAGTTTGCCAAGATAAACATGTCGATGCTGTCTACATAGCCGCCCCTAACAGCTTACACAAACAATATGCCATTATGTGTCTAGAAGCGGGTAAACATGTCCTTGGCGAAAAACCATCAGCAGCCAACTCTAAAGAGCTTGCAAGCATTATAGCTGCAGCAAAAAAGCATCAGCGCCTTTACATGGAAGCCATGATGACCACTCACTTGCCTAACTTTGAACAGCTGCAACAGGCAATGGTAAAAATTGGCACACCACGTAAATATATTGGCCAGTACAGTCAATACTCATCGCGTTACGATAAGTATAAAAATGGCGAACGCCCAAACACATTTTTACCCGAGTTTGCTAACGGCGCTTTAGTTGATTTAGGGATTTACCCACTGTATTTATTAATTGCACTTTGGGGGGCACCAAAAAGCGTGAGTGCCAGTGGCGTATTGCTTGATACTGGTGTAGATGGTGCGGGCGATGTATTACTAAACTATGCAGATAAACAAGCCGTTATTAGTTACTCCAAAATATCGCAAGGCGACAACATAACCGAAATACAAGGCGAGCTTGGGCGCATACGTATAGAAGCTGTATCGCAACTTAAAAAGGTGGAGTTTATTGCTAATAATGGTGATGTAGAGGTTATATCCCAGCCGTTTGATGAGCACTTTATGAAATACGAAGTTGAACATTTTATGGCATTAGTGAAGCAAAATATCCTTGAGTCACCAGTTAATACGCACATTTTAGCCAGTAACGTAATGGGCGTTCTTGATGAAGCGCGCAAACAGCTTGGGGTTGTGTACCCTAACGACTAATTAAATAAAATATGGGCGTTAACCAACGACAGTTAACGCCCAGAAGAAAGCTTAAATAGCTCTCGTACAACGACACATTTTACAAAACACTTTAAAAATAGCGATCCCCATCCATGGGCAATCAAATACTTCTACAACAAACTTAAATCTAACCTAACACATAAAAACATTACCAATCAAGCTGGCCAATTACATTATTTTAAACTAAATTGGTAATACAAGAATGCAACCATTGGTGTATAGTGGTTTTTAACCCTAACATCGCGTTAGAATTTTGACATAATAGTGAATTTTAAGGTAACCTCTGATATTAACAGTTGGTTTTGACTTATAGGCCCCAGAGGCCATTATTCCTTAAGGTAATGAAGGTAAAGTATGGGTAATCGTCGCTTATTTTGGCGCATAGTTGATAAAATTGAGTCTTTAATAAATCAAGGCGAATTTTCTGCTGGGAGTCGTTTACCACCTGAACGTGAACTTGCAGAAATGTTTGATGTAAGTCGCCCTACCATTAGAGAAGCTATTATCGCATTAGAAGTACGTGGCCGAGTTGAAGTTAAAACTGGCTCTGGTGTTTACGTAGTAGAACAAAAAAATGCATCTATAAAATCAAAAGAGATCAGTGCATTTGAACTCACTCAAGCTCGCGCATTAATTGAAGGCGAAATTGCCGCTTTAGCTGCTCAAAGCATTACAAAAGAAGAACTAGAGCAACTAAACAAAACATTAATTGCTATGGAAAAAGGCCTGTATGTTGAGCAAGCCGACCGTGAGTTTCATGAGATTATAGCTAGAGCAACGCGTAATAAAGCACTTGAATTTGCAGTGTCTAACTTGTGGGATTTACGTTTAACAAATCCACAAATTGTTGCTGACTATGGCAGTGTGTGTAAAAACAATAACGAATGCGTTATGGACGAACACACCGCTATTTATACAGCTCTAAAGTCGCATGATGCAAATGCAGCGCGCAGTGCAATGCACAAACATTTTAACCGCTTAATTAATGCTTTATTTGACGCTGTAGAATCGCGCGCACTTGAAGAAATTAAACGCAAAAATGATGAAAAACGAGGCCTCTACTCGCTTGATGGCTTAGTTAATAAAAGTGCCCACTAAGGTCTTTTAACCAACTTATTAAAGTTAGCAAACGCCTGTTTGCTAACTTTACCTCTTACTTTATTTACCTGCCCTATTTAATATACTTTTAATTGCGTTATTTTTGGTCGCAAACACTTACCTATAAATTTAAAAAAAGATACTATGCCGCCATTAATATCGGGCGGGTTTAGCTTTTATACTCCCTGCATTACATAACTAATTGATAGAGTTACTCAACTCAAGGATTAAAATGCAAGCATCTTCAAAAAGTTATTTACTGGCTATCGTGTGTGTATTGCTTGCCATGATGACCATTCAAACGGGCGCGTCGTTTGCAAAACAGCTTTTTCCTATTGTTGGCCCTGAAGGCACGACAGCCCTTAGGCTTGGTTTTTCTGCCTTTATACTTTGCTTAGTGTTTAAACCTTGGAAACACTTACCTACTACGGGTAATCGTATTCCTATAATTGTGTATGGTTTAAGCTTAGGCGGCATGAACATTTTGTTTTATTACGCCATTGAACGCATTCCACTAGGCATTGGTGTAGCACTTGAATTTACAGGCCCGCTTGCTGTTGCCTTGTTTTCATCACGCCGCAAACGTGATTTATTTTGGGTTGCCTGTGCTATTGCTGGTATTTTGCTTTTGCTTCCAGATATGAGCGGCCAAGACAGCCTTGATCCATTGGGTGTAGCGCTTGCTCTTGGTGCCGGTGCATGTTGGGCAGGTTATATATTATTTGGTAAAAAAACGGGCACACAAAGCTCTGGTGGAGCCACTGTCGCATTGGGCATGACTGTTGCCGCTATAGTGCTAGTGCCTTACGGCGGCATTATGCAAAGCACCGCGTTTACATGGGAAATTATCCCTCTGGGTATTGGTATTGCTATTTTATCAAGCGCACTGCCTTACACACTTGAAATGGTTGCACTGCGTAACATGCCTTCACAAGGGTTTAGCGTAATGATGAGTTTAGAGCCTGCAATAGCCTCGCTCGCAGGGTTTATTATACTGGGTGAGTTACTTACTTTATGGCAGTGGCTCGCTATTTTGCTTGTAATTATTGCATCTGTTGGTAGCTCGTTTTCAAACGCAAAAAAACAGGCTACTTAATTAACTACCAAACTAACCTAAACAAGTTAAATAAAGTCACCACGTAACATGGTGACTTTATTGTGTTGTATCTGGTAATTTTTTAACTCACAGCCTTACTTTGCTTTTTAGTTGTAAGCAAATAGCCAATCAATGAAATAAGCGGCATACCCGTAGCCACCAGTGCAATACCAGTCCAACCGCCTGCTTCATATAATGGGCTGGCAATAAGCGAGCCTACTGCGCCACCTACAAATATACTCGTCATATAAATAGCGTTTAAACGCGCACGGCTTTGTGGCTCTAGTGCGTACACTGCACGTTGACCCAATACCATATTGGCCTGCACAGCAAAATCAATAAACACACCGGTTAATGCCAATACTATAATGCCGTAAGGTAACTCAAATAAGCTTGGTAAAAAGCACAATGCTGCAATGAGTTTGGCCAGTAACGATAACTGATGCGTATAACCTTTATCAGCCAAACGCCCAACAATGGGGGCAGCTACAGCACCAGCGGCGCCCACTAGTGCAAACAATGCTATTTCTGATTGGGATAAACCATACTCACGGGCAAGCACAACCGGTACGCTCGTCCAAAATAAACTGAACGATGCAAACATTAATGCTTGAAAAAGTGAACGTTGGCGCAGCACTGGCTGGCTTATCATTAACTGTTTAAGCGATTTTAATAACTTAAAATACGTTGTTTTATGGGTTGGTTGCCTAATTGGAATAGCAAAATAAATTACGCCTGCAATAAACACCATACACCCTGCTGCAAAGTAAAATACAGCGCGCCAACCAAAGTGATCGGCTATTAAGCTCGATATAGGTCTTGCCAGCAAAATACCTAGCAACAAACCCGCCATAATATTGCCAAGAACCTGCCCGCGTTTTTCGTCAGACGATAAATGCGCAGCAAGCGGAATAAGCACCTGAACAGAAACCGAACTTATACCTATCATCAAACACAAAATAAGCATTACATTAGGTGAATCAGCAAGTGCCGTACCCACTAAACTCAAAAACGACACACCAAGAGTGACCAACATAAGCTTTTTATTTTCAATTAAGTCAGCTAATGGCACTAAAAAAAACAACCCCAAAGCGTAGCCTATTTGTGTAAGCGATACGATAAGGCTAGCACTGTGTGAACTTAATCCAACTTCTGGGGCAAGCAACTCAATAATAGGTTGAGCGTAGTAAATATTGGCAACAATAAGACCGCAACACAAAGCAATAATAGTAACGAGTGTATTGCTAAGTGGTTGCGCTGAAACGCCTGGTTGGGTCATGTGTGTCTCTACTTTATAAAAATAATAAAACCCAACCAGCAAACGCGGGTTGGGTTATAACTTCGTAATTTACTTATTTTATTGGTGATGGCTGCCCATGTGGGCTTGAGCGTAAATACTGTTTAGGTGCAGTTACTGTAGCGCCAAGCTCTGCAGCTGCATGCCACGGCCAGTGCGGGTTATATAAAATACCACGCGCTAGTGCTACGCCATCGGCTTGCTGCTCACTAATAATATCTTCGGCTTGTTGCGCCTGTGTAATTAAACCCACCGCTATAACAGGCATTTTAACCGCTTCTTTGATGGCTGTTGCAAACGGTACCTGAAAATTAGGTTTTACTGGTATTTGTTGCTCAGGGCTTAAACCCGCCGTACTTACATGAATAAAATCACAACCTAGTTCATCAAGCGCTTTACTAAGCACTATCGATTGCTCTAAATCCCAGCCACCTTCAACCCAATCGGTTGCCGAAATACGCACACCCACTGCTTTATTACTGGGGAATACCGCTCTTACCGCTTTAAACACATCAAGTAATAAGCGCATTCTGTTTTCTAGGCTGCCACCGTAGTTGTCATCGCGCTTGTTTGAAAGTGGCGACAAAAATTGATGTAACAGGTAACCGTGCGCACCATGAAGCTCGATTAAATCAAGGCCGAGTTCATCAGCGCGTTTAGCTGCACTTACAAAATCTTTAATTAGTGAATCTATGTCAGATTGGCTCATTGCTTTTGGCACTGGGCTGTTAGCGTCGTACGCAATTGCCGAAGGTGCGAGCGTTTGCCAGCCATTTACATCATCAGGTGCAATGGCATCGCCACCGTCCCATGGTTTTTCAGTTGATGCTTTGCGCCCAGCATGCGCTAACTGAATACCAATAGGCATAGGGCTGTATTGCCTTACTGCTTTTAGGCTTTTGCCTAGTGCTTGCTGGGTTTCGTTATTCCAAAGCCCCAAATCACCGTAGCTAATACGCCCTTCTGGGTTTACTGCTGTTGCTTCTAAAATAAGTAACCCTGCACCACTTAAACTCAATTGGCCTAAATGAATAGTATGCCAATCGCTAGCAGCGCCATTATTGGCTGAATACTGGCACATAGGAGCAATAATAATACGGTTATCTAACGTTACTTGCCCAAGTGATAAAGGCGAAAATAGTTGGCTCATTGTTAATCCTTAAAAACACGCACAAAAAAGTGCGGACAAAACAAAAAAATAGAATACGAAGCGGCAATCAAACACGCTCACTCAATAACTTAAACTGTCACTAATAATGGCGACTTAACACTCTTAATGGGGATCAAAATACACTTTAATAGTGCTAATAAAAGTATAAGTAATGACATTATGAAATATTAATTTTAATGTAATAATTTGTTTAACGAGCACGTCATAACACCATCTTTAAAATATGAATGACTATTTACCTTTAAACAAGGGTTTAATTTTTAATCTAACTGTACCTAATTACACTAAGCCATTGCCTGTATTACCGATTAACCAAATAAAAACCCTACATATCAACCATATTTATTCTATAAAAGTGAATTAAAATTCAATTTAAATATTCCAAGCGACTTCACTCCCTGATAAACTGCTTAACTTAATTTACTAATGTAAAATATTTGAACTGGGGATCACTTTTTATGTTTAAACCAAGCTTGTTAACCTTGGCTATTTCGAGCGCTATTTCTAGCGTATTTTTATTGCCTAATGCCGCACTTGCTCAAGAAGAAGTTGCAGCTAAAAACAAATCATTCGAAGTAATCGAAGTTACAGCAACAAGGCGCAGCGGCTCGGTGCAAAATGCACCGCTAAATATTACAGCCCTTGATGCTGATATAATGAAAGATCAAAATATCAGTGAGCTTGCGGATGTAGCACGCTGGGTACCTGGTTTAACAATTACCGATCAAGGTGGCCGCTCAGGCTCGCCTATTATTGTTCGTGGTTTAAATACAAACTCGTCTGGTCCATCATCAGATGGCGGCACAGTATCTACTTACATTAACGAAATTCCGGTTTCAGTAGATATGCGCCTAGTAGATATTGAGCGTGTTGAAGTATTAATTGGGCCACAAGGCACCCTTTATGGTGCAGGCACATTAGGCGGTGCAATTCGCTACATGCTTAAACAGCCTGAGCTTGATTTTACATCGCTTGAAGTTTACGGCGACCTGTTTCAAACAAAAGAAAGTGACTCTTTAGGTGGCGAAGGCGGCTTTATATTTAACCTTCCTATTATTGAAGATAAATTAGCAGTACGCGCCAGCTTAAACGTATATGAAGATCCGGGTTTTATCGATTACGGCTACGTAGTACGCGAGCCAGGCGTATCACTACCTGATCCAGATTGGAGCGATAGCTCAGCAGTTAATAACAACCTTAAAAATGTAAAAGACGCCAACGGCGAAACCACCACTACAGGTCGTATTTCTGTTCGCTTTAAACCAAATGAATCGTTTGAAGGTACGCTTAACTACTTTTATCAAAACCAAGACAGCGAAGGCCGCTCGATTGTTCATTACAACAGCCTTAATCCAAACAACGGTTTAAGCGACGTAATAGGTAAATACGAATCGGCTTATCGCTTTGAAGAGCCGCGCGAGAAAAAAGACCAATTACTAAGCCTTGAGCTAAAAGCCGATTTAGGTTTTGCAGAGCTAGTATCGGCTACTGGTATTTCGAGCTTTGATGCCGACGGTCAACGCGATCAAACAGACTTACTTATTCGTCTTGATTACGGCTATGAAGAATTCCCTTCGTTTTCAACGTTTACCCGTGAAATAGACGAAGAAGACACCTTCACTCAAGAAATTCGCTTAGTGTCGCAAGGCGACAGCGACTTTAACTGGATTGTGGGTGGCTTTTACAACAAAACAGAAACCGAAGCGTCAAGCCGAGAGTTTACCCCTGGGTTTGACCAATTCGCTATTGATAACTTTGGTGGCGAGCAGCTAAGACCTGACTCATTAGAATACTTAGAGCTTACAAAAAGTACCGTCACTGAGTCTGCACTATTTGGTGAAGTTGGTTATCAAGTAACCGACAAATTAGATATTACCATTGGTGCCCGTTTTTACGAATACGATGTAGAGTCGCAAGCAGCTTTTGACTTCCCGCTAGCCAATACATTGTATGGTGGAGTAGATCCTGACAAAATCACCGTTGCATACGAAAAAGATGACGCTGGCGATAACGGTAACTTATTTAAATTTAATGCTAAATACCAGTTTACTGACTCAGTAATGGGTTATGTAACAGTAAGTGAAGGCTTTAGAATTGGTGGTTCAAACGGTTTAGTGTCTTGTCCTGATCCAATTGTTGAGGATCAACAAACAGGTTGTGGTAAACCTGACGAATTATTATATGAAGCCGACACCACAACAAACTACGAGCTAGGCTTTAAAAGTACATGGTTTAGAAGCCAGCTACACTTTAACGCCGCGTTATTTAACGTAGATTGGGATGATGCGCAAATCACTGGCGCTACAGATATAGGTCAATTAACGTACCTCTCAAACGCAGGCAGCGCAAATGCAAAAGGGATTGAAATTTCAACCCGTGCCATTTTATCTGACTCGTTTTCAGTTTACGCAACTTATGCCTACACAAAAGCAGAGCTAACATCAGATGCACCATTTTTGTTTAATGCCGATGGTACCGATGGCGCAGAAGACGGCGACCGTTTACCAGGCTCACCTGAAAATCAATTTTCGATGGGTGTAAACTATCAAACAGACGTGTTTAACGACAAAACGCTTGATATTAACTACGGTTTAACTGCGCAAAGCGACGTGCTTTCAAGAGTAGGTCTTCGTGATAACGGAGAAACACTACCCGGTTACAGCTTAAGTAATATATCAGCTAAATTAACAGCTGATGCATGGTCAACTACCCTATATGTTGATAACCTATTCAACAAATACGCGGTTACATCCGTTCGTCGTTCAGATGCAGATATAACATCCGCTAATGGCGCCGACATACAACGTAACTACGGCCATTACATTAATCGCCCGCTTACGGTAGGTGTTAAATTTAACTACAAATTTGAAATATAATTTATAGTAATTTTTAAACAATGTTTTAAGGCTCAAATTTATTTGAGCCTTTTTATTTTCTTTCACAAAATAATTACCAAAAACCATGCAGCCAAATTTAAAGCAACTTCATCAAAGCGCAATACACTCCCTAAACCAAGGTAAAATAGAGCAAGCACACAAAGCCCTAGTGGAGTTAGTTACACTCAAACCAGACTTTGCTGATGGGTATTTTTTGCTGGCAATGGTTAATTTAACTGTTGGGCAAATACACAAAGCAATAAAGCTCATCGAAAAAGCCCTTACCCTTGGCCAAAGTATTGAATACACCGCGCAACTTGCTAAATGTTACGCACTTACTGGCGAATTACAAAAAGCAAAAAACACCGCACTATCTGTGCCATTAAAACAAATAACTAAAGCCCTTGATGCCGACACACTTGGCGTTGCACTTACTCAAGCAGGTATTCACGAGCAAGCACTTAACTACTTTGAGCGCGCTATTACACTGGCTACAGCAGCTAACAAAGCTCAACCACCGTTTTATTATAACTACGGTGTAAGCGCTAAGTTTTTAGGACTATTTGATAAAGCCCAACACGCTTTTGAAAATGCCATAGCGCTTAACCCGCTGCACCATCAAAGTCATTTTGCATTAAGTGATTTAACTAAAGTAAGTAAGCAAAACAACCATATTGAGCGCTTAAAAAACGTATTTGAGCAAGTAACACACCCCGATGCAAAACTGCATATTGGCCATGCTTTAGCAAAAGAGTATCAAGATCTTGGTGAATTTTCAGAGGCTTTTAACGCGTTAGAGCAAGGTAAATTAGCAAAACGTGCTGTACAACCGTTTGATCATAAAAGCTCAACTGAATTATTTGAACATATTAAACTCTTAAGTGAGCAGCACACACAAGCGCTAACGCAAGGTAACCCGACGGCCGAACCTATTTTTGTATTAGGCATGCCCCGCTCTGGCACCACATTAGTTGAGCGTATTTTATCGAGCCACAGCGACGTGCAATCAGCCGGTGAATTACAAGACTTTGGCCTAAGTGTTAAAAAGCTGAGCCAAATACAAACACCTCACGTGCTCGACACTCAAACGCTCAGTAAAGCCTACGAGCTTGATTTTAATCAGCTTGGGTCAACCTATTTAAACGCAACACGCGTAATAACAGGCAGCCATAAACACTTTATTGATAAGCTCCCGTTTAACTTTTTTTATATCGATTTAATAACCAAAGCACTGCCAAACGCTAAAATCATTTGTATGCTGCGCGATCCAATGGACACCTGTATTGGCAACTATCGCCAATTATTTACCATTAATAATCCCTACTATGCTTACTCGCTCGACCTACTCGACACCGCTAAATTTTACAGCCGTTTTTACAAACTAATGCAGCACTTTAGCGCCCTGCACAGCAATATAAAATTAGTAAAATACGAAGAGTTAGTCGCACAGCCCGAGCAACAAATTAAAGAGTTAGTCAGCTTTTGTAACCTAGAGTGGCAACCCCAGTGTATAGATTTTCACTTAAACACCGCACCGGTCTCTACCGCCAGTAAAGTACAAGTTCGCCAACCACTTAACAATAAAGCAATCGGCCGCTGGAAGGCGTTTAAGCCACATACAGATAAAGCAGTGGAGTACCTTTTAAAGCAAGGTATTAGGGTTGAATAAACGCTTTATTTTCACCAGTGGGAGACGCCAAATAAGCGGTTTTGTGTAAGTGTAGGTCGGATAAGCGAAGCGTCATCCGACACAGTAAAATACCTTGCCAATTATTATCAACATTTTATGTTGTTGAGTGGTTGGAGGGTGGCCATAAGCGGACCTTCATTATTCAGTCAATTCATGAGGAAAAGACCAGGTTATACATACAGGTACTGCCCCAGTATGAAAGTTCACTTTCGGGCAGTTAAACCGTGTATTGACGTTTACACAACTCACATTTTTACCCAACCTGCTGGCCACTTTGTCCCGTCTAAAACCGCAGCGGGACAAGAGATACGCGCCAATTTTATTTGACTATTAACACTGGGCAATCAGCTTTATTGGCGATCGTTTCTGCAACGTTAACATTCAAAAAATGAGAAAGTCCGGTTCTTCCATGACTGGCAATTACCACCATGCCTATATCACCGCTATTAGTCTCATCTAAAATCTCATTAATGGCATCACCATGTCGAATAACCGTTTCAATCTTTAAATCAGTATTCAACTGACCTAATAACTCATGCATTTTACTCGCCGCAGCGTCTTCCATATTTTTAGCTAACTCTTGGGGAGTTATCGCAAGGATCATATAATTCTCATTATCTGAAGGCTGATCAACAATGTGTAAAATACGAATGCCTACTTGATATAAATTCGCCATTTCAATGGCATATTGCAAAGCATGTGATGCAGTATCAGAAAAATCCGTAGGCCATAAAATATTACCTATGCGCATATTATTCTCCTTCACAATCTAAAATCATATTTTTCAATGATATTACCAACTCCATAAGAATAGACTCGGCTCCATCTCAACAAGTTAAGTGTAGTGAGTATTAAAGGGTTATCTATTGATTACGATCAATAAATAACAATAAGGCACTAAAAGTAACAATACCTCATCAACTTATGCTTATTGATTAGGCTGTGATTGCGGGGTTTATTACTCTGGTTGTCGTTGTTGTTTCTTTTATAAGATAATCAATATTTGGAATAGTTGGGGCTGACAGTCAGTTTTCGCTCACAGTTGAACTCCACAAAAGTGCCAATAACAGCCATTAGTTAGTCTGATAGTAAAAACTGCTATCTGAAACTTTTTGAACAATATCGAATTCCAAACCTATATGGCTATAATCACCAGAAGTTGGAATAGTTGATTTATGGTTAATTACGATTCCCCAATGGTTATCGCTTATACCTCCAAAGATTATGTTGAGACTCTCTTCGTTTACTCTCGTGATTGCAGCAACATTATACTTAGCCATTACCTCTCTCAGAGCCTTAGTAACTTCAGATAATGCCAACATTTTGGGAGCTTCTTCAGGCTTGGATAGCTTATAGTCACCTGACGGGATGAATCCTGCTTGTTTGGATGGGTAGTAGGTAATAAGCTGCGTTGGACTATAAAACGTGTTATTTATGCGAAAAACATGTGGTGCCGTTTGCTGGACAATATAAATATTTGTATTTTGTCTCAACATTTCAACTTCACTCTTTGAATCCACTAAAAACTGCTTTATCAGCTTAATTCGTTCTTTTTTACATTTTTGCTCTTTGCATATTGAGATACTTGGCAAATTAGAAAGTTGCTTCTTATTAATATTCAGGAACCTACTTCCTAATACCCCAAAATTAAAATTTGCAAAAGCTTGCTTGTCATTATTATTGACGAAATTTGTTGGGCGAACATCCAACAGGCTAAATGGAAAGAATGAAGGAAGATATGCTAGCTGTTTATTTGTTTCAGGAAGCATCTTGTCTGCATGTTTAAGCAGCTCTCTGTACTCGCTATCAATATCTTCGTTGAAATAGGATGGCATATTTCCATAAGCAGACGTCGCAATTATAAAAGTGCAACACAACAAAAAAGTTCTAATCATTTGTTATTTCAGATCCCTATAAAATAAAAAGTCATTATAATTCTACAGCATAATGCTTTCTAACAATGAAGATTAGCTCAATGTCAGTAGTTCGCTCTTAGCCGAAGTGCGGTTGAGTGCCAACAGCGGACGGTGGTAATGCCCACATTTACGGTTGGCTTGTAGCGCAGCGGAAAACCAATCAGCCAACATGCGCTTGTTACATTTCTGCCAACATAATTTCGGGAAAAAACTCCCGTTGCTCGTCAGAACCTATTTGATGGTAAGTAAGACTTTCACCATCAGCTCCGACTTTAGTTACCAGCTTTGCGTGAAACAGATAGTCATCTTTTTCTCGAGCAACACTAGCAATTTGGGAACCAATCAATTTAAGTTTGGATCTTTTATCTTTACGAAAGCACACATTGAAATGGCCTTTTTTTGCAACCGACGGGTAACACCAAGCATCTTGAAAATCAGGAGGTAAATCAAAGTAATCCTTAGTTATCGATTCAGAGATTCTGTAAAGGTATTCTGTACCCACACCAACATCCCTAATGAACTCATGTCTCAAAAAGTTCTGAATCATCTTGGATTTGAACACTTCCTCTGCATTTAGCCCTTCAGTATTTGGCTGTGCCCCTATCATGGTTACATTAATTTGCTCTAGCGCTTCGTACACAATAAGTGAAAACAACTTACCATCTGGAATTTTCATTTCCTCTACTGCAACAAAAGGTGAGATAGGCGCTGTATACAACAAAGCTTCATTGTCTCGATTTAGCCTTCCTGCCTTCACAATATGTTCAGGAGGCTCCCAACAATCAGACACCTTAGACATAGTTTGAAGAGGAATCTTTCGATCATCCTCAGGTAATGCCCGAACCCGGTAAAACCTTGTACCAGCAGGGTAACTAGCGTTCATAGGCATCAATATTGAAATGTTGCCATACGGAGTGCTAAAAGTAATCACATCAGCTATAGCTTTTTGGACTTCCTGATATGACATTCGTTTGAAGTCTAAATCACGAAACCTACCAATCTTGTCGTGTAAATGCGACGCATCAACATGCATTAGAAAATCCTTCAAATTGACCACTAGTCCCTCTCAAGAAATGTAACATTTAATAGTGCGCTCATCGCACATATTCCTGCCGATGCCACGCTCATTTTTCTACATTATATAGTGATAGTAATAACCTAAATTATTACTATCACTAAGTTCTCTAAAACTTTTAAGTAAACTTAAATGCAATAATATACGCGCGTCGCTCATTTTTATTAATATATGCGCAAACGAAACAATTTTACTAATTAATTAACTCTTATATTTAGCCAATCTCAATGACCGGTTATCGCTCTAGGCCGACTAATGAATACATGCAATTTGCAGATACTCAATACTTTAAAAACCTTTGCTATATACCAAGCTGAAGGGTAACTCCAACTGCACACTATTTTTGCGATTATAAGAGCTTATTATTCTGTTTTTAAAACCATACCTTTCGATTGGGCAAATATTACTAGCGCAAATACTATTTCGGTTATCCCGCCAATAAAGGCGCCGATTACAAAATTGGCATTTAAGACAATACACAACATGCCAGAAAACATAAGCGAAGCACCTAAAATCCAGTACACTTTCATGCCATATAAAGTGTTGAAAACTAAATAGCGAACACCAATTATCATCAGCATTATTGAATAAAACCATTCAGCTTGAAGTTTTGCTACATAAAGCGCTAAAAACAAACCAACAAATAAAATAATAGTGCTTTCTAAGGCCAATTTACCTAATGGGTTTTTAGCGTCATGATTGCCAGAGCGTTTAAGAGCTTTTGAAAGTAGCATGGCTAAAGGATGTATAAACATACCACCAAAAAATAAAGTAAGCATACTCGATTGATTTGAATGCAGTAATGCAACAAAACCAGCTATACACCAAACCAAGCCAGACACTAATACACCGGTTCCACCACCGAAGTATGCGAGGTTCATATTTTGTTGCGCATCTTCAAACTTCATAAAAATTCTTAATTTTAGAAATATCCCTAATTTAATATTATCGCATCGTTATTAGTTACAAATCGTTACTCGAATACACACTTAAAATAGGGAATTTATAATCGGCAAACGATACAGTAACCGATTGTGTTTCGTTGCCTTTAAAACCGAGTTTAAATTCCATTGGCATGAATCGGCTGCCATCAGCAAAAAGTGCAAGTAAGTGCTCCTCGCCTAATTCTCGATTGCCCGACGATAAGTTAGTTAGCGTTATAACAGCCCAGCGTTCGCCCTCTTCATTGCTCATTAATACATAATTAACGATTTTAAAATCCCCTTTTTTAGGGGTTATGTTGCTATCGTTTGCAAACGATAAGTGCATGCTATTTGGTACTGCACGGTCAACATTTAGCGCGTTGATAGAGTCGGCTTGGGTTGCCCACGAAAACACCAATAAAATGATCACTAAGGCTTTATTCACTGTTAGTTCCTTTTTATTACCTAGTAAAATACCTAGTAAATTACATAACAAATTACATAACAAATTACATAACAATAATTGTTTAAATTATATTCGCATTCCATACCTATTATGTAAACAAACAATCATCGCAATTTTACCCAGCGCTTTGGCTGCGCCGCTGCAGACTAAGCGCTCATTCAGTGTGCTTGCGCTACTTTAGGGTAATAACGAGTGATAAGAGTAAATAATTCAAAGCTAACTTAAAGTAAAAAGCGCGATTAAACAGGAGTATAAACGTATGGCAAGCACACATAAAAACTCAACAATGGATTTATCTGACCACAGTAATAGCATTCAAGTAAGAGGGGCGCGCGTTCACAACTTAAAAAATGTAGACGTTGATTTACCTCGTAACGCATTGGTTGTTTTTACAGGAATATCGGGCTCTGGAAAATCGTCGCTTGCGTTTGGAACGCTGTTTGCTGAGTCGCAGCACCGTTATCTTGATTCGGTTTCGCCTTACGCCCGAAGGTTGATAGATCAAGTTGATGAGCCCGATGTTGATTCTATTGAAGGACTACCGCCTGCTGTTGCTTTGCAGCAGCAACGCGGCGCACCGTCGGTTCGCTCATCCGTTGGCAGCATAACAACTATTTCTAACGCGCTACGCATGCTTTACTCTCGTGCTGGCGATTATCCCAAAGGGCAAGGCATACTTTACGCCGATGCGTTTTCGCCGAATACGCCACAAGGTGCGTGCCCAGAATGCTCAGGAATAGGCCGAGTGTTTGAAGTAACCGAAAAGCTACTTGTGCCAGACGATACAAAAACTATTCGCCAGCGCGCCATTGAAGCGTGGCCACCAGCATGGCAAGGTAAAAACCTAAGCCGTATTCTTACTTCCCTTGGTTATGACATAGACACACCTTGGAACAAACTTTCTAAAAAAGCACGGGATTGGATTTTATTTACCGACGAAACTCCTACTGTGCCGGTATACCCAGATTACACCTATGAGCAAACACAAAATGCGATAAAAAATAACGAAGATCCAAGCTACATGGGAACTTTTTCAAGCGCTAAACGCTTTGTTTTACAGTCTTTTGCTACTACCCAAAGCCCGCGTACTAAAAAGCGCGTATCGCAGTTTATGCAAATATCGCAGTGCCCTACTTGCCAAGGTAAAAAATTAAAACAAGCATCGTTAAGTGTTAAATTTGCAGGGCTCGATATTGGCGAACTATCTCAACTTACATTAAACGAACTTGCTAAAAAACTAAGTAATGCCGGCAACACCAAAGTAAATAAAAATACAAAAAATCCAGAGCAAGCCATTGTTACGCAGCGCATTGCTAGCGATATTCTCACTCGTATTGAGGCACTAACCATGCTTGGTTTAGGGTACTTGTCGCTTGAGCGTACAACGCCAACGCTCTCACCCGGAGAGCTACAACGATTGCGACTTGCTACACAAATTCGCTCTAAATTATTTGGGGTAGTTTACGTGCTCGATGAACCTTCAGCGGGTTTACACCCTGCCGATACTCAAGCACTTTTAAAAGCGCTTGATGAGCTAATAGCGGCTGGCAATTCTGTATTTGTTGTTGAACACGACGTTAGCGTTGTTAAACATGCCGATTGGATTGTTGATGTAGGCCCTGATGCAGGTGTGCATGGTGGCGACATTATTTACAGCGGCCCTGTTGAAGGGTTAAGAAAAATAAAAAATTCGCACACCGGTCGTCACCTTTTTGCTAAAAACGCCAGTCAAGAGTCTACTCAAAACAGCGCGCAAAAAAAGGAGCAAAGGCAGCCAAAAGCGTGGTTAAAATTAGCTGATATTGAGCGTAACAACCTTAAAAAACTCAATGCAGAATTTCCATTAGGTGTTATGACAACAGTTACTGGGGTTTCGGGCTCTGGTAAATCAAGTTTAGTAAGCCAAGCGTTAGTAGAACTTGTTTACGAAGCACTTGGGCAAAAAGTAGTAACACAAGCGCCAACCGACGAAGCCGACTTACTCGAACAAGAGCTGCAAACACACACAAGCGGAAAAATCATTGAAGGTATAAATAATATAAGCCGCCTGATTACCGTAAATCAAAAAGCGATTGGCCGAACCCCTCGTTCAAACTTAGCTACCTATACGGGTTTATTTGATCATGTGCGTAAACTATTTGCTTCAACTCAAAAAGCGAAAGAGCGCCGTTACGATGCCGGTCGCTTTTCGTTTAATGTTGCTAAAGGTCGCTGTAAAAACTGTGAGGGCGTTGGCTTTGTAAGTATAGAGCTACTATTTTTACCTAGCGTTTACTCACCTTGCCAAGTGTGTCATGGCAAACGTTATAACGAGCAAACACTTGAGGTTACATATCGTGATAAAAACATAAGCGATATTCTCAATTTAACGGTTGAAGCGGCGCATACCTTTTTTGAAAATGAACCTGCAATACTGCGAGCACTCGATGCACTTATGCAAGTAGGTCTTGGGTATTTACGTTTAGGGCAACCTGCCACTGAGCTTTCGGGCGGTGAAGCGCAGCGTATTAAATTAGCAACTGAGCTGCAACGTGCGCAGCGCGGTAACACGCTTTATATTCTTGATGAGCCAACGACAGGCCTGCATCCATCGGATGTATCAATGTTAATGGCGCAGTTAAATAAATTAGTTGATGCTGGCAATACCGTCATTATGGTTGAACACGATATGCAAGTAGCCCGCAATAGTGACTGGGTTATAGATGTAGGCCCTGGTGCTGGCGAAGAAGGCGGCTTAATTGTAGCGCAAGGTAAACCTACAGAGGTAGCTCAATCTAAAATAAGCCGAACAGCACCTTTTTTGAATGGCGCAATTTAAAGAGCAGGTAAACACTTAATAACAAAAAAGAGCCAATGGCTCTTTTTTGTTATTAGCTTTTTAAAAAGCGTTCTATTTTAGGTTTTACCGTAACCGACATTATCAGCATTATAGTTAAACCTATTGGTAATGCGGCTAATAACCCTTCAGCCCATCCAGTTACAAATACACGCATATCTGCATAGCCAATATTATTAGTAGCGGTAACAAACGCCATCACCGACTCCATGATCAGCGCCATAAAAACACTAATCAATAAATTACGTTTTAGCTCACTGCTATTAGGTAATAACTGGGCAACTAGCTTATGCATTAAGGTCATCATTACAAAACCAACAGGCGCCATAACCAATACTGCACTTATAAATGAGGTAAACCAATCTACATAAAAATGCTCTGTAACACCCACATTCACATAAGTCATAATGCCAGTTAGAGTACCGCCAATTAAGGTAATAATACTTACCATAACCAGTATTTTATAAATTACAGGTGTTTTTTTAGGCTCAACCATTACTGGATTTGCTGATACAGGTGTACTCATTTTTGGGCATGCCTTAAGCGTTAAATAGATGACAAAGTCAACTATAGCAAATTAATTGATAATATCAACTACTTTAAGTTGGTTGGACCGCCTAAGATTAAAAGTAGTGGTAGCACTCGATGCAACCACTACTTTATGAGTATTTAAATTTATTCTGATTTATTAGCTATTTTTTGAAGATTCTCATGAATTTTAAATAATACAATTAATAGCTCACACCAGATGCGCGCACCAATTGCCCCACCAACAATTATGGCCAAACCACTAATGAAACCACCACCATACTTAGCAAACATTGTTGTTACACCTGAGATCAAAGTACCTATTAAAATTAACCAGTAAACGAATGTAATTATTTTTGGGGTTAACATTGAATCAAAAAAGAATATATCTTTCATTTTAGTCCTTTATAACTCCGTTTAAGAATACTAGTTTAGCGGAGTTAGAAACTAAACTAGTAATATAGAATTTTTTATTATTTATTAAAACTATCTAGCTCTTTTTCAAGATCTTTCATCGCTTTTTGGGCTTTAAACTCTTCGTAAAGCGCTTCGCGTGAACTAGGATCTAGACGCTTACCAGATTGAGCTACTAGGTTATTAAATGTTTCTTGTGTATTGCTCATTACAACGAATGTACAAAGTTGCTTTACCCCGTCTAATTTAGCAAATGCAACTTCTTGTGGCACAGCACCCACAAGGCTTTGCTGTGCAACTTGCTTACTTACTTGCTCAAAAGTTCCACCAACGTTTAGCTCATCATTACTTTGTGCTTTACGTTGGTATAGCTTGTCCATAACGCTTGCTTTAACCTGTATTTGCTGAGATAAATCGGCGCGAGCAGCTGCAATTGCTTGTGCTCTGTCGGTTGACATACTGCCTGACCAAGGTACGCATGACGACGATGCTAAACCTTTATCAGACACAGGTAATAACACCCAACTTGGTACTGAATCATTTTTTGCTAACGGCTCAGACTGTGTTTTTTCAGTGCTTGAACACGCACCTAATGCTAAAGCGGCTATTAGAGGTAATAACTTTTTCATTTTAAATTCCTTTCAATTGCTTTTGATAATAAGCGGTGCGTTTTACCACTTTTTGTAAATAGTTACGGGTTTCTTGCGCAGGTAAATTGTTAACCATTAGGGTGTAAACCTTCTCAGCTGACATTGCATTAGCTGCAATACTTGCTTGGTTCAGTGATTTAGAGCCACTCAGCGTTTTGGCTACGTTACCTGGGCCAGTATTATAAGCTGCAATACTCATGTAAATTCTTGATTGCACATTACGTACATTTTTAAAGTAACGATTACTTAAAATATGCACATAAGTGCTGCCTGCCTCTACGTTATTATCAGCCTGAAATAAGTACTCAGGGCTAAGTAATAGCGGTTTACCTTGCAAAAAATTGCTCACATCTTTACCCGCTGAAGTAGGCACTATTTGCATTAAACCAAAAGCAGGAATTGGCGAGCGTGCAAGCGGATTAAAACTCGATTCGGTATGTATAATTGCCAATAACAGTGCGGGATCTAAGTTATAACGCTTGGCTTGCTGTTGGACTTCTGGTAGATAACGTTTTGCTTGATTCGAAAGTGTATTATCGGGCAATTTATAGCTAATTTTTACCCTGTCTTTTTGTTTAGTTATTACAGGTGCCTTTGCAGTGAGCACCTCTTTTACAATCTCTGTAGAGAGCACCGTTTGCTCGACTATTTTTTTAGCTTGAGTCGTTTTTGGTGACTTACTTTGCTCAACTTTTTTATTTAAAGGCTTACCCGTTGAGGTAAAGTTTTTGCTGTTTATTGTGTTATTTGCCGCAATATAAACGGGATCATTTGAAAGTGTTTTATTAACCGTTACTTGTGAAAGCTCATTTAATTGCTGCTTTGCATATTCAACTGCTTGCTCGTCGTTTTGGCTGTTTAATAACTCAACAACGACTTCACCACTTTCGAAATTTACACTCGTGCGTTTATTTAGATCATCACTGTATTTAACCCACACTGTTGAGCTTGGCAGATTTGGATCTTGCCACTTTTGGGTTACTTGTTTTAAATATGCATTTTGCGCATTATGCCAAGCACTTACAAACGCTTCAAATTCTTGCCTTTGCTGTTGTTCGTACTGACTAAACTCACTTTGACGCTTTTTTAAAAAAGCCTCAAATTCGGCTTCTTCACTTGTTTGAGCTAAGCTATTTAAGCTCATAGTTAAACAAGCTAAAGCGCTAATTTTTAGTAGTATTTTAACTTTTGAGTGCATTTTTATATCCCTATAAAATTAAAAATAACTACTTAAATCATCAGCAGATAGATTATCAAACTCAGTTTGAGCAGCTAAGTTTAAACGCTTACAGTCTATGCTTTCACATCGCCGGGTTAACGAAATTACTTGCTTATAGCGCTTATTAACAAACCAGGTTTGTGCAACTGAGGCTCTCGCTTCGTCGAGTTTTAGCTCACTCGCTTTTAAATATTTATCGAGATAGCTTAAACGTTGCTCCTCTGGCGATTGATCAGCTGCTAATGCTACTGCATCAGACATCGTTGTAGGGTGATTCAATGCAACTTGCAATAAAGCGCGCAAGTTTGCTTTATCTTTTTGGCTACCAACTTGCCAAGCCGCTCTAATGGCAAGTCCAGCTTCGTTAATATCTTGCGCAGCAGGTGTTACAACACCAGTACAAGTTAACCATTCTTGCTGTTTTTCTTGCTCATAGTCCGTAATTTCAGCGTCAATAAAGCTTACCGACTCTGGCAAAGTAATATTGAGCTTTTTAGCTAAAGTATTTCTAATAATACGACGCTCAGGCAAGGTCAATGCATTTCGACATGCCTGCTCAAGCGCATTTTTTGCACTCGATTTTAACGCCATTACTCGGGCGTATTGACCATTAGCCTGACTTTTAAAAAAAGCAGTTTGTTGTTCAATGGTTTGCTCTGAGTCGAAAGTGGCCGAAGCCACCAACGAAAGCGCTAAAATAGGTGCTAGCATTAAAGTTCCTTTTCGCTCGCTACTTTACCTGATGCACCTTGAGGGTTAGCCGCTTTTTCGTTTAACCCACCGTGTGCTTTTATTTTGTGGCCGTAGTGACTTACACCGTTAACAGTTTGGCCATTATTACCTTCCATCTCTTTAGCTGCTTTGCGTGCCGTTGCCTCTAAGCTTGGCGCATAAACAGCTACGCTGTACTGCCAAAATCCATCATCACTTGCAAAACTTTTAACACTTACACCAGGTGGTAATTTACCTTTTGCAACGGTTGAATACTCGTCAGATGTTTTTAATTGATTTAAAAACGTACTGCGATCTTCTTCAAGAATTTCTACTTGTTGCGGATCATTTAAGTATGGGTCATCGTACTCAAACTGTTTGGTACCTTCCATTTGCTTTTCGTTAAAGCTACCTTGCCAATACACTTTTTCACCTTGAATAGTGGCAAGCAACGCAGAACGCGCACGTGTTTGCGATTGCGATTTAGCAACGCCTTTAAGCTTACGAGCAACATTGCTGTTTCTATTTTGACGTGCAATTGCAGAGCCATAACCTAAAACGATAACTTCGCCAGTATCAGCGTTAGTAAGTACTTTGGCCCCAACAGGTGGTAAAACACCACTTTTAACATCACTGATTACTTGTTGGAAAATTACATTCGGTTCAGTAGTTACCGCTACGGCACCACGATTGCCTTTAATTTGTGAACGTGTTTTAGGAGTCGATATTAAACTTACGCGTACACCTTTCTCACCAATATTGTCGTACACGTCATAAGTAACAAAACCCGCTAACGAACCCGATACAGACTCTTTACACGCCTCCATCATATTAGTTTGTTCGTTTGCCGTACCTTCAACGCCCGTATCAATAACATCCATTCTTGCAGACACTACATTGCTACATTGATGTTCAACACCTTTCATATTTTCTATTAATTGTTTTTTCGCAATTAAATAAGCTTGATTATAAGCACCGCGTTTAGACAGCAAAGTCGCATTCATATTTTCGTAGGTGTTATAACTGGCACTACCAATAGATAAAATACCGGTGCCACTACCAACCTGAATCATTTTAATACCGTCTTCGTTGTCATCCATCAGTGCCTGATGAGCAACAGCAACTGCAACGCTTGTATCTTTTGCAACCACTACATCGCCAGAAACTTGGGCTTGTTCAGCACCCACTACTTGCGCGCCTGGGCGAGCAGGTATCATATCTGTTAGGCTAAATTCTTCCTCTGCGATTGCAGGCATAGCTAAAACCATTGCTAATGTTAATATTTTTAATTTCATCATCTATCCTTATTTGTACCTGAGTGTAAAGTCGTCTTCGACTGTAATTTTTGAAAGGCTTTTTGCTGTTATTGTCATTAACGCCTGATCAAGCGCATGAGCAAGCTCCCCGGTGCTACCTTTAAATCTCAGGCTTGCTACGGTATATTTTTGCTGTTTATGTATAGATATATCGCTTACGCCACCTAACGTACTTAACACATCATGCAATTTTTCTGGTTGCGTTAGCTTATTGCTTGGCAACATGACTTCACGAACCAAGCCCCCTCTTGCAACTACTTGAGTAAATGCATTATTAAGGGCTTTATGAAGCGCTTTTGATTGTGACTCGCTCGCCAAATGTACTGCCATTAAATCTTTTTCTACGTAAGGAGCATTAGGCAACGACATAAATGAAGGATCGTTTTTCCACTGACCATAAATGTTTCCAGCTAAATCTCTAACGTCAGCACTTAAATAAAGTTGTCTGTTGTTAGCGCGCTTAATCACTTCAGATTTTGCATAAATAACTAAACTAGCCGCGTTACCAACTTCAATTCCTTGCTCGTTTAACCAAACTTTTAGTTCGGTTTTTAATGGTTCAGGCGCAATAACTTGCACTCTAGGTGATCCAATCATGCTTAGTAATTTAGATGCTTTTTGAATAAGTGGTGTTTTTTCTACAACAGCCATAACGGTGACTTCCACACCACCATTTTGCAGTTCTCTGGTTTGCAGGGTTTGCCACTCTTTCACAAGCCCTTCACTATGACTCGAAAGCTGTTGCCCTATTAACTCTTGCATGTTTGTTGATTCGTTACCGTCAACAATATTCATACTTGTACTTGATGATTGCGTATGCTGCTGAGTAAGCCACACACCTACAACTTGCGATACAGCACGTTGCAAAGCATCTTGCTCTGCAATCGTCAGTGCTGTTTTACCTTCTTTTTTCCAGCCTTGGCCTATTACTGTCACACTAATATTTTGAGTGGTTTGTTGCCAGCTTTGCTCTTGCGGCTCTCCTAACTCTTGCGGGTTAAGGCTTACAGTCATGCATGTGTCGTTACCACTGAGTGTAGGCGTTGAGTAATTTAAAGGAACGGCACCAGCACTCAAACCTTCCATCATCATAGTGCGTTGTTGCTCATATAAGCTGGCGGCATCATCATCTAAACTGGTTGCTAAATGTTGCTGTGCACTCTGGGTTGTTAAGCTTTTATTACCTTTAATAAAACTTATAAGCTCAGCACTAGCTTGGGCTTTTGCACCCGAGATAGCCGTGCTACCTCGTCCATATGCACATGACTGTGTTTGCAGTGTACCATCAGACAATACATTCACTTGAGCTTGCGCACTCAAGGAACATAATGCTAATAAACCAAGCTTTTTGATCATGTACGGCTCTCCAAAAAGTCAGCGGGAGTACCGACCGATACAGCAAATATTTTTGTACCATTTGACGGTCGATAAATACCATTTTCAGCTTTGTTTTTAACATCATCTGCTGCATCGGAGTCTTTCCAACGAATAATTTCACCATTTGCACTACTACGCGAAGGGTTAACATTCGCAACGCCAATCGGTTCAACAAATCCTGCTTCATAGCTAAAAACTATCATTGTTTCGTTAGGAAGTACGCCTGCATTTTGACCTCTATCTAAACTAATTTTGTTCCCTTTAATACCTAAAACTTGCGCTGTGGCAGGCATTTCACTCAACATACGGGTAAGCAAGATATCAATACCACGCGATCCCATATCACTGAGTACTGCATTTACATGAGCACTTTGATCAAAGTGAAAACCTGCGACGTAGCGCCCGCTTACAGTCGTAAATTTTAACTCCGAGCGATCACGTACATCTTCAGATTTAACACGAATTTTGCCTAAATTAGGGTGCGATAGTTTTTCACGTGTTTGCGGATTTATAACGCCTATTGTCAACTCTAATGTATAGTCGGCCCAATCGGTAATTGAACCTTCGGTTTTTAATGTTCTGAGTGAGTCTATTTTTACTACAAAATCGGGGATTAACGCTTTAACTTCTGCACGCTTGGCAGCGGCAACCACTCCTTGTTGTTGTAAAATTAATTGTTGTTCCTTTGAAATAGCATCATCATCACGCGTTACTATCCTGAAGCGATTAATTCCTGCAAATTGATTTTCGAGCATTAGCAATAAGTTTTGGTTGTCAAACTCGCGCATAGCATCAACACCAATACCACTGCCATTTACACCAGCTAAATCAAAGTACATGCGTACGATTGGTTTTTTAAGCGGACAACTATCTGTTTCTGTATTTGCATCAAACGTGCAACGCTCTAGACCTTGGGTGTCAAAATATGCAGGCATAGCTATATCCGCGTCATTAAATATATAAGCACTTTTGGCTATTACGGTATTTGAGGCGTTGTTACTAACCAACCCTGATTGTGTAGCACTTCCTTGTTTAGGTGAAGAGTTACACCCTGCTAATAAGGCGAGTGTAAATGCTGATAGAGTAAAGTTTTTTATTAATTTCATTACCATTCCTAAATATCGAACAGCCACTGACTAGCAGGCGCTTTAAGTTGTTGTACTAAATTGTTAATCGCTTTTTGTTTTGCATTTTCTTGTGTCGTAGCACTTTCTTGCGCAAAAAGATCCTGTTGTAGTAATACTTTGAAAGGACTTGAACTTCGCGTAAGCGCTAGAGTTAAATTAACTTTGGCTGAATAATTATTATTAGATTTGGCGTACTGCCAACGTATTTGGGGACGCATCCATAAACGTGTATCGCCGCTATGTGGGAGTGCATTATTTAGTGCTGATTTAATTTCGCTAATATTATTAGCACCGATCACATCACAAGAAACAGCATTTAATGCTTTTGCTTGCTCATTCAATAAATTATTTAAAGTCGATTGAATTAATAGCTTAGGCCCAGAAAGGAGCTCTAATACTGCTAGCTTTTTTGCCGCAACATCAAGACCTCCACTATTTTTAAGTGCCCAAATGAAACGCTGTTCGTTGTCATTTTTTGGCGCAGAGATACGAGAAAGTTTTAATAAATCAGATTTTAGGTTTTTTACTAAAGTCGATTTTTTAACTCCCATTTTTAAAGCAAATAAGTTATTTTGCTCAAGCGTATTTAGCTCCTCTAGTCCAGTTAATGTAAACGGTAAACTAGTTAAGGTTGTTGCTTGTTCAAAATAATTGCTTGCTTGGTTGTCCTGCTTTATGAGCTTTTGTAATTGCTGCGTACTTACATCAACGCTTAGTTGAGTAGTAATATCGGCTATAGCCGCTTGCTTTGCAGCTAAGCGACTCTCACCAACCCCAACCGCAGTAATATATTCATCACTTTTTTGCGGTTGAGTTACCCAATCTGGCCAGTTTTGAGCTGAGCAGCTAAAAGCACATGCTATAAAAAAAGCAAAAATGCTTGTTTTCATTAGCCTTTCGCTTCTTGCTCAAGTTGTAACTCATTTATTGCAGTAATTGTTGCTTGCTCAAGTTCTATAATTTCGTTTGCTTCAAGCGCTAACGCAAGTTGATCTTTTGCTTTAATAAGAGCGGTGCCTATATCTTTGGGATCTTCTTCTTGCTCAGCATTCTCTTCATCGCTTGAAAGCCATGAACTGACAAGATTTCCACCCATTTTTAAAGCTGTTACTTTCGCTATGACAGTACTGTGTTGGCTTAAAATATAAGCAGATTTAGCAATCTCTACCGTTAAATCAGTCGCAAGTTCAACATTTTGCTGATAAATACCTTCGTTCGCTAAGTTATAAGCTGCTATTTTATGACCAATTTCTTCATCTTTATTCTTTGCTCCTGCGTCAAACTCTTCGATTGCAGCTTGAAGCTGCTCTGGTGTCGACTTTTGATGGGCATATAAAAAGGCTTGTACATCACGGTAGTTATCAGTTTGAGTGCGGTATTCACCCATAACTTTTCGTTGACGCTCAAGGATAATAGCTGACATATTTAAAAATTCGTCAATACCTACCTGTACAGCCACCGGGTGAAAATAACCGAGTGTATCCATTCGAGTAGTTAACTCTGCAACTGCAGTATTGCGGTCTAAATTAGCAGAAGTACTAGTATCGGTTGTTGAAACACAACCAGCAAAAAGAGGTACAAAAATAAGTGCGGATAGAATAGCTTTTTTCATGAGGTAATTCCCTATACATTAAAAAGGCAAGAAAGCACAAAGCTAAGCTGTTGACTTGATTCATTCTTCCTTGAATATGAGAATAGAATTACCGAATTTGTAAAAAAATGCAACACAGAAAATTAATAAATTTATATTACTATCAACAAAAAAACAAACAAATGTAACCACGACAAGGTGTTCAGCTTAAGTTAATACTTTTGTCTCATTTTTGTGTGATAGCTCTATTTATTTAGTTTTATATAAAAAACCCTTGCAAGCTGTATAGATATTGTTCAATCACGTTTATCGTTAATTTTGAATAATTAGTCCAACGCTAACCACACACCTACAGCAACCATTAAGCTACCAGCAATACGGTTCATCCATTTTATATTATCACCACGGCTTAAAAATAAACGTAAGCTTTTACCGCCTGTTGCGTAAGCTAACATACTTAAAAACTCGGTGGTCATTATTACACCAAGCAATACTAAAAGCTGAGGGGCTACAGCATGCTCAACACTTATAAAGGGTGGCAGTAATGAAATCATAAACGCCCACCCTTTAGGATTTGCTATTGCGGTTACAAAACCTTGCGTAAATAACGACTTCCTACTTACGTCACTTGGTTTTGAGGTATCGACCGACATTTTTCCTTTGGCTCGCCACATGTTAACGCCAATATAAATTAAGTACGCACCGCCTACCCACTTTAAAATAGCGAACGCATCAGGATAATTTAGCATTACGCTTGCAACGCCTAATACCGCAGCTATAGCAACACTTGCGACACCTAACAGCTCGCCTATCATCATCCATAATGTGCGGCGCACGCCAATGCTCATACCGAGTGTCATGGCAAGGGTCATACACATACCTGGGGTGATAGACACAAAAAAGAACGTAGGAATAAAAACCGCAAGTGCTGCTACATCAATCATTAATTTACTCTCATATTAAAAGCAAAAACGCGGCTATAAGTAGCCGCGCTGTTACTTACTCATTTTTATTACTATTGCCCAGCACTTACCACGGGTTCAGTAATAACCTCTACCGGCTCTGCTGTATCATTTAACAAATACTTATCTAACCACTGTTCTTGTTCCCACAACACATGTAATAAGCTTTTACGCGCACGGTAACCATGTGCTTCATAAGGGAGCATTACTAAGCGAGCATCTTTACCTAAACCTTTTAGGGCTGCGTACATGCGCTCACTTTGCATTGGGAAGGTTCCGTGAGATTGAGGGGGGGTCTTCTTGCACCCCACCGCATATGTAAAAAGCATCTATTGCTCAGCACTTACCACGGGTTCAGTAATAACCTCTACTGGCTTTGCTGTATCATTTAACAAATACTTATCTAACCACTGTTCTTGTTCCCACAACACATGTAATAAGCTTTTACGCGCACGGTAACCATGTGCTTCGTAAGGGAGCATTACTAAGCGGGCATCTTTACCTAAACCTTTTAGGGCTGCGTACATGCGCTCACTTTGCATTGGGAAGGTTCCTGAATTAGGATCTTCTTGACCGTGGATCATTAGCATTGGCTCGTTAATTTTTTCAGCGTGAAAAAACGGCGACATATTAGCGTACACACTTTGTGCTTGCCAAAAATCACGCTCTTCTCCTTGAAAACCAAACGGCGTTAATGTGCGGTTATACGCACCACTGCGGGCAATACCTGTTTTAAATAAATCGCTATGAGCCAATAAGTTAGCAACCATAAATGCACCGTATGAGTGCCCTGCTATGGCAATTTTGTTTTTATCGGCAATTCCTTTTTTAACTAATACATCAACAGCTGCTTGCGCACTTGATACTAACTGCTTTCTAAAGTTATCGTTTGGCTCGCTGCCATCAATACCCACTATTGGCATTTTAGGGTCGTCAAACACGGCAATCCCTTTAGCAAGGTAAGGCATTGGGCCCCAATAACCAATGTAGGTAAACGCATAAGGCGATTCGCGAACTTGCGATGCAACCGCTTTATCTTTGTATTCAAGTGGGTAAGCCCACATAAGTACCGGTAACGGGCCTTGTGTTTTATCGTACCCTGGTGGTAAATAAAGCGTGCCCGAAAGCTCAACACCGTCGTCGCGTTTATAACGTAATTGCTCTTTAGTTACGCCTTTAAATGCAGGGTACGGATGCTCAAATGTCGTTAGTTGCGTTAACGTGTCGTTATCTAAATCACGTATAAAAAAGTTAGGTTGCTCAGTTTTAGATTCGCGAATAGTAATAAATCGCTCACCTTCGTCGTCAAGTAGAGCGCGTACACGCTCATAGTATGGCTCTTCTGATTGCCATAAACGCTTGCTGCTATTTGTTTTAACATCGTACCTATCTAAAAACGGCACATTACCTTGCTCTGAAGCACCATTACCGCGCAGGTAAATATAACGCCCGCCTACAATTTTAATTACGTTTGCGCCTAAATCGTTGCGCTCGTAAATTGCATTACCTGGGTCTTTGTACGCATCGTTGTAACTACGCTCTGAAAATAGCACGCGGTTTCTGTCGGCATTTCGTGGTTGTACAACAAAGGTGCGTACTTGGCGATCGCTAAAGCGCCAGTCTGTCAGCATTGCTACGTTTTCGTTGCCCCACTCCATTCCCGCATAACGGCGCTCTACTTTGGCAAACAATTTAGGCTCGCGTTTAAATGGTGCACGTAAGCTGTAAACATAATCATGATGCTCAACGTCGGTTTTCATGTCGCCGCCATCTTGCGCCTCGGCCCAAATAACTTCAGCGCCTTGATCGGCTCGCCATTCAAAATCACGGCGGCCAGTGCGTACACTGTCGTAGCCTTGTGGAATATTATCGGCAAGTGGCTGTTTTGCCAGCTCTGCTAATGCATAGCCGCGCATGCCCCATATTTGCCACGTGCTTGCAAAGCGGCTGTAAGGCACTTGATACGAAAACGGCTCATTAATACCGGCAACTAAAATATTGGTAGAATCAGGTGATACCGAAAACGATTTAAATAAAGAAGGGCTGCCTATTGCTTGAGTATTACCATCAAGCGTTATGTAAGCCAATTGCCCTTGGCCGTAAAATTTAAACTGTGATTCATCAAACGGGCTGGTTAATAAATTTTGGTAAGTACGTGCTGGTGCTTTTTCGCCAGTACTTTGTTGAATAACAGGCACTACATTTTGGCTGTTATTTTCAAGCCTTGGTTTACCAAAATTAACAGCAAGATTTGCAACAATGGCGCTGCTATCTGGCAGCCATTTATATGGCGATGCAGTTAGTACCGAATTTAATGCAGCGCTAGTTAACTCTTTTGCTTGTTTGGTTTCAACGCTGTAAAGCCATAAGTTGGCTTGGGTTGGTTGCTCAACAACAAAGGCTAAATATTTACTATTAGATGACCATTTAGGTGAGCGGATAATGCCATTAGGTAAGTTGTTAATGCTAATAACCGACCCGCTTTGAACATGCTTTAGCTCCACGGCACTAAATTTGGCACTCACACGAGAGCGCGAAAAATTAGCGGGGTTTAGCTTAATACCAGCAAGCTTAAGCTCTTCTTTTGCAAGCTCATCAAGGGTTACTACACGTTTGCGTTCAAAAAGCGCTAGCCACTGGCCATCGCTCGATAAGTAACTAGTGGGTGCTAACTTAGCGTCAACCAATGCTGCAAGTTCGGGTGATGGGGTTTGATAGCCCTGCTCGGCGTAACTTGTTGGCACCAATGCCGCACAACAAATAAAGGCAACTAACAGCCTAAAAGCGCTCATGTTTTTATCCTTTTGTCATTTTTTACTCTTATAGGCGTATATAAACACGTTTTGCTTTGTTCATAAAGTATTAAGGTAAGTTAAACACCTCTAAAAGATGACTTAATAGTGCTGATTAAGCTAAACTACAGCGCTATTTATTCACCACTGCGGTACTTAAAATACAATGCATAACAAAGCCAAATCAGTCACCATTTTTGATGTTGCAGAGCGTGCTGGTGTATCAAAATCAACCGTATCGTTGGTACTTACCCAAAGCGATAAAGTGGGCAATAAAAGTAAACAAAAAATACTAAAAGCGATAGATGATCTAGGGTACGTTTATAATCGTGATGCCGCTGCTATGCGCTCAAAACGCTCTAACTTAGTGGCCATAGTAATAAATGATTTAACAAACCCAACTATGTCACACCTTGCTACCAGCCTACAACTTTTGTTAAACGACGATGGCTTACAAGCCATGATTGTAAGCAGTAATAATAGTCTTGAGCTACAAGCAAACGCAGTTAAAAACTTAAAAGAATACAACGCGGCTGCATTTATTATTTGCCCCGTTGCTAATACTTGCCCCAAATGGCTTGATGCGCTCAGCGCGCAACACAAAGTAATTACCTTAATGAGCGAAGTGCCCTTTAGCGCAGCTCCGTGTGTATTACCCGACTATAAAAAAGCCAGCCACGTAGCCAGTATGCATTTACTCGCACAAGGCGTGACAAACATAGCATTTATAGGCAGTGAACTTACTTTTAGTGATTCACAAGCACTGCAAAGTGGCTTTAATACCGCATGCGCGCAGCACAGCATTACACCATTAACACCCATTGACTGTGCAGTAAACACAGCCCTTAGCGCTAAAAATGCATTTATAGAAGTATATAAACACAACCCCACATTAAACGCAGTGGTGTGTGCAAACGATATTATTGCTCAAGGTGTTATTGCCGCCATTAACTCATTAACTCATCACTGTATTAAAGTAGTGAGTTGCCACCACATTCCTAATAGCGCGGTTATAAATAATCACTTAACCACCGTGGCTATTAATACAACTGATATAGCTAAGCGGTGCCTTTTAATACTGCAAGAGCTACTACAAAATACAGCCCCGCCAGTAAAAACACTGGTAAATGTAAACTTACAAATTAGAGATTCTAGCCAATGAAAAAAGTGCTGGTAATTGGCTACGTATGGCCAGAGCCAAATTCGTCTGCTGCGGGAACGCACATGATGTCGTTATTAAATGCATTTAGAGCGCAAAACTGGGACGTTGAATTTGCAACGCCCGCGCAGCGCACCGATCACATGGTAAATCTTGACGACTTTGGTATAACCAGCCAAAGCATCGCACTAAACTGCGATAGCTTTGACGAATACGTTAAAGCCTATAACCCAGATATAGTCATGTTTGACCGTTTTATGATGGAAGAACAATTTGGCTGGCGCGTCGATAAGCATTGCCCAAATGCCATTAAAATTCTCGATACCGAAGATTTACAATGTCTGCGTAACGCTCGCCACGAAGCGCACAAAGGTGAGCGTGAGTTTACAACCAGCGATTTACACTCAGACATAGCAAAACGAGAAATTGCCGCTATTTTACGCTGCGACCTAAGCTTAATTATTTCAAGTTATGAAATGAGCCTACTAAACAGCGTATTTAAAATAGAGCCAAGCTTATTACACCACTTACCATTTATGGTCGATTTAAGCTCATTACCTACAAGTACAAAAACGTTTGAGCAGCGCCAGCACTTTATGACCATAGGTAACTTTAGACACGCACCAAACTGGGATGCTGTACTTTACTTACAAAAAATATGGCCACTTATTCGCAAGCAACTCCCAAAAGCAGAACTACATATTTATGGCTCTTACCCACCACCAAAAGCCACGGCACTAAATAACCCTAAAACAGGGTTTTTAATAAAAGGCTGGGCCGATAATGCGTTTGATGTAATGCAAAGCGCACGCGTATGTTTAGCACCACTGCGTTTTGGTGCAGGCATTAAAGGTAAATTGCTTGAAGCCATGATTATGCAAACACCCAGCGTTACCACTAATATTGGCGCAGAGGGCATGCATAACGATTTACCATGGCCTGGTAAAATAGGCAACACCGCCGACGATTTTGCCAATGCTGCTGTTGAAATGTACACCAATCAAAGTGACTTTGAACAAGCGCAGCAAGATGGCAACACGCTCCTTAATACGCTTTACGATAAAGCACAATTGAGCACGGTGTTAATTAAAAAAATTGATTCAATAAGTAGCGATTTAAACGCTCATCGCGAAAAAAACTTTACAGGCCAAATGCTCAAACATCATACAATGCGCAGCACTCAATACATGTCGCAATGGATAGCTGAAAAAAATAAAAAATTAGATTAAAAATGACTAGACACACACCAATTAGTGTTTAAAATCGCGCCCATCAAACGTGGGCAGTTTTAGCTGTATTGTCTATATTTTTAGCTTAGTTATCGCAATATTTGGTCCAAAAAGATTTGAAAACTGCAACCTTTACAGAAAAACGCAAATTTATCGTTAAATTGGGTAAAATGCTTCACAAGTATGGTACGCCTGCTTACCGCCTAGAAGCACACCTAATGGAAGTGGCTACCTATTTAGGACTTAAATCGTCGTTTGTTATGTCGCCAACCTCTGTAACGTTTGTTATTTGGACCGATGGCCACGAAGACGAGTACACCCATGTTGCTCGTGTAGACCCTGGCGATCACGATTTAGGCTCACTTGCCGACACCGACGACCTTGTAAACCAAATGCTTGACGACAAGCTAACTTTACAAGAAGTTGACGCCCAGCTAGATGCTATCTACGACATGCCAAACCCATACAATAAACTTGTTACGGGCGTTGCGTTTGCAACTTCTGGTGGTGCGTTTGCAATGTTAATGGGTACTAGCTGGACTGATGTTATTTGGTCATCGCTTCTTACTTTAGTTGTTTATTTGTTTGTGCTTTGGTCTGGGCGCTCAAAACGAGTAGCTCATATGCTTGAGCCATTGGTAGCCATAATATCGGCAATACTTGCATGTGCAGTAAGCGTGTATATAACACCTGAAATAAACATACGCTTGGTGGTACTTTCAGCCATCATTGTATTTATACCCGGTTTAGCACTTGCGCTTGGCTTAGCAGAGCTTGCAGCGCGGCATTTAGTGTCGGGTACAGCAAGAGTCATGGACTCGTTTATGCTGTTATTTAAACTCTATTTTGGCGGTTTTATTGGCATAGGCATTGGCTTTGCACTCTTTGGGCAAGCTGACTTTGTACAACCTGAACCATTACCAAAGTGGACAGCATGGCTGGCTATATTTTTACTTTGTAGCAGCTTAATCGTTATTTTTAGAACCAAACTTAAGCACGCTGTTTGGTCTATTGCATCAGGGTTTATAGCCTATGGCACCAGTATTGGCTCGGCTATGTACCTTGATTACACGTTAGGTACGTTTGTGGGTGCTTTATCGGTGGGTATTTTTAGTAACTTGTTTAACCGCGTTGCTAATGCGCCGGCCTCTATTGTGGCCATGCAAGGCTTAATTGTATTAGTACCAGGTAGCAAAACCTATATTGGCTTAAACTCACTCATTGAAGGCCAAGACTTTATATACGCAGAGCATATAGGCCAGCAAACGTTTTTAATATTTATGTCGCTTGTTGCAGGGCTAATATTTGCAAACGTGGCTCTTCCGCCTAAAAAGAGTTTGTAAGTGATACTGAGCGCTCGCTTTACTTTAATTGAGTAAAGCGAGTAAAACGTTAAACTAAAAACAACTACCAAGTAGCAATTGAGGCCAATGCTAAGTGTTTTAGCTCATTACATTGCTCTTGAGTCAAACTCAAAAACCTCATAGTGATTCCAACGTAAAAACAGTTCAGCGCTTTCTATATAACCTAAACTCTGGATAATAAATCTATCTCAAGCAGCTATTTTCAGCGCTAACTGCGTTGAATTTACTTGCAATAGGCCAGCTATTGACGCGTAAATTCGCCTTGTTTTCACTAAAAATCTCTGGCTAGAGAAAATAAATTTAAATATCACTATGATTCAATATTTTAGTAAATCTCTTAACCAGAGTTCAAGTTAAATACAGATTTATGTCATCACTTAATGGATAGCAAAAATCATCCCAGTGATCACAAAAAACTATCCAAGGTAGGGTTAATCCTGTTTCTTGATCCCAGCAAATTGTTACTGTTTGCGAATCATTTACTAAGCCCTTTAACCATTGGCGTGTTAACTCACTCCCTTCTGTGGAGTCAAACCTTTTTGCTCCAACCGGAAAGTTAATAGGTGTAGTAGCAATTAATGCTCTTGCTTGATCTTCGCTCAATGGATTGAGTTTATTTAGTTTATCTTTAGAAAAATTACCATGGGATGCGCTAATCCAGCGCTATGCTAAAGAAAAGTCTTCAATTTTAATCAACACTCTATACCTACTTTTATAAACACGTAATTGACCTTATAGGTTATTACTATTACCTACTCTATAGAAACTTCATGTTATTTTACTTTTAGTTCAACAAGTTACAAGAAGGCACTATGATTTATTAATATTTAAGAAAGTATGTCAGACGTTTTTTACATTACGTGAAAGGTATACATTTGCAATAAGCAAATAATAGAGGACATTGCTTTATACTTCCCTATTGAGCAAAAGTACTCAATAGGGAAGTAACTTAACTAGCGTGACCAGTTAGTTTTGGCAAGCTCTATAATTTCGTTTCCTTTGCCGTTTATCAGCGCCTTCATCATGTAAACACTAAAGCCTTTTGCTTGCTCTAATTTGATTTGCGGTGGCATTGAAAGCTCTTGTTTTGCAGTATCGACTTCTAAAACAACAGGTCCTGAGTGGTTCATCATCTCGTTCATTGCCGATGGTAATTTTTCAGGGTCGTCCACATGAATCCCTTTTAAGCCACAGGCCTGTGCAATGTTAGCAAAACTTGGGTTTTCTAAATCAGTATCGCTTGATAAAAATCCACTGGCTTTCATTTCCATAGCCACAAAACTGAGTGAGCGATTATTATAAACAACAATCTTTATTGGTAAATTAAGGTGCTTAAGCGAGATTAAGTCCCCCATTAACATCGAAAAGCCACCATCACCACACATTGCAATGACTTGGCGGTCTCTGTCAACAGATTGAACTCCCATTGCCTGCGACATCGCATTTGCCATAGAGCCATGATTAAACGATCCAATTAAGCGCCGCTTACCATTCATTGATAAATAACGCGCAGCCCACACTGTTGGCGTACCTACATCACAAGTAAAAACAGCATCGTCAGCCGCTTGCTCGTTGAGTAAACGTGTTAGGTATTGCGGGTGAATTAAATTTTGCGAGGTTTTGCCACTGGCAAGTTCATCAAGATCTTGTCGAGACTCTTTGTAATTTTTAACACATTTTTGTAAGTGCGAACTGCTCCGTTCACCTTTAATATAATCAAGCAGTGTGGTCACTGAATTTTTAGTATCCCCTAACACGCCACAGTCAATTTGCACGTGTCGCCCGAGTGACGCAGCCTGATTATCAATTTGCAATACGGTGGTATTTTCGGGGTAAAAAGCACGATAAGGAAAACTAGTACCAATCATTAATAACGTATCGGCTTCTTGCATTGCATGATAGCCCGACGCAAAGCCAATAAACCCAGTCATACCAACATCGTAAGGATTGTCGTATTCAATAAATTCTTTACCGCGCATGGCATGCACTATCGGTGCTTGTAATTTTTCGGCTAGCGCAACAATTTCGTCGTGGGCATCCTTACAACCAGCACCACACAATAAGGTTACTTTTTTACTTTTATTAAGATGAGTCGCCATTGCTTCAATATCAGATAAAGCGGGAGTATGTGTTGCTGGCTTTGGCACGTTCCATTTTGGCTTAATAGCTTTAGGCATATCTTTTAATGCAATGTCGCCAGGTAGCACAAGTACACTCACGCCTTTGTTTAATATTGCTTGTCGCATTGCGGTTTCAAGCAGGTACGGCATTTGCTCAGGGCTCGACACCATTTCACAATACACACTGCATTCTTTAAATAATTCTTGCGGATGGGTTTCTTGAAAATAACTACTGCCAATTTCAGATGAAGGAATATGTGCGGCAATTGCTAATACTGGTACATTATTGCGCTGACAATCAAATAAGCCATTAATTAAATGAAGATTACCTGGCCCGCAAGAACCCGCACACACGGCAAGCTCGCCTGATAAATGGGCTTCGCCACCAGCCGCAAATGCGGCAGCTTCTTCATGTCGCGTACCTAACCATTCAATTGTTCCCATTTTTCGCAGACTTTCACTAATGCCGTTAAGTGAATCGCCAGTTACTCCCCAAATACGTTTTACGCCAGCTTGTTCAAGGGTTTTAGTAATAAAACTTGCGATATTTTGACTCATAATATAGAACTCCTAAATATTCAGTTATTCTGTAAATTGATTTTTCGTCTCTGATCTATCAGGTAAGTCATCGTTTCGAAATGCGCTCAATTATTGAGAATCGATAAGCTTAAATATTTTGATAATGATAGATATATTACTACTGAGACTTTACTAGCAAACGCTTAGGTTTGCTGCGCCCCCATACTGATACATAAAACATGAATGTCCGCTTTAAAGTGTTTATGAATATGCGGATGCGAGATTTTTAGTGGCTTAACTATGAATATGTTATTATGCGCTCAATTATTTTACTGAATGCTTTTCTCTTACTTCTATGTCAAATTCTGCTTCTTGCTTTACATTATTTTCTCAAAATATTGATGCCCTCGCGCTTCCTGAAAAGTTTACTTTCCCTTTTTATTACGAGCCGCAACCATTAGCTGTAGCAGCCACTAAACAATTACAGCAACAACTTGAAACGTTAGCGCATTTAAAAGCAGAAAATGCAGGTAAAATGTTTGGGGTTTTAGTGGTGCAAAATGCTAAGCAACAATTAGGCTTTTTAAGCGCTTATTCGGGGCAAATTGAAGGTGATAAAGGCAATATTAGCTTTGTGCCGCCTGTTTCTAGCATGCAGCTGCAAGACGATAGCTATTTGGCTCAAAGTAAAATAATTAACGATATTAATGCTCAAATTGAGCAATTAGAAAATAGCGAACAACTGCATGAAGTTAATAGCAAACTTGATGATGCAACACAGAGCTACCAGCAAGCGCTATTAGCTCAACAGGCAGTAATGCAAACCGGTCGCCAACAACGAAAAACACAACGTACCGAAGGTGAATTAGAGCTTAGCGAAAGTGATTTTGAGCAGTTAAAAAATAAGCTTGCAGGGCAAAGCATCGTAGAAAAAAAGCAACTGCTGGCACTTAAAGCCTATTGGCAAAATATAATCGAGTCACTGCAGCAAACACACATCAATATTTCTGATGAAATTACTCATTTAAAAAAACGCCGTAAAACGCTTTCTAAAAGCTTACAAAAAAAGCTATTTGCACAGTACCAATTTTTAAATGCAAATGGTGAAACTACAGATTTAAATGCTATTTTTGCAGCATTACCTGAGCACACTCCTCCTTCGGGTGCTGGCGATTGTGCAGCGCCTAAATTATTACAATACGCCTATAAACATGACTTAAAGCCACTTGCTATGGCAGAGTTTTGGTGGGGAGCAGCACCTAAATCAGCAATTAGGCAGCATAAAAACTACTACCCTTCTTGTTACAGTAAATGCCAACCAATACTTGGGCATATGCTAAAGGGTTTAGATGTTGAAGATAACCCGCTACTTACCAACCCAGCTCAGGGTAAAGATTTAAGTATTGTTTATAAAGATGACGACTTACTTGTGGTAAATAAGCCCGCTGAGTTTTTATCGGTACCTGGCGTTAATATTGATGACTCAGTTTATATGCGCATAAAAACGCAGTTTCCAGAGGCATCAGGGCCACTAATTGTACACAGATTAGATATGTCGACTTCTGGGTTATTGATGATTGCACTTAATAAACGTGTGCACAAAGCACTGCAAAAGCAGTTTATTGAACGCACCATAGATAAACGTTATATAGCATTAGTTAATGGTAACGTAGCTGAGGATAGCGGAGTGATTGATTTACCCCTAGTGCTCGACTTTGATGATAAACCGCGCCAAATGGTGTGTTACACACACGGTAAGCCATCACTTACTACCTGGCAGGTTTTAGAGCGTAACAACAATATTACCCGATTACAGTTATACCCTAAAACAGGGCGAACTCATCAATTAAGAGTGCATTGTGCGCACAGCTTAGGTTTAAACATGCCAATTATAGGCGACACACATTACGGGCAAAAAGCCGAACGATTACATTTACATGCAGAATACTTAGCATTTACTCACCCTATTACGCTTAAACGATTAGAATTTGAAGTAGCTGCTGATTTTTAATAAAACACATAACTACAGCGACTATATTATACAATGTGTTTGTTTTTATTAATTAAATTGATATCGTTTGTGGTCTTATTTTTTCAATAAGAAGTATAAAAAAGCTGTTCAAACCCAAGTTTATTAAGCACTGTGAATAAGTATTTCAATAATAAAAATAAATCAGCAAAGGATTAACATGGCTAACAATACACAAATAAAGATTTTAGGTAATGCTTTATGGGCAAAGTATATTGTTCTCCTTTTATTTTTACTTTTTAGTAAACTTGCCTCAGCTAACGGCGATTCATTAAATGCAACTTCACATGCGCTAGACTTTGACACGACTCAAACTCTCATCAATAACATAAAACTAAATGAATTAGACTATCTTCAAAATGGAGACAAACTCACTCAAGCGTTTAAAATAAGCAAAGATCAAAATTGGGAAAAACTTCATTTAGAAGCGGCCGCTTTGTATGCGGAGTTACTTTTTAGACAAGAAAAATACGCAGCGTTAAACACTCACTTATCCTATTACTTAAAGACCAAAGAGTTACCAAACCAAAAAAGTGTATATTTATTATTTCTCGAATCACAACTCAAGTCTCTAGCGAGGGATGCAAACCCAGCTCCAGCACACATGCTAGCCACAAAATTAGAAGATAGCTTGCAACAGCATTCATCTAAAGAAAAAATTATTATTTTACGAGCACTTGCTTACTATTACACCGATACAGACGCATTGAAAAAGACCCTAAATGTTGCACTAGAGGGGCTAGAGTTAGCATTAAAAGATGACGACTCAGCATCTCAGGGATACTTTTTTAGAAAAATAGCCGATGCATATAATTATCTAAACGAAAAAGACAAAGCCATATATTATGCAAAAAAAGCGGTTGCGGCATATGAGCAAACACAAGACGGGCTTTTTACTGCAAAAGCATATTGGAGTTTAGGCAATATATTGCTCGAGATAAAAAAACCTAAAGATGCCTTAATATACCTAGACAAAGCATTGCTCTATTTTAAAAAAGCTAATATGCAAAAAGGCTTAACCTTTGCCCAATACTCAATTGCTAGCATTGAGTACTTACATGAAAATTACGATAAAGCTTTAACTTTAACTAAAGAAAACATTGAACTTGCTCGTTCTGCAGGTGTACACGACATGCAACTCGCATCGCTCATTTTGTTAGCTGACATATATATAAAACTAGATTTACTTGATCAAGCAAATGAAGCAAACGATGAGGTATTTTTAAAATTAGATAAATTCAGCCGCAGTATTTATAAAGCCGATTTTTTAAGTAAACGCTATGAGCTAAAGCGACGCCTTAACTACACTAACGAGGCTTTTGAAGCAATTGAACAAAAGCTCCTTTATACAAAAAAACACTACGAAGCTACCAGTGAAAGTAATATAAAAACACTACAGGTACAGTTTGAAGTAAAAGAAAAAGAAGAAAAAATACAGCAACTAGAGTACGCAAAAGATATTAGTGAACTACAAGCTAAAGAAGAATATCAACAAAAAATAATTTGGCGACTCAGCGCTGCTATTGCGTTTATTTTAGTGATTGCTTCATTATTTTTATTTTATCGGCAAGCTCGACAACGTCAAAAATATCACGATATTTCATTAACAGATTATCTAACAAATAGCCCTAATCGCAGAGGAATAATGCGCGCCGCAGAAGCAAAGCTTGATGAAGGTAAAATGACGATAGCAATTGTTGACTTAGACTACTTTAAAAAAGTTAACGACCAATTTGGTCACGATGTTGGAGATTTAGTTCTTATTTCCTTTGCAAAGGCTGCAAAAGAAACACTAAGTGGTGATCATCAGTTTGGCCGCTACGGCGGCGAAGAATGGTTGTTTGCACTAAATTCGGTTGACGAACTAGCTATTCGAGATATCTTTGACCAGCTCGCCACAAGGTTTACCGAGCATTGTAGTAATATAAAAGACCTTCCTAGTGATACAAAAATCACTTTTAGTGTGGGAGCCTCTGTAAGTAGCCCCTTAAAAAGCACACTAGATGTTCTTATTAAGCATGCAGATAAATTACTTTATAAAGCAAAAGAAAACGGAAGAAACCAAGTCGTTGTTGATTAAATAAACACAGCTAAAAGTACTTGCTCAGTTAATTGACTAAAGTCCATCTAAAACCATCTGTTTAATTTTATGTGCTTTTACAAAATGATCTAATTTATGGGTGTGTATCCACCAAGTAGCAGCTTCCATAAGTAGCTCTGGGTCGTCGTTTTTATTAGCAAAAAATGCATAAAAAGAAAGCCCTACATTTTCGCCTTTAGCTGCTATTTTTTTATCGCACACGGTAATTATTTTTGCTCTTAGTTCTTCCTTCATACATACCTTATTTAATTATATTTTTACTATTAAAATACGCCATTTAAAAAGCTAACGATTAGCTGTAAAAGGCTTCTATCAACCAAGCCATGATTCTCAAGCTCTTTATTAGGCGTATTTACTTTTGCAGCTTTGCATTTATTATCTAATGTCTCATTTTTACGTGTATCGGTTTCGTATGCAATATCTGCTTGTTCCATACATTTTGCCGAGCCTGCGTAAGGCTTTGCCGCACAAGCGCTTAGTAATAAAAAAAGTGAAATTGCTATCAATAATTGCTTCATAAATAATCCTATTTTTACGCAACTTATTTACTTTAAAGTACTGCTGCAAGTTAGCCTATTTACTTTTCTACCACCATTACAAAAAATTCAAAAAAGAACGTACCGATGGCATCAAAAAAAGTGTCATTTTTTTCATCCTTTTTAATTTGTGCGCTAATGCATTGATTGTAAACCTGTGAGCTTGTTTGAGCGCCATTTCGATCAACCATTTCAGCCTCTTCAATGCATAAGTTAGGGTCCGAACGCGGGGCTGTACTACATGCACTCAGTAAAGCGCACAGTAATAATGCGGCGATGGGGCTTTTTATGTTCATCCTTAAACTATCCTATTAAGTTAACGTGCTACCTGCATTTATGTGTGAGAGTAATATATAGGTTGTACCCAAATAACACTGGCACTTTATCACTGCAATAAAATAAACAACTAGTAAATATTTGTAAGGTTCTGTAGGAATTTATACTCACTTTTATAATTGAACTACGCAAAAGCCTGAAATTATTGCATTCATATCACTGTAAAATTTACAGTGATCGCAGCCAAAGAATAAAAAATTAAATTAAATTTTTTAAAATACAATAACTTAATATTTGGCATTTAGTTTGCTAGTTAATGATATAAGCAAATAAATTGTAAAAGGACTAGTTATGAATATTTTTGAAGCACTACGTCACGACCATGATAAACAACGAAAATTGGTAGATGCGCTTATTCAAACACACGGCGACACAGAGCAGCGCCACAAGCTAATGGATGAGCTAAAAACAGAATTAGAAGATCACGCAAAATTTGAAGAACGTTACTTTTATAACCCACTTATGTTTGATGACTTAACTCATGAAAAAGCGCGCCACAGCGTAGCTGAACATCACGAAATTGATGAATTAATTGAACAACTTGAAGATACCGAAATGAGCTCGTCTGCATGGTTAGTTGCAGCTAAAAAGCTACACCATTTAGTACATCATCATTTAAGTGAAGAAGAACACGAAGTGTTTCAATTAGCGGGTAAAGCACTTACCGAAGGGCAAAAAGAGAGCCTTGCTGAGCAATACAACGACGCAATGCATTAGTTGCATAACATGCAAACCGACTTCCACACACTCCCTGTGTACTTATTGGTTATAAGCCTTATGGCTTATAACCAATTTTTTTATTTTTAAACCTATATGCTAACTCTTCTCTAGCAATGGTGCTTCTGTCGGATCAAAAATTCGATACGCCACTAGCTTTAAACCATCGTTAATAAAAAACCACACCAAAGCATATGCCCACACAGCAAGTGCCCAGCCCCATCCTAGTGGGGTCATAAACACACCATAAACAGCAATAAGTGTTGCTATAACTTGCGTGCCAAATACGGCGACCATTAATATAGCAGACGGTTTAATAGACCAAAATGGACCTCGGGTACGCGCTAAAAATATAGTCAAATGCCCTGCTACAGAAAGTAATAAGTACATTAATGTTTGAAGATGAGGACGGTCGAGTTCAAATACTTTATCTCCTAAGTAAAATAAACCAAAGGCTGCAATTGGCCCTAGAATTCCCAGCACAGATGCAATACCTAAAACGAGCCGCATATTCCATGTTTCGGGCTTATTTTGATAATGTACATTGTCGTATGCAATTGACAAAATGGCGGCATCGTTAAGTAAAGCAAGCATTACAATCATGACTGCTGTTAACGGATAAAAGTTAAAAATTAATATCGCCATTGTCATAAAAAGTAATACGCGCAGAGTTTCAGCAACCCTGTAAATAGCGTAACTGTTCATGCGTTGAAATATTTTTCGGCTTTCTTTAACTGCATCAATTATAACCGACAAGCCATCGGTCATTAACACGATTGATGCTGCTGAACGCGCTGCATCTGTAGCGCCCGATACAGCAATACCACAGTCAGCTTTTTTAAGTGCTGGCGCATCATTTACGCCATCTCCTGTCATACCAACAATGTGCCCTCTATGCTGAAGCACATCAATAATATGGTATTTATGCTCAGGAAATACTTGTGCGAATCCGTCAGCACTCTCAATAGAGTCATCTAACTGCGTTGTTTGGTGATGCTCAGTTGCACCAAATCCACTAGCATCAAGAATGTTTGTCCCTAAACCCAGTTTACTTGCAGTTTCACGCGCAATGGCCACTTGATCGCCCGTGACCATTTTAACACTCATACCCATTTCTTTTGCATCGGCAATGGTTTGTATTGCTTCTTCACGCGGTGGATCAAAAAGCGGCAATACGCCTATAAATTGCCATTTACCTTGCTCGTCTGTTTTAGCAACCGCTAAAGAGCGAAACCCACGCGCTGCAAATTCATCTATCGATGCCTCAACTGCAGTTTTAACTGCTTCAATATTAACCGACAAAGCTAAAATAACCTGCGGTGCACCTTTGGTCACTTTAAACGTTTTGCCATCAGCATTTTTAACAATTGCTTCAGTACGTTTGCTCACAGGATCAAATGGCTGAAAATGCTCTATATGATAAGAATCTAGATGCTGCTCAGCTTTTACACTTTGTAATACTGCTAAGTCAATCGGATCGTTATTTTCTGAGCGAGATGCTAATGCCGCGTACAATATAACTTGCTCAGCAGAGCCTTTATTTATTGAGTTTTCGATATAAAACGGGTCACCTAATGTTAATAGGTTTTGTGTCAATGTGCCGGTTTTATCAGAACAAAGAATATCAACACCCGCTAGCTCTTCAATTGCGGCTAAACGTGTTACAACCACTTGCTTTTTAGCCAATAAACGAGCGCCTACAGCCATAGTAACTGATAGCACTGTTGGCATAGCGACTGGTATTGCCGCAACGGTTAATACGAGTGCAAACTGCAATGTGGTGATCATTGGATCATCGCGAAACAAAGCAACAATAACTATAAGCAGTACTAAAGCCGCAGCAAGCATTATTAAATAATTACCAATTTTAAGCACTGCTCGCTGAAAATGACTTGTGGTTCGCTCCCCTTGAACTAACTGTGCTGTTTTACCAAAAAAGGTATTAGCGCCGGTTGCGTAAACTATTGCTTCTATTTCCCCTTGGCGAATAATAGAGCCCGAATAAACAGTTTCACCCGCCGATTTTACAACTGGCAACGACTCACCCGTAAGAGATGATTGATCGACTTCTACGGGATCACCATTTAGAAAACGCGCATCTGCAGGTACTATATCCCCCATCCGCATTCTAATAACATCACCTGGGACAAGTTCGCTGGCATTTAAATTTTGCCACTGAGTATCGCGGCGAACGCGTGCTTTGTTAGCTAATTTTGCTTTTAATGCAGCAATTGCATTACCCGCTTGGTGCTCTTCCCAAAAGCCAACCAATACGTTAGACAACAATAATACAAGAATAATAAAAAAATCAGCCCAGTGCTTAGCAAGCGCCGATAGAATAATAGCAGCCTCGATCATCCAAGGTATTGGTCCCCAAAAGTAAGATAAAAATTTGATTAGTAGGTTTGTTTTTTCTTCAACTAGTTCGTTAGGTCCATATTGTGCCAATCTTTGTGTGGCATCAGTTTGGCTTAACCCGTCGGATGATGTTTTTAGCTTTGCTTGTAATTGTGCTAAATCGAGCTTGCTCAATTCATCGCAACTTTGACCATGTGAAAACTTGTTTGCTGAACGATTTGATGACTGATGCACTGACGAAATTTTAACCTTTTCCATACGAGCCTTCTATACAACATTGAGTTGAATAACTTGAGGTAATTAAAACCTACTAACCGTATAGCTAACATAAACTAAAGCTGTCGATATTGTTCTTACAAATATATTAACTTTGATCTAACGCAATATTTAGGATGAAATAATATAAAAAGGATTATTTTTAGAAGATGACAAAGAGGTTGGATTATTAAAATAAGTGCTCAAAGGCTATACATTGGACTGAAATAGTAAATAACTCAGCCCAATGTATTTTTAGCTATAACCTTAAGGGTATGGCTATTGTTTTATTACTTTACAGTAAATTTCACGTCTTGATCGCGTAATAAGTAAAGTGCAAAACACGCAGCCCACATTGGCCATGCAGTAAAGAATAATAAGTTATTAAAGCCATCTATGTACTGGTTGTACGAAGAAAGCGTAGATAAACCATGCATTACAAAAATGATACCGTACGTTATACGCTTTTTAATACCTGCTAAAAATGCTAAAACAAGCACTAACTGCACCGCACCAATAATGTAAGCCACTATGTCTGTAGAGCCACTAATACCGTAAAAATGTTCAAAAATACGTGCGCTATGCCCAGGATTAACAAACTTATCGAATGTCCACATAACCATTACAATAAACACGCCTAAACGCAAAGATAAAAGTGACCACTGCAAACGGTTTTGCACATCAGAATTCATTGAACCTGTCATAAAATTTCCTTAAATGAATATTAATAAACGTAGAAGTAACCTAGACCGTATAAGTTGCTTTTTATTTCAAAAAATTTCAAAAATTTTTGATTAAATTCATTAGTTAAGCCATGCAGTACTAAAAGAGAAGCTTATTTAAGTAATTTAAAAAATGCTGCATAAAAGTTAACAAGTTTAAAATGTTAGTAGGTTGAAAGTAGTCTATAATTAATAAATCTTATTAAAAGCAATTATTTATACTTAATTAAATACAGTTACTCTATTAACATTTTATCGACTAATAAAACAATAGTACTTAATTACCAACTTTATAATGCATCTGTTTTGTTATGTTCTAAAAAACAAAAAGAATCAAAATTTTACTGAAAGTTATTTTTAATCCTTTCGGTCTTTATCGCCAACAACATTTTAACCGTAGAGAGAAAACGTTTGAAACACGCATATTTAGCACTTTCCCTAGCCACCATATTAAATACACCACTTAATGCTTTTGCAGCCGAAGAATCAAAAACAGCAAAAGAAGGCGCAATTGAGCGTATTGAGGTGGCAGGCCAAGTTATTAAATCTCAAGGTCTTTCGGTTAAAAATGCCACTGTAGACGGCCCTTTTGGCGACAACTTAGCTCTACAAGATATAGCCCGTTCAGTAACACCAATTTCAAGCGAGTTAATAGAACAACTCAATATTACGACTTTACAAGATGTACTTGCTGTCAGCCCTAATACCTATTCAGCCAGTGGTTTTGGCGCACCTAGTTTACCTACTATTCGTGGGCAACTAGGTGAGCTTTTCCAAGATGGTACACGCCGCCAAGCAGGTAATAATGGCTTTGGTGTGCCGTTATCGTTCAACTCTGTAGAACAAATAGATGTAGTAAAAGGCGCGCCACCGGTATTATTTGGTTCAAGCCAACGCAACGGTGGTTTTGTAAACTTACATTCTAAAAAAGCATCAACTGACGACAGTAAAGGCAAAGCAACGGTATCTGCAGGACGATGGGATCAGTACAGTGTTTTAGTTGATTACAGTGCACCTATAGTAAAAGACAAAGTAGGTTTTAGAGTAAGCGCTGAACACATTGATAACGGCAGTTACTACGACTTTTCGGGCACGAAAAGCGACAGCCTATTTGCAGCACTTAGGGTGTTACCTGATGACAAGAGCAGCTGGGATATTAACTTTGAGTTATACCAAGTTGAATTTACCGATAACGCAGGTATTAACCGCCCTACTCAAGCCTTAATTGATGATGGCCTTTATATTACCGGCCAAGGCGTGCAAGCCAATGGCAGTACAGTACCGGCAGCAGGTTCAATAATCTCACCTACTGGGCAAGTAAAAATAGACCGTAGTACAGTACTTACCGACCCTGACAATCAAAACGAAGCCACTACTTATTTACTACACAGTATTTATAAGCGTGAACTTTCAAACAATGCATCAATAAAAAACATTACGTATTTTCAGCACTTACAACGCGAAGAAATTGCACAAAATAGCTTTGTTGAAATTATAGATGGTGCCGATACCGCGCAAAACCGTACCGAACTGACTTACCAATGGAGCAACGAACAGCAAACAATTTTTGCTTTTGATGTGCGTTACAACCGCGTGCTAGGCTACAGCCAATTTACAACAGAAGCCGACTTACCTATTGATTTAACAGGCCCAATTTCAAATCGCCGCATTCCTTTAACTGATGCACAACAAGCGCGTTTAATTGAAATTAGCCCAGGTGTATTTGTATCCCCTGGTGGTCAATACGATATTAATAACGATGGCAGCGGCGACTTTAACTTATCAGACACTACCGATTCGCGCTCATGGCAAACGGGTTTTGCTATTCAGCAAGATTCTGATTGGACAGATAAGTTTCATACAAGTGTTGGTTACCGCATAGATTTTTATGACGTAGACGCGCACGACCCAATAGCACCAGAGGGTGAAATTGCAGCTCGCGATAGCATTAACGATAAGCTACATTCGGGGCAAGTAAGCTTTAACTACCGATTAAATGGTGATTACACCACTTATGGTGCAGCAAGTTACAACGAAGCCACATCAAATAGTATGGCTGGCGGCACGTCTCTTGGTGGCGACAACACGATTAGCGCACAAAACTTTTCAACCGAAAATACCTTAGTTGAATTTGGTTTGAAATACGCACCAACCGACAGCGATTGGTACGCCGATGGAGCAGTATTCAGCCAACGTCGTAGTTTGCGTAATCGCGATGGTAGTAATACCGGCATTCGTACTACCGGCTTTGAAAGCCAAGTATTTTATGATGCTTACCCTTATTGGCTAAGTGCTGGCTACAGCTATATTGACGCTCGCTACGATAATTCTGCAAGTAGCCAAGATTCAGCTCAAGTCGCTGATGCATTTGACAACTCACGTCCAGATATTATTGCAGGTACCAGTGTTGGCGCACCTAGCTTTACCGCTTTTGCACCTTCAAACACCCGTGTACAGGGCATCCCTGAGCAATCTTTTAGCTTTAACGGAAATTATTCAATTAATTCGAAATGGCAAACGGGTTTTTCAGGTCTATATACAAAGAGTTACCCATTAGACTTTTTGGCGACAGTAAAAATTCGTGATCAATACACACTAAACGTAAATACTAGCTATGCTTTTACGCCTAGTACCAAGTTACGATTAGATGTAAACAACGTGACGAATCAAAAAAACTGGCGCCCAGTATTTGAAGGCGGTTACTTTGGTGCAACTTTAGCTTTTCCTGAGTTGCCAATTAACGCCAAGCTTACGCTTACCCATAATTTTTAAAGACAAGTTTGAAAGAGAGAGAACATGATTAAAAAAATATTTCTATTATTGATTGCAGCGGCCGCCGTCGGTCTGTTCTTTCATTTTGACTTACACCAACTACTTACGCTTGATGGCTTAAAAGGATCGATGGATCAGTTTAACCAATACAAAGAGCAGTCACCATTACTAGTTATTGGTGGGTTCTTTTTACTATACGTAGTAGTAACTGCTCTCTCTTTACCAGGCGCCGCTATTTTAACACTTGCCGCAGGTGCATTGTTTGGCTTAGTTGAAGGCTTATTGGTTGCATCTTTTGCCTCAACTATTGGCGCAACACTTGCCTTTTTAGTATCGCGTTACTTACTACGTGACACTATTAAGCAACGTTTTCCTGAGCGCTTAGCCGCCATTGATGCAGGCGTTGAAAAAGAAGGTGGATTTTACTTATTTACCCTTCGTTTAGTGCCGGTGTTTCCGTTCTTTTTAATTAACTTACTAATGGGTGTTACTTCAATAAAGTCATGGACTTACTACTGGGTAAGCCAAGCAGGTATGCTCGCCGGTACATTTGTATTTGTTAACGCAGGTACACAACTGGCGCAAATAGAGAGCTTATCTGGAATTTTATCATTCAACTTAATCTTATCATTCGCTTTATTGGGTATATTCCCATTCATTGCAAAAGGAATCTTAAACGTGTTTAAAAAACGTCGCGTATACAAAAACTACACTAAGCCTAAAAAATTCGACCGTAACATGATTGTTATTGGCGCAGGCGCAGGTGGTTTGGTAACAAGTTATATAGCCGCTGCTGTTAAAGCAAAAGTAACCCTTATTGAAGCGGGCGAAATGGGCGGAGACTGTTTAAACTATGGTTGTGTTCCAAGTAAAGCAGTCATTAAAAGCGCTAAAATTGCAGAACAAATTCGCCATGGTGAAAACTACGGCCTAGAAAATGCGACACCGCAGTTTTCGTTCAAAAAAGTAATGGCACGTGTACACAAAGTAATTGCAGATGTAGCACCACACGACAGTGTTGAGCGCTACACAGACTTAGGCGTAGATGTTGTAAAAGGCTACGGTAAATTAATCGACCCGTGGACTGTAGAAATTAAACTTAACGACGGTGGCACGCAAACACTCACGGCACGCACTATTGTTATTGCCACTGGCGCACGCCCATTTGTACCGCCACTACCTGGTATTGAAGAAACAGGCTATGTAACAAGCGATACGTTGTGGAATAAATTTGCAGAGCTAGATGAGGCACCTAAAAAACTTGTAGTACTTGGTGGTGGTCCAATTGGTAGCGAATTAGCACAAAGCTTTGCACGTTTAGGTTCAAGCGTTACGCAAATTGAAATGGCGGAGCGCATCATGATCAAAGAAGATCTTGAAGTGTCTACTTTTGCTCACGAAGCGTTAACCGAAAGTGGCGTTAATATTTTAACATCGCACCAAGCACTTCGCTGTGAAGCTCGCGATGGTAAAAAATATATTGTTGTTAAACATAACGACAAAGAAATAGATATTGAATACGACGAGCTATTATGTGCCGTTGGTAGAAGTGCACGCCTTAAAGGTTACGGTCTTGAAGAGCTAGGCATTGAAACAAACCGCACGGTAGTAACTAACGAATACCTAGAAACACTCTACCCTAATATTTTTGCAGCAGGCGATATTGTAGGTCCATACCAGTTTACACATGTGGCAGCCCATCAGGGTTGGTACGCAGCGGTAAATGGCTTATTTGGTCACCTTAAAAAGTTTAAAGTAGATTACCGTGTTATTCCGTGGACTACGTTTATTGACCCAGAAGTAGCACGTGTTGGCTTAAACGAGCAAGACGCAAAAGACAAAGGCATAGATTACGAAATTACTCGCTTTGAATTTGAAGAGCTAGACCGTGCAATTACCGACAGCGCTACAAAAGGCTTTATTAAAGTGATTACACCCAAAGGCAAAGACAAAATATTGGGTGTTACTGTAGTATCTGAACACGCTGGCGATTTAATTGCTGAGTTTGTACTGGCAATGAAACACGGCTTAGGTCTTAACAAAATACTCGGTACTATACACAGCTACCCTACTTGGGCTGAAGGTAACAAATACGCAGCAGGTGAGTGGAAACGCGCTCATGCACCTGAAAAAGTGCTTAACTTGCTTGAAAAATACCACACTTGGCGTCGAGGTTAATTATGTTTAAAACACCTCTAAAAGCATTGCTACTTGGTTCGGCTTTAGTTGTAACATCATTTGCAACGTCATTTTCGGCCCAAGCCCAAAACATGCACGATAGCTGGAATGCATTATTAAATAAGCATGTTGTCGCTATTAATCATAATCACAGTACTGAGGTTGATTACGCTGCTATAAAACGTGAGCATGCACAGCTAAAAACGTATTTAGAATCGTTAACGGCTGTAACGCAAAGCGAATTTGACGCGTGGGAAAAGCCTAAGCAACTCGCTTTTTTAATCAATGCTTATAATGCGTGGACTGTTGAACTTATATTGACTAAGTACCCTGATATTAAGTCAATTAAAGACTTAGGGAGCTTTTTTAGCTCACCATGGAGTAAAGAGTTTGTGTCATTACTTGGCAAAACTCGCAGCCTTGATGATATAGAGCATGGTTTAATACGTGGCAGCGGTAAATACAACGACCCACGCATTCACTTTGCAGTAAATTGCGCGAGTATTGGTTGCCCAGCGCTTCGAGAAGAAGCCTATACAGCCACTGATTTAGAGAGCCAACTGCAAGAGCAAACAGTGCGCTTTTTATCAGATATGACACGCAATATGGCTCAAGAAAATACGCTAAGCGTGTCTTCAATATTTAAATGGTACGGCGATGACTTTGAAAAAGGTTTTAGAGGTGCAAACACGCTACAGCAATTTTTCCTGCAATATAGCGATGCACTTAAACTGATACCCGCTCAGCAAAAAGCACTTAAAAATGATGACATGAAAGTTAAATTTTTAGACTATAACTGGGATTTAAATGTTCGCCATTAAGTTTTGGCAAACACTGGCGCGATACAGCTTTTGCTGTGTCGCGTTTTGCGTTTGTGCAATCGCAAATTTAGCTGCTTTTTCGAGCACTGCGTTTGCTAATACCGTTATTAACTCAAATAGTAAAAGTAATTTAGTAATAAACACACAACAGCAATCTCGCTGGCAACAAGTTCAAACACTTGGTCGCAATCAAGATGTATACTTTTATGCATGGGGCGGCGACGCGCAAATAAATGCTTATATTCAATGGGCAGCGCAGCAAGTTAAAACTAAGTACAACATTAACCTGGTACATGTAAAATTAAGTGACACCAGCGAAGCAGTAAGCCGTGTACTTGCCGAAAAATCAGCAAACAATAACAACCAAGGCAGCGTAGATTTAATGTGGATCAACGGGGCTAACTTTGCCACCATGAGTGAGCACTCTCTGCTTTTAAAGCAATGGGCAAATAAACTCCCCTACTTTGCATTAACCGATCCGGCTAATAACCCTGCTGTAACATTTGATTTTGGTTTACCTACCAATGGGATGGAGGCGCCATGGGGGCAAGCGTCACTTACGTTTTATTACGACAGCATTGCAATAAATGGTAAGGCAAACAATAAATTGCCGACGACATTAAACGAATTATTAAACTGGAGCGCACAAAACCCTGGTCGCTTTAGTTACCCAAAGCCGCCTGACTTTTTAGGTATAAGCTTTTTAAAATACGCCTTAGTTGTGCTGCATAAGCACAGCAGCGAAAACATTAAAGCACAGCTAAACCAACCAGCGACAACTAAAAATACGGCGCAAGTGTTAAATCCACTGTGGGACTTTTTAGATAAACTACACCCAACTCTTTGGCGTGCTGGCACTCATTTTATGCAAAGTGGTGCTCAAATGCGCCGCCTTGTGGACGATACAGAGTTGAGTTTAGCCTTTACTTTTTCTGCACCTGAAGTACCCGCAGCTGTAAAACGCTATGATTTACCAAACAGCATTCGCAGTTACGCAATGAGTGATGGCAGTTTAAGTAATACCCATTTTGTGGCAATCCCTTACAATGCAAGCCACCAGCAAAGTGCGCAATTAGTGGCTAATTTTTTACTCAGCCCTGAGGCGCAAGCTCAAAAACAAAAAGCGCATATATGGGGCGATAAAAGCGTACTTATTCAATCAACGTTAACGCCTGATCAGCAAGCCTTATTTAAAACAGCTAAACCACATCCAAGTGCGCTGCCTTTAAACAGTATTAAACGCACATTGAGCGAACCTCATCCAAGCTGGGTAAACGCCATTATGCAAGGTTGGCAAACCCGTTATGGAGTAAGCCAATGAGCGTTATTTCAAAAAGTGTACCGATTAATACCAAAGCAACAACGCAGTGCAGCACCGATATGTTTACGCGCATTGTAAAATTTAGCCCGCGATTTTTACTCGCTTTACTTATACTACCCGTACTTGGTGGCTTAATTAGCGTATTGCTGCCTGCCTTTGGTTATGCGCCCGTACTTGAGCAAACAACGTTTAGCTTGCAAGGTTTTAATGCCCTTTGGCAAACACCTGGCCTTACTCAAATGGTTACCTTAAGCGTTGCAACGGGCTTAATAAGTACTCTGCTTGCATTTATTATTACCTTAATGATTTTAGCTGCGTTTTTTAATAGCCCGTGGCTTAACCGAATTCAGCGTTTATTGAGCCCTATATTAGTGATACCTCATGCCGCCGCGGCTATTGCAGTAGGGTTTTTAATTGCCCCTTCAGGTATGATTTCACGCTTAGCGTCGCCTTGGTTAAGCGGCTGGGAACTTGCGCCAAACGGCATGTTTCCGCATGATTCGTTTGGTATTAGTATTATTTTAGGCTTAACACTAAAAGAGCTTCCCTTTTTATTATTAATGGCACTGGGCGTACTTGCTCAACCTGAGCTTGGCAAAAAATTACGCCAACAACATAAGGTTGCGCTTAACTTGGGTTATTGCCCAATGACCGCCTTTTTTAAAGTAATACTGCCAAGCCTTTATCCGCTGCTGCGTTTGCCCCTTTTAGCGGTGCTTGCCTATGCAAGTGCCAGTGTAGAAATGCCACTCATTTTAGGCCCAAATACACCACCCACGTTAGCCGTTGCAATAATGCATTGGTTTAACGATGTTGATTTAAACCTGCGCATTAAAGCCTCTGCAGGTGCTTTATTACAGCTGGCTGTTACAGGTGGGTTATTAGCCCTTTGGCTTGGCGCAGAAAAGGCCGTAAAAGTGCTATTTAGCGACTCCCTCACTAATGGGGTGCGCGAATACGGCGGATTTTATTGGCAAAAAATAACGGTCGTACTCACCACATTAGTAATTAGCTTTATACTGTTGTCGCTTATTGGTTTAGTTATGTGGTCGGTTGCAGGCTTTTGGCGCTTTCCAGATGCAATGCCTGAGCAATTTACACTACTGCATTTTAAAAGTGCGCTAATGCAAATGAGCAGCCCGCTTTTTAATACCCTAGCGATCGGTTTAGTAACCACATTATTTGCCATTATTCTTACTTTACTGTGTTTAGAATCAGAGCAATTGAGTGACAAACCGATTTCTCGTTTTACCAGTTTAATTATTTACTTACCGTTATTAGTACCCAGTATTGCCTTTTTGTTTGGGCTAGTATGGATACAACAATTGGTAAATAACCAAGCCGCATTTTTTAATGTGGTACTTACGCATTTACTGTTTGTGTTGCCTTATGTGTTTTTGTCACTTGCGAGCAGTTATAGGCGCTTAGATCCTCGTTTTGCTCATGTTGCAGCAAGCCTAGGCGCAGCGCCATGCAAGGTGTTTTTTAAAGTAAAACTACCTCAGTTGTTTGCCCCTATTTTAATTGCAGCCGCACTGGGCTTAGCTATTAGTTTTGGACAATACCTCCCCACGCTTTTAGCTGGCGGCGGGCGCATAGCCACAATAACAACCGAAGCCGTTACGCTTGCCAATGGCGCAAGCAGACGCACCAGTGCCGTGTACGCTATTATGCAAATGGCATTGCCGCTTATTGGATTTATACTGGCATGGGGTTTACCTAAATATTTTTTCAAAAGTGCACGTGTTTAAACGCACACATATTTAAGGCACCCATGTTTAACACTATCAGGGTTAAGGTTTTTTAATGCAGTCATCGTTACAGATTAAAAATTGTCAGCTTTATCGCCAAAATGAGCTGTTACTTAGCTTAAACGAGCAAGTTAATGGCGGTGAAATTCTGACTATTATGGGCCCATCAGGCAGTGGTAAATCAAGCTTATTAAATTGGCTTACGGGTACTTTACCAAGTAGCTTTAAGGCCAATGGAGAGGTGTGGCTTAATGGTCAAAATATCAATAACACCCCTCCACACTTGCGCCATATTGGAGTGCTTTATCAAGACGCTTTATTGTTTTCGCATTTAACTGTTGCTGGTAACATTGCATTTGCAATGCCTAAAGGTAATAAAAAACAACGCCTTGAAAAAATAGAACACGCACTTGAGCAAGTAGGTCTTAAAGATATGGGCAATCGCCACCCCGATAACTTATCGGGCGGGCAGCAGGCCCGTGTTGCATTATTACGTATGCTGCTGAGCGAACCTAAAGCCATTTTACTCGACGAACCCTTTAGCAAACTCGACACCCAACTGCGTGTTGATACACGCGAACTAGTGTTTAGCCAAATACGCGATCATAAGCTACCTGCAATTATGGTAACTCATGACCATAGCGACGCCGACGCTGCAAATGGCCAACTCATTACTTTAAATAGCGCACTTTAATCCGTGGATTTAATACGCACAAGGCAAAAAACATGCTAGACAAATTTATCACCCCTGTAATTAAGCCACTTTTAACACCTGTGGTTATGCTTATGCATAAACGCGGCATAACCGCCGATCAGCTCACCGTGGTAGGCTTTTTAGTTGGCTTATTAGCCGTGCCATTACTGGCGTTTGAAATGTGGTACGGCGCATTAGTGGCCATTGCTTTAAATCGAATTTTAGATGGACTTGATGGCGCATTAGCACGCTATGCAAACCAAAGTTCAAGCGCGGGTGGCTTTTTAGATATCACACTCGACTTTTTATTTTACGCGGCTATTCCGCTTGGCTTTATTTTGGCAAACCCTGAGCAAAACGCGATAGCGGGATCGTTATTACTTGCCACTTTTATTGGCACGGGCTCAAGCTTTTTAGCTTTTGCGATTGCCGCAGAAAAATTTAAACTCGAAAAACCGCAATTTAAATACAAAAGTTTTTACTACTTAAACGGCTTAACCGAAGGCACTGAAACAATAGCGCTATTTATTGCATTTTGTATTTGGCCGCAGCACTTTGCGGTTATGGCGAGTATTTTTGCTATTGCGTGTGGCATAACTATTTTTACCCGTATACATGGCGGTTATCACACGCTTAAGCAACAAGAAGCCGATGCTAACAAAGCAGCTGAAAACGTGCCTAGCAGTGCAAATTCTGAGGTAATAGATGACTAATGAAGTATGGTGGCGTTTAGGTTTCTTTTTTAGCATTTTAATTATAATGATGCTGCTTGAATGGCAAAAGCCTGCTCGCCAAGCACCTATTAAAAGCAGTACACGTTGGTTTGCTAATTTTGGATTAGTGTTTGCTTCATCAGTTATTGCGCGCTTAGTGGTCCCTATTGGGTTAACTGCTGTTGCACTTTACAATCAAGAGCACGGTATTGGCTTATTTAATCAAATAGCCCTACCAAGCAGTTTAATTATTATATTGAGCATACTTTTACTCGATATATTAATTTATTGGCAGCATAGATTATTTCATCAAGTGCCTATTTTATGGCGCTTGCACCGCGTTCACCACGCCGATGCGCATGTTGATACAAGTACGGGCTTGCGCTTTCACCCTATCGAAATTGTACTGAGCATACTTATAAAACTCATTGCAGTAACAGCTCTTGGCATACCTGCCATTGCGGTACTTATTTTTGAAATAGCACTTAATGGTCTAGCATTATTTAATCATGCAAATATACGCCTACCTAATGCCATTGAAAAACCACTGCGTTTAATATTAATGACGCAAATATTGCATCGAATTCACCATAGCCAAGTGGTTAGTGAAACCAACTCAAACTATGGTTTTAGTGTAATTTGGTGGGATAAATTATTTGGTAGCTACAAAGATAAAGCAAAAAAAGCCGACGCAGATATAAATATTGGCTTAAAAGAATACCCAAGCCAAAAGCAAAATGCCTCGCTTTGGGGTTTATTGATCATGCCATTTAAAAATAAGTAAACCGCGTACATTCTCGGATTAGTCCTATATTTAATAGGCTCTTATTAAAGAGCCTATTATGAATTAAGTAACACTAAAACGCCTCTTACCGTAAACTAATTGTAAATAAAATAAACAAATATGTTGACCATTTGCGTACTCCACAATATCATTTGTAAGCGCTTACAAAACACAATCTAAAATGTAAGCGCTTACAGCATGAAAAACAAAGCTCAAAAAACAATTAATCTGACAATAATCTGTTGAAACCGGGGTTCAGTTATGAACATTGAAACAACGCACATTACACGTTTACTTGCCGCTATCTCTTTAGTTACGTTAGCTGGCTGTGGTGGTGACTCTGCCACTAAATCAAATTTTGAAAATGTAGATGCCTCTGAGCCAGTATCAGATTGGCAAATGGTTTGGAGCGACGAGTTTGAAGGCTCAGCCATTGATACAAACAAATGGAACTATGAATTAAACTGCGATGGCGGTGGTAACAACGAGAAACAGTGTTACACCGACAGTGAGCAAAATGCATTTATTGCAGACGGTGTGTTAAACATTGTTGCCCTACCCGCTGAAGAGGGTGCAGAAAAACCTTACACTTCAGCGCGCTTAAATACGCGTTACAACGCCGACTTTACATATGGTCGCTTTGAAGTGCGCGCCAAACTTCCATCAGGACAAGGTAGCTGGCCAGCATTTTGGATGCTGCCAACTGATGAAGTTTACGGCACTTGGCCTCGTTCTGGCGAAATAGATGTTTTAGAATCAGTAAACCTTAAAACACCAGATGAAGATGGCGGTATAGAGTCTAGTATCCACGGCACACTTCATTACGGACGTGCGTGGCCAGATAACAGCTACACAGGGCAAGAATACAAATTCCCTGAAGATACTAACCCGGCAGATGATTTCCACACGTATGCTGTTGAATGGCAAGAAGGTGAAATTCGCTGGTACGTAGACGGTTACCTTTATGCAACTCAGCGTCAATCAGAAGTTCGTACTAATGCAAGTGGTGAGGCTGTAGGCCTAAAACATCGTGGTTGGTTTGCAGAATACTTTGAACAAGGTTCTGGCGAACTTACAACGCATTGGGATAGCGCACCATTTGATAAAGACTTTCACTTATTGCTAAACCTAGCAGTAGGCGGTGACTGGCCTGAAAACGTAAATGATTTAGGTGTAGACGCTGGCGCATTTGAAAACGGCCAAACCTTTGCTATTGATTACGTACGTGTTTATCAATGTGCATCAAACCCTGAAACAGGTAAAGGCTGTGAAACTATTCGCCCAGGTTACAATAGCTTAGACGATGCTTTGCTTGAAGGCGATGCACCAATTCCTAGCCCACCTTCGACAGGCATTGCAACACCACTGACTATTTTTGGTGAATCATTTAATCCAAATTGGCCTGCATGGGATTGTTGTGGTGGTTCTACTCCCGCTATTGTTGCAGATGAAACCCAAGGTGATGTAGTTGAATTTGTAGTAGGTGCAGAACCCACTGTAATGGGCTTTATTAGCCGTGAAATTTTTATTACTGACGAAGCAGGAAAAGCCAGCCCGTTTGATGCATCTCCAATGCTGGATGAAGGTTACGTTCGCTTTAAAATGAAAGTAACAAATGCACCAAGCACAGCTGATGCAGCTTGGCTTGTAAAACTTGAAAGTAATGAAGGTTCTAGCGCAGTAGAAATGCCGATTACAGACAGTGTTGAAGGCGTAAGCCCTGTTGTTGGCCAATGGCAAACTTATACATTTTTACTAAAAGATTTAGATGCTGCAGATTTAGATATCAGTGCAATTGATGTGATCATGGTGTTTCCAACATGGGGCGCAGGTGAAGGCGCTGTTTATTTAATTGACGATGTTGAGATTACTCAAGATAACTTAGGCGTATCACCTGAACTTACTATTTTTACTGATGAGCAAAATCTAGCATGGCCAATGTGGGATTGTTGTGGTGGCTCAACCCCTGTTGAAGCTATGGATGATGAAGAACATGGTCTAACTGCAGAGTTTAGCATTGGTGCAGAGCCTACTGTGATGGGCTTTAATAGCCGCACATCGTCAGGTGGCGCAGGCGAATCGTTTGACGCTAGCAGCATTTTAGATGAAGGCGTTATTCAATTTGATTTAAAAGTAACCTCTACTCCTAGCGATCCAGCTACACCGTGGTTGTTTAAAGTTGAGTCAAATGGCGGAGACTCTGCAGTAGAGCTTGAATTAACGGCAAGTGTTGAAGGCGTAGCGCCAGTTACAGGCGAGTGGCAAACATATACATTTAAATTGTCTGATCTTGCAGCTGCTGGCTTAGATGTAAGTACTATAGATGTATTAATGATTTTCCCAGCGTGGGGTGCAGGTGAAGGCTCTGTTTACCGTGTAGATAACGTTAAAATTTATAATCCAAATGCAGCGCCAGCTGCAACGGGTGAGCTTACTTTATTTAAAGATGCAGCGGCCGAGCAGTGGAGTATTTGGGATTGTTGTGGTGGCTCTACACCAACAACAGAAACCGATGATGACGCGCATGGCGCAGTAGCGCAATTTAGCATTGGTTCTACTGCTACAGTAATGGGCTTTATTGCTGATGAAGACGTATCGTTTGATGCCTCTGCAATACTTGAAAATGGTGTAGTTCAATTTGATATGAAAGTTGTATCAGCGCCTTCAGATATTGACGCACAATGGCTATTTAAAATTGAATCAATTGGTACATCGAGTGCCGTAGAGCTTGCTTTATCTAGCAGTGTTGAAGGCCAAGTACCTGTAACGGGCGAATGGCAAACATACACCTTCCCTCTTCAGCAATTATTTGATGCAGGCTTAGACATTAGCGCATTAAACGTAATTATGGTTTTTCCTAGCTGGGACATGGGCGATGGCGCGCTTTACCGTATAGACAACGTGATTATTGCAAATCCATAAAACACACACCAATAGGCGCTTAGCGCCTATTGCTACACAACAACATTTTATAAAGCAGAGCTATTATGAACACATTCAATTTTAAAAAGAGCCAACTTGCGGCTTCTGTGTCTCTCATCATTGCTGCGAGCACATTAAACACAGCTATTGCGGCAGAAGCACAAACCAGCGTTTCATCTGATGTAGAAGTTATTGAAGTAAAAGGTATTCGTGGTTCACTTATTCGTTCTATGGATATGAAACGCGACTCTTCTGGTATTGTAGATGCCATTTCATCTGAAGAAATGGGTAAATTCCCAGATACCAACTTAGCAGAATCATTACAACGTATTACCGGCGTATCGGTGAGCCGCGCAAACGGTGAAGGTAGCCAAATTACAGTACGTGGTTTTGGCCCTGAGTTTAATTTAATAACCTTAAATGGCCGCCAAATGCCGGGCACAGGTTATACACGTTCGTATAATCTTGAAAACGTTGCCTCAGAGGGCGTAAGTGCCCTTGAAGTATTTAAAACAGCACGTGCAGACGTGCCTAGCGGCGGTTTAGGTGCAACAGTTAATATTTCTACTGCGCGCCCTTTTCAAAAGCCGGGTCAAAACTTTTCAGCTACCGTTAAAGCAAACCACGACTCGTCAAACGAAGCTGGCGATGACGTAACACCAGAGTTTTCTACTGTTTACAGCAATACTTTTGTAGATGACACTTTTGGTTTTGGTTTTTCATTTTCGCACCAAGAGCGTGACTTTCAAAAACAAAGTGCCAATATTCAAGGCTGGCAGGCAAACGTAGACTTACCTGAATTAGATAGCAGCAACGTCGTTGATAACCGCACAGACCCTGCAGGTAACTACTACTTCCCTAAAGACATGAATTACTCTATTGAAGATGTAGAACGTGAACGTACAAACGGACAAGTTACTTTTCAATACGCACCGGTAGATGGCTTTGTAGCAACACTTGATTACACTGCAAGTAAAGCTGTAACTGGCTCTCAAAGCATTGGTTGGGGTATTTGGAACGACTTTGGTAGCAATATTAATGGCTACGAGCTAGATGAAAATGGTACAGCTGTTTATGCTGATATTAGCGGTAACGATGCGTCATTCACAGCTAATAAAGGCACTTCAGAAGTAAAAGCACGCTCACTTGGTTTAAACCTAGATTGGGAAATTAGCGACACGTGGCACGTAGAGCTTGATTACCACGACTCTAAAAACGAAACTGATAACGGCGCCGACAATGGGCTGGGAAGTGCCGGCCAAGTAATTTTAGGTTCTGATCAGCTAGCTAATAAAATTTATGATTACCGCACGGGCGAAGTACCCAGTGCACAAGTTAATTGGTTAAATGGCACAAGTGAATTAACGCCTGGCGAAATTGATTCAAACTTTAGTCAGTTTACCCACTCGCCAGGTGAATCAAACATTGAACAATTACAGCTACATACAACATGGTATAACGAAAGTTATGACATTGGTTTAGTTAAAGTAAAATTTGGCGCATCACGTACAGAACAAAACACCGGTGGTTACACCGCATGGAGTGGTTTAGTAGGTGGTCCAGGCTTTAACCCATCGTATACAGAAATATTCCCAGATAGCATGTTTACTCGCCACGATACATCGAGCCTTTTAGATCAATTTGAAGGGGGCGGCAGCAACTTACAACCTGGTTACTACTATACCTACGATTTTGACGAAGCTGTTGCACGCCAAATTGCTTACTTAACAGCAGATGTAACAGGTGGCGATGCATATGCTGCTAATGCATACGCAGACGGAATAGATAGCGAGAGCTACGTAGAAGAAATCACTGATAGCTTTTATGTTCAATCAAGCTGGGAATTTGACGTAAGTAACTACTACGTAAAAGTAAATGCAGGCCTACGCTATGAGCAAACAGATGTAACCAGTACTGTACGTCAACGCGTTGAAGATCAAGTTAATTGGATCAGCGCTTCTGAGTGGATCATGCAATACGCTGCTGGCGGCGATGATAACTTCTTAGAGCAACAAGGTGATTACGATGTTTTACTGCCTTCAATCGACGTAAGTGTTGATTTAACTGAAGACGTAGTAGCCCGCGTATCTTGGGGTAAAACAATGTCGCGTGCACCACTAGGTAATTTAGCCGGTGGCCGCAGCTTAACAGGCAGCCCAAAACCAGGTTCTCGCACAGGTAGCCAAGGTAATACAAACTTATTACCGTTTGAATCAACAAACCTTGATTTATCACTTGAGTATTACTACGCAGAAGGCAGCTACGCATCTGTTGGTTACTTTAAAAAAGACGTTGATAACTTTATTCAAACCACTATTACGCAAACTACTATTGATGGCTTGCACGATATTTTAAACGGCCCTCGTTACTTACAAGCCGTAAGCGATATTGAATCACGTGGTGAGCAAGCAACAACCGACGCTATTTTTGCACAAATGATTGCCAGCGGTTACGGCAATGCAAATGGCGTTATTGAACCAAACAGCGACGATCCGCTAATTACATGGAATATTAGCCAACCACAAAACACCGACAGTAAATCGGTAGATGGTTTTGAAATAGCTGTTCAGCACTTAATTGGTGAAACCGGTTTTGGTGTTGGTGTTAACGCAACGTTTGTAGATGGCGACGTTGAATTTGATAGCGAAAGCCTTGATCAACAAGCACCGCTTACAGGCTTAAGTGACTCAGCTAACTTCCAAGGCTTTTACGAAAAAGACGGCCTATCAGTTAAAATTACTTACGCATGGCGCGACTCATACCTAATTGGTGTTGGCCAAGCACAAGGCTCAGCCGATGCGCCACCGCAATATGCTAAAGCGTATGGCCAATGGGATATGAGCGTTAACTACGATGTAAACGAAAACGTAACGGTATTTTTTGATGGCATAAACTTAAATAATGCCACCGAAGAAGGTTACGGACGTTACGAAGAGCAATTCTTATTTGCTAATCAATACGGTCCGCGTTACTCAATTGGTGCACGTTACACGTTCTAAACTATTTCCTAGTTAGAAGGTTAAGCCGCTTGTTACAACAAGCGGCTTTTTTTATAGCGTTTTTATTTGCTCAAGCAAAACATTGGTTGTCCAATCAATGCCGTTATACGCAATATCTGGCTTGTAAAAATCCCCTGCCCCTCGCGCTCTGTTTACGTATACTTTGTTAGGTACAATCACTTTGCCTAAGCCTGAAGGTAAATCAGCTAAACGTACCTCCATATACATAGAATCAGCACTACTTGGTGCACCAAATAACGTTGTATTTTCAAAAAGCTTAAACTTATCAAGTGCATCTAAACAAGCACTCGCACATTGCGGCGGCACTGCTCAGGGTAGTAGGTAGAATGGGTTCTTGTGCAGCATTTATAATTAGTGATAGTAGTAAAGCGCAGAGCAATACAAGATCGGTTATAATATGGAACGACGTAAAATTAGCCATTTATATTTTTCCTTTTAATCTTCTTGCCGGTGCAATGTTATTGCAACTCTGTACCTTAATGGCCATTTTCTATTATTACTTTATCGATCCATTCATTAAAGGATGACACTCTGACAAAAACTGCGACTGAATCATATTTTCCGGCAATGAATTGATTTAACGCAGAGTCTATTTCCACCCAGCTGGCTAAACCTACTAAGATTGGCTTATCTTCGGTAAATATGACTGCAGGACCTCCACTATCCCCAGAGCCAATAGTCCCCTCCAAAGGTAGAGCAGTTTCGTCTGCGTCAAATTTAAATCTAATCCAGCGTTCATCAACTTTAGTGATAACATTGTTGTAATAATTAAGCTGCCTAAATTCTTGAGTCGGTGCCAAGTCTGTAAATTTTTGTCGAAACCAGTTGTAAACTTTTTCTAAAAAACCGGCGTTTTTTGTCTCTCTTAATTCTCCAGTTAAACCATTACCTACCGCTCCCTTACCGTATACAGTAACTTCGAGGCCTAATTCTGTTTTTCCAGAAAAACGTTTAATTGGATTAATATGATCTACTGAATCGGTAAGTTTAATTAATGCTATATCGCTATGGCTATTTAAAAAATCCATCAATGGTTGAGGATCACTATCCCCCCAGTCAGTTTGGTCTTGGACATATTCTGGGTGAAAAATTATTTTATCGATTTTATTTTCGATACCACCTACTTCTATAGGTTTTCCAAGATAATCATAATAAAATGTGTAAATTACATGTGCGGGAGCTAACAACCAATTTTTATCTATTAAAACAGCTGTCCCTTCAAAGGGCATATCTACATAGTATTCTGGAGCATTTTTTAGTTCGTACAGCTCAGGCTTAATATCATGGCGCTTAACAACTGCCTGCGAATTAAAAGCAATCATCAACACAAAAATAATAAATTTTTTCATTTAAACATCCTTATCATAAGTGACAGAAAAAACGTCAACCCCTTGAGCTTAACATTCGTACCTGACAATTTTATCTACGACATTTGTCGTTTTACTAAACCGACAAATATCCAAATATTGCGATACATTTATCTTAGCCATCAAATAAAATTGATATGTTAATTGTAAAAACACACCAAATTGGAGAAGAGCAATAATATTCCAGATAAGCAGAACTTCCTCTTGAACAAAGCGAATAAACTATAAAAACTTGCTCATATAATCATCTTTACATACTTTTCAAAAAGCACCTGTGCTCTAAGCAGGTATTAAACGGGTTGTAAAAAGTACGATAAAAGCACCTAAGGTAAATACTCTTAATTTTTACTTTGCTAACGCCCTGAATATGTTAGTTTATTAACATGAGTATTGAGTAAAGAATTGGTATGAGTAAGCAAACCCGCTGGACCCTTAAAAGTATTGCTAAAGAGTTAGGTGTGTCTAACGCGACAGTATCTAATGCGTTTAATCGCCCTGATCAGCTATCGGCTAAACGCCGAGACGATATTCTCGCAGCGTGTAAAACTTTGGGCTATTACGGGCCTAATAAGGCCGCGCAATCGTTGCGTAATGGCACATTTAATATTGTCGCTTTAGTGCTGCCCGATAGTGTGGAATACATGGTGTCGGACCCTGTGGCTAGTAGCTTTATGCGCGGTGTTACCTCGGTGCTTGAAAAAAATGGCATTAATGTTTTATTGTTTTCAGGTAATAGCGATAACCTTAACAACGTGGTCGACTTTGTAGATGGCTTTATTTGTTATGGCCGCCCTCGTAATAACGCGTTAGTTGAGCAGTTAAAAACAGTGTCTAAACATGTAGTGACAATTGATTTTGATATTGCTCGCAATGCCTCTGTAAATATTAATAACGAGCAAGCAAGTTACGAAATTGCTAAACACGTACTACATAATCAAAACGATAAAGTGGCTATATTAGGGCTTAGGCTACTTGATGAAAACGTATTATGCCGCGTGTATGAACATCACGAATTTGAAACCGGACAATCTATTTCGCATCAACGTTTACGTGGTTATCAACGCGCTTTAAGCGAGGCAAATATTACGGTGGCTGACGATCGTATTTGGAACATTCCTGAAAGCAGCGAGCGTTTTGCAAATATTGCTGCTAAAGAGGTTTTAAGTGCCTCCCCTCGTCCTAACGTTATTATTTGTATGAGTGATTTAATTGCCCTTGCCACAATGCGAGAAGCAATAAAACAAGGCATAAAAATAGGTGAAGAACTGCGTATTGTGGGCTTTGATGGTATTGATGAAGCAGCCCGATTTGTACCTCGCCTCACCACTATTCATCAAAACAGCCAAGAAAAAGGCGTTATAGCCGCCGAATTATTTATTTCTAAAGAAGAAAAAACTCAGGAAGTCAGTTACGAATTAGAGATTGGTGCGAGTAGTTAGCTTACAAACCTTGTAATAGTTTTATGTGTTAAAAAGCCAAGCTACTTAAGCTTGGCTTTTGCTTTACATGGCGTTTGTAAATTACTTTTATAGTATTAAGCTAAAAATGAATTTAAGTTAATCGTTGTTTCTTCATCACCGTTTACTTGCGTAATAAGTGCATGGCGTAATTTAAAATCAACAGTAAGTGAAATAGTTTGCTCATCTAGTTGCCACGATAAACAACACATACTGCCCTCACCTTGGGCGCTAAATTCACCTGCAAATGCAGGGTGTGAATTGCGAATTTTAATTAATTCAATTAAACCTTTTACTACAGGCTTATTTAAGGCTTTGTCGATTATATTTGCATCTAAATATGGGCGGTTAATATCACGGCCTACATTTGTATTTGTTAGTAATTCCATGTCGTTTTCGCAAGCAAATAGGCCGCCGTAATAAACTTGTGGTACACCTGGAGCAAAAAATTGAATTGCACGCGACAGTAAGTAATCAAAGTCTTTAGCGCCTAATGCGTTGTAGTACGTACAGTTAACTTGATATAAGTCGACATTACTCGCCGCAGCGCCAGTAGCTTGGCGGCTTTGGTTGTTGCTATTGGCGTGCATTGTTTCTACTAGGTTATCAATCTGCTGTGCATTTAATAGCCCTGGTTTGTCGCCCATTGGACCTGCGTCAATAATGCCAATACCGTCGTGTGTATCAAGTACGGTTAAGCAATTACGTGGCGAAATTTGTAACCATTTGAGCAGTGCATCTACATCGTTGTTAAATAAGCTGTGTAAAATAAGCGGTGGTAACGCAAAGTCGTAAACCATATTTACGCGTTTTGCCACTTCTACCTGAGTTTGATAATGGCTATGAATTTCTGCAATGGTTTCCATGCCTAAATCGTTTGCTTGCTTAGATAAGTTATCTAGGTAGCCAAACGTTTCATCAAGCATAAAGCAGTTAGTGCCAGCTTGCTTAATGGCGTAACCCGCCGCATCTAAACGAATAATATTTACATTGTTAGCCGAAAATTTAGTAAGTACGTTATTTAAATACGCAACACCGGCTTCTACTTTTACGTTTATATCAATTTGGTTATCGGTAAAAGTCGTCCAAAAGTCATACGTTTGGCCGTCGCCGCACTGCATCGGCGTAAAACAGCTACCTGGGCGTGGGCGGTAAATTGCTTTTTGCTCAGCTTCGCTCATACCATTTGGAAATACATCATCTTTGGTTAAAAACAAATCCCAAAATTCTGATTGCTTACCCTTTGCTAGTACATCTTGAAACTGAAAAGACTGTGCCGATACATGGTTAACAATTAGGTCTGCCATTAAGTCGAGATCTTTACCTAATACTTGTATGTCTTCCCAAGTGCCTATTCTAGAATCAACTTCACTATGATCAATAGGGTCAAAGCCAGCATCGCTGCCATCAATAGGATTGTAAAATGGCAATAAGTGCACACCACCAAATACGCCTTTTAAAGGGCCGTTTAAAAGTGTGGTTAGCGCGCCTATATTTTGGCCAGTGATTCGATCAGCATATGTGATCAATTGAACTTTATTCTTCATCATTGTGTGATTACCATGTTGAAACTTAATCGATTAAGATATATCTTTAACTAGCGAGTAAGAATTTACAAGTAATTTTTAATAATTTTACATACAAATTTCGTGTCTCACGTAATACTACAGTAAGCAACTGACTGACTTACGAAGTGTTAATAAAGAATTTAACGAGGAATAAACACATGACAAAATCACACACACACGTAAGCAGCGACCCACTGCAACAAATACGCTGGCTTACATACATGATGTTTTTTATGTTTGCCATGACCTCTGACGCAGTCGGCATGATAATCCCCGAACTTATAAAAGATTTCGGTTTGAGTATGACTCAAGCTAGTGCATTTCATTACGCTCCCATGGCATTAATAGCCTTTAGTGGATTATTTTTAGGATTTTTAGCTGACAGCCTTGGCCGTAAAAAAACCATTATGCTAGGTCTATTAATATTTTCTGCGAGTTGTTTTTTGTTTGCATTTAGCACCAGTTTTACCTTCTTTTTAGTATTGCTTTGCTGCATAGGCCTGGCCATTGGTTTATTTAAAACCGGCGCACTGGCATTGCTTGGCGATATTTCGCATAGTAACGACGACCATACTAAAACTATGAACAAGGTTGAGGGCTTTTTTGGCATTGGCGCTATTGTAGGCCCTGCCCTAGTTGGTGTTTTATTAGTGCAAAACGTAAGTTGGACATACCTGTATATTACTGCGGGCGTAATGTGTTTAATTCTTGCTTTATTAGCATGGCGAGCAGACTACCCTGACGTAGTTAAAACAACTGAAAAGCCAGCCTCTTTGGCCACCACCATGAAAATGGTAAAAAACCCTTATGCACTTGGCTTTTCTTTAGCTATTGCACTTTATGTAGCGACTGAAGTGGCTATTTATGTATGGATGCCGACGCTATTAAAGGACTACACAGGCTCTTGGCCGCTCCTTGCCACTTATGCACTTACTATATTTTTTATACTACGTGCTGCAGGTCGTTTTATTGCCGTATGGTTACTAAATCGTTATAGCTGGCAAGGTGTTATGGCTTATTTAAGCTTAGGTATTGCGCTTTGTTATGTGGGTACACTTATTGGTGGCGTTGACTGGGCTGTAGGGTTACTACCTCTTTCAGGTTTATTTATGTCTATGGTTTATCCAACTTTAAACTCTAAAGGTATATCGTGTTTTCCTGCTGAGCGCCATGGAGCCGTAGCCGGGGTTATATTATTTTTTACCGCATTATCAGCTGCTTTAGCTCCTTTATTTATGGGTATGATCAGCGATTACTTTGGCCATGTGCGCTATGGCTTTTACTTAGCAACAGGGTTTGCCGTGATTTTATTTGTAGCTATGTTGTTCAATTATTTACGCGACCCATCAATGAGTGCTTTACAAGAAAGTAACCCAACAGCTTAATAAACTTGTATCTCAATACAATAAAAAACACTTTTAAAATCAACATATGAATAATAAAAGAGCAAATTAAACACAAAATGATTTGCTTATTGTAAAATATTTGTTATTTTTACTTAATCGATTAAGTAAAAATAACAAATCCTACTGGGTTCAACACAACGAGGCGTTCACATGACAACACACAATACACCTTTATATTTAATCAGCGCTTTAGCACTTGCCGTAAGTCAAGGCGTTAACGCACAAGAAACAGACCAAGCAACACCTGAAGCATCACAAAACAAAGGTCTTGAAACAATAGTTGTAACCGGCGTACCACGTCGAACAACAATCATGGCTTCAAGCGTATCAGTTAGTAGCGTATCACTTGAACAAGTTCAGGTGTCTACTCCTCGCTCAACAGCCGAGGCTTTTAGAATCATCCCTGGTATTCGTGCAGAATCGACAGGTGGCGAAGGTAATGCAAATATTGCTGTTCGTGGCCTGCCAGTTGCTTCGGGCGGTGCAAAATTTTTACAATTACAAGAAGATGGTTTACCTGTACTGCAATACGGTGATATCGCTTTTGGTAATTCAGATATTTTTATGCGATTAGATAACACAGTGCAAACTATCGAATCGATTCGTGGTGGCTCAGCATCTACTGCAGCAAGTAATGCACCTGGTGGCATTATTAACTTTATCTCTAAAAATGGCGAAAACGAATCTGGCAGTGTATCTACAACACTTGGCTTAGATTATGACAGCGTTCGTACAGACTTTGAATACGGCACTTACTTAACCGATAGCGTGCGTTTTCATGTTGGTGGCTTTGTTCGACAAGGCGAAGGCCCGCGCGAAACAGGTTACACGTCTAATAAAGGTGGCCAAATAAAAGCTAATCTTACAAAAGATTTCGACAACGGTTACGTTCGCCTTTACTACAAACACTTAGACGATAAGAGTGTTGGCTACCTTCCTATGCCAATGTACTCAAATGGTGACTCTATTGCTGGCTTTGATGCGCAATCAGACACACCTCACTCAGCGTTATTTACAAAAACAGTACGTTTAAATGGTGAAAACCAAATCAGTAGCGGCGATATTCGCGATGGTATGAATCCAAAGGTTGACTCTGTTGGTTTTGAAGCTGTATTTGATTTAGATAACGATTGGCGTATCGAAAACCGTTTTCGTAAATCATCAATAAGCGGCAACTTTAACTCGCTTATTCCTGCTGAGGTTGGCAGCGCATCATCTATTGCACAAAGCATTGGTGGTGTAGGCGCAACACTCAGTAACGCAAACACGGGCGCTGCATTTAACGACGACCTCGCTATGCGAATTCATACCTTTGACGTAACAATGAACGACTTCGATTCATTAGTTAACGACTTTAAACTAACTAAATCGTTTGATGATGACACCAGCATTACCTTTGGTTATTACGCGTCAACTCAAAACATTGCTATGTCGTGGTTATGGAATTCATACCTTATGGAGCTTAAAGGCGACAATGCAGCATTATTAAATGTTACTGCAGCTGACGGTACTGAATTTTCAGAAAATGGTTTATATGCATATGGCACACCTTACTGGGGAAACTGTTGCCAACGTGATTACGACACAGAGTACGACACCCGTGCACCATACGTTGCATTCTCTACTAAATTAGGCGACGTAAGCATTGATGCAAGTGCCCGTTACGACAGTGGCGAAGCTCGCGGTAACTATGCAGGTGCCGTAACATCAACTGTAGATATGAACCGCGACGGTGAAATATCAATCCCGGAACAAAACGTTGCAGGTATTGATATTGCCAACGCCAGCCCAGTAAATTACGACTGGAACTATTCTTCTTATTCAATTGGTGCTAATTATCAAATTGACCCAAGCCTTGCTACGTTTGCACGTATTAGTAAAGGTGGGCGTGCAAATGCTGACCGTCTTTTATTTGGTAAAGTACGCGCCGACGGCTCTGTTGCAAAAGAAGACGCTGTTGATGAAGTAAACCAGTTTGAGTTTGGTGTTAAAAAGCGCTTTGATTCATTATCAGTGTTTGCTACTGCGTTTTTTGCCGAAACTGAAGAGCAAAATTTTGAAGCAACATCACAAACGTTTTTTGACCGTGAATACGAAGCAAAAGGGATTGAAATAGAATCTACTTACTTTATTGATGCATGGGATTTTCGCGGTAATTTAACCTGGACCGATGCAGAAATAGCAAAAGATGCGCTTAACCCAGATGTTGTAGGTAATACGCCACGTCGTCAAGCCGATTTAATTTACTCATTAATGGCACGTTACAACTATGAAAAAGGCGCTGCAGGGGTAAGTTTCATTGGTACTACCGATGCATACGCTCAAGATAATAACGACTTGCAATTTGACGGCTACACACAGGTAAATGGCTTTGTAAGCTATGACTTATCTGAAAACCTTAATATTGCGCTTAATGTGAATAACCTATTTGATACAGTAGGTATTACAGAAGCAGAAGAAGGTTCAGTACCTGAAAATAACATTATTCGTGCCCGTACTATTAACGGCCGCACAACGTCGGTAACTTTAAAATACGCTTTTAACTAAATGTGTGTATTGCGCTGCGGTGAGTAGTCACTGTAGCGCCTTTTAAAGTATGAATAAATAACACCCTTCACGTTTTTTAGCCTAGCCTTGCTAGGCTTTTTAGGATATTCCAAATGACTAAACTCCTGTGCTTAGGCGAGCTATTAATTGATATGCTGCCACAAGATGCTAATAACTCAGCCTATTTACCTATACCAGGTGGCGCGCCTGCCAATGTAGCTGTTGGCTACGCAAAACTCGGCGCAGAGGCTGCATTTTGTGGAGGCAAAGGGGACGATCATTTTGCCAATCAATTAAGTAATGCATTAGCGCAATACAATGTAAATACAGATTATTTATTTACCATTGCAGGCTCACAAACCGCCATGGTTATAGTAAGCCTTGATGAAACCGGCGAGCGTAGTTTTGGCTTTTATCGCCATAACACAGCCGATGTACTATTAACGCAGGCGCATTTAGCGCATATAAATTGGCAAGAAATAAGCACACTACACTTTTGTTCAAACACATTAACCGAATCAGCAATTGCCAACACAACGGTTAAAGCGCTAGAACTTGCAAAAGCGAATAATAAGCTCGTCAGTTTTGATGTAAATTTACGCTACAGCTTGTGGGAAAACACAAACGATATAGCAAGCAATGTAAAAGCCTGTTACACCTATTGTGACATAGTAAAACTCTCGCGTGAGGAGCTTAATTTTTTAGCCCAGCATAGCGATACAACGAGCGATGATTACATTCAAATGCTATTAAATACCGGAGTAAAACTGGTGTTTTTAACCGATGGACCAGAGCCTGCCACGGTTTACCACAGCGCATTTACACTTAACGAATCGGCACCAAAAATAAACGCCGTAGATACAACAAGCGCAGGTGATGCATTTATAGCGGGGGTTTTATACTACTTAAATAACTTAGGAAGTGATTTACCACTAGCAGAGAAACTAAATGATAAAGCGAGCGTAAAAGGCGCCCTGCACTTTGCTCTTAAATGTGGCTCTAAAGCGTGTTTAGCTAAGGGGGCATTTCCGGCATTACCTGTGCTAGCTGATGTACTTTAATAGACCTAATGTTTTTTAAGTTCAAATATATGCAGTAACGCGTAGTTACTGCATAGCATCAAACACCATTTTACTATCCACTATTTGTTCAAAGTGCGTTATTTTTTGATTTTTAAGCTGCCAAATATGCGCGACCCTAGCTTGCATTTTTTTACCCGTTTTAATATAAGTACCAGAGTACGTGCCATACACTACAACAGTATCATCTTGGGATAAGTAGTTTTGTGGCGTAAACGTGTAGTTATACCACTCGCTTGCAAGCTTTTGAAAAACATGTTCAGTAATGTCATTCATACCATGGTATGTACCAGCATAAGCAAAACCGTCAGCCTCTTTCCAAGTAATAGTATCACTTGCATGAGCAACTAAATTTTGCCCATTTTCTTGTGATGTTTTGCCTTCATACGTACTTTTAATTATGTCTATGTTGCTCATTTTTGCACACCCTTGCACTATAAAAAGGAAGCTCAATAAAGCTGTAATATAAACAGCTTTATTATTTAGAAATTTCATCACACTATACTAGCCCAACTGATTGCTGTAAGTAGGTAACCCACTGCTCAGTTTTTCCATAATAATGGGCTATATCGGCTTTTTGCCACTTACCTGTGTCAAATTCAAATGCTGCACTAGGAAAACCTTGCCCATGAATATCGTGCAATAAGCCGCGGCTTTGTGCTATATGTTGATCTGTTGCATCGCCTTCTAGCGCATTAAAGTGGGTTTCAAATAAGGCCTTGTTTAAACCCAGCTCCAATGCAATATCAGTCAGTACATGCAGCTGCATAATGTTTTTACCCTGAGCATAATAAGCATGTTGAATACTATTAAGCATTTCCCCACCTGATATACCAAGCTCTTGCGCTGCCAATATAGCGGTAATAGCCGGAGCCGAGTTGAGTATAATATCGTTGGTTTTTAAAAGCCCATCAGTATAGTTACTACCAAATACCTGTCCGGTTTTCTTCGCTATGACACTGTCGTTTTTAAGTGCAAATTCACGCCATGCAGGAGTCACAGGTTTGACATTATCACCTGTTAGCATGCCTCCACTGTGTACTTTTACAATTAAACCATCAATATTTTCAGCAGCGGTGATCAAGGGCACGCTGCCGTAAGTCCAACCACATAAAGGGTCAACAATTATATGTAACGTTACGTTTTTCATTAATACTTCCTATCTAAATAATTGTTTAACGCAAGGGCACTTAGTGCCATTGCATCTCACCCATAACCACTTTTGAGCCCAACTCTAAAATGCTTCTTGCACCTAAATCAGGGTAAGCTTGAGTCATACTCTCTACAAATTCAGCTGAGTTTTTTGAACTTTTTGCAGCGCTATCCGCTTTATTTAAGTACCCTTTCATGAATGACACACCCGAAAGGTCTTGTTTACTGCCCTGTAAAAAGTGACCTGGAATAACAGTCTGAGGTTTTAAATTCTCGATGTTATCTAATGTTGACTGCCAAGTTTGACGCTCTGCAGCAGTGCTCGAATCGGCCAACCACACATGCATTTGATCAAATACTACAACCCCACCCAGCACTGTTTTTATAGAAGGGATCCAAAGGTAAGTATGCTTTGGATCATGCTGTAAATTTTTAATAATAATTTCTTTCCCATCTATAGTTAGGGTATTTGATAGTATTACTTCTGGCAAAATAAGTTCTTTAGGTGCATTGCTCTTTAAAATAGGCCCCCAATAATTTAACTTTCCTTGCATTGAGCTTTTAATATTCTCTACTGTTGATTTAGTCGCTAATAACTTTGCTTTTGGAAAAGCAGCTTTAATTACATCTAAACCAAAGTAAAAATCAGGGTCACTGTGACTAATATAAACAGCTGTTAATGTTTTACCGCTCGCTTTTATTTTTTCAACCAATGCTTGTGCATCATTACGCTGAAATTGGGCATCCACTAATAACACTTCGTTATTACCACTTATAATGCTTGATGAAACAGCAAAAATACTTTTGTCTTGTGGGTTATATACATCAACAGCTAATTCACTTTGCGCTAATACCGGTTGCATTAATGTGCTTGCTAATAAAGCTGTTGCTGCTAATACGTGTTTAACTTTTTTCATTCTCAGTAGCCTGTTTGTTATTTCGTTAAGATGAGGCTATTGTATGTTGCAATTTAAGAATGAAAAACTAGGCAGAATGCAACTATCTGTTGCATAAATCGAACATATAGGCAAAGTGAATGGATAGAATTATTGCAGCTGATGTATTTATAAAAATTGTAGAGCAGAAAAGTCTAGCCGGTGCTGCCCGTGCTTTAGATATGTCTAGATCTATGGTTACACGGTATTTGAATCAAATGGAAAAGTGGGCAAATACCCAACTACTCCATCGGTCAACAAGAAAAATAACACTCACGTCAGAGGGTGAAAAAGTACTTAATCATAGCCGAGAGCTCATTGCCATCGCCCAAAATATTAGTGCTCCGATAGAAAGTAATAACAAATTAAACGGGCAAATTAGGTTGTCGTGCTCGCCTTTTTTAGCACATGATGTACTACCAGATATGTTGCAACAATTCTTACACGCTCACCCCGAAGTCAGTATTGATGTACAAATTAGTAATCACGTTACAAATTTGGTAGAAGAGCGAATAGATTTAGCAATTAGAATTACCAATGACTTAGATCCTAATATAATTGCTCGCCCACTTGGGAAATGCCATTCAGTATTATGTGCAAGCCCAGAATATTTAGAAAAAAACCCTAAGCCTATAACTACGGATGATTTGAGTCGCCATAACTGTTTAAACTATTCACGGTTTGAAAAAAGTATGTGGCATTTTTCACACCCTGAAAAACCCGTATCTGTAGCGATTGCTGGTAACTTCAGTGCTAATGATTCGAGCTTACTGTTAAAAGCTGCTCTTAATAATCAAGGAATAACTCTACAACCTAAGTTTGCTGCGCAGAAATATATAAATAATGGAAAGTTAATACATTTACTACCACACCTTAAACCACAAACTTTGAGCATATACGGTATTTACCGCTCCAGGAAACATCAGTCGCTTGCACTTCGTTCATTTATTGACAGCTTAGTAACGTATTTTGATAAAATTGATACTTAACAATAAGCGAAAACTATTAAACGTTCGCTATAAGTCCTTTATTTAAGAGTTGAAATAGCGCTTTGTAAGCGCTATTTTTTGAAAGAAGGGATTTATTATTCGTCTAGCCAATCTATGGCTGCGGTAGCATTTTCAAAGTATTGAACCTCACCCGATATAAACCAGTTACCTATTTTGGCCATGCGAGCTTGCCACTCTTTATTACCGTAAATAGCTACTTTTTTAAATTCTTTAGAGTGTTTAACACCTAACTTTAAGTCATCCCACGCTGCGCGTAGTTCCCAACCTTCAAGTTCACTACCGTCTATTAATGCATTCACAACTGGGTGCTTAACTTCGCCAAGAGCTGAGTTTATCATTGGGGTAATTATCTTGTAATCGTCGTGAGTAAGCGTACCAACGGCTTTGAGTTTTAAAAAAAACTCTCTTCCTGCACGTTCAAGACCAATAGATAAACCATGTGTTGTGTGTACCATTACTGCTCTCCTTAAATAGGCTGAGTGGTAAAAGTACACCTTCTAAAATTAATTAGTCCTGAACTAGATCAATAAATAGTCTCAAATAAACGACTCAATTACGCATTTTGTACGCGAGATATCTGGTTTTCTACATCAGTTAAATGACCCGTTTTAAGCCATACTTTTGCACCATTACTTCCCGCTTTAACGTTAACGGAGCTATTGATAGGCACTCTTAACCAACTGTTTTTTACAAGGGTATCGGCTTGCTCATCAAATGAGCCTTCAAGTACTAGCAGCTCAGCTCCGCCTTTTGCGTTTATAACCATGCAGGCGTTGGGCTTAAAGTGCAGCAAGCTTACCTCTTCAAAGTCGTCTTTATATAAAGGGGTTACGGCAATATTTTTGAAACTAGGATGCACCGTACTTTGCATCAAGTTTGTTTGCAAACGCACGTGCGTTCGATCATCTGGTTGAAACTGCCATAACTTTACAAATATAACGCAGCCATTTTCAGATCCCGGTTTGTGCTTTGATTGCGGTGGATTACGGATATAAGAACCTGCCGCAAAGTCACCATGCTCATCTTGAAATACCCCTTCAAGCACAACAAACTCTTCACCGCCTGTATGTACATGCGGCGAAAATTCACTGCTAGGTGCATAACGAACAATGGTCGTTGCGCGAGCAACTTCGTCGCCCACTCTATCGAGCGCTCGCCTATCAACGCCCGCCATTGGCGATGCAACCCACGGGAGCGATTCGCTATGTACCACAACTCGTTTACTAAAATCGGCAGCAATTTTCATATTTGGCTCCTAAGCGTAACTTCACTTAAATTTTAAATTAATAACCTAATTAAGCTGCAACACTTGGGCGTTTTGCTACTTTTTCTTGCCATGCAACTAAATGGGTAAGCTCATTTGGGATTACTATTTGTGCAAATCCAGCAAATACCAGCCCAGCATACAATGTAATATCAGCAATACTAAACTGCTCGCCGCCAACAAACGCCGATTGCGCTAGTACATCATTAAAATAGCTAAACCCTTGGCGCGCTTTTTCGCCTTGTTTTTCACCCCAAGCCACATTTTGATATGTTTCAAGCTCAGGACCTAAGCCATCAGTTGCATGATGAAAGTAAGTTGCCACAGCGTCAAGCACCATAGATTCTGCACGCTTTTGCATCATGTTAATTACTGCACGCTCTTTTGCGGTTTCACCCATTAAAGATGGGCCTTCAAATGCGGTATCAATATACTCAGTAATAGCGGTACTTTCTGATATAAACGTGCCGTCATCTAGCTCTAATACGGGCACACCTGCTAATGGATTTTTAGCTAAGAAGGCTTTTGTTCTGTGTTCACCATTTAATAAATCAACAGGTACAAACTCAACATTTGAAGTGGCATTTTTTTCAGCTAAAGCGATACGAACACGAAGTGGGTTTGGAAAGTTTTCTACATCATAAATTTTCATAGCAATCTCTATCTTTATTGTTTAAAAGTGAATTAATAGCAGCAACCTACCTACTGGTAGGTAATTTATAATATTAAACTAAATTTAAGTCAACGTTTAAATTTTTCTGATTTATAGGATTTAACTTAATTCACAATAAAATTATGGAGTTGCTTAAAAGTAAAAACACTTGTAAATAACTACCTACTGGTCGATAATTTTGCTGTACCAATTGCATTAAATAAGTGATCCATTATTGCGCTAAGAATATAGCGCAATGAAAAAGACGAAAATTATGACATGCAGTTGTTCTGTATGAATAATTTTTAACGCAGTTAGTAAGTTATTTAATGCGATACAATGATCATGTTTTTAATAAAACTGGTATTACTGCAGATAGGAAATATTAAAAATGAGTAAAAAAGAAGCTTTATTGAAAGCCGCTGAAAATAAGGTGCGCCTTGGCGGGTACAGTAATTTTAGTTTTAGAGAGCTAGCCTGCGAAGTCGGCATTAAAAGCGCCAGTGTACACTACCACTTTCCGACTAAGGCCGATTTAGGTGCAGAGCTTGCTCATCAATATACTGATTCTTTTTTAGCAGCGTTAGGCGAGCCAAGCGAGCTTAAAGCAAACGGTAAAAATCCTATTGATGTGTACACACAGCTTTTTAGACGTGCATTAGTAACCGATAAAAAAATGTGTTTATGTGGTTTGCTAGGAGCCGAAAGCGATAGCCTTCCAGATAAAGTACGCCTTGAAGTAAAGCGCTTTTTTAATCAAAACCTAACATGGCTTAGCGCTGCACACTTAGCTAATGGTGAGCCTAACCCCGCTCAAGCAGCTATTCAAACAGTGAGCCTGCTTGAGGGCGCTATGATGATAAGCAAAACGCTCGACGATAATAGCTACTTTGAACTTGCAACTCAGTAATACCTAAATTTAGTACACAAAAAAAGCGAGCTATTGATAATCAATAGCTCGCTTTTTTAATGCTTGAAATAACTTATGTGATTATTAAACCGCTGTTGGTTTAACTTTATGCTTAGAGTGTACAATTGCTAAAACAATTAAGCCAATCACTGTTACTACAGCACCAATAGGTTTACCTAAATCACTTGATAAGTTAAGACCAATTGCGGCAGTACCAATATAAGAAACCGTTACCGCAGTTGCTATAACAGCAGGAACACTGGCAATCCAATGGAATGTACCACGGTCAAACAAGTACTTAGTGGCAAGCCATAATACGCTTGTAGAAAGCAGCATGTTTGAAAATGCAAAGTAGCGCCAAATTAATGAGAAATCGAGCTTAGTCATAAAGTACGCTATAGCAAGTATAGGCACCGCCACTAATAAGCGATTACGTAAACTTTGTGGAATATTAAACGCATCAACAACTGTTAAACGTAGTGAGCGGAACGCTGTATCACCAGAAGTAATTGGGAATACGGCTACTGCAATAATTGCCATTATACCGCCAAATACGCCTAAGTAACTGTTAGCTACATGGTTAACAACTAAGCCTGGACCACCTTGGTCAAGCAATGCTTTTAAGCCCGCGTAACCATCTGGGAACGCTGCAATACCAGCAAGTGCCCATACACAACCTACAATACCTTCACACATCATAGCGCCGTAATAAACAGGACGTACGTATTTTTCGTTAGTTAAACAACGCGCAATAATAGGCGCTTGAGTAGAGTGAAAACCACTAATAGCACCACAGGTGATTGTTATAAATAACAGTGGCCATGTTGGTAGTCCATCTGGGTTTGGCTCTAAAAAGTCATGTGCGTGGTCAGCTTCAAAGTAAGCTAAAAAGTCACTTGGTACAGGTAAGTGCGGCGCATTAATAAGTAATGAAATAGCAATTGCCACTGTCATTACAATCATTAGCGCACCAAAAATTGGGTAAAACTTAGTGATAATTTTATCAATTGGTAGCAAGGTCGCTAAAAAGTAATACGCTAAAATGGCAAGTACCCAAAAGGTATTATTTGCCAGTATTGTACCTTCAAAAAAATCAAGGTTACTTAGCAAACCTGCAGGGCTCATAATAAATACTACACCTACAAAAAACAGTAGCATGGCAGTAAATACAAGCATAAAGCCTTTAAATACGACGTTGTAATAATGGCCTGCGATTTCTGGTAGGCTTTTACCGTCTTCTTTTATACTCATTACACCTGAGAAGAAGTCGTGTACAGCGCCACCTAAAACATTACCAAGTACAATCCATACTAGTGCAACTGGTCCGTATAAAGCACCTAAAATTGGGCCAAATATTGGGCCTACGCCAGCAATGTTTAAAAACTGAATTAAAAATGCTCTTACAGGGTGAATAGCTACGTAATCAACACCTTCGCTAAAGCGTTTTTGTGGTGTGTCAGCAGTTGAATCCAAACCGGCTTGTTTTTCAACAAATGGGCTGTAAAACTTATAGCCCAGTATTAAAATAGTGAGGCAGATAAAAAAGATGATCATAAAGCACGTTTCTCTTTTTGTATTTTAGTTATAGAGCGCATTGTGTGTCGCCCCGCCTTTTCAATCCGTGAATAATCGACGAACGATAACAAAGCTTTAACCCTCAAACAATAAGACGTTTAGCTAATACAATAATCGATATAAGCCACTATTTACGCAACCTGCGCACTTAACACTCACTTATCGCCTGCGTCTTATTTTAGGCACAAAAAAAGCGGTTAAACTTTTACGTATAACCGCTTTCACACACAATGTTTTTTTAAAGTGGGTTCATAAACTCACTAATTTGTTGATGCGTTAAAGTAGGTGTTGCACCAGAACTTTCGGCGACCATTGCTCCAACGGCACATGCAAAGTCAACGGCATATTGCGCGTCGTCGTTGCTACAAAGCTGATAAATTAACGAACCTAAAAACGAATCCCCTGCGCCAACAGTGTCAATTACGCTAATTAAATAACCTGAATTATAAAAATTCTCGCCTTTGATTGTTAATAAAGCACCGTGGCTGCCTTTAGTCACACATAAGTAATCGGTATTTGTTTGCTGTGCTATAAACGCTAAATTTTGTTCAAGCGAATGAAACTTACAACCCATCGCTTTTGCAATTTCGTATAGCTCTTCATCGTTTAACTTAATAAAGTCTGCTTTATTCATTAAATCTACAAGTGTTTCTAGCTTGTAATGCGGTGCACGTAGATTTACGTCAAATACTTTAAAGTTTGCTACATCAACGAGTTGATTTAACGTAGCTAAAGACGCTTCGCTTCGCCCAATTAGGCTGCCAAATACAAATACATCGCTACTTTTAACTTTACTAAGCAACTCATCGGTAAGCGCTATATTATCCCACGCAGTGTCTGCCACTATTTCATAACTTGCAGAGCCACCACTGTCGAGCGTTACCTCAACCGTGCTAGTTTTTTTGTCACTATTAATAGCAATGTATTCGCAGCTTACGCCTTTGCTAGTAATTTCACCTAGTAACTCAGCGCCTAACTCATCGTTACCAACAGCGCTGATCATGTCGGCTTTAATGCCTAGTGAGTTAATACGCACACACATATTAAGTGGCGCGCCACCTAAGCGTTTACCTGAATCAAAACAATCCCACAGCACTTCGCCAAAGCAGCTAACACTTACGTTTTCGCCTGATTTATGATTAATTAAAATGCTCATAATTAGTTACTCTTTTGATCAAGTACAGCCTGCATAATGGCTTTAATTTTACTATTAGGTGCATACAACGCAGCAATCGACTTTTTATATTCAGCAGTAAACGTTTCGTTATGCTCAAGCTTACCAAACAAGCTCGTTAACTTTAAAAATGCAATCGGGCTAGTTTGAGTCTCTTGCGCGTAAGAATTAAGCTCTTTGTGCATAGCATCTTGAATTTCAAGTTGCTCGCCGTTTTCAGTTAAACCTTTATCGCTGTATAAACACCAAGTAGCAATAACAAGCGTTGCCAGTGATACATCTCGACCTTGTACTAGGTTTTCGTTAATTGTGGCAATTAAAAACTTAGGCAGTTTAGCTGAGCTTTCACTACAGATACGCGCTAGGCTGTCTTTAATATTAGGATTAGCAAATCGCTCTATTAACGTATCTTTGTAGCTTTCAAGGTCAATGCCTTCAAGTGGTTCAAGATTTGGCGTTACTTCTTTATCCATAAAAGCACGTAGGTATGTGGCAAATAATTCATCCGATACCGTTTCGTCAATAGTGCCGTAGCCATGGATTGAACCTAATAAACCAAGTACAGAATGCCCTGCATTAAGTAAACGTATTTTCATGGTTTCATAAGGCGTTACATCAGTAACAAACTGAGCACCAACAACATCCCAATTTGGACGAGAGTCACTAAATGTGTCCTCTATTACCCATTGTGTAAACGACTCACAGGTAATTGGCCACTCGTCGCTAACACCATATGCATCAACCACGTAATCAATATCACTCTTTTTAGATACCGGTGTAATACGGTCAACCATCGCATTTGGAAACGATACGTTTTGCTCAATCCACTCACTTAAGTCTTTGTCTTGCTCTGTAGCAAAGGCTAAAAGCATTTTGCGTGTTACGTTACCGTTGTGCTGAATGTTATCGCACGACTGTACTGTAAACGCGCCTAGGCCTTGCTCTTTACGAAGTTTTAACGCAGCAGTAATGTAGCCAAACGCTGTAATTGGGTCGTTTGGGTTATTAATGTCGTTAATAATATCTGGATTACTGTAATCAAACTCGCCCGTTGCAGGGTTAAAGTTGTAACCGCCTTCGGTAATAGTAAGCGACACAATTTTAGTATCGCTGTGCGCTAGCTTATTAATTACCGCTTGTTTGTCCTCTGGAGCAAACAAAAAGTCGATCATTGAGCCAATTACTTTGTTATCTATTGTACCGTCTGGGTGTCTAACAGTAAGCGTGTAAAGGTAATCTTGCTGCTTTAAAATATCACGCAGACCACGGTTACCCTCTAAAAGGCCAACACCACATATACCCCATTGCTCAGAGCCCGGAGTTTTTAAAAGCTCGTTAACATACACTGCTTGGTGAGCACGATGAAAACCGCCCACACCAATATGTACAATACCGGCTTTAACTGCGCTACGGTCGTAGGTTGGTGTATCAACATGGCTTGGTAATTGAGCCAAGCTCTGTTGGTTTAGCCCTGTAACTAGAGCGTCAGTGTGTTGGTATTGTGTCATGGTGTGACCTTACTAAACAAAGATAAAATATAAATTACGATACTGTATTACGATGCTGTATTGAGTACTTTATGGCGCTTTAACGACCAGTACGCAGTAACAAAATAAATAACAGTACAAATAAAACAGGCTATTTCGAATTGCGATTTATTAGCGCTGTACATACTCATAGTTTCACTGAAAAACATCACTTGGCTGGCAAATATAAAAATAATAACCAATGAAACCGTAGAAACCGCGTTAAGTACTTTGGTAAATACAGAGCTGTCAATTACTGGCTTTGGAATGTCTTTAGCCTCAGCTGCTTGATATTCTTTAATATCACGTTGCTCTTGCTTTTCTGCTGCAATTTCTTGTGTGTAATCGTCACCAGCGCCGTATTTTTTAGCTAAAAGCGTGTAAACAACAATGGTGAAAATCCATGTAGGAATAAACAAGTAGTAAAACGACATTACATCAATTGCGTTCAAGCCAAAGCCAAACACAAGTGCTAACGCCCAAGATGCTATAGCCGGTACGCTGCGGGTAATATTTTTATATTTAGCCCAGTAACGTGTTAGGCCAATTTTAGGAAATAACACATGCTCAGCAAACACAATGCCGCCTACTGGTACAACTAATAAGCCTGCGTAAGTAAGTAGCGGAAGCATTTGAGAAAATACAAACGGGAAACATGCAATAATTACGGTTACAACACCTACAATAGCGGTTGTGCGTTCACGTGATTGATTAACAAATATAGATTGTGCTGCAAGGCCTGCACGGTAAAGGTTTGCGTTAGCTGTAGTCCAACCGGCAATAATTACAATAACAAAACCAGTCCAACCTAATGCATGGTATGCAACATCGCCCGGATCAAGTGATGAAATAGTTGTTTTAAGTAATACCGCAACACCTGCGCCCATAATACCGGCAGAGATCCACGCTAAGTAATGACCAAAAAACATACCCACACCTGAAAACAAACCATAGCTTTTGCGTTTAGCAAATCTAAAAATAGCCATGTCGATTAAACCAAAGTGAGTTATTGAGTTAGCAGCCCATGCAAAGCCAATCACTTCTAATAGGCCAATGCCCTTTTCACCATCGGCATTGGTGCCCGTCCATATGGAGGAGTCGCCTATGGTCATAAAGTCGCTAAAGCTAGTTAAAGAGGTAGAACCTAATACGTGATTTGAAAGCTCAGGGAATAACGCGAACGAGCCTGCAATAAATATAACAAATAGCCACGGCGCACACAGCTTTGAAAAGTCAGCAACCGTAGAAAAGCCATACATCGCAACAAATACAACAATAGAGCCAACAGCTAAAACAATGGCTACAAACCAAAAGCTATTTGGATACCAATCAAGTTGCGCAGGTATATCAAACAAAAACCGCACGGCGGTGGAGGATACCGTGATCATCGCGGCCGATATAACACTAAAAATAACCACGTTAGCCCAGTTATAGAGCTTGGTCATAGAGTTACCAGCAATTTTGTTTAAGTAGTTATATAAACTTAAGCGGGTTTCTACTGCAATGGGTGCAGTAATCAGCCACCAAGAACACATTGCTAACAGGTTACCTATTAATAAACCCAGTAGAATGTCGATGGTTGAAGCGCCTAATGCAACAAACGTTGCACCAATAACAAATTCAGTAGCCGCAACATGTTCGCCGGCGTATAGCCCTGCAAAATGCTTCCAGCCGTGAAGCTTATTATTAGCAACAGGAAGTTGCTCTTCGTTTACATCTTTAAATGTTTGTGTGTGTGGACTCGTTGCCATGGTATTTCCTATTGTTAACAGCAAAATATTTAATACCTAAATACTTTGCCTTTTATAATTTGGTTTATAAACGCATGATGTTTTACCACGTTTTGTTTTATTTTTAGTAAAGCAAAACCATCTACATTTATATTTTGCGTTTGCTTGCCTGTCAGTGAGTAAGGCGAGCAAATCGCGTTTAAAACTTTGTGTATTTAAAAAGCTGCGTGTTTACTGCTTTTTAAGTTCAGGGTATGCACTAAAAAAATCTTGCCAATGCGTTAAATGATCAACATTTGGGTAAGCACTGTGTACATGATTAACAGAGCCTTGCATATGTTGCCCACCGCTGTAATGCAGTACTTGCATATTGGCGTCAATTCCTGCATTTACGCCGGCTTTACTGTCTTCAATTACTAAGCAATGCTCTGGCTTTACACCCATTTGCTTAGCTGCATGTAAAAATAAATCAGGCGCCGGTTTACCACGCTTAACTTCGCTGCTGGTAAAAACCGTATCGCTAAAGTACTTACTTAAACTCACTACGCTCAACGCTTTTGCGGTGCGTGCTGGGCTACTGCTAGTAGCTATACAAATAGGCACAACTAAATTGTTAAGTACGTCTTCTATACCATCAGTCGTGGTTAGTCCGGTTTCAAATTCGTTTAATAGTGCCTCGCGGTAGTCACCTTCAAAGCTTTCAGGAAGAGTGACATTAAATGCATCCGCTATTTTTTGGCTTACTGTTTTAAAGTTGCAGCCTAAAAAGTGTTGCTGTACATAAGCGCGGTCAATCTCAACGCCTTTTTCAACAAGCATATTAATGAGTACTTGTGCGCTTAAAATTTCGCTATCAATAACAACGCCATCACAATCAAATATCACTAGCTCAATATTAGTATTCATCTTGTCACCTTATTAACACTGTTTGGTTTAGCTAATTTAAGTATAACGAGTTAAGCGCGATTAATATTGTGCAACTTTTTAGTGCAACTCAGTGATGAGCATAAGCTCACTGGTTGAGCATATTCCCTTTATTGCGCGAATATGTCAACACACTGTAAGTATAAAACGCACCAGCTTGGTGAAAATACCGCCAGATAAAACTAAAAACCTTTGTATTTAATAAATTTTATAAAAGCATATTGCGACTAAGGTCGTAGTAAAAAAATTACATTAATGTAAAAAGTGTATCTGCAAATTCATTTCATCTGTTTTACAAATCACATCAATCTAATTAATCAGTTTTACCGAAGTTAATAAAGTTAATACTATCGTTAACAGATTAACAGCCTGCACCACTGCCGGCACTTTTAAATAGATGAGGTCGACAATGAATACTCAAATAAACAAAACAAAATTAACACTAACTGCACTGGCACTTGCAATGGCATTACCGGCAAGCGCAGCAACAACTCTTACTAAAGATAACGGCGCAGCTGTTGGCGATAACCAAAATTCAATTACTGCTGGCGAACGTGGCAGTGTATTACTAGAAGACGTGCAACTAATTCAAAAGCTGCAACGCTTTGCTCGTGAGCGTATTCCTGAGCGTGTTGTGCATGCTCGTGGTACTGGCGCACACGGTGTGTTTGTAGCATCAAAAGAGCTAGATGATTTAACAATTGCAGCACCGTTTACACAAGCTGGTAAAGAAACAGACGTATTTGTTCGTTTTTCATCAGTAATTCACTCAAAAGGCAGCCCAGAAACACTGCGTGACCCACGTGGCTTTGCAACTAAGTTTTACACAGACCAAGGTAACTGGGATTTAGTAGGTAACAACTTACCGGTGTTCTTTATTCGCGATGCGATTAAATTTCCAGATATGGTTCACTCTTTAAAGCCATCACCGGTTGATAACATTCAAGATCCTAACCGTGTATTTGACTTTTTCTCGCATGAACCAGGTTCTACACAAATGCTAACGTGGGTTTACAGCGACTACGGTACACCAGCAAGTCTTCGTAAAATGGACGGTTGGGGTGTACATGCATACAAAATGATTAACAAATCGGGCGATGTTAAATACGTTAAGTTTCATTGGGTAAGCCAACAAGGTATTGATAACCTTGACGCAAAAGAAGTAGCTAAAGTGCAAAGCCAAGACTTCCAACACTTAACACGCGACCTTTACAGCGAAATTGGTAAAGGCAACTTCCCTAAGTGGGATCTATACATTAAAACGCTTGATCCGTCGCAGCTTGATGACTTTGATTACAACCCATTAGATGCAACAAAAATGTGGTTAGACATTAAAGAAACTAAAGTAGGAACAATGACCCTAAACCGCATGCCAACTAACTTCTTCCAATCTACGGAACAAGTAGCAATGGCACCGGCAAACATTATTCCAGGTATTGAGCCATCAGAAGACAGACTATTACAAGGTCGTATGTTTTCTTACGCTGATACACAAATGTACCGCCTAGGTGCTAACCACCAGCAACTGCCAATTAACCGTGCAAAAGTTGAAGTGGTTAACTACAACCAAGACGGCGCAATGAATATTGGTAACACTACAAGCAATGTGAACTACCAGCCAAGCCAAGAAAACGTAGCTGAAAACCCAATTGCACGTAGAAGTAACACAGAGCTAAAAGGCTTTGTACAACAAGCCGCGATTAAAAAGCAGCAAAACTTCGCGCAAGCAGGTGTTATATACCGTGGTTTTAGCAAGCAAGAACGTACAAACCTAATTAATAACCTGGCAGGCGATTTAGGCAAAGTGCAAAACAGCAGTGTTAAACACAAAATGCTTAGTCACTTTTACAAAGCAGACAGCGAGTACGGTACACGCTTAACTAAAGCTGTAAACGGCGACCTTAAAATGGTTAAACAACTAGCCGCTAACTTATAAGCAACTAGTTAAAAGCAATTAGTCCCAACTAAATAGCTATTTAAACCACAACCATGAGGAAGGAATAAACCCCCTTCCTCTTTTATAAGAGACAATTGTTATGCGTAATTTATTAATTATAGTCGCTCTATTTCTGAGCTTTACCAGTAGCGTTTACGCTCAAAATACATCAGATACACAAACACCCAGTGCGCAATCTGAAACCCAACATTCTGCAAAAACTCAATACGATAGTTTATTTGCTTATTACTTTGCCGCAGCACGCACAAACGACACAGCTGTAATAGAGCAATTTGTAGATGCCGGTATTCCTATCGACAGCTACAACAATAAAGGCTACACCGCGTTAATGATTGCCACTTATCATGGCAATAAAAACACGGTTAACACGCTTTTGCACTTAGGCGCCAATGCCTGTTTAGAAGATAACCGTGGTAACACAGCGCTAATGGCCGCTATTTTTAGAGGTGAATTTAGTATCGCTAAAACACTCGTATCACTTGATTGCGACAACGCGCATCAAAACAAAGCCGGTCAAACAGCAGAGCAATTTGCACAAACATTTGGTCAACAAAAAGTCATAGAGTTACTAGCGCAGGTAAATAATGCAAAATAATCTGCACGCAACAAAAAGCCCTAAAATAATAGGGCTTTTGATTTACTAAATATATGTTCAAATTAAACGTACTTACTCTAAAAACAGTGTGTTGATTAAGCTTTCTTGTTCTTTTCCAGCTTCATGTTTTAATGCTCGTATAAAATCCATAGAATTGGCGGGACTGTTTGGATAACCATGATTTTTCCAAACCAACTTGAGCGCATTAACAATGGGTTCATCCCCAATATCAGCGCGTAGCTTAGCAAAGACAATCGTTGCTCGCGAATATTGGTCAAAGCTTTGTGTAGCATCAACTAAGGCTGATCGCTCCTTTATGTTCATCAGCATACTTTGCTCATAGCGTGTTGTTTCATACTCAACCAGCTCTTGCATTGTCGCTTTCCCATAACGCTGCTCTATAACAACAAGCTCAATATACTTGGCCATAGACTCCACTAAAAAAGCGCTATCTGAAAATACCCCATTACCAATATCATGGCCAAACCATTGATGCGCGGTTTCGTGAACTGCACGGCGATAGCGTTGATCAAAGCCTGCATTAGCGCTTGGCTTTGATCTAAAACCAACACTGTCTTCAATAAGTATAAGTTGCGGCAATGCATAACCTGTAGCACCAACACTAGGCGAGCCTATTAAACTCAATTGTTTTGCTCTGTAAGGGCTTATATTATTAAGCCATTTTATTGTATCGCCCATTGCGCTAAGGTTTACAGCTATAGACTCCGCTCGTGCTGGCTCGTTTTTATCTTTAGCAAACACGCTTAATATCACGCCATTTTGCTGCTTGGTAACAGGGGAATAAGGCACCGCCACCCAAGCTGGGATTGCATTTATGGGTGTACGAGTCTCAAAATGAAATATTTCGCGGTCACCTTTGCTGGTACGTGATATTTCCTCTCCTTGGGTTATAACCTGATAACCCCTTGTTGTACTCACTTTACTCGACATAGTAAGCCACTGGTAATGAGTACTTGCTTTCGCCGTTTTAGCAAATAGCTTCGTGGGTCTAATCACCGACTTCACTTTAAGTGCGTGTTGCTGACGAAGTATAGGATCGGTTAATTCATAATTATCTTGATAGCCAACAGTCGGCAATAAAGGCACTGATCGTATATAGCTAAATTCTGGGGTTATTATCTGATGGCCTCTTACTGGCCAAAGCTTAGCTTGATGAACATCAAACCGCGTAACTAGTTTACGAATTTCCCCTGGCTGCATTTCATTCTCAAACTTAAACACAGCTTGATTAAGCAAGGGAAAGCTTTTAGCCCTTTGCGCGCCATCGATTTCAATATCGGCCCATTTATAAAAACCAGAGCGCCCAACCAATATCTCTTTAATAGGGGCTTGATGGGTGTTTTTTAAGGTATATATTAAGGAAAAATGAGCTTGCTGCTGATGCGGATAAAAGTCTACATTAGCATCAATGTGCACAATGTTTGGCTGTGCTACATTGCGCCATTGTGAGAATGCTTTTTCGTATTGTGCTTTAAATGCCTCGCGTTTATGCGAGTTGGTTAAAGGCTTCTCCTCAACCAGTCTTAAATGTAATTGAGTAAATAGTGCCACAGCAATAAGTAAAGGTATAAGTAACCAAAAATGTTTAACCCCCATTACTCTTTGGCTCAACCCGGCACCTCGGTGATTAAAAATCACCGTAATTATAACTAAACTTATACACGCCACTAACCAAACTGATATATAAGGCCAATAACTACTGATACTTGCACGATAACCCCAAAAGTTATCAGGTGCCTGCAAAGGCGTCCAACCAACACTCCACAATGTATGCGTGAGGCCAAGATAAGTCATTATCGGTGTAAATTTGATCAGTAAAATAACAGCAATTAGCAAACCCGCAATAAGCTGCGAACGACACAAATTAAATACACACAAAAATACACACGCAATAATGGCAAGCACAATTGCCATCAAAAATAAAATGGTTAAATGTACTTCAAATTGATATGCACTGTGTAAAAACCATTGAGCTGCACTTGCCCCTAATAAGCTCATTGTTAAAAAAAACAATATCATAGTACCTAGGGCCAATAACTGACTGTTTAAAAAGTAATATGTTTTGAGCGGTGTGGCAGCGATCAGCTCAGCTATATTATAGTATTTAGCGAAGCAGCTTACTTGCCAGCTCCACAAAGCCATTAATAAAGTGCCAAACAACAATTGCATATCAAATGCATAATAACTGATCGCATCAAGGCTTGTGGTGCTCATAACACTCATTGGTTCAACATAACCAGACGACGAGGCAACACTATTAAAAACTATCACCGGCCAAACAAAAATAATCAGTAAAGTAACAGGGTGTGAAACCAAATTAACCAGCGTAATTTTGTATAAACTGGCCATCATCAAAAATGGTTTTTTTGTGACTTTCGCTGTTTTATATTCAGCGGGTTCTAACGTGTTGTAACGAATGTATTCGTTAGTATTTTTACCATTTTCACTCTTTAATAATGTGTGTTTTTTATTTTTACTAAAAGTAATATAAAAAATACCAACAGCAAGCATACTCACAACAACGCGATTAATAGCAAATGAAGCTCCTAATGAATTGGTTAAACTGTTTATTACGGCTGTGTATGCAAAAGGGTCAAGCCAAACAAATAATGTATAAAAGCGATGGCTTATAATACTACTTCCAGCAAGTAATGGATTTCCGGTAATACTTGCAAGCATTATGTAGCCTATCCACAACACCGCAAAAACAACATAATTGGGTAATGAAGTAGTTGATTTATGGCAAACAAAAAAGGCAACAACAACTAAAAAGCAGCTATTTGGTAACAACACTAAAAAGCTATTAAATACAGTAAAAGAAACCATATTTGGTATATAGCCAAATTGCCTTACATGCATGTATATCATTACTAAAACACTGATTAAGCTAATAATAAAAACCAAGCAAATCAGTAAACATACTCTTGCTAAACTGCGCTTAAATAGGCTAGTTTGCGTAGCATAAATAAGCTCCTGCATAGACGCGTGCTGATCTCGTAAAAATATAACGGGCGCCAATACTCCTACAAGCACAGGTAACTGCATCATTTGTAGCATTATAATATTTAACTTAAATTGTTTTAACGAATCAACTTCAACTGCTGCAAGCCCAGAGGACAACATAACCGAAAATATTAAAGGAATAATAATGCACAGCCAAACAAGTGGTTGGCGCACTGCATATCGCCACTCATTAAAAATTAACATGTGTGACTTCCTTCATTGAGTGCAAAAAAGTACTTGTCTTGAAGCGTAGCGGGCGAGTTTATTGCATTTTGTGCAGGTGCTGTGTCTGTATAGACACGAAATGACGCTCTACCATAGCGATGGCTCTTACTTAATACATGCTGATTTGGTATGCCCGTAGGTAAACTTTCGAGCTGCCAAATCTTACCTTCTAAAGGAACTAGTAACTCTTTTACGTCACCACTTTGTATGAGTACTCCTTGATCTATAATGGCCACGTAGTGACATAAATTTTCTACATCTTCAACAATATGGGTCGATAACAATACCAACCTATTTTGACTAATACTAACGAGTAAATTATTTAAACTTTCTCGTTCCACAGGATCAAGCCCAGCAGTGGGTTCATCCATAATAATTAGTTTTGGGTTACCTAACAAAGCTTGAGCCACGCCAAAACGCTGCTTCATTCCTCCCGAAAAATTAACGACCTTTTTATTAGCAAACTGAGTCAAATTGGTTAGCTCAAGTAAACTATTAATTTGGTTTTTGCGTGCATTACCATCTATGCCTTTTAATACGGCAATATGCTCAAGTAACGCCCGACAACTCATATTGGGATACACGCCAAAATATTGTGGTAAATAACCTAGCTGCGATCTAAGCGCATCTGGTTGGCTAATCACATCAAGGCCATTAAAATTAATATGCCCGGAGTCGGCATTTTGTAAACACGCGAGTGTGCGCATAAGTGTTGATTTACCCGCCCCATTTGGGCCAAGTAGACCGACCATACCGGCGGGTAGAGTGATCGTCACATCATTCAAAGCCTGCGTACCATCTGCGTATTTTTTGTTGATATTTTTCAGTGTAAGCATTAGTTTCATCCTTAATTGGTATAGCACCAGCTTAAGAAAGCAAGTCAATACAAGCGAGAAAACAATGGTTAACGTATTGAAATAAATGATGAACATAAAAAAGTAACGTTGGTCATTTAAATATGACCTTTCATCATTTAAATAAACTGCCTAGTATGCTTAAAATGGTTGCTAACCATATGAAATAAAATAATTATTTTAAAAATAAATTATGATTGAAACAATTTTTGGATAAACTAGCGCGCTCAGCGTAGTGAATTGTGCAAGGGTAATGTTTAAAATAAAAAGACAATTTTATCTAAGCGTATCTGCTCAGAAACTATAATAAAAACGGAGTCACATATGCAGCAAGCCAATACACCAATATGGCAACGCTTTAGCATTACCCAGCTAATAATTTTTTTACCGCTAATAGCTGCTATTATGCTCGACTCTCATATACGCTTTTTGTCATCACATATGGATTCAACTAGCCAATATCTGGCTATTAATATTCAACTTTTTTTACAGTGTATTCCATTTTTTATTGCCCATGCGTTTGCATATCGTTTATTACTTACACCCGCAATCATAGTTTGGCTGTTAGGCTTTTTAGCCTATCCATCTCTCTTGCTAGTATTTAATAACCAGCTTCTTAACTTTTCGCAATGGCAATACCTTGATGCACAATGTTGGACACTGTGCGCATCTGCAAGTGGTATATGGCTTATTACTAAACGCACTAATAAAAATAACAATGTGTTGAGTAATAAATGGCTTAAATCCTTTTTTTCACTTGATACAGTCGTGTTTATAGTACTTTTAGGTTGGGCAATAGTTACATCAAGCATACTCAATACGCACACTGATCCTATGTTAAACCAGCCTATTGAGCCTGTTATTGACGTTTATAAAGTATTCACACAGTTTGATACTTTTTTGGGTTACCTTTGGCAAATTACTGTTTGTGCCGGATTAGTATATGGTGTGTATTTATTAAATAGATATTTATTAATACGCTATGTATTAACCTATCATGGTGTACTGATGTTTTTGTTTGCAAGTTTAATAAGCCTCGTTGCACTTACACCTGTATTAACATCGTGCTTGCTACTGTTACCTATTAACGATTTACCCTCAGGCATAGCTAACTTAACACCTGGCGGTAATAATAATATTTTTAGCCCTGAAAATTATCAGTTCGTATTTTTGTTTTTGGCTATAAGCACACCGATTATTTTAGCGTTTGAACGACAGCAACAACACGTTCAAATTAGCAACATTGCCCAACAACAAACAAAAACAGAGCTAAAGCTACTTCAGCAGCAAATTAACCCTCATTTTTTATTTAATACATTAAACAACCTTTACGCGCTGACATTAAAAAAAGCAGATAATGCACCGGATCTTGTTATGCAATTAGCTAATTTACTGCGTTACAGTGTTTACGAAGGTCAAAAAGCACAGGTGAGTTTAGAAAAAGAAATCAATTACTTAAAAGGTTTTATTGCATTACAGCGTTTGCGAAGCGCTGAGCGCTACAACTTTGATGTGCAATGGCCTGAATATCAACAACACTATTTAATTTCGCCGCTACTGTTAATAATGATTTTAGAAAACGCGATAAAGCATGGTGTAGAGCCCACGTCACAAAAAGTAACGGTTGTGTTTAAAATCACCATGGCCGATAACATACTAACGCTATTTTCCTCTAACCCAATTCTTCCTAATAACAATTTAGAGCATGGGGTGGGACTTAACAATTTACGCCGTAGGCTAACTCTTTTATATCCAAATAAGCACACATTAATTATTAATGAAAATAAAAACCTTTGGCAAACCACACTTAAATTGGAGCTGGCTGCATGCTAAACACAATAATTGTTGATGACGAGCCGCTCGCGCATGACGTTATACTGCATCATTTAAGTGCCCATAAAGATATTAATATAAGCGGACAATACCTTAACGCTAAAGACGCATTATGTGCTTTAGCCACATCATCTATTGATTTGTTATTTTTAGACATAAACATGCCCGAACTATCAGGCATTGCATTACTAAAAGTGCTCGCGAATCGACCACAAGTGATTATTATTAGTGCTTATCAAGAATATGCTTTAGCCGGTTTTGAACTTGACGTAACTGACTACCTACTAAAACCAGTCTCTGCGCAGCGCCTTGAACAAGCACTCAATAAAGTACGGAAAAAAAGAAAACACATAACGCTAAATCTCAAGGCACCTCTGACTATTACGCTTAAAATCGATCGTGAAAAACATAAAATTCAATTAAGCGATATAGACATGTTTGAAGCGTATGGAAATTATATAAAAGTATGGCAAGGTGAAAAAGCATTACTTGCAAGCTGTACTCTCAAATACATATTGCAGGAACTTGATACTTCATTTATTCAAGTCCACAAATCTTACGTTATTAACAAAAATAAAGTTGTTGCGTTAAGTAATGAAAACGTTCAACTAGCATCAGGCGTGTCAGTTAAAATTGGCAAGTCATTTAAACAACAAGTGCGCGACATTATTTAATCTGAGATCTTATTTTATGTTAATCTAAAACATAACTTAAGCTTATCCCTAACAACGACTCTAGACTTTAACACTTAACCTTTGTGGCTTTTCTCGCGTTACAAAGTAGCAAATTAGCGAGCCCACTGTTACCAGTACAACCCCTTGCCAAAACGAAGCGCTCAGCGTAATAGATAAATACAACGCCGAAATAATAGTAGAAAACACCGGTGTAAAGTACGAAAGCGTTCCCAAAAGCATTAAGTTACCGCCAATAATAGCTTGATTCCAAAGTGCATAACCGCTCCCCACGACTACACCAGCTAATAGCAACGTTATGCTTGAGCTGAGTGAAAACGTTAATGGCGCTTCATTACTAAAACCATATTGCGCCCACAAACTCATTGCCGTAACAGCAAAAAATAACGTAATGGCATTTTTACCATTACTCAGCTTTTGCGTTACTACGCAATAAATAGCCCATATAAACGCTGCAGCTAATGCCATTAAGTAAGTAGCAGGATTATCAGCAAAGTTAGTAACAAGCGTATCGAGTGACATTTTTTGATCGCCCGTAATACACCAAGCAACGCCTAAAAAAGCAATGATCATGCTTGGGTAAACCCAGAAATTTACTTTTTTACGGCCAATAATAATAGAGAGCAGTATAGTCAGCGTGGGCCATAAATAATTAATAACCGCCATTTCCATTGCCTGATGACGGCTATTTGCCATACCAATAGAAAACGCCAAACAAATTTCGTACGATACAAATAATAAAGTACCTATTACCAAGTAACGTTTTGAAAACCCACTAAACTTGGGCACTCCCATAACCAAAATTAAAAATATCGCACTGGCAGAATACATAGCCGCCGCACCACCAATGGGGCTAAACAACTCAGAAATATCTCGTAGTAATGCAACTAAGCAACTCCACAGTAATATGGCCGCGACTCCATAAAGCGTGTATTTATTTTTGCTTAAAAACTCCATATTAAACCTAAAGTACTACTCGTAAATTTGAAACTAAACTAACAGTAATTATTTAATTAAACAATAAGGGTCTGTTGATCTTTCAAGGTTAAATTTGCAGCAGTCTGTTTGGTATTTAGGCAAGGCAGAGCCTATATAGTGTGGTTATTCCCCATTAATTGGCGATAACGTAGCATTAATGCCAAACAGGCGCTGCCCAAAGGGTTCTTCCTAGGGGCTACTTACTCTTTGTTGCTCGGTTTTTACTTAGCCCACTAGGTTACAAATCTCGCGCCGCGATTAAATAGCCCCTAGTTTGAACAAATTTTAATCCGCAAAGTTCAACAGACCCTAAAGTTAATAGCTTAAACCTCTCGTTTGTTTTTAGCATTCACCCTTTTTAGTAATTGACCTTTTGGTCAGTAAAGCTACAATCAATCAATACGTTAAACACGCAAACTCAATAATGACCACACAAATAAAACCAAATAAAAAAGAAGTGACACGCGAGAAAAACCAAAAACTAATTTTAGATGCCGCCGAGCAATTGTTTTCGCAATTAGGTTACGACGGAGCAAGTATGAGCATGGTTGCTAAAGAAGCGCAGGTGCCAAAAGCTAATATTTTGTATTACTTTAAAAGTAAAGATGGTCTGTACGAGTCTGTGATTGACCGCATAATAGCTAATTGGAACTTAGGGCTCGATAACGTCACAATTAACGACGATCCAGCTACCGTGCTTTATAACTATATTAAAAGCAAAGTAATACTGGCCGTAAATCAGCCAATGCAATCTCGCTTATTTGCCAGTGAAATACTGCGCGGTGCACCCTATTTACAAAACTACTTTAGAACCAATACCCGCCCTTGGGTTAAACAAAAGGTTGATGTACTTCAAGCATGGATGGACGCAGATAAAATGGATAAGGTTGACCCCTACCATTTGCTCTTTACTATTTGGTCTACCACACAATATTACGCCGACTTTCAGGCTGAGGTTTTACTCGTAATGAACAAATTAGAGTACGACGAAACCGATGTGGCACAAATTACGCAATCAATTGCCCACATAATTTTAAAAGGTATTGGTCTTAAAATACCTGAGCAAAGTGAGACTTAACCCATGACATCCTTTACTACACCCGATTTATTTGACGATCATCGCGATAACGTACAAGTAGCAGACAGCGGCCTTTATCACTTTGGTAAAAAAACCACGTTTTATGGCAAAGTAGTTACCGTTACCTGCCCAGAAGACAACTCTTTTGCCGCCGATATATTGCATGAAAATGGTGAAGGTAAAGTATTGGTTATAAACGGGTTTGCGAGCAAACGCTTTGCGTTTATAGGCGATATTATGGCCGAGCGTGCCTTAAGTAATGGCTGGGAAGGCGTAATAATAAATGGTTGTTGCCGAGATATAGAAATACTCGCCACGATGAACTTACCTGTAATGGCGCTAGGCTCTACACCGCGTAGTACCTTAAAGCGCGGCTTTGGTGATAAAAACCAAGCTGTTACCATGCTTAGCACCACTATTGAACCTAACGATTGGGTTTACGCCGATATTAACGGTTTAATCATCAGTAAAACGCCCCTTATTTAGCACTCAAAACCATATAAATAAAGACCAACTTGGTGCATCTGCGCACCAAATTGGTTTGTTTTAGCTCATTTTAATCTCACTATTTCTACAGCCCACATTTACAAATCTCATACAACCCACCAAATCCTGACCAGTTGGACAGGATTTTAATTTATGGCATTCCTCTTGCTTAGTCTAAGCACTATAAAATCAAAACTACCGATTAAAAAGCGGAGTTATACCAATTACATTAAATTAGTGATCTATTATAACGCGAAGAAAATGACGCAGTGAGTGCGCTATTTAATCCGATAGAATGATCATGTTTTTAATAAAATTGGTATTCATAATAATAATAACCAGCCCGCTTTTTAATCACTCTTAACTTAATAAGTAAGTACTTGGTCAGTTTTATAATAATGAGCTGCAAATGAGTGATAAAAAAAACAACAAAGGTATATTTTGCAATCACGGTCCTACCCTGCGGCAAACAAGCCAGTCTGGAGTGCTTGCAAACAATCGCTTAGCTGTAAAAGATGTATTTGCAGTAAAGGGCGAGCGTAACAGCGCAGGCAACCCACACTGGTTTAAAACAGCTAAACCGGCTCAAAATACGGCAAGCTCGGTTAATAAGCTCATGACCGCTGGTTGTAACTTTATAGGCTTTACCCATACTGACGAACTGGCTTATAGCTTAGAGGGTAATAATATACATTATGGCGCTGCGCAAAATCCTAAATTAAAAGGGCATGCTTGCGGTGGTTCGAGTATGGGGTCTGCTGCTGCAGTTGCTGCTAACTTAGCTGATATTGGCTTAGGCACCGACACCGGCGGCTCAATTAGAATACCCGCCAGCTATTGTGGTTTATATGGCATAAGGCCAAGCCATAACGTGATTGAAAAAGACGGCCTAATACCGTTGGCTCCCCCTTTTGATACCATAGGTTGGCTTACCCAAAGCGCCGAGCTATTAAGCGATGTAGGTAATGTACTGCTACCAAATCAAGCTATTAATAACGTTGATACCTTAGTTATTTGTGAGCCGTTATTTGAACTCGTTGACTCTGCTTTACAAGCCCCACTTAAACAATTGCTTGAAAAAACCAAGCCTAATTTTAAGCACCATAAAGAATTTGAACTACCTAACAGCAGCTTATTAAATGAACTTGCTGATAGTTTTAGAGTACTGCAAGGGCGAGCAATCGCAAAAACGCATAAAGATTGGCTTCAATTGCAGGGGCAACTTCCCCAGTTTGCTCCAGCAATTGCGGCACGTTTTAATATGGCGCTTGCCCTAACTGATCAAGAAGAACAAGAAGCACTAAAAGTACAAACCCAATGGCAAACACTAATAGCTAAAAACCTAAATACAAACAGCTGTTTATTTTTGCCAACCACACCTACAACCGCACCTAAATTAGGCGCCGACACAAGCGCCTTACGCATGCAAATTATTACGCTTTCGGCAATTGCAGGGCTTAGTGGCTCAGCGCAAGTGCATTTACCGCTGGCTGATTTAGCAAATGATCATCCGTATGGTTTTTCATTAATGATGAGCCACGGTAACGATAAAAGCCTACTTGCTTGCGTTAAGCACCTAGCTGCACACTTTAAACAGGACACACCGGCATGACCACACACAACATTGCATTTACCGCGTCTCATTTTTCGGCCACTGAGGCGGGTATAAATATACTAAAACAAGGCGGTACAGCTACCGAGGCTATGGTAGCGGCTGCCGCTGCTATTAGCGTTGTATACCCACATATGAACTCAATTGGTGGCGACAGCTTTTGGCTTATCGATAACCCAAATCAAAAAACGCCCACTGCTATTGACGCCTGCGGCCGCGCAGCAACTAATACAACGCCCTATAACACGCTCACGCAAATACCAGAGCGCGGCGGATTAAGCGCACTTACTCAAGCGGGCACAATACGCGGCTGGCAAAAAGCGCTTGAACTAGATGAGCATGCGGCACTACCACTGTCACAAATTTTAGCACCCGCTATTGAACTTGCGCGCGAGGGCTTTACCGTTACAAAAAGCCTGCAAGCAGGCTGCGAAAAGCTAGCCGCTGCTAACAATACCAATGACGCGTTTAAAAACCTCTACATACCCAATGGCAAGCCCTTACAAGCAGGCCAGCATTTTAAAAATCCTAAACTTGCAGCAACGTTTGAATACCTAGCAAAGCATGGTTTAAACGCATTTTATGAAGGCGCACTTGCCAACTCATTTGCCGCCGACTTAGCAAAAGCAGGCAGCTCAATCACCGCAGGTGACATTGCAAATACTAAAGCCGAGGTAGTTACTGCGCTAAATGCAAACCTCAGTGGTATTGATTGCTACAACTTACCCGCGCCAACACAGGGCGTGCATTCACTACAAATAATTGGTGCCGTAAATAAGTTAAAGCATTTAGCTAAAACCGATGCCGACTGGACACATTTAATTGTTGAGGCAACTAAACAAAGCTTTACCCATCGCCCTACCCTTTGGGCTGACCCTGAAGCATTAGGAGACGATTATAAAAACGCACTAACCGATAATCGCTTAGGCGAACTTGCTAACAATATTGATATGAGTAAAGCCAAAAAATGGCCATTTAACGCAGAGCCTGGCGATACTGTGTGGATGGCAGCCAGAGATAAAAACGGGCAATTAGTCAGCTTTATTCAAAGTATTTACTGGGAATTTGGCAGCGGAATATTAATGAGTGAAGGCGGCTTTGTGTGGAATAACCGTGGTTTAAGCTTTAGTTTAAACAATCAAGATATTGTTGCGAGTAACAATAATAATGCCCTTGCGCCAAATAAAAAGCCCGCTCATACACTTAACCCAGCACTGGCAAAGTTTAGCGATGGTCGTCGACTTGCTTACGGAACAATGGGCGGTGAAGGGCAGCCACAAACTCAAGCCGCTGTTTTTGCAGGCTACGCATGGCGAAATAAATCAATAAAACAAGCGATTAGCGACCCTCGTTGGTTACTTGGACGTACATGGGGCGATACAAGTACAAATTTAAAAATTGAAAAAGAGTTAGTTTTTCATATAGAACATGAATTAAATCAACGTGACCACGATTGGGTAAGCGTTGATAATAATAACGAAATGATGGGGCACGCTGGGGCTATTTTAGATACACCTACAAGCCTTGAAGCTGCAACAGATCCTCGTTCAGATGGACGTGCAACAGTAACTACAGCAGGAACACAATGTCAGAAATAATAAATCAATGGCCAATTATAGTAGCCTTAATAGCAACCGGTATTTTTGCCGGTATTTTAGCAGGACTTTTTGGTGTAGGCGGCGGTATTGTTATCGTCCCTGTGCTGTATTTTTTACTGCAAGGTTTTGGCGTAAGCCCAGAGTCGGCAATGATGATAGCCACCGCTACATCACTTGCAACCATAGTACCTACTTCGCTTTCATCTATTCGCTCGCATCATAGCAAAGGGAATATTGACCTTGCGCTAATAAAATACTGGGCACCATTTATTTTAGTTATGGCCGTTGTAGGCAGCTACTTAGCGCACTCAATACGCGGTAATGCACTGGTACTTATGTTTGCCTGTATTGCTATTTTAGTCAGTTTAAACATGCTATTTAGAGCCGGCGCACCCGCGCTTGTAAAACAACTGCCAGGAAAATTTGGTCAAGGCGTTATGGCAAGTATTGTAGGTGGTTTGTCGGTAATGATTGGCATAGGTGGCGGTACTATTGGCGTACCGATGCTAAACGCATTTAATGTACGCGCCCATGTTGCTGTAGGTACTGCGGCCGTTTTTGGTTTATTGATTGCACTACCTGGCGTTATTACCTTATTAAGTATTGGCACAACGCCAACCGATGCTCCCCTAGGTACGTGGGGGTTGGTTAACCTCCCTGCCTTTTTTCTTATTATTCCGCTGACTATTTTATTTGCGCCTATTGGCGTAAAAATTGGTAGCAAGCTGGATCAAAAACAACTAAAACGCGCCTTTGCCGTTGTATTAATGATAACCGGCATACGCATGCTTATTCAGACTCTGGGAGCCTAAAATATGTTTAATAACACGCAAGTTCAAACCTTAAACCCACCACAGCGTTTATTAATGGGACCAGGCCCAATTAATGCCGACCCTCGTGTTTTACGTGCTATGTCGGCGCAGCTTATAGGCCAATACGACCCAGTAATGACCGGTTTTATGAACGAAACCATGGCACGTTACCGCGAAATTTTTAAAACCAAAAACGAATGGACCATGCTAATAGATGGCACATCGCGCGCAGGGATTGAAGCCGTATTATGCTCAATTTTACGCCCAGGCGATAAAGTACTTGTGCCAATTATGGGGCGCTTTGGCCACCTACTTGCTGAAATAGCAGAACGCGTTGGCGCAAAGGTGCACACAATAGAAGTACCGTGGGGCGAAGTGTTTACGCCAGAGCAAATCGAAAAAGCCATTGTTGATGTAAAACCCCATGTACTTGCTATGGTACAGGGCGATACATCCACCACCATGAACCAACCTCTTGAGCATATTGGCGATATTTGCCAAAAGCACGATGTACTATTTTATTGTGATGCTACCGCATCTATTGTGGGTAACGAACTTCCTGCCGATGAATGGAAACTCGATGCACTTTCGGTTGGCCTGCAAAAATGTTTAGGCGGTCCTTCTGGGTCTGCGCCATTAACACTAAGCGATAAATGCGCCGATTGGATCCAAAAACGCAAAAAGGTAGAGGCAGGTATTCGCACGGCCGACCATACCGACGGCACAGAGCCCTTTGTACGCTCAAACTATTTTGATTTAGGCATGATCATGAATTACTGGGGCGAAGAGCGCCTAAATCATCATACCGAAGCCACCAGCATGCTGTATTGCGCCTCAGAATGCGCCCGCATAGTCATTGAAGAAGGCGTGGATAACTGCGTAGCGCGCCACAAATTACATGGCGATGCCATGCTAACAGGCATTCAAGCGCTCGGCTTAAATGTATTTGGTGATTTAACACATAAAATGAACAACGTACTAGGTGTGTATATACCCGAGGGCATTAATGCCGATCACGTACGCGGACAAATGCTAACCGATTTTGGAATAGAAATTGGCACCTCGTTTGGGCCACTGCATGGCAAAATTTGGCGTATTGGCACTATGGGCTACAACGCCCGAAAAGATGCTGTATTACAAACACTTGCCAGCCTAGACGCTTGCTTGCATGCCAACGGTTACAAAGGCCCTAAAGGCGAAGCCGCCATTGCCGCCCTTGCTCACTATAAATAAAAAAAGGATTTAGCATGACGATTGTAAGCCCACAACACAGCCCTTTATTAGATAAAGAACTTGCTGATGAATACGCAACACGCGCTTTATCTCGCTGTAAAACCCTCTGCGCACTATCGCAAATGCAAGGCGGTATTCACCGCGTGTACTTATCAAAAGAGCACAAAGAGTGTAACGCTGTTACTGCATCGTGGATGGTTGAGGCAGGCATGCAATCGTGGCAAGACGAAGTGGGCAACCTTTGGGGACGACTAAAATCATCAAACCCCCATGCTAAACGTTTAATTATAGGATCGCACCTAGACACCGTACCAAACGCAGGTGCGTTTGATGGTATTTTAGGTGTACTACTGGGGATAGAAATTGCAGCGCTTGCAAATAAGTTAAAGCTCGACCTGCCCTTTCATTTAGATGTAGTGGGCTTTTGCGATGAAGAAGGCACCCGCTTTGCCACCACTTTAATTGGCTCAAAAGCCCTCGCTAACGAATTTGACCCACAGTGGCTAAACATTGAAGACACAAACGGCATAACTATGCGCCAAGCCATGCTCGACTTTGGCCTAAACCCTAACGACTACGCAAAGGCCGCACTAAACAAAAACGAATTACTAGGTTACTGGGAAACTCATATTGAACAAGGTCCTGTACTCGAATCGGTTAATCAGGCGCTGGGAGTAGTAACGGCTATAGCAGGTGCTAAACGCGCTATGCTTACCCTAACAGGCCAAAGCGGTCATGCGGGTACAACCCCTATGAACTTGAGGCAAGATTCACTAGCAGGCTGCGCTGAATTAGTAACCGAAATTGAAAAACTAGCAAGTAATGCTAAAAATGGCGAAGTTGCCACCGTTGGGCAAATACAGTCTCGCCCTGGGGCTACAAACGTGATTGCAGGTAAAACAACCATAAGCCTAGACGCACGCGCACAAAGCGACACCGATCTCGCTAACTTATTAAGTGCCATACAAAGCAGCGCACAATCTATAGCAAGCAAACGCAATTTAACGCTTGATTGGCAATGGACGCATGCCGCCGATGCCGTAGCGTGCGACACCACTATTCAGCATTTATTTTCAAGCGCATGTAAACTCAATAACCAAGCATCACCTTCACTTGCCTCAGGCGCAGGGCACGATGCAATGGCAATCGCTCCAATTTGCCCCGTTGGCATGTTGTTTATACGCAGCCCTGGCGGTATAAGTCATCACCCAGCAGAAGCGGTTATCGACAGCGATGTAATAAAGGCACTCAGTGTAATGTACAGCGCGCTTTTACTTTATGTGAAAGAGTGTGATTGATTTAAGGTAATCGAGTAAACCAAGTATATTAACTTGGTATGCTTAGGGGCTTAAACCTCCTTAAAGTCATTTGGAGGTTATTACTGAAGGCAGGTAAATGCAGGAATATACGTTATTTAGAGTAGCTTTATCGGGCTGCCCTTTGCTCTTTTAGGCTAAGGCGTTTATGTGAGCTATATACATGTTGAATGTTTGTACCATTAACCAAATATGCATCCATTTCGACGGTAATTAAACCCGATAATGGCTTGATTTCTAGAACACCCAACTCACCTAAATTTGCAGATAGTAAAGTATTATTTCTAATAGCTAACAAAGTTTTGTCAGTATCTCGTAAGTCACCATTCACATATAATTTAGCACCACTAAACCAAGTGTTAATTATTTTAACTTTGATTGACTTAACAGTAAATTCAAAGGATTTTCTCATCAGATCTCCATACCCAGAAATGTAATTATTATACTTTGTGTTCTTATGTGTTTGGCGCACAACCACTTTCTTTTAATACTCGTTTAGTCGATGCTGGGTAATTTTTTAGTGCAGCCAAAGGGCGAATTGGCCGCTGAACCAAATTACCTGAGCAGTTTGGGCACACGTTATTTAATACCGTTTGAGCACAGCCAGAACAAAATGTGCATTCAAATGAACAAATAAAAGCCTCTGTGGACTGTGCAGGTAGATTCTTATCACAACATTCACAATTAGGTCTTAAATCTAGCATTTAGAGCTCCCTTTTATCCACCCAATGCTGAGTAAATATCTATTACCTTTTATAACTTTTGATACCTGATGCTCACTTACATCAGGGCGGAATAGCTTAACCCGCTTTGTTTCAAATATCGGATCACTGCAAATAAACTCACCACCCAAATCTGCTTTTTTAAGCACTATATTCAATCGATAGTGTTTACCAGATTCAACTTTGTCTGTGTGTGGTGCTATTTCACTTCCTTGTGGGAATTTAAGCAAATATGTATCAAATTTAATTGGCCACGTAGCACCACAAATCAACATTTTATCGTAGCCTGATTTTTGTCGGCCTCGCTCCCAACAAAATAATTCACTCAAAAAAAACATACAATCCCTCGAAACAGCTAACAAGCTGCAGGTTAACTCGTTTTTTTATTTTTATTGATAAACAAACCATAGCCGAGTTCATATTTTGATTCAATCGATTACTGTATTTTACGTGGGATATAAAAGGGAGTTTTAATGGTGTTTTGATTGGCGTTTTAAAAGACATTATGGTGGCTATAATTGACAGAAAATCAAAATATAGCCACCCGTTTTACTTTAATGCTTATTTAAGGGCTTATTTAATCGTAACCTTTGCATCACTTACCCATGTTTCAGTTATAGCTTCATCATTTTTATCAACTAAATACGCGCGTATATTCACCGGATTGTTGTTAGCTTGTTTGTAGTCAAACGCTAATCGCCATTGGTTTGTACCAACTACCGGATAAACTCCAATAGGTTCTAGTATTTCACCGTTGCTGGCTTCAACAATCGGCTTTATACCACTTTTGTTATCTAAGCCTTTAAATACTGGACCTTCAAAATCAATCACCATTTTGTTAACGCCTTCTGGAATAGGCTGGCCGGGAATTCCGCCTAAGCCTTGGCGAGTATTTACAACGCTTGCAAGCGTTTTTGATTTTGGATCGAGTGGACGCCATTCAATATCATAAGAAAAGGTAAACTCATCACCTTTGCGCGCCTCTTTTTCGGGCACCCAATAGGCAACAATATTGTCGAACGTTTCATCTTTTGTAGGAATTTCGATTAACTGTACTGCGCCTTTTCCCCAATCGTCAGTAGGTTTAATCCACGCTGATGAACGCTTATTGTAAAATACGCCATCGTCTTGGTAGTTATTAAAGTCACGATCTCTTTGGATTAAACCAAACCCTTTTGGGTTCTCATCAATAAAGCTATTGGTCGACACCGACTGAGGATTATTTAATGGGCGCCAAACGTATTGACCCGTTCCTGTGTGGATCGCCAGGCCATCGCTGTCGTGAATTTCTGGGCGCCAATCTTTAGCTTCTGTTTTATCTTTTTGTGAGTACCAATACATACTGGTTAACGGTGCCACGCCTAAGCGTTCAACATCGGCGCGCATATACAAATTAGCCGTTACAGAGGTAATATGGCCTTTGGCTTCTTTGTTATCTTTACTTAAACCAAATCGATAAGCACCAGTGATAGAAGGCCCTTCAAGCAATGCCCAAACAGACACACTTTCACCTTTTTTCTCTGCGGGGCCAATCCAAAATGCAGAAAAGCGCGGAAATTCTTCTGGCTGATTCATGCCCGTATTAATTGCAATACCTCGAGCCGACAGTCCATATTGCCCCTCTGGCCCGTCGGTACGAAAATAAGACGCGCCTAAAAAAGATATCCAATCTGGTTTCATATCTGGGCGCATTATTCTAAAGCCTGCAAATCCAAACCCTTCTGGGAGATCGTGAGCTGGGCTGTCATCAGGCATATCAAAAACATCATTACTAAAAGGTACATTTTGTACCTGATTTTTATCGTCTCTGATGTAAATACTTACTGGCTCAGGAAAATATCGCCCAGGATAAAATAATTGTACAGGTGCCTTTTTTCCACTTGGGTATAAGGTTTCATCTTCTTTAAAGCGTATTTTCCAATGTTCGTCATACGTAATTTTATCGATTAACTCCGGCGCTGGCACCTTAGTTGGCGTATAGGGCTTTTCGGCTGAGGCTTTTGCTAAGGCTTTTAAGTCTTCGAATGAAAACTCCGTTTTATCTACTGCTTCTGTCGCGTAAGACGACATCGAAGTGCTAAAAATAATTGCGATAAATAACTTTAATTTCATAAAAAGAATATCCAATAAATTGAGTCAAATAAAAATGGGAACGCTGCACGAACGTATGTTTAACTTAAAGTTCTGTATGGATATTACGTGACGTAATATGAACTCGCGTTTACTAAAATATTGTTATTTGACTCTTAGTTAATTTGTTTATGGGGCGGCACGTTTGATGATATCGCTGAAGTGAAATAAGCGGGGATAGCGCAATTGATTATTAGATCGCTGGTATTCAAATGGATAAGGGTTGTATTTAGGTGGTGGAAAACGAAGAGGCTCACCACTTTTAAAACTTGCAATTAATGGCTGAATTTTATTGACCACTACAGTTTTGAAGTTAATTTTTCAATGGCATTTTTAGCTTCTTTCAAACTTACACCATGAACAGATCTATAATATTTTATTGCTCTAACTTTATGACCTGATTTTAAAGCAACAATAACATCACCTTCAGTTATGCTGCCATGCTTAGGTATTGAGTTACCAAATATTAATATAAATAAAACTGCAATAACCGCTAAAACACCCCAAATATATTCAATTTCCATAAATATCCTCGATGTTCGAAAAAATAATGAGCCTGTAGATTAACTCGTTTTTTATTTTTTTGATAAACAAACCATAGCTGGGTTCCTATTTTGGTTCAATCGTTACTGTATTTCACGTGGAATATAAAAAGAGGGCTAGGTCTTGTTTTAATTGACGTTTTGGAAGGTATTACTGGAAATTTAGTGTGCTAACTGTTTGTTATTATCCTAACTTGGCGTATTTCAGAGTACTCGGACTGAATTAACCCAAAGCATTTAAGATCGTGAAACTGATTTTTCCAGTAACCACTTTGACGCCTTATACCTTCCTCTTTGAACCCAACTTTTAAAAGGAGTGACTCAGATGCAGAGTTTCCAAGAACAGTATCGCCTTGAATACGATTAAGTTTACCGCAAGATAAGTCACCTGAAAATGCGGCTTTAACTATTCGATGAACTGCTTCAGTGGAAAAACCCTTACCCCAATATTTAGGCAGTAAATCATATCCAATAACAGCGTTTTTCATTTTAGGACTCCAAGTATTAAAGCCGCAAGTACCTATAAGTTGATCTGTTTCTTTTAGGCGAATAGCCCAACGAATACCTGAGTTTTCTTTAAAACGAGCGTTAAAAAACTCAATTAAATGGCTGGCTTGTGACAGTTCAGTAAACGCCTCTAAATCATAATACTCTACAACTGAATTGTCCGAGAACAACTCAAACAAACTATTTGAATCTTCTTTTGATAATTGATCTAACCTTAAGCGATTTGTCTCTAAAGTTGGGAATGACAACCTAAATCCTCCGTGAAATATATCGAGCCTGTAGATTAACTCTAACAGCCAAATTCAATTAAAAGACGAGTTCCTCTAATTAACTCTAATCGCTTTTAAAGCATTCGGTAATACATTTAGAACCCATAAAACTGGCTGTTTTCTAAAAAAGTAATTTTACAGCCTCAACGCCTCACTCAGAGGCAAATGACAGTTGGTTATAATAGAGAGCGAAGCAAACAAAACCAACTATTATTCGACCTGCTTGGGCGGCTTGTTAAGAGTATTGTGCGTACTTTTTAGCGTTTCATAAAAAACCTTATTAATTCAATAGCTTGAGGTTTAAGTTCATCAAATATAGTATTCATTAACTTTTCGATTTCATAGCTTCTAAACTGTTTATCCAGATCATCTTTACATAAACTAGCTTTAGAGTGTTCTGAAAGTAAACCACTATCAACCCGAACAATTCTGCGATGTTTCGACACATTTGATATATGCTCAAGTTCTCGATATGAATCAGATCCCCTTAATGATTTTATTTTCTTTACACCATCCTGATGACTTTTAGATTTTTCGCAGAATACGAGGATAGTATTCCAGTTTAAATAACGGGATTCAGAATCTTTGTTTACTTCAATAAGTAAATTTAACAAGTACGGAATAGATTCAATTAATCCATGGAATGCCCTAAAAAAGGCAAAACAGTGAGCTTCAAAAGCAATTCGGTAATATTGAGGGTTTAATATTTCCTCATTATTAAGTTCACCTTGAACTGCAGAAAAAAATAAATTGTGTTCTTTTATGTATTGCTCGTAATGATAGCGACAGTAATCGTCTTGATAGCCAAGACTCCTAAATGCAACCTCAAATCTAGTCTTACGCTTATCATCTAGATCAGGGCTTAAACACTCACGCAAATCTTGAAGTTTAACCACTGAAATACTCCTAACGCCGCATTAAGCGGACTAAAATTGTGGGTTATACTGTGTAGCGAAGTGGATCGTAACCCACTGTTTTAGCTATTTTTAAATGCCTTGTTAGTTTTTTAACTTGTCTCGTATAGACTTTGGTAATTGCATTTTTTTGTTTAGCCATGTTAATACATATTTATGTCTATGATCGTTCTCATTGGAATCAACAAAATCAAGTGCTGTTACTGAAGATGAATAACTAATTTGAAATTTTTGACTTGGTATTTCAGTATGACAATATTCATCTTCACAAAACAAAGGATTGTTATCTTTGAAAGTGCTTACTAAACCTGCATCGATGTTATTAAAGCTATTGAATATATCTGGAACACCAATTTTACTTCTTAAATAAAACAGAAAGTTATCCAGTGCAAATAGTGTAGATGTATCAAATTCCACACCGAATGAATTATATCGATTGTCAGCACAGCCATGCTTATCAATATCTTTAATGAATTTGTCTAAAGTAAAAACCTCGATTAAATCAGCACATTCTTTGTTAATTTTTAAATTATGATGCGGGGTGAAGCTTATATTTTGTAAATCATTATCAAGTATCACTGCTTTGTTGAACAATTTCTCAATACTATGACCACTTTTCGTTGGAATTGATTCTCCATTAATAAGTAATAGTGCTTTAAGATATTTCTCTATCGATTGGGCGGCAGCCCAATAAAAAGCTCTATGCAAACCTTTTTGAGCAAGTAATCTTGCAGTCAAATAATCTTCATCACCAGAGATTACAAAAGATTCATAAATGATCATTACAATTTTCTGTTCAATGTAAGCTTGATCAGAATCCATCAAATGAATAACATGCGGAGAATATTCGCTTATATCAAAACTATAAGTAAATGTCATAGGCTCTCTTCTTTGATAATCGCAAACTCTGAATATTACAATATAACGAGCCTGTAGATTAACTCGTTTTTAAATTTTTTTTATTGATAAACAAACCATAGCTGAGTTCCTATTTTGGTTCAATTGATTACTGTATTTTTACGCAGAATATAGAAGTGTTTGATATTGTTTTAATTGCCATTTTGGGAGGTATTACTGGAAATTTAGTATGGTTGTCTTTTTTACTCTTTCTAGAATGGGCTGGATTACCTGTGCGTTATTTATTTTAGGCTAAAGCACCGTTAATTAACCATGATAGTTGGCAGCAAGAAACCATAGGAAAGCCTCATAATACCATCATCAGTTCATTGGCATTTAAGTGGATACGAATACTATTTAGGTGCTGGAAAACACATACGCCCTACGACGAATAAACTTACTTAACAGCATTAAAAAGTAAGGGAACACCACTATTAAAATTTGCGGTGAAAAGTGAGCTTTGGTGCTTGCTGTCCACCTCTGGGCGTGCTGTTATGTTTTATGGGAATACAGCCCCATTTTTCATTCCATGATTAGTATTTTTATCATACTTTTTTTCAAGCACTACGTATTTATCAATAATCTTTTTACCAAGACTATTGGCTTTACTTTTTAAACTAGAGCAATTTTTTGCTGCTAAAACTGACAGACGATTTTCAATCTCTTTAGCTGCATTAATACCAAAGTCTTTATGGCCATTTTCGTGAGCAATTAGTGCATTGTAATAATGTGCCCAACGCTTTTTTAGGTTTACCTCTGCACTATTACTATTCTCCCACTTGGGAAGAGTGAAATTAACTTTGACAGTACTTTTAACACTCGTCATAGAGCACAGACCATTACTTTCATTCCAGTTAAAGCGCCAATTAACAAACCAAGAAGTATAAGCATCGTAGGTGTTTCCCGATTGCTTAATAGAGCTTTTAGTATTCATTTCATTTCTTAGCTCATTAGCCGTTGAACCATGTATTGAGTAATACTCAGTATTTATATTTACCTTAGGCGTAGCAAAGGCACTACTTGATACTAAGCAAAACAATATTGAGGTTTTGCTTAGTAATATGAGCTTTTTCATGAAACCTACTCCTACTCCTTGGTCAGATTTAAAACTAATCTGCTTATTAGACACCACTTTGGGGGGTTATAACACCCCAGAACGGCGTATATTACATAGCTCAATAATTCCACTAAATAACTTTAATGTAAACAAGTAATTAGGCATGTTATAAAAAGCCCTTTGTTATTTTTCACCAAAACGGCGTTTAATAATGTTATTGGACAAAATTAAACTAGCCGTTTATGTAAACAGCAGGTTCTGTAAGTTAGCTTTATTTATGTAGCTACCTTTTACAACCATAAATAACAAACGCACGGATACTAAGCGCTAGTTAAGGCTTATTGCGGCTTACTTATACTGGTTTAGCATTTTTATACGCTTAATAGTTGGCATTTAGACTTGTTCGGTGGAAAAACTCGAGTAAAGAATAAAAGAAAGTAATAGGAAAATTTTGGCTTTATGTATTTAGCACGTAATTAGCTAAAGCATTGGTTAGATAAGCGAGCCATAAACATATTGATTGATACAGACTCGCTGAGATATTTATGATAAAAACGAATGAGTAAAGTGTTTACTTTACATCAAAGTTCACATGGTCAAAGTATGGATTTTCCTCACGCGCTTTAAGTATACTAATTGTAGTGAGCACAATGAGTTGCAACTCGCTATTTACGCTAACAACTATGCATTCGTCTCTATTAGCATTGCGTTTTGTGTCAGTTGCTATCCCGCATACACCATCACCATTTTTTAATATAAGCTCAATGCTAAAATGGTGCATACAAGCAATTTCGATGTAGTCGTATTGGTTGCAACTGATCATAACGTCCTCTTTATTTAGTCGGTTTAAAAACCATTAAAAAAGCAATAACAACAAGGTTGGCTATATACCACAAATCTTTAATTACAAATTGCCCTAAACGATCCAATAAAGTGGAAGAGCTAAATGCACCGGTGGCGGTAATTAAGAATGTTTGGGTCATCATAAATACGCTTAAACACGCTAAGCCACTTACAATAATTAGCTTTTTATTATTTAAAAATAGCCCTAAGCCCAATAACACAGCAAATAATACATCAAACCCGCCAATCACGTTAGACGCGCCTTGTACGCTAAATACCGTGTATAACCACGACATAAACGGTGAGGTTTCTACTAAACTTACAATGCCTTTTGCTTCAAATTCATAAAACTTCATGCCGCCAATCCACAATAAAACCATAGCAACCGGTATAAAGTTTAAAAGTACGTGTTGTTTGTCGGTAAGTTTGTCTTTATAAAACAAAAACAAATACAAAGGCACTACAGCAAAGTATTTAATTATGCCCTGCCCGCTACCAATGATTGGAAAGCCGCCAAGTTGAGCCATCCAGCCGTTACTGGCAAACAAGGTAAGTAATGCAACTAAACTTATAATTGCTGCAAGTAAAAGTGCTGGCGTAGGTTTCATTAGTTTAAGGCGAGCGAGCACGGTGGCAAACGCTAAGGCAATCATAAAGGAGCCACTAATTAAACCTAACGCAGATACAGACATTAGCGAGTCAACGCCATAAAAACTAAACGTAGCCGTTAACGTATTAGGGTTTGATCCTAACGCAAACGACAAGCCAAGTAGCAAAAAGCTAGTCGTTAATAAAAAAGTAATCACGTTATTGGTTAGTTTTAAGTTCATTGTATTTCCAAGTATTCGTTGAGGTTTATAAAGACCTTACGAACCTATAAAACAATTCAAGCTAACTCTTAAAAATCAGAGTTAATTAAGCACACTGTAAGCTCTTATCGGGTAATGTAATCAATCACTTTAGTTTATAGTTTATTTCCTCTTTATTAATAAAATTAAATAAGTCTAATATTCATATGATGTGCGTCATCTTTTTTATTATTAAATGAAGTAGAATAACGTCGCCTTTTCAATAAACAGAATGCATGCATTTCTAAAACTTAGGGACATTTTTAATGAAGGGTACTGATATTCGAGTTACCTCTGGACTGATTTCTATAGCCATTGTTTTACTACTTTGGTTTGCTGTACCGCCTCCGCAAGGTGTTACCGAAAACGCATGGCATTTGCTCGCTTTATTTATTGGTACTGTAGTTGCCATTATTGGTAAAGCAATGCCTATCGGCGCCATTGCTATTTTAGCTATTACTTCTGTTGCGTTAACCGGCGTAACTAATGACAGCCCATCTGGCGCTATTAAAGATGCATTAAGTGGCTTTTCTAATTCATTAATTTGGTTGATTGGTATTGCTATTATTATTTCTCGGGGTTTAGCTAAAACTGGTCTGGGAAATCGTATTGGCTATAATTTTATTTCTCTTTTTGGTAAAAAAACAGTTGGTATTGGCTATGCACTCGCACTTTCTGAACTTGTTATAGCACCTGTAACGCCAAGTAATACCGCGCGAGGCGGCGCTATTATTCACCCAATTATGAAGTCGATAGCAACAAGCTTTGGCTCGTCCCCTGAGGAAGGCACCTCTCGTAAAATTGGGCACTACCTTGCTTTAGTGAGCTACCATATAAACCCTATTACATCAGCTATGTTTATTACCGCCACGGCTCCTAACCCGCTAATTGTAAAGCTTATTGCAGATGCTACTGGTGCAAATATTAGTATTACTTGGAGTACGTGGGCGCTCGCAGCGCTTGTTCCTGGTTTGCTATGTATTGCCCTTGTGCCTTTGGTTGTTTATGCCATTTACCCACCTGAAGTTAAAAGTACGCCCGACGCTAAAACCTACGCAGAATCTAAATTAACTGAAATGGGCCCAATGAGTTATGGCGAAAAAATAATGGTAGGTGTTTTTGCCATGCTGCTTATTTTATGGGCCGGCGTACCTGCAATGATTTTAGGGGCTGACTACGCAGTTAACACAACCACAGTGGCTTTTTTAGGCTTGTCGGTTTTATTAGTCACTGGTGTATTAAGTTGGGACGATGTACTTAAAGAAAAGTCTGCGTGGGATACCGTTGTTTGGTTTTCAGCATTAGTAATGATGGCCACTTTTTTAAATAAACTAGGTTTGGTAACGTGGTTTTCAACACTTGTTGAGAGCAATATTGCGCAACTGGGCTTTGACTGGATTGTATCGGCTATTATATTGGTAGCTGTGTATTTTTATGCTCATTACTTTTTTGCCAGTACCACAGCACATATTACTGCTATGTTTGCCGCATTTTACGCTGCAGGTTTGGCGCTTGGCGCTCCGCCTTTATTTTTAGGTTTACTGTTAGCTGGCGCCTCATCACTCATGATGTCGTTAACGCATTACGCAACAGGCACATCACCCATAGTGTTTGGCTCAGGCTATGTATCGTTAAAAGACTGGTGGGTAATGGGCCTTATAATGAGCGTTATTAATTTAAGTGTATGGGGAATTATTGGCGGGCTTTGGTGGAAAGCACTTGGGTATTGGTAGTATTGCCTTTGTTAGCTTGGCTTGCACATTTAATACTGCGCACTTATCTTGATTAGTTCTACAAATATAAACATTAAGGCTGTTGCAAGGGAGCACTATGGTTTTTAAATTCATAAAAGCAGCATATTCAGACAGAGACTACTTATTAAGCCTCAGAAAACTAACTATGGTTGAACACTTAGAAAATCCCGGGTTATTTTTAATACCAATTCGCTTAATTAAGTGATCTATTTTGAGGCTGGAAAAACGTGTTGATAGCTAGGCAAAAAATTCGCTATTTAGTTGTTCTAAATGAGCATTTTTTAACGCAGGTAGCGTCACGTTTAGCCCCGCAAAATGATTAAGTATTATTGCGGATTGGTATAACAGATCAACAGCATGTTTTAAGGCTTGATGATCAATATGACTGCTCCCATCTTATAGTTATAAATGAGGTACCAATTGGTACTTTAAAATACCAAACGCACGCTCAACACGTTGAAATAATGCAATTACAAATACATCCATTGCACCAAAATAAAGGGTATGGGAAAGCGGTTATTGAACAAGTAATTACAAATGCGCAGTCAAGACCGATTAAACTCACAGTGCTTAAAAACAACCCAGCATTAGGACTTTACAAGCGGCTGGGTTTTACTATAACAGGTGAGGATAATTACGAATACCACATGCAAACGCGGGCTATTCGTAGCTAAAATTAGTCGCTTTGCTCTCTGAAGTCTTTTTTTCTGAAAATAGTTAAATGCCAACCCCAATGCAAAGAGCCTAATCTTAAAAAGATAGTCGTGAAAAATGAGCCTAAAATACACCAAATGTAATCTACATTAAGGCTAAATAAAGCGGCATAAACTGCACCACCCGCTAAACACGCAGAGGCGTAAGGTTCGCTACGCATAACAGTTGGTACTTCACGGCAAATTACGTCACGTATTAAACCACCAAATATACCTGTAGTGATACCCATGGTAATTGCGACCACCATGCCAGAGCCATTAATGAGTGCTTTTTCTATCCCCATAATATTAAATAGCGCCATACCAACAGCGTCTACCAATAAAAAGTAGTAATTATTAACGCGCGGTAAGTATCGAATAAATGCAATTGTTGCTATAACGGCCCCATAGGTTGAATATAAATACTCTGGGGTTGCAATCCAAAATACCGGTTTGTTTAAAAGTATATCTCTGAGGGTACCGCCCCCTAATGCTGTAACGGTTGCAACCACTACGACGCCAAAGCCACTAATGTTTTTTTCATACCCAAGCAATGCCCCTGCAACAGCAAAAAATGCAACACCGAGTAACCCTAGTACCATAAAGTATTCAGCAGTCATGGTAATTCCTTTTTAAAGTTTATTAGGAGTTGTATCAACTTACGTGCCAAAAAACTGAGTAAATATAAATAAACCCACAATTTAAGTGACTGAAATTTATAAGCTTATTTCATTTATTAAAAAACGTTAGCTATGTGATATTTAGTGAAGGATTAACAAGAGTAATTATTTTAATTATGGGTAGTTTTTACACGTTAAAGTACAGAGGGATTTTGTTACAGAGTTGCAGCCGAGCACTTTTAAATTTTAAGCAAAAATTAAATGAACAATAAAGCTATTACCAATATTACAAAAATAATAGGCAATATTGCATGTTGCCAGTTTTGTTCTTTATTTTGATTATAGAGTGTTTGCATTGAGCTTTTATCATTATTGGTAAAACTATGCTGGCACTGCATACAGTTTTGGGCTTTTATGCTCACCCAAGTACCACATTTAATACATGCGTAACACCTCGACAGTTTATCAAACTCGTTTGTTTTCCTAAATATTCTCATTTATCACCTCATTGATTTTCGCCGCAGTAAGAAACACAATGAATAATATATGCTCTTTAAATTCATTGTCACTTCTTTACTTTATTCAATAATTTTTACATTTGGAATGTTTTGTAAAAGGTAGGATTTTAAAGATTCAAACGCATCTTTATTGAAAATAAACTCAGTTGTTTTACCATCAACTTGATTATACGGTAGTGCAAATACACCGTGCCTCTTAGTTTTGTCGATGACAACTTTGTTAATATCGTTAATATTAAACACTTGCTTATAAACGTATAATATTTGCCCCTCAACGCGTACAGCCTTTAACGGGCTTTGCTCAACATTGCGCGAACGAATAAACACAAAATATAAAATAACGGGAAATAAAAACAGGTTAAGCGCTTGCAAACTAAAAGGTTTATCTATCAATACAATATATGTTGAGTAACAAATTAAAGAGGCCGCTAGTGCTAAAATTAGCTGTGTGTTGTTTTTCATAATCATCCTTGGTTACTAGTCAAAAAAATCGGTAAGGTTTTTTAATTATACTACCAATTTAGCGAAATACGCCATTTTGTAACTTTTGCTAATCAAACAGCGTTTGATACATTATTAAATCCGCAATAAAATATTAATGAGTAAAGCTCATCTAAAGTGTAGGTAGAAAAATCTATTTCAGAGTCAATGAAAAAAATCCATATAGTGTTATTAAAAAGCAATCTAACACAATTAATTTAAGCTATTCAATTATTTAAGATTATCAAATAAAAAAGCTACTAAAAAGTAGCCTTTAATTATTAATTACCCTTCAGCTTTTTAACTGAGCTGCCTTTTTAAGCGCCCACCAACCAATTACTAAGCTCATTAATATACGTACAGGAAAGTAAATAACAGCTGGTATGCCAAATAACCACTTGGCAAAGCCTTGTGGCATTACATAAAATGCGACCCGCTTCACCCAAAATATAAACTCAACATACTGCGCTAAAAAGTCATTAAGCGATAAGCTTAGTAGCGCTAATTCATTACTTATTAGAACCCATAAGGCATATAAACCAAGCAGACCATCACCCATACTACCAATATAAGATGAGTAGCCTATAAATAATAAAAAACTGCGCATGGTAAGTCCTTCTTAGCGGTACCGACAAGTTAAAATACAAACTAGCTAATCCAAAAAATATTAAAAATGGCTTTGTTAATTGCACCCTTTAGACGTTTTAACTAATTGAATATTATTAACACTTGCGTGTACTCCACAGTAAAACATGTAGTTAGAGCAATGATAGTTTTCATCCATAATATTCAAACCATTCTCATCAAATTCTAGCTCAAACTTACAGTTAATATCGTATTCGGGCTCTTGCTCTTCAAACACCAGTTTTTTACCCTTTAGTACTAAAGGTAATGGTTCTGTCGTCCCTTCTAACGGTGCTGTTATCGTGCAAATATGAAAGTTAAAGCCCCAGATAAGACCTTCTGTAAAATATTTATCGTCTTTTTTAAATATATTTATATAGCTCGTTTTTAATTTAAAACGCTCATCACTTTCGCTCCCATCGTCGTTGAGCATAGGGGTCGCGCTAGTTATTTTGTCTGTTCTTGAATAGCATCCTTCAAATGAGTCTGCATGTGAATATCCACTAAAGACCGCACTTGCTAGCATAAAAGCTGTTTTAATCATCACTCGCTCCTTGCTGTAACGTTAAGTTCGCTCAAAAAAACGCCCTGTATCGTCTGTCATTTTTACTGGTAAACCGTTACCAACCATAAAGTGATAACAACGCAAATCATCAATCAAGTCAGGGGCTGATATTTCTATGTCTCGGTAAGTCGCGTCTCTAAATTTAAACCTTAAGGTATGCTCAAACCGCTTCGTTTGACAGTAAAGTACTTCTTCTAGCTCAGATACCTTTATATTTATACCAAGTAATTTAAATTCACCATTGGCAATATCAATAGCTTGTGATTGCTTATTATTTGTAGATAGCCATTCAATAACCACTCCTAAAGAAGATAATCCAAACAAATATAAAAACTGATGCAATAAAGGTTTTTCGTTAATTACTTCCATGTAAAATAGCAAAATGACAATAAATAATGCTGATAAAGCCAAACTATAGACTATTTTAAATCCGGGTAGTTTTTTTGCCTAGGCAAAGTTGCCCTAATTAATATCCTGATTAATCTACATAACTCACTTTTGTTCCCGCTAAATGATCATGTAAACATCGTTTATCTTTTCCAAATATAAATAATGGATTAACAAAACCAGCTATAAACTGACCTACCGAAGGGACAAGTGATAATAGTTGCATACAAAGCATGCGTTTAAAGTAAATTGTAGTAAAGCTTGCTTGTGTACCATCTAAATTTTCAATACGGATAGACATTAAAGATTTACCAATTGTTTGTCCGCGTTGGTACATAAGGTAACCATGAAGCACTAACGTGCTTAATATGCCATAACCTAGCAAACCTGCAGATAAAGTAAGTGTTGGTTGGCTTAAATTATCAAACCCTACGAGTATGAATACAGGTATAAAACAAACAACACCTAAAACGCCATCAACAATAGCAGCCACTAGCCTATCTGAGCGCGTTGCTTTTTCTCCTGCTACTTTTGATACAATATTTTCAGATGGGTTCTGTGCTTCTCGCGTTTCAATTAAGTCGTCTATTTCTTTTGCTCGATCTGGGTAGGCTTCGCGATCTATAGCTCTCGCTGATGAGTAAAGCTCATCTAAAGTGTAGGTAGAAAAATCAATTTCAGAATCCATGCAAAAAATCCATATAGTGTTATTAAAAAGCAATCTAACACAATTAATTTAAGCTATTCAATTATTTAAGATTATCAAATAAAAAAGCTACTAAAAAGTAGCCTTTAATTATTAATTAAATACCATTCAATTTGCTGTTAAAAATGCCATTTAACTAGCAAGTTTGGATTATGTTCGGTTTGACCATCTACACCAAATTTATTTTTCCAATAAACATACTCAATACCCACATCAAGGCGGCCTGTATCTAAGCCGAGCATAGGGGCAATATTGTATTTAATCTGCGAGGTAAAGTTAAAGCCACCTTCACTTTTACCAAACATTGTGTCGGTGCTATCTACAATATCTAAAAAGCCATCGTATCTAAAGTTACCTTTGTTATAGCCCCACGTAACTGTTATTTGGTTATTATCTTCACGTTGAATACCTATATCATCTTGAAAGCGACGATAATAAGCCACATTAAAATATTGAAAGCCAGGTACATCAAGTGATACACCGCCCCCTAATAAATAGTTATTTTGATCCGTATCTCCCGAGCCATACTCTGTTTGTAGGCCTAAAAACACCTCTTTAACAAAGCTATTTTGTGGCTTGTAAAGAGTAGGGTTTATGTTTAGCTCACCGTACACTTCATCGGGATTACTTAGTCTATCCATAAAGAAGAACGTACTGCCCCATGTATGTCCCGATGCATGCTCTATAGTAACAACACTTCTATCATCTTCAGTACCTGAAAACGGCTCTAGGTAGTCGGCTCCTGTCATTGCGGTAATACTAAAATCAGACCAAAGCTCTTTAGCCGATACACCTGTTGAGCACATTGCAATTGCAGTTACTAATGCTAATTTTTTTATTGTTTTGATTTTCATTGTTAATCCCTTTTATAATTTTTATTAGTTTAGTTAAGATGATCCGTACTTGCTGAGTAATTTTCTGGTAGTACCAACGTCATTATTATTGCGGTGATACCCGACACCGTCACTGCGCTACCAAATATGGCAGTAACTAACTTAGGTGCGTTTGCAAACAACTCCGGTACAAAACTAACACCTAGCCCGAGCCCCAAACTCACCGCAATAATAAGTAAACTTCTGCGATTTATTTTTTCGCTGGCGAGTATTTTGACCCCAGCGGCTGCTACGGTGCCAAACATTACAAGCGTTGCACCGCCCAAAACAGGTTTAGGTATATTTTGTAATATAGCGCCAATCACAGGAAACAAACCAAGAATGATTAAAATACTGCCTATCCACAGGCCAATATATCTGCTGGCAACTCCAGTTAGCTGAATAACGCCGTTGTTTTGACTAAAAGTAGTATTAGGAAAAGTATTAAATAAAGCGGCAATCATCGAGTTAACGCCATCACCTAAAATACCGCCGCGAATACGTGCTAAGTAGCTAGGCCCTCTAACAGGTAACTTAGAAACCGCACAATTGGCAGTAATATCGCCTGTCGATTCAATTGCAGTAATAAGGTATAAAAAACCAAAGGCTATGAGTGCACCAAAATCAACATTAAAGCCGTATTTAAAAGGCAGTGGGATAGCAATTAGGTCAAATTCACCTAATTTAAAATTAGCGATACCTAATACAAACGCAAGTAACCAGCCAAGTATCATTGCAACTACCACAGCCGTTAGCCTCACCCATTGGTTTTTACTTGCATTAAGCAGCACCACTAAAGCAACAACCGAAAAACCAACAATTAAGTTGCTCGTTGAAGCAAATTTTTCAGGCATATTAGTAAGTAGCCATTGCCCGCCACCTATATCAGTCATGCCTACTTTAATTAGGTAAATACCAATAGTAGTGATGACCACACCAGTAACTACTGGCTTAATTATTTTGCCTAATTTACTAATAAAAAAACTAATAAATACTTCAACAAAAGCGGCCAAAAAGCACACTGCAAATATAGTGGCAAGGACCTCGTCGTTATTGCCTCCGGTGGCTTTAACGGTAAAGCCTGTTGCTAAAATAGTCCCTAAAAAGGCAAAGCTTGTACCTTGCACACATATTAATCCTGAACCCACAGGGCCAACACGCCGCGCTTGTATAACCGTGCCCACACCAGATACAAATAATGCCATACTAATTAAATAAGGTATTTCAGCAGCTAAACCAAGCACACCACCAATAATAAGCGTGGGTGTAATAATACCTACAAAGCTTGCGAGTACGTGCTGTAGTGCGGCAAAAAATGATTCAGTTAAGCCTGGTTTGTCATCAACTGCATATATAATATCGTCAGACGAGCTTGTATTTATTGACATATAAACCTCTACGTTTTGCGAGTTAGCCACTGTATTTGTCTAAGTGATTAACTCATTGTTATTGCATTAACGGCTTATTTAAGCTGCCCTTCAACGCCCTCAACATAAAAATCCATACCCAACAACGTTTTGTCGTCTATTGTTTTACCCGCATCAATAATCAGCTCACCTTGCTGATTTTTTATAGGGCCAGTAAATGGATGAAATTCACCTTTACCAATTTTCTCTGAAATAGCATTTACTTCACTCACTACATCACTTGGAATGTCTTTACTTAGCGGCGCCAAGCGAGTCATCCCTGAGCCTATCCCTTTCCATATATCTTGTGATTGCCATTTATCGTCAAGTACTTGCTGTACGCGCTCTGCATAAAATTCATCCCAGTGATGAACCGCTGCCGTTAAATGTGCTTTTCTACCGTATCCGCTCATATCTGAGTGGTAGCCAATAGCGTAAATACCAGCGGCTTGCGCTGCTTGCAGTGGTGCAGGCGAATCAGTATGTTGGGTAATAATATCAACGCCTTGATCTATTAGGCTATCGGCAGCTTCGCGCTCTTTACCTGGATCAAACCAGCTATTAACCCACACTACTTTTACTTTTGCATTAGGCTTTACTGAGCGCAAACCAAGCGTAAATGCATTTATACCGCGTATTACCTCCGGAATAGGAAACGCAGCAATATAACCAATACTGTCGGTTTTACTCATGTGCCCTGCAATAACACCTGTTAGGTAGCGTCCTTCGTAAATGCGATCAAAGTAAGTGCTTACGTTTTTTGCGCGTTTATAGCCTGTGGCATGCTCAAACTTTACATTAGGAAATCGTTTAGCCACTTTAAGTGTTGGGTTCATGTAGCCAAACGACGTGGTAAATATTAAATCGTGCCCGCTTTTAGCTAGTTGCGTAATAACACGCTCTGCATCCGCTCCTTCTGGTACGCTTTCGACAAAAGTAGTTTCTATTTTGTCGCCAAACTTTTCTTCAAGGTAGCGGCGGCTAGAGTCATGTGTATAAGTCCAACCGGCCTCACCTATGGGGCTTACATATACAAAGCCAACTTTTACGCTATCTTTTGCAATAGCAGATGCGCTTATGCCTAAGCTCAATGCAACCCCGAGTGCTGTTATAAGTTTTTTCATTGTTATTCTCCGTGTTATATTTTTAATATCCTGTTGAAGCAGGTGATTTGCCTTATTGATTTTGTAATTAATTTAATGACCCTTGTGCCAAGGTTTACCTAGCCACATGGGTTCGTACATTTTTAATTTTTGTTTATTTTTACTGAGCATAATCAGTACTATAAGCGTTGCACCATAAGGCAACATGGCTAATAAGTTAGACTCCACAGCCCACCCAAAAGCCTGTGCCACTAAGTGCATAATGCTGGCAAAGCCAAATAAATAAGCGCCAAGCATTACGCGCTCAATACGCCAGCTTGCAAACACCACTAAAGCAAGGGCTATCCAACCTCGCCCTGCCGTCATGTTTTGAGTCCAAAGTGGTGTATAAGCCAACGACAAATATGCGCCCGCAATGCCAGCCAGTGCGCCGCCAAACATTACGGCTAAATAACGTGTACGCATTACAGGTAATCCTAAGTTATTACCCACACTTGGGTTTTCGCCAATAGCTCGTACTGCAAGCCCTGCTCTGTGGTATTTAAAAAACAAATACGCACCAAGCACTAAACCCCAACTTAAATACACAATGGCGTCTTGCGAAAATAGCGCTTTGCCTAAAACCGGAATATGCTCAAACCCTGCAATTGCTAAAGTAGGTAACGCGTTAATGGTTTTTCCCTCATAGTCGGCCCCTAAAAATGCCGAAAGGCCTGTACCAAAAATAGTCAGCGCTAAACCTGCCGCTACTTGGCTAGCATTTAAATTAAGTGCTACAAAAGCAAAAATAAGTGAGGCCATAACCCCGACCACAGCTGCTACCGTAAAACCAATAAATAGGTTGTCGCATTGGTACATGGTTATAAACCCTGCCACCGCACCTAAAAGCATCATGCCTTCTTGCCCTAAATTTAAGGTGCCGCTTTTTTCGCATACCATTTCACCCAGCGCCACCAGCAATAAGGGGGTGCCTGTACGAATAGTGGCGTATAAAATATTAGTAATTACATCTAATTCCATGATTTAAGACTCCTGTGCAATATGTATTGGCTGCGCTTTTTGTTGTTTAAATGGCAGCGAAAATCTAAGGCGATAAGTAATAAGCACATCGCACGAGAGTAAATAAAACAGCATTAACCCCTGAAAAATACCGGTTATAGCGTTAGGTAATCCCATGTTAATTTGCGCAAGTTCACCTCCCATATAAATAAGCCCCATTAATAAGCCCGCAAACGTAATTCCTACTGGGTGGAGTCGCCCTAAAAAAGCAACAATAATGGCGGCATAGCCATAACCGGGTGATATTTGCGGAACTAGCTGCCCAATAGGTCCAGCTACTTCGCCCGCTCCAGCAAGCCCCGCCAAGCCCCCGCTAATAACTAGCACTCCGGCAATTAATAATGCTCGCTTGTAACCCGCCATTTTGGCCGCGGATGCATCAAGCCCAAGTACTTGTATTTGAAAGCCTATAAAGGTTTTACTAATAAAAACCCATGTGGCGCATAGCGCTAATAACGCAAACGCCAGGCCTAAGTGCAATCGAGTACCGTCGAATAAAACAGGCAATAGCGTGCTTTCGCCAAACAATGCACTTTCAGGAAAGTTATAACCGTGAGGATCTTTGAGTGGCCCATGAACAGCCCATAGCAATACATTTACTGCTATGTAGTTGAGCATTATGGTGACTAAAATTTCATTGGTGTTTAAACGCAGCTTCATAAAAGCAGCAAGCCCCGCCCACAACATGCCACCAGCAATACCAGCGAATAATGTAAGTGGCATTGCAAAAGCACTTGTTGAGCCAACAAAGTTAACGGCTACAGCACTTGCACATACACCACCAATAAGCAGTTGCCCTTCTGCGCCTATATTCCAAACCGATGCTCTATAACAAAGCGCTAAGCCATAGGCGCATAGCAAAATAGGAATGGTCATTACAAGTAGCTCAGTTACACCATACCAATCGGCAACAGGTGCTATAAGCAATGTATACAGGGCATTTAGAGGATCATGCCCTAATAAGGCAAACACCACGTAACCGGTTATTAATGTTAGTAAAATAGCTAAAACAGGAGAGAGATAACTCCAAGCCGGTGAGCGTTCAACACGTGGTTCTAACTTAATCATGCGAGTGCCCCTTGTGGTGTGTGTACTTTAGGCTGGTTATTAAAAACATCGCTAAAGTCGCCAGCCATCCACTGCCCTAACTGCACAAGCGGTACGGTATCGGTATTTAAAATAGGAGACAGTTTGCCATCACAAATTGCGCCAATACGGTCGCAAATTTTATAAAGTTCGTCTAAATCTTCTGAAATAACGAGTACCGCACACCCTTCGTCGCGAAGCTTTAAAATAGCTTCATGTATCGCCACTTGTGCGCCTATATCTACACCCCAAGTAGGGTGCGACATAACGAGTAGTTTTGGGCTTTGCTCTACCTCGCGACCAATAATAAATTTTTGTAAATTACCACCTGAAAGGCTAGCTGCATGAGTGCGAAAACTTGGTGTTTTAACCTTGTATTTTGTAATGATTTTATTAGCAAGCTCAGTAATTTTTTGTTTTACTAAAAAGCCATTTTTAACCAGCCCATTATCAAAACTAGTAAGCAGTGCATTTTGTGCTAAATCCATAGTGGGCACAGCTCCTCGCCCAAGCCTATCCTCTGGCACACATGCAAGCCCAAGGCGGCGCCTTTTTAGCGGGCACAGTGCATCAACTACGGTATTTTTAAATTTAATGGCGCTACTACTAGCTTGAATTTGCTCCCCCGAAAGCACTTTTAATAACTCTTCTTGTCCGTTGCCAGCAACACCCGCAATCCCCACTATTTCGCCTTGCTGTACTGCAAAGTTAATGTTTTTAAGGGGTGTTTCAAATAACGCTTGTGCGGCGGTGGTTAGATTATTAACGGTTAAAAAATCCGCAGTACCCAAAGCTCTGCGAGTTTGGTTACTAATTGGCGTATTGTCGCCTACCATCAGCCTAGCAATTGACTCACTAGTTTCGTTTTTAGGAATACAATGCCCGCTTACTTTCCCGCCTCTCAAAATGGTAGCACTGTCACATAGCTCAATCACTTCGTGCAGTTTATGGCTAATAAACAGCACAGAGCAGCCTTCTTTTTTAAGTGACTTTAGGGTTTTAAATAATGCATCGACTTCTTGTGGAGTTAGTACTGAAGTGGGTTCGTCTAAAATAAGTAACTGAATATCTAATAATAAGCATCTAACAATTTCTACTCGTTGGCGCTCGCCAGTTGAAAGTGTTGATACCAGTCTATGGGGGTCTAATGGCATACCATAACGTGTTGATGTTTTCGTAATTCGACCCGCAAGCGTGCTGCTATGCCCTGCTAAATCACCTAACGCTAGTTCAATATTTTGGGCGACCGTAAGTGTTTCAAATAACGAAAAGTGCTGAAACACCATTCCAATGCCTAAATCACGCGCATCAGCAGGCTCTTTTATATTCATTATACGGCCGTTGAAAAACATGTCCCCTTGGTCAGGTTTAACCACACCATAAAGCATTTTCATTAATGTGCTTTTACCTGCACCGTTTTCACCTAATAAGGCATGCACTTCACCATGCTTAATTTTTAAGGTTACGTCATTATTGGCTATACATCCGGGATACTGCTTTGTCATTCCCTGCATAGTAAGGCGGTATTTATTATTCATTATTAGGGCCTATTTGTACTTAATGAGCAATTTAACCTACTCAAAACATCAACTGACCAACCGGTCAACAATGGCATGGTAACTGCAATATACTTACCAAGATGAAAAAGTATTTTTCTTACCCGTGCGCAAACAACAAGAAAAAACATACGCCAAGCCTTTATGTATCAGGGCTTTATAAAAATTAAGGGGGTCTGTGTGATTCAATTTTTATTAAATAACACGCCAATTGAAGTACAAGAATGTTCGCCAAGTCTCACCATTTTGGACTGGCTACGCACCAAAAAAGGGAAAGTGGGCACCAAAGAAGGGTGTGCAACTGGCGACTGTGGCGCGTGCACAATTTTAGTGGGTGAAGAGCGTATAAATGCAAACGGGCAAACTAGTTGGCAATACAAAACAATGAACAGCTGTTTATTGTTATTAGGTAATGCGCATGCAAAACATATAGTAACGGTAGAGGCTGTGACTACTGGCTTATACCCAAACTTAACCGATTTACACCCCGTACAACGTGCACTGGTGGAGTGCCATGGTTCGCAGTGTGGTTTTTGCACGCCCGGTATAATAATGAGCTTGTTGGCTCTTTATATTAATGAACCAACGTACCCTGGTAAAAAAGCGGTTATTCATGCACTTGGTGGTAACTTATGCCGTTGTACAGGTTATAGCCCTATATTACTTGCAGCCGAAAAAGCCTATAGCTATGAGCGTAAAGCTGAACCTTACTCAGCAATGGCCGCTCAATTTAAAGCATCACTTAATACACAATATGATGACGATATTCCATTTTTAAAAAATGGTCCTCGCAAATTTTACTTACCACAAACTGCCCAACAACTTGTTGAGCTAAAAGCGCTTTATCCTTATGCACATTTAGTTGCTGGTGGCACCGACTTTGCCATTGAGCTTAGCCAAAACATGCTCTTACCGGATGTAATTATCTCCCTTAGCCAAGTAAAGGACCTTTGCACCTTGGCAGATAATAACGATGAGTTACACATTGGTGCAGCACTCCCTTATAGCCAATTTGTTGAGGTATTTTATAACCATTACCCAGAGTCAAAAGAGCTATTTGAACGCTTAGGATCAAGCCAAGTACGTAACAGCGGCACACTTGGTGGCAGCATAGGGAATGCCTCTCCTATTGGCGATCCAGCTCCCCTTTTAATCGCTCTTAATGCATCAATGGATTTATTAAGCAGCGCTGGTACGCGCACTATTAAAGTTGCCGACTACTTTATTGATTACAAAAAAACGGTTCTTAAAAGCGATGAAGTAATTAGTAAGTTCACCATTCCAAAGCGCCCAGAGTCACTAAAACTGGCGTGTCATAAAATATCAAAACGCTTTGAAGACGATATATCTACCGTGTGTTTGGTGCTTGCTATAGAACATTCACAAAACATGATTACTCAAGCCCGCTGCGCTATGGGCGGTATGGCAGCTATTCCTAAGCGCGCGCAGCATATTGAGCAAAAGCTGATATCTCAATCATTACAAGTAAGTAGTTTTATAGACGCAGCAACGGCTATTAACGATGACTTTACGCCTATGAGCGATGTAAGAAGCAGTGCGCATTATCGCACCACGGTAAGCAAAAACTTATTACAACGCATTGGTATTGAGTTTTGTGAGCCACAAGCACGCAACAATAACAACATTGCCATTACGAGGATCTCACATGCGTCACTTTGAAATGGATAAACTAAAAGCGCAAGGTGGTAGCGTTGGAGAATCTAAATATCACGAAAGCGCTATTAAACAAGTTTGTGGCAGTGCTAATTTTGCCGACGATAACCCTGAGCCATACGGCTGCCTGCATGCTTACCCAGTGCTCGCCCCTGTTACAAGCGGCTTTATTAAATCAATAGATACCAGTCTCGCACTGGCAGTTGAAGGCGTTAAACGTATTTTATCGGCCGAAGATGTTCCGGGTAAATTAGATATTGGCCCGGTATTTCCTGGTGATGTACTGCTGACCAGCCATGAAATTCAATACCACGGGCAACCTGTATTAATTGTCGTTGCCGACACATATGAAATAGCGCGCCGCGCGGCACGCTTGGTGGTTATAGAGTGCGAGCAAACTACTCCAATACTTGATATTAAAGAAGCCATTAGCAAAGAGCATTGGGTAAGGCCGCCGCATTCACTTAACCGTGGTAACAGCGAAAACGCCATTAATAACGCAGCCCACCAGCTTAAAGGCAAAATAAGCATAGGCGGGCAAGAGCACTTTTATTTAGAAGGCCAAATAGCGCTGGCGCAACCTGATAACGACGGGGGCATACATGTTCAGTGTTCTACGCAACACCCTACTGAGGTGCAGCACTTAGTTGCTAAAATTTTAAAAAAGCCATTTAGCTTTGTAAACGTAGAAACCCGCCGTATGGGCGGTGCTTTTGGCGGAAAAGAAACCCAAGGCGCACCATGGGCATGCCTTGCAGCCCTTGCGGTTTACCACCTTGGCTGCGCAGTAAAAATGCGCCTAGCCCGTAGCGACGATTTTAAATTAACCGGTAAGCGCCACCCTTTTTATAACCACTATCATGTTGGTTTTGACGAAAATGGTTTAATAGAAGGTGCCGACATTACCGTAAACGGATTTTGTGGCTACTCCCCAGATTTATCAGATGCAATTGTAGATCGCGCCATGTTTCATGCCGATAACGCCTACTACTACCCAGCCGCCACAATTAAAGGTAATCGCTGTAAAGTGAATACCGTAAGCCATACCGCATTTAGAGGATTTGGTGGCCCGCAAGGAATGATTATGGGCGAGCTGATAATGGACGATATAGCCGCTAAATTAGGTAAAGATCCGCTTGAGATCCGAAAACTTAATTTATACAAAAAAGGCCGCGATACCACGCCGTATCATCAAACCGTAGAGCAACATATTTTAATAGATATGATTGCTCAGCTTGAGGAGTCGGGTGACTACTGGGCACGTAAAAAGGCTATTAAAGCATTTAACGTATCGTCACCTATTATCAAAAAAGGCCTTGCAATGACGCCGGTTAAATACGGTATTTCGTTTACGGTACAACATTTAAACCAAGCTGGTGCATTAGTACATGTATATAGCGATGGCTCTATACATTTAAACCATGGCGGCACCGAAATGGGCCAAGGGCTAAACACCAAAATTGCGCAAATTGTGGCCCATGGCTTTGGGGTCGATTTTAACGCGGTAAGTATTAGTGCTACGCGTACTGACAAAGTGCCAAACACTTCACCAACAGCGGCCTCAAGCGGTACCGACTTAAACGGTATGGCGGCGCTAAATGCAGTAAACACAATAAAAGAGCGCTTAATAAACTTTATTACCGAGCACTTTGAAGTAGACAGCCAAAGTATTACATTTAAAGATAACCTCATTACTTTTAGTAAAGGGGAAATTAGCTTTAGCGAACTTGCAAATCTTGCTTACATGAATCGTATATCGCTTTCATCTACCGGTTATTACGCCACACCAAAAATTCATTACGATAGAGCCAAAGGTGAAGGCCGCCCATTTTTTTACTACGCTCACGGCGTAGCACTCAGCGAAGTAGAAGTAGATACCCTAACTGGCGAAAACACGGTAACTCGCGTTGATATACTGCACGATGTAGGCAGTTCAATTAATCCAGCTCTTGATATAGGCCAAATTGAAGGCGCCTTTGTGCAAGGTATGGGCTGGCTAACAACCGAAGACTTACAATGGAATGATAAAGGCCAGCTTGCAAGCTTTGGCCCAGCCAACTACAAAATACCAGCCATTGGCGATACACCTGCCGAATTTAACGTCAATCTTTATAACTCAGCAAATCCAGAAACCACCGTGTTTAGATCAAAAGCCGTAGGCGAGCCGCCATTTATGCTGGCCTTTAGTGTATGGAGCGCTATTCGTAATGCAATAAGTAGTGTGGCTGATTACAAATACACAGCCCCACTGGATACACCCGCAACCCCAGAGCGAGTATTGAGTGCAATTGAGCAAACCGCGAGCTGGTTTAAGGAGCATCAACATGACTAATTTAAATGAGTCGTTTCAGGGTTTTCATACTCAAAACTGGGCGCAGGCTATAAACGAGCACGAACAAAGCGGCACTAATTATGTAATTGCCACGGTACTTGGCACCAATGGCTCAACCCCACGCGGCACAGGCTCAAAAATGGTAATAAGCGGCGAGCATATTTACGACACTCTTGGCGGTGGCCACCTTGAATACGTAGTAATAGAAAAAGCCCGCGAACTACTTGCCAAAGGCGAAGCCGCCCAAGTAATTGAGCAATTTAACCTAGGTGCAAATTTAGGCCAGTGCTGCGGCGGAGCTGCCACCGTTATGCTTGAATGCATGCAATGCGAGCGCTTTACCCTCGACATTTATGGCGCAGGCCATGTAGCACAAGCGCTTATTGGTATATTGGCACAGCTGCCTATGCGCATACGTTGGATAGATAGCCGCGCAGATGTATTCCCACAGACTATTCCAAATAACGTAGTAAAAGTGGTTGATGAAGAGCCCACAGAACAAGTAAAGCGTGCACCTAAGTCTAACAACTACTTAATATTGACCCATAACCACCAGCTCGACTTTGCACTCACCCAAGCCATTATTAAACGCGCTGATGCCAATTGGCTGGGCGTTATTGGCTCTGACACTAAAGCAAAACGTTTTAAACAACGCCTAGCACATCGCGATTTTACAGCCGCTCAAATACAACAAATGACCTGCCCTGTTGGGCTTAAAAATATTACGGGCAAATTACCAATGGAAGTGGCTATTTCGATTAGTGGACAGCTAATTGCCCTTTATCAGGCTATGCAAACCCAAGCGCCAAAACGCCAAGGCTTGCAATGGCGCACACTAAAAAATGCCTTAATTAGCACCACGCAGGAGGAAGTAGACGCATGAGCAGTTTACAAATAAATACGCTAAATGATGCACAAGCAAAACAAGCACTTGAGCATTGCTGCGCGGCTCCTAACTGGGTAGCGGGCATGATAAAAGCAATGCCATTTAAAAGTGCTCAACAGCTGTTTGAATGCGCACAAAGCACATGGGATAGCCTTGGCGAGAGCGACTATTTAGCTGCCTTTGAAGGCCACCCGCAAATAGGCGACTTATCAACCCTTAGCAAAAAATACGCTGCTACCGCACAAAAAGCGGGGCATGAGCAATCAGGTATGAGCAAAGCAAACGAGGCCGTACTTACCAAAATGATTGCCCTCAATAAAGAGTACCTAAACAAGTTTGGCTTTATTTTTATTGTGTGCGCCACCGGTAAAACGGCCGAACAAATGCTCGAACTCATAGAGCAGCGCATACACAACACCCGCAGTACAGAGCTAAATATAGCCGCGGGCGAACAAGCCAAAATAACAAAAATAAGATTGGAGTCACTGCTATGAACAAAAGCCCTATTACCACCCATATACTTGATACCAGCACCGGAAAACCTGCGGCAAACGTTGCTGTTAAGCTATTTAAACTTACAAATAACGAATGGATACAACTAACCCAAGGCACAACCGATACCGATGGGCGAATTACCGACTGGCTAAATACAGAAGTAGAATTTGCAACCTATAAGCTAGTATTTGATTTAGATAGCTACTACCAAAATCAACCTACCCCTGCGTTTTACCCAGAGGCGCAAATAACGTTTAGATTACAAGATACTAAACATCACCATATCCCATTGTTGCTTAGCCCGTTTGGCTACTCTACATACAGAGGTAGCTAACTATGAGCACACAAAACAATAATGACTTAACAGTAGTTTGTGCCGATATACTCGACTTTGTTGACGACCCTGCCATTGCTGGCGAAAACGCCCATCGTTTTTTTGAAAAAGGCGCATTAGTTATCAAGCACGGCAAAGTAGTTAAACTTGGCTATGAGCACGACATATTACCAACAATTGATAAATCAGCGCGTGTTATCCGCCACGATGGTAAGCTCGTTATGCCTGGTATGATTGACACACACATACATTTGCCACAAACCGAAATGGTGGGTGCGTACGGCGAGCAACTGCTAAGTTGGCTAACCGAATATGCGTTTCCAACCGAAAAAAAGTTTACATGTAAGCATTATTCAAAAGAGATCTCTAATCGCTTTTTAGACGAGCTGCTGCGCAATGGCACAACCACTGCCCTTGTATTTGGCACAGTGCATCCGCAATCGGTTGATGCGTTTTTTAAAGAATCACAAAAACGCAATTTACGCATGATTGCCGGTAAAGTAATGATGGATCGTAACTGCCCTGACGACTTATCTGATTGCGCGCAAACAAGTTATGACGAATCTAAAGCCCTAATAAAAAAATGGCACAATGTTGACAGGTTAAGCTACGCAGTTACACCGCGTTTTGCCCCCACATCAACCCCTGAGCAACTTCAAAAATGCACTCAGTTACTTGAAGAATACCCAGACACCTACCTGCATACACACTTATCTGAAAACAAAGACGAGTGCGAATGGGTAAAAGGGCTATTTCCAGAAGCCAAAGACTACTTAGGCGTGTACGAGCAAGCAAAAATGGTACGTAAACGCTCAGTATTTGCCCATAGTATTCATTTATCTGAGCGCGAGCTATGCTGCCTTGCAGATAACAATGCGGCAATATCGCACTGCCCTACCTCAAACCTATTTTTAGGATCAGGACTTTTAAATTTAAAAGCCTGTGAAGAGCACGGTATAAACGTAGGCATGGGTACCGATGTAGGCGCAGGAACAAGCTTTTCTATGCTACAAACAGGTAACGAAGCTTATAAAATTCAGCAATTACAAGGTCAAAAGTTTTCAGCATTTAAAGGGCTGTATTTAGCAACTCTCGGCGGTGCTAGAGCACTTGATTTAGAAGGGACAATTGGTAATTTTGAAGTCGGTTGTGAGGCCGATTTTATTGTAATGGATTGTTCAGCAACCCCATTTTTAAAATTTAGAATACAACATGCCAAAACCCTGCATGAAAAACTATTTGCAATGATGATGTTAGGCGACGACCGCTGCGTTGAGCAAACCTACATCATGGGTAAAAGTGTGTATAAGCGCGATGATAACAATCAATTTTCAGACACCCGCTCACCGGTATTAGAAGAGGCTTAACCGTTATGGAAAACTATTTATTTGAGCTTGCTCATTTAGTACTGCGTTATTTTCATGTTATTGCTGGTATAGCATGGATTGGCGCTTCATTTTATTTTGCATGGCTTGATAACAACCTACAAACACCACCGCAGTGGAAAATAGATAAAGGCATAAAAGGCGATTTATGGGCCGTGCATGGTGGTGGCTTTTACGAAGTGGCTAAGTATCAAAATGGCCCTGAACAAATGCCTCATACTCTGCATTGGTTTAAGTGGGAAGCCTACACAACGTGGATCACCGGTATATTACTATTTAGCTTACTTTATTATGTTGGCGCCGATGTGTATTTAATTGATAACAGCAAAAGTGAGCTAAGTAAATTTGCAGCTATTGGCGCATCCCTTGGTTTTATTGGCTTAGGCTATGGTGTTTATCGTTTATTGTGTAAAAGCCCACTGGTTGAAAACGGCAAAGTGTTTATTGCTGTAGTTATTGGTTTATTAGCTCTGTGGACTTTTGGGGTTGATCAATTATTTAGCGACCGCGCTGTTTATATTCATGTAGGTGCACTTATTGGCACGTGTATGGTGGGTAATGTATATCACATTATTATGCCAGGGCAGCGCTACATGGTGAGTGAAGTAGAAGCTGGTAGAATCCCTGATTCAGCGCCAGGTTTAAAGGCAAAGCTGTGTTCTATTCATAATAACTACGCCACGTTACCTGTGGTATTTATTATGCTTAGCAATCACTTTCCTTACACGTATAGCCACAACTTTGGCTGGCTTATTTTAATTGCGCTGTTTGGTATTGGTATGTGGATACGCCATTACTTTAACTTAAAGCATCAAGGCGTTAATAAGCCCTCAGTACTTGTAAGCGGTATTGCCGCCTTTTTTGCCCTTATGCTCGCCATAGCCCCTTGGCCCAGTACACCAACAAATGCAGGCGAAAGCGCGCCTTTACAAGCAAGTATTACCGACGCACAAGCGTGGGATATAATTAGCAAACACTGTACTGGGTGTCACAGCGAAACACCCACCTCTGCGCTTTTTCAAACAGCGCCGCTAGGCTTTAAACTCGACTCTATTAGTGATGTAAAAAAAGCCAGCACGCTTATTCATACCCGCGCGGTTATAACCAAAGATATGCCACTGGCCAATATGACAAAAATGACAGACACAGAGCGCGAAACGCTAGGCGCTTGGCTCTCAGCACTTAAAAAGGAGCAATAAAATGAGTGAGCATTTTAAAAACTACCCGCGCGATTTAATTGGTTATGGCCCTGATGTACCCCATGCAAATTGGCCCAATAAAGCCCGTATTGCCGTGCAAGTAGTATTAAATTACGAAGAAGGCGGCGAAAATTGTGTATTACATGGTGACGCGGCAGCCGAAACATTTTTATCTGAAATAGTCAGTGCCCCGCATGTTGAAGACCGCCATATAAGCATGGAGTCTATTTACGAATATGGCTCACGCGCTGGCGTGTGGAGGCTACTGCGTTTATTTAAAAAATACGATATACCGGTCACCATTTTTGCAGTGGCGATGGCCCTTGAGCGCCACCCCGATGTAGCTAAAGCCTTTGTTAAAGCGGGCCACGAGATTGCAAGCCATGGCCTGCGCTGGATTAATTATCAAAATATAGATAAGCAAACCGAACGCGAGCATATGCAACAAGCCATTGATGTCATTAAAAAGCTCACAGGTAAAAAGCCCAAAGGCTGGTACACAGGGCGCACAAGCCCTAACACAGCAGCCCTTGTTGTAGAAAATGGCAATTTTTTATATGATGCCGACGATTACAGCGACGACCTACCTTTTTACAGTATTAAAGAAGATAAACCACAGTTAATAGTGCCCTACACGCTTGATGTAAACGACATGCGCTTTGCTGCCGTGCAGGGTTTTAATGCCGGGGATCAGTTTTATAATTACTTAAAAGATGCATTCGATACACTATACGAGGAAGGCGATCCAAAAGGTGAAAACGCCCCAAAGATGATGTCGATAGGTTTGCATTGTCGCCTAATTGGCAGACCAGGAAGAATAAAAGCATTAGCACGGTTTTTAGAATATGCTCGCTCGCATGATCAGGTTTGGTTTGCCACACGTGAGCAAATAGCCGAGCACTGGCTTAAAACCCATCCATATAAAAAAGCATAGTTTATATTTTTTAAAACATAAAAAAGCCCAGCAATGCTGGGCTTAAAGTCACTTTAGGAGTAGTGAAATTTATTCAAAAAACTATTTCCCCATTGGCAGCAAAACAGATATGTAGCGCTGCGCCCAATTAGCAAGCTCCACCCTGTTGCGTGAGTTAGTTTTTTTAAACGCACTGTACAAATGTGTTTTTACAGTGTGGTCGCTAATGCTAAGTTTATCAGCGATTGTATTGTTACTCGCACCCTGTGCAATTAAATGAATAACAGACTTTTCCCGCTTTGTTAAATGCTCGTAATAGTCCTGCTTTAATTCAATGTCGCCGTGTAGGTTATTAAATGACGTTGCCACGGCTAAAATGTCGTTAAAAGCTTTTGAAATTACTTTACGCGTAAACCAAAGCTCGCCAGTATCAACACGAATTAACCCTTTAAAAATATCTTCTGGCGCATCTGATTTATAAAAAACACCATTAAAATGGTTAAGCAATAAGTTTTGCTCGCACACATCTTCTTTATCAACATTAAAGATAACAACGCTATAGTGTTTAGCTAAACAAATAAGGTCTGCGGGAATGAGATCTTGCCATTTACTTTTAGCACCATCTATTAAAAATAAATCATAATTTGCACGCAACTCTATTTTAGGCAAAACATCATCCATTTTAATATCACCAAACAGGGCTTGTAGTGTCCTTAAAATAGTGGCGTAGTTATGTAAATGAAAAGAGGATTGAAATGTTGTTTTTACGAATACCGAGTTTTTATGGGGCATAAATTTCGTCCTTGAAACATTTACACTACATTACCTAAACCAAATACAACTTACAATGAGATTTTGGTATTAAAATAAAGTTATCGCTTCTCACCCTAAAACAGATAAAAACCTATTAAATCAATATATAACCTACATTGCCTTTGTTTTTACAATTGTTTTTGTAAGATAAATAACAGATCGGATTAGTAGTTTAGTAATTCTTAAAACCTTAAATATACATTGTCGTAAACTAAGCTTTAGGGGTAATTATTCTATTGTCTCTTTTAATTTATTTAACGCATCAACCGAAAAACCTCGATCATAAAAGTATAAAATTTCGCCGCTGCTATTTATAAGTACCACACGAGAGTTATTTGGGCTTTGATTACCTGTAAACTTTTGAACTGTCTCGCCATCTTTATAAATAGTGATTACCCCACCCCATAATTCTTTAGGGATGCCTTTGCGCATACCGCTGTCTATAAATGTGCTAAACATACGTGGTGCCATGCCGGCAATGGTTGGTAGTTCGTATGTAGGGAGCGTTACGCCCGCCATATCTAAACCAATTAACCAACGGTCTATATCAAACTGGCTGTCTTGCTTGTACCCAATGAGCAGTAGTGTTTTATCTGCTTTAAAATCACTAGGTATAGTCACCATACTTTGCTCTAAGCTTTCGCCACTAATGCTTGGAAACTGCTTACCTGTTAATTGCTGGTTTGGGTACTGTGTAGTACATGCGCTAAGTAGTAAAAGTGCAAAAGCACTTAATGTTAATTTGATCATAATAAACCTAATATTTATAAATTTCATACCGATACGTTTAGTATGGCAGCTGAGATCTAAAAATGCTGACTAGTTATATAATTTTTAAATTTAGACGCAGTCATGGGCTTACCGTACTTCCAGCCTTGTCCGTAATGCACACCCGCTGTTTTTAAAATGGCTTCTTGCTCAGTGGTTTCAATTCCTTCTGCTACACAGGTATAATTAAACTTATGCACAAGTTCCATAATATTCGGGATCATAGAGGCTTTTAAGCCCTCAGTTGCTATATCTTGAACAAACGTACGGTCAATTTTAAGTTGATGAAAACTCAAATTTTGTAAGTTTCTTAAATTTGAATACCCCGTACCAAAGTCATCTAATGATAAGTTAAATCCCGATTCAACCAAGGTTCTAAAATGAGCATGCGCGATGCTTGTATCAAGGTATTCGTCTTCAGTTATCTCTAAACAAATAATAAAGCGTGAATTGGTAAGCTCTGTAATTTGTGGCAGCAACGACACGTTACCCAGCTCTACATCACACGGAAATATATTAAGCGACACTTTAAAGCCTTCAGGCAATACCTCTATAGAAGTTAACTCTTTGATTGTGGTGGCAATCATGGCCTCAGTAAAAGTCCAGGTTAAATTGTTTTTTCTAATAACCGGAATAAACTCATCTGGAAATAAAACACCGTACTTATCTTCAAAACGGACAAGTACCTCGCAACCAATCAGCTTGCCACTTTGCAAACAAATAATAGGCTGGTAAGTCCAATAAAATGATCCCTTTTTGAGTCCTTTACGAATACGCTGATTAATAGAGCGACGTGCAGCAATTCTTGCATTTACCATTAGCGCACTCGATACACCAGCTAAGCAGGTTAAAATTAAGGAGATGATTAATAAAAAGTGGTTATTAGAAAAGAACTGACTCCAAGGCAAATGCACTGCTGCGCAGTAGCTCTCATTTTCAGTACTACAAGCAACACCCGTTTCATACGGTAAATAGCTGTCGCCACTTATTTTACTATAAGTGCCTTTTGTACCTGCTAAATGATGCAGTTCCTCGGAGTCTCTATATACAACTTCCCAATTTTTGGACCCAATACTCGCAGAGTTGAATGCCTTTGACTCCATGATCAGGTTAAAATTACCTTGGCGAACGATTACCACTTCCATAGGACGTCCGGTAAATAATAATAAATACAACTGCGGCTCAAAACGTACACGTACATCCTCATCTTTACGGATATAGTCAGGCTCAAGGTCGTTTATAACACTGCTTAGCAAACCAGCTCCAGTTGTACACATTAACTGGTTACCAATAAAAAAACCGATATCAATCACATATTGTGAATCAAATAAAACACGCCGCATTTCAAGCAATGTAGTTTCATCGCACTGCTTGAAGCCAAACTTATTAAGAGGTGTAAGCACACTGCGACGCTCTAATACAGCAGAGTCAACATGTTTAAGAATGTGTTTAGTATCGGCATTGATTTGAGTAGTGAGTTCTTGCGCTGCAAAATAGAGCAAAATGAGACAGCCAGTTATAAAAACTAACACCCCTGTTAGAACGGCTATAATAGATTTTTGTTGGTACTTTTTCATAGCATCTCGAAGTTGTTAATTTATATCACTACTTTATTAGATGATTGCATAAGTCGCATTAAATTCACACAGATAGATTTAACAATTATTGAGTGAGTTTTGAACCAATTGCGCTATTTTAAAGCCTATTGCCAAATGTTGGATATCATCAAAATGAATCCCATCACCATCTGTTATGTTAATAAACGAATTAAAATCAATAAAAGCACACTTATTATTAGCTGCAACGCTTTTAAATGCACTAGAGAGCTCTGTTGCTTTTGTATCAGCCTCTTCATAAATACGTGAATACTGCTCGGTAATTCTTATTCTAGGTGGGCTAGCAATAATAATCTTAGGGGATTTTAAAGTACTACCTTGCTGATAATAAATGTGTATTGAGTTAATTAAATCATTCAAGCCATCTGCTATTAAAGTAGGTGTTAAATTAAAACGTTTTTTAAGATCGTTTGTACCAAGAGCTATAATAATAAAGTCGAGATCATGCTTATCCAAATAAGGCTTTAAATAGCTAACACCATTGAGCACACCGTCAAACGGGGGATTATGCACTAACGTGCGGTTAGGTTGCCCAGCCTCTATTACGTTAAAACCACACCCTAAGTTTTTATTTAAAAGTGATGTCCAACGGGTATTTTCATCCAAACGTTTACCCGTTTCAGGGTTTAAGCCCCATGTATTTGAATCCCCAAAGCAGAGAATATTTTTTATTATTTGAGTCATTAAAATGGATTGAGCGTATAGCCTTGTTGTTGAAGTTGTGCGTGAGCGGTCATAGCTGAAAGCGACATCTTTACACCCTCAATTAAAAGCGCTGGCGTTACTTTAAAGTGAGTAGCAGATTGCCCGCAAACATACACTTTAGTGTTATTTGCTAGTAGCTGCTCAATTAACGCTTGGTTTTTATTGTCAGCGTTAAAGCGTTTTTTATATTCGCTATTAGCTAACACATCCACACTTGCGCTGCCGTGCACAACTAATGCAAGTTGTATGTTTTCAGGCTTTACGCCATGCGCCACATGCATGTTAATAAAACGCGCTAGCGAATTTATTGAATTATTTTGCGCGCCTTCTTTAGCGCCATCAGCAACATCAAATGCTATTTTAAATACCGTAGCGTCATTAATTTCATCATGCTCGGGTACATTGTAATAATTACCATACCCCTTAATTGGTTGCTCTGTTGCATATATTAAAGGGCTAAAAAGCAGCACTAACAATAGTAAATATTTCATAAAACAGTCCTGTGTTTTTTAAGATTATTACTAAACTACCAGAGACAACCAAAAAAGGCTGCAATTTAAGCAACCTTTTGGGTACTTTTATGGCTGTGGTTAATAAACTGCATACCTAAATAACTAAACGTATTTTTAAACTGCTCTACAAAACAGGCGGGGGCTTCACTTGATGACGCATTAGAAAGCACTGAAAAATGCTTACTGCGTAAACTACTAAGCTTAGGTTTTAATGCTTCATCGTCCATATAATCGGTTATTCTATCGATAAATAATTTCATTTGTACCGTGGTGCTGTACCAATAAACAGGCGACGCGAACACCCAATGTTCATATTTTAAAAGTGCTTCAAACACAGCGTAAAAATCATCATTTTTATAGTTTTTGTTATAGCAGTACGGCGCAATTTTATAATCATCTAAGCATATTACACGCACAGTATTTTGCTCTGCAAATCCATTAACGTGCGCCTGTGTATTACCATTTTTGCGTGCACTTGAATAAATAATAACAGTGCTACGCTCAAGTTTTTGTTGCATTTAGTTAGCTCCTTTTTTAATGTTGGAAGAAGCTTAAAACCTCAAGTTATATTGAGGTCAAAGGGAAATTAAAAATAATGCCAATAGATCAAAAAAAACTAACTGAGGCCAACCTAACCGTGGGTTATGTAGCAAAGCGTAGCGGCGTAAAAGTATCAACCCTACATTTTTACGAAACAAAAGGACTAATACGTAGCTGGCGCAATGGCGGCAATCAACGCCGCTATAAAAAAGATGTACTGCGCCGCATAGCGGTAGTAAAAGCCGCACAAGCAATGGGAATAACCCTTGATGAAATTAAACAAACACTGGCCACATTACCTGATCAGCGCACACCCACGCAAAAAGACTGGGCAGCCCTTTCAAAGCAATGGCAAGCACAGCTGGACGAGCGAATAGCGTATATGCAGCGTTTGCGAGACAAGGTAGACAGCTGCATAGGATGTGGCTGTTTATCACTGAAAAGCTGCCCTATTTATAATAAAGACGACCATTTAGGCAAAACACAAAACGGTGCAGTATTTTTAAATTCAAAGGTTGAAAGTATTTTTCAAGAATGACCTTTGTTATATATTTAAAATAAAAACTAATTAGCCATAACTTAGTATTATCAATTTTATATATACCAATATACTTACCTCATGAGCAAAACATAGCTTTTCTAGCACAGAATTCTTATTTGCTTTAACTGTTAAATGAGGAAGAGCCATGGCTGCTTGTTTTATTTTTAATCACAAAGTAATCAATTGAAACCTTTAACGGTTTTGATATGGGGATTTTAGTAGTTGTGCACTTAAAGTATAATTACTAAAGATTCATTACCCACTCTCCTTAGGAAATGAGTAAAGTTTACGTCTGCATGTACATGCAGGTCGAAACGTAAAAAAGTATATTCAATACGGATAGTAGCATTGCTAACTGGTTAATTTTTAAGTATTCTTGTGCGCTTAAAAAGGAAGCAATATTCAAGGAACAAACTGTTGGAACCAACTAATCCCACCCCTGACAACAATACAAAACCACCTGTAGTTACTCAGAAACTCACTCAAGCCCTTAAAACGGTCGATCATAAAGAGCTCAAAAGTACTGGTTTTTGGTTAAATCAATTTTTTATGGTTATTTCTACCGTATTTGGTGTTTATTTGGCTGCTCAAAGCGGTTTAGAACAAGCGCTTAAGTTCGATTCATTTAGCAAAATGGAAGATAACTACTATTTGCGTACATCGCTCTATGACGAAGTTAATGATAACGCAAATACGGTAGCTAAGTATGCAGAACGCTTAGCGAAGAGCCCGCCAAAATCAGAAATGGAATTTTTTAAACCCACACTTGAGCAGTACATATGGAAAACCATGCAGTTTTCGCCTACTACGCTTGAAACACCAAGTGAATTTTTGACTAAAATACGTCGGTTTTATTCTCGAGCTGATTTTATCATTAATGCCGCAATAGAAAGAAAAATGTCTGCTAAGCAGGCTTCTATCGAATTAGCAAAAATAACAGACTCAATTAAAACTCAAACGCTACCCGCACTAAAAAATAGCGCTAAACAATTAAAAATGGAATTACAGCAGAATGACATTTCTGTTGGTTCGTTAAAGGAGCTAGAAAATGCCAACTAAGAGCTGCCCACATTGTAAAGACCATCCATTAGAAGTAACCAATTATCAAGGCGAAGAAATAGATATTTGCCGTGAATGTGGTGGCTTATGGTTCGAAAAAAATGAAGTAAATCGGATGATTTCCGAAATAAATGAAGGCCCTGAAGGTGATAAATTTGAAACTCACTTTGGTGAAGCATTAGGAATTTCTGAGCTTGACTGCCCTGATTGTAAAAAAAGCTTGGAACGTTTTCACTTACTTGAAGCTTTTCATACCGAAATAGATGTTTGTAGACACTGCGATGGCACATGGATTGATAAAGATGAGCTTGAAAGTGTTGAAAATAGCCCTGAAATAAAAGCGAGTTTAGGCGAGCTAAATCAAAAAGTAAGTTGGAAAACTTACTTGTTCCAATTTTTAACGCAAATGCCTGTTGAATATAATATTAAGCCACAAAAGACCCCCTGGGTAACTCGCGGTCTTATTGTCTTAAACACACTGATTTTTGCACTTTACTTTTTAAACCCGAGCTCATTTAGCTACGTCATTGATAACTTTGCCATGACACCTGCAGATTTAAGTAAAGGTAATGAGCTATGGACTGTATTAACTTGCGTATTTTTACATGGTTCCATAATGCATCTAGTTGGCAATATGTACTTTTTATATATCGTTGGCGATAACTTAGAAGATGTTTTAGGACACAAGCGCTTTTTGTTGTGGTACTTGGCCTGTGGTCTACTCGCATCATTTGCTAGCTACATTGTAAACCCTATGTCGAATATTCCAGGCGTGGGTGCCAGTGGTGCGATAGCCGGTTTATTTGGCATGTATCTGATGTGGTTTAGGCACGCAAGCCTCACTTTTATGTTTGTAATTTATCAGAAGAAACTTTCTGCGGTATGGTTTTTTGCTATTTGGTTAGGATTTAACATTTTTGGTGCAGTAACAGGCCCTGATGGCATTGATTATGGTGCACATATTGGTGGCTTTATAGCTGGACTAATTATTGGTTATATTTTGAAAAGTAAAATATTAGAGCAAAACCCTATAATTCGTTTACTAAACCAAAAAGAAGCACAGTTAAAACGTTAATCATCATATTAAAGCCACTAATAGATGAACATTGGTGGCTTTATCAAACTTCTCACTAATTTCTATAACTTATACCAATCCGCAATAATACTTAATCATTTTGCGGGGCTAAACGTGTCGCTACCTGCGTTAAAAAATTCTCATTTAGAACAACTAAATAGCGAACTTTTTGCCTAGCTATCAACACGTTTTTCCGCCCTCAAAATAGACCACTTAATTAAGCGAATTGATATTACAACGCGTATAAACTGTATAAAATTGACCGGTGTTTTTTATCGGTATATCGTACGTTGTAGCCTCTTCACTAAGTTCGCATTCAAAGTTATTTAATATATCAGACAGCAGTGCTTGCTCTTCGGTGAACTGTATTGTGGTATACCACAAGATTGAGTCTTCATCTTTTTTGTTTCCAATATAAATACTCTGTAGCAAAGAGCTATTAAAAAACATGTTTGAAGGCTTTGAACTACGTATTGTTTTATTATCGAAATAAAAGTAACCATTGTTATCACTTATGGCTTCATCAATATAAGTATCACCGTAAATCAGCTCTCTTGTTACTTTAACGCCCTGTTGGGGCTCACCATTATTTAATAGTCTGCCTTTTACAGGCAACGACAACGTAACGTTTTGTTTATTAAAAAACCCAAACATGTCTGCACATCCTTGCAATGGTATTAATAAAAATAAAATAAGCGTTAAGGTCACGCCAGCCGTTCTTGTATTAGTCATAAAAAGTCCTTTTCCTATTTATACTTTAACCTAACAATAAATCTGGAAAATAAATAGCGATAATACTGCATCCCGCATTTATTAAAATACATAACCACAACACCACTATAAAACGTCGCTTTTGTGATTTATGACGAAGTAATTGTTGAGCAAGTAATGCCCCCGCCCATCCTCCAAATAATGCAAGTAGTTGCAGTGTGCGCTCTGGCGTGCGGTTTACTTTTTTATGTGAAGAGCGCTTAGCTTGTCGCTTATCCCACGCGTACATTAAAAAAGTGGTAGCACTTAATACACTTATATAACCAGGTACATATATTGGTATATAAACAGGTAAGTATTGCAGTAGGTAAGCCAGCCAAATGGCGGCTAAATAAAGTAATGAGAATGTGATTAATATTTTCTTTATCAATTAATTATCGCCTATACTTGGCATTGGTATTACAAAAACAAGAGCCAAATTATGACATATTTTAAAGCGATATTCTTAGTCTTATGCTTATTAACATTTAACAGCTATGCATCCGATACATTCACCAACCTTGATAAAGAACTTGCCGTATTTAAGCCCTATTTAGGAACTTGGCAGGCTGACTTTAAAGTACCTGAAGGTGCTAAAAAAATACAAGATGTTGGCCGTTGGGAGCGTGCTTTAAACGGTAAAGCGATACATACCAAGCACTCTATTAATGAAGGTGAGTATGGCGGCGAGTCGATGATTTTTTACGACAGTAAAAAAGAGTCTTTGGTATTTTACTATTTCACAACCGCAGGATTTTATACAAAAGGGACTATGAAAGTCCTCAGCCCCACTCAATTTGTAGCTTATGAAGATGTAACTGGTAGCCAAGATGGTATTACAAAGGTTAAATCGATGAGTGAACTAAAAGACGATAAATTTATTGTATCGACCTCTTATTTAAAAAAAGGTGAGTGGACAAAGCCCGAACAACGTATTTATACACGCAGTACAAAAACGGTTCAATTTAAATAGCTGTGATTTAAAAGCACAAAAGGCAGCCTAGGCTGCCTTTTGTCATTTATAAAACCGTATTTATTTTACGTATTTTTTAAATGGCGCGTCTACTGGTGTATCAGCAAGGTGATTAGTGTAGTTGCTCATTACTTTTTGAGACAAGCCTACAATAATTTCAAGTAGCTGTTGCTTAGCGTAACCTGCGGCAAAGAATTTTTCGATTTGCTCATCGCTGATCACGCCACGTTCACGTGTCATTGCGAGTGTAGTTTCACGAAGAGTTTCTAGCTTAGGGTTTTCAAGTGGTGTTTTGTTAACAAGTGCGTCAACAATACCTTGATCAACCTTCATTGCCGCTGCAATGCCACTGTGAGCAGGAACACAGTAATGACAGTCGTGCTCTACGTTAATTGATTGCCATACTACTGTTAGCTCTTCTGCGTTGAATGATGTTTTTTGAAACAACTCATGCAGTACTTGGTAACCTTTAAGTAATGTTGGTGCTTCAGCCATTACTGCATGTAAGTTAGGAAGCATACCAAATGCTGCTACTGAATCAGCTAGTAACGGTTTTGCTTCTTCTGGTGCGTTTTCTTGAGTGTATAAAGTAAATTCGGCCATGGTTAGCTCCTAATAATTAATAGTTTTAAGTAACTTCGAGACACATAGTATTTGATTTTGAGCGACTGTTCAAGTTAAAATTGAGCAAATGTTCAAATTGATTGAGAATGATATGGCTAATAAGGTTAAATTTGAACGCGAGAATGTAGTTCGCGTTGCTAGTCAGCTATTTTGGCAAAAAGGTTTTCATGCAACCTCAACGCGTGACTTACAAGAAGCCGTTAATATGCGCCCAGGTAGTATTTACTCTGCGTTTGGCTCTAAAGAAGGTCTATATTGCGAATCGCTGAAAGATTACACCGTACAAATGAAAACCCAAATAGAAGGGTTTTTATCAAGTGCCGATACAGTACTTGGTGGATTACGTGCGTTTGTTGAAAACGTGGTAATTAAAACAAAAGATTGCAGTCCAAGCGCTATTTGTATGCTAGTTAAAGCAAACAGCGAGTTTGCAGAAAAAGACTCAAACCTGTATGAGCTAAGCTTAGATTTAACGGCTCAATTTGAAGCCTATTTAACGCAATTATTTACCCAAGCAATAAACAAAGGTGAGTTACGTAACACGTTGACCGCTGTTGAATATGCGCGCTTTTTTCAAGTGCAATTTACAGGTTTACGCGGTTATTTTAATCGTCCTAATGTAGAGCAATTTGCTGAGCCAATGATCAACCAAATGTTTATGTTGATTAAAAAGTTATAAATAGCAGTTATCGAGCATTCTCAACAAGTTACATTTATTCTACTAAATAAAAATGGCCAGTATTAACTGGCCATTTTTTTGTGCTTAAAGCTTAATTTGTAAGTTACGTTTTAAGCTTGTTAAGTTCATTATCTTGCTGGGCAACAAGTGCATTAAGCGCTTCGCTGCTATCCCCTGCTTGTGTAGATAAGTCAGCAAGTTGCGATGCGGCATCAGAGATAAGCGTTAAATTACGGTTTATTTCTTCAGTCACTAAACTTTGCTCTTCAGCAGCGGTGGCAATATGTGTAATTTGGTTGGTTATTTCATCAACTTTAACAACAACACTGTGCAGAGCATCAAAAGCTACTGATGTTTCATCAACGGCATTTTGTGCACGTACAACGCCTTTTTCAATAACGGTCGACGCGTTACCTACTTCAGATAATAAACTATCAATTAACTGGCTTATGTCATCTGTTGATGAACGCGTTTTAGAAGCAAGTGCACGTACTTCATCGGCAACAACGGCAAAGCCGCGCCCATGTTCACCAGCGCGCGCAGCTTCAATAGCAGCGTTAAGTGCAAGTAAATTTGTTTGTTCTGAAATAGTACGAATTACATCTAATATTTGCGTAATGTCTTTACTACGCGAAGCAACTTTTTCAACGGCTTGGTTAGCTTCTTTAATTTCTTCAGACATCGTTTTAACTTGCGTCATCGCAGATGATAAGCTCGACTCACTGCTCACTACCAAGCTATTTATTTCATCGGCTTGTTGGGCTGATTGCTCTGATGCTCTGGCTACTTCGAGTGCTGTTGCGCTCATTTCGTTCATAGCCGTTACCACACTTTCAATTTCTTGAAATTGAGATTGCACATTATGCTTTGTATCAATAGCTATGTGTTGTGCTATTTCGCCTTGCTGCTTGGTTTGATCAGACACCGTTTTAAGCTCAGAAATTAAATCACGTAGCTTTGCTAAAAATCGGTTAAATCCACCAGCTAATGCAATAAGCTCAGCGTGACTATCAACATGCAATGTATGTGTTAAATCACCTTCAGAACTTGCGAGGTTATCAACCCGCTGTTGAATTTGCTGTAGCGGCGCTATTACACCTGCTATTACTAATTTCATAATAACAAAAGCAACCACAGCAATTACTAAGCCTGTTATTAAAATAATAAATCTGAGTGATGTTGCTGTCTCTTGCATGTTTTTTTCTAGCGCTTCAGGCCCTGCAAGTGCTAGATCTGTAGGTACTTCTATGATTAATGACCACTGAGTGTTAGCTAGTTTTATATTAATTGGGTAGTTAACTAAATACTCGCTAGGCGTTTTAAAGAGACCATGTTGGCCTTTAAATTTAACCAGCTCACTGTAAGTGTTGCTACTAACCGCTTCTTTAAATGGGCGGCCTAATTTAGATTTATAGTGACTGCTGCCTACAATTAAACCTATATCACTTAAAAGTGTTACTTTTGCTTGGCCGTTGTAAAGCTCGCTCGACAGCTTTTCGGTTAAGCCCTGAAAAGTTGGGAGCGTTAAATCAACGCCAGCTAAACCAATAAACTGACCTGACTTTAAAATAGGCACAGTTAACGAAGTTAGCATTACCGAGTCGCCCGATGGGATTTCGTATAAATACGGTTCCATAATACAAGGCTTAAGCGTGTCTTTTGCACACAAATACCAATGCGCTTCACGAATACCAAATTCATTTAAAGAGGTAATATATTTATCGGCAGCATTAGCTACTTTTTGCTGTTCAATTACGCCGTTTTGGTCGCGAGTTATATACACCTCTAAGGTGCCATTACCATTAACCGAATGTTTGTAACCTTGTTTAAAGCTCGAATCTTGCCCATCAAAAGCATTAGGCTCAAATTGCGAATATATAGAAGAAAGCAGAGTATTTTGCTCTAGCATCGAGCGGTTTATACTTACTACCGTATCGCGGCTCAGGGTTTCGCTTTTTGCTGCGTCACCTAATAAAGCAGCCAATGAATAAGGAATGCGGTAAGCTTCATTAATAAAGCCGGCAATTTTTTCTCCGTATCCAGCTGCATGAGCATTAAGCTTTTCTTCTACTTCTACAGTAATGTACTCTTCAGATTTAGTCGCTAACTGCTTATTACTTGATGATAACTGCCACCACAAAATGCCTGATAACACTAGTACAGTTATAAATATACTACCGACACTAAGCCAGAGTAACTTTTTTGCTAACGATATTTCTCGCATTCATTACACCCTTTAAATTAAAACTACTGATACAGTTTAGTAGATCTAACCAACGAAGCTATGAATATCGTTAAACAAATTGAATTTAATACAATACGTTGGGTTTTTTAAAGTTTAGCTAACCGTGCTGTTGTAATTGCGGCTAAAACTAATAAACACACACTTACCCATAAACACGCACTAAGCCCATATACTTGAAAAACCCAACCAGAAAGCATCGTACCAAGCAAACGCCCTATCGCATTGGCCATATAATAAAAGCCAACGTCTAGCGACACCCCATCATTTTTAGCAAAACTTACTATTAAGTAACTATGCAGCGATGAATTTACAGCAAATACTCCACCAAAAATAAGTAAGCCTATTACAAGCGTAAAATGTACCGCTATATCCAATTGCATCAACAACGCCAAAATGCCAGTTACACCACTTAATAAAGCAACCCACCAGTATGCTTTTTTGACCGAATGTGAAGTTGAATCACCTTGCCCAGTTATTCGCGGTGCTTGCGATTGCACCAATCCATAAGCAATTACCCACGAAGCCATAAAACCGCTGACCCACCAATGATCCCAGTTAAACTGAGCGGCTAAGTAAACAGGTAGTGCAACTACAAACCATACATCGCGCGCTGCAAACAAGCATAAACGCGCTGCGCTAAGTAAGTTAATTGCCCGCGATTTAGAAAATAATTCTTTAAACTTAGGTTTGTTTTTAGCTTTACCAATATCGCCTTTTAAAAAAATTAAACTAATAACCCACGCAACACTAAGTAAAATAATTAGACTTATTAATGCCCCCACAAAACCAAATACAGTTAGTAATAAGCCGCCTAAAAAAAAGCCCACCCCTTTTAAAGCATTTTTAGAGCCCGTAAGTATGGCAATCCATTTATATAATTGGCTTTGCCCTGCAGCGTCTTGTGGTACTAAATACTTAATGGCGCTCTTTGCACTCATTTTATTTAAGTCTTTTGCTATGCCACTCAGTGCTTGCGCTGCCATAACATAGGCAACGGTTAGCCAATCCCCTGGCACGCAAAGCATGGCTAAAGCGACTAGTTGTAGCCCAAGCCCTACATTCATGGTTTTGTTCAACCCTAAATGCGCACCAAGCCAACCACCTACTAAATTGGTGATCACCCCAAATATTTCATAAAACAAAAACAACATGGCTATCGCAAATGCGCCATAACCTAACTGATGAAAATACAGCACCACCAACATGCGTAGCGCACCATCAGTTAAAGTAAATGCCCAATAGTTACTAGTAATTATTAAATATTGTTTTATAGAGCTCGGTAAGTTAGCCAACTGCGCAAACATAGCGTTAAACCTTTTTAAACGAGATTAAACCAAATCACTTTGTGCAACTTTAAGCATTAGCTCAGCAGTACGGTTTGCATAACCCCACTCGTTATCGTACCAAGCGTATAGTTTAAGTTGAGTGTTGTTAATTACCATGGTTGAAAGCGCATCTATGGTGCAGCTGCGCGGATCTGTTTTGTAATCTATAGATACAAGCGGCTTTTCTTCGTAGCCTAAAATACCTTGTAGCTCGTTATTTGCAGCGTCTTTAAACCACGTGTTTACTTCGTCTTGTGTAACACCTCGCTCGAGCTCAAAAACACAATCGGTAATTGATGCGTTAGTAAGAGGTACACGCACGGCATGGCCGTTTAATTTACCTTTAAGCTCAGGAAAAATATGCGTAATAGCAGTTGCACTACCGGTTGTAGTAGGTATTAAACTTGTACCGCACGAACGCGCACGGCGTAAATCTTTATGAGGGGCATCAATAATTGTTTGAGTATTAGTAATGTCGTGAATAGTGGTCATTGAGCCGTGTTTAATGCCCACTTTTTCTTGCAGTACTTTTACTATTGGCGCTAAACAGTTAGTAGTACAAGAGGCCGCTGTAACAATTTTATGCTCACTTGGGTTATAAAGATCATCGTTTACACCCATTACTACATTTAAAATACCGTCTTCTTTTACAGGTGCGGTTACCACAACACGCTTAACGCCTTGTGCTAAATATTGATTTAACAGCTCTGTGGTTTTCATTTTACCGCTGGCTTCTATTACTACATCGCAATCTGACCAATCAGTTTCGTTTATGGTTTTGTTGTTGGTAACTGCAATAGTGTGTTTACCCACACTAAAGCTATTATCATCACTAGAAACCTGTTGTGCTAAGCGCCCGTGTACTGAGTCAAACTCAATTAAATGTGCGTGGGTTTTAGCATCACCCGCTACATCATTTACTTTAATAAACTCTATTTCTGGCCAATCAACTGCTGCACGCAGTGTTAAACGTCCCATACGGCCAAAACCGTTAATACCTACTTTAATAGTCATAATTAAATACCTTTAATAAGTTAGTTACAGCAGCTAGTAATACGTTCAGGGCGATTACCCATAACATTTAAGCGCGTTAAATCGTTTTCATAAAATGAAGGGTTAGCAGTAAGCGTTTGCATTAATACATTTTTAGCCCACTCTGGCAGGGCTTTATTAATACTGTAATAAACCCATTGATTTTGTTTACGGTCGCTTAACAATCCGCATTGTCTTAACTGCGCTAAATGTCGAGACACTTTAGGTTGGCTTAGCTCAAGTGCAGCAACCAGTTCACATACACATAGCTCTTCTTGATGGCTAATGAGCAGCATTGCTTTTAAACGCGTATCGTCCGCTAGGCATTTATAAAATTGAAGTGGGTAGAATTGTTCCATATTGTCCTCGCAGTTTTATTGCACATACAATAAAACAAAAACAGAATATATGGAATAGTGAATATATGATTTTTTGCATATTTACTTAACGACTCATTTTATTAAACTCCACGCACAAAAAAACCCAGTGGCAAAACCACTGGGCTATTACAGTATTTGTTAACTTAGCAATTAATTAAATAACTGAAAGCTCTACTTCAATATTGCCACGTGTTGCGTTTGAATATGGACATACTTGGTGCGCTTTATCTACAAGCTCCTGCGCTGCAGTTTTATCCATATCACCTAGTGATACAGCAAGTTTTACTGCAATACCAAAACCGCCTTCAATCGCGCCAATAGACACTTGTGAGTCAATATGTGTGTCGCTTGGTAAATCTATTTTTTCGCTACCTGCTACAAATTTAAGTGCGCCAATAAAACACGCAGCATAACCTGCGGCAAATAATTGCTCAGGGTTAGTGCCTTGACCGTCGTCTCCGCCTAAGCCTTTAGGTGTTGATAGTTTTACATCTAAACGACCATCATCAGATTTAGCTACGCCTTCGCGGCCGCCAGTTGCAGTTGCTTTTGCTGTGTAAGCTACGTTTTGTAATACATTCATAATGAACTCCAAAGTTTAGTAATTAATTTAGTTTGTGTGCAAAATAATAGAACAAGTAATTAGAGATTGCAAATACTTTGCATGCAAATTAAAATACCATGTATCGAAATAAAGGATAACGTTATGCCGTTTGAGCAATTAAAGTTAAAAAATCAGTTATGTCATCGGTTATATATGGCATCTAACAGCATTGCGCGTGCGTATCGCGAGCCTTTAAACGAGCTAAATTTAACTTACCCGCAATACGTAGTAATGATGGCGCTGTGGGAGCAAGACGAAATAACAATTGCAGAGCTAGTAGATAAAACCGCGATAGATGGCGGTGCAATGACTCAAATACTCAAAAAAATGAGCGACAAATCATTACTGGCTGTTATTAAAGATGAGCACGACAAACGCAAACGCCTAGTTCAGCTAACCCAGCATGGCCAATCACTTAAGTTAAAAGCAGCCGATATTCCTAAAAATATTTTATGTAAATTTGATAGTGTAGATGCAACACAAGCGAAACAGTTGATGCAGCTGCTCGATTTAGTAGTAAACGACTTAGCCGATTAGGCTCTTAATTTTTAAACAATAAACGTGTTTTAAAAGGTTTTAAAAATGACTCATATTAAAAAATTACTATTAGCAGCGGCGTGTAGCACGGCACTTTTAGGTAGCAGCGCCGTAACTGCTAACACCGCTGGCCAAAATACTGATTTAAAAACAGTAGCTACTTTTGATGCGCAGCACCCACCGGGCAACATTGCTATTACCCCATCGGGCAGAAAGTTTTTATCTGTGCATGGCTTTTTTGGCCAAAAGCAAAAAATTATGGAGCTTTTAAGCGATGGTACAACTAAGCCCTACCCTAATGAAGAATGGGCATACGCGTACAAAAACGGTAAAGGTTTTTACGACGTACTTGGTATAAACGTATCAAGCGATGGCGTTTTATGGATGCTTGATACTTCAGGGCCCGATCACGCTGGGCGCTTAGTAGGTTGGGATACAAACAAAGAGCAACTACATAAAATTATTTATCTGGCTAAACCGACCATTACCGACACCTCGTTTTTAAACGATTTAGTCATCGATAATAAACATGGCGTTGTATACATTGCCGACACAGCACAAGGCAGCCAAGCCGCTATTATTACGGTTAACCTTAAAACAGGTGTAGCACGCAGAGTGTTACAAAATAGTCATTACACCACAGCCGAAAATATCGATATGGTTATTGATGGGCGCACAATGAGCCTTGGCGGACAACCTGCCCGCTTAGGTGTTAACCCTATTACGCTTGACCCTAACGAAGACTGGCTTTACTTTGGCTCAATGTCGGGCACGTCGGTTTACCGCATTGCCACCAGCGATATAAATAACGAGAGCCTTTCGGGTAAAGCACTTGAAGACAAAGTTACGCGTTACGGCACTAAGCCAATTTCAGATGGTATTATTGTTGATGGCGGCGGTAACGTATATGTAACCGACATAACCAATGGCGCAATTGGCGTAGTTAAACCCACTGGCGACTACGAAGTATTATTTAAAGACGAACGTTTGAGCTGGCCTGATGGTTTTAGTTACGGAGCCGATCATAAAATATACTTTACCGTTGACGATTTACATAATTCGCCTGTACTTAATAATGGCAAAAATCAAAGCCACGGTAAGTTTAAAGTAATGTCGTTCGAGCCTTTAGTAAAAGGAAAAGTAGGCCGCTAATTTACTTTTTAAGTGACTACATTTTTTAAAAAGCCTTGCACGTTTAAGTGACCCAATAGTTGCATGGCTTTTTGTTAAAAACACACCACGTTGGTGCATCTTTTAGTAATATTTCACCTCTTTGGTGCTAACCCTTAAGTATGTATTTACACTTAAATACTAAACACCTGATTTCTATTCATAAAATATTCAAGTTAATGTTGGCATACTTCTTTCTATAAACTGATGTGTTCAGTGAAAATACCAAGGAAAAACCATGTTCAACTTATACCATACCCTTTACCTTTTATGGCGTTTAGACATTAGCGTTTGGCAAGTTAATGATCCAACAAATACCCATACCACCGCTGACAAAGAGCGCGTCTATGTTAAGTAACATCGTATTGTGTAAAGGCTTGGCATAAAGCTTAAATGTAAAAACCTACTTTAGGCTAAGCTTTTGCACACTATGAAATTTATGTGTACATTTTAATTAAACTTCAAATTAATCGTTCAATATAAAAACAACCCCCTTGTAATAAACTCCACATTTAAAAACATCGAAAAAATTAGTAAAAACACTGCGTTTATAACTTTGCAAGCAGCCCTAATGCGTTGTATTGTTGCATCCTATTGAAAATTTTTAGTTGGAACGTGTATGCACGCTTTGGAAGTTAATTTTGATGGCTTAGTTGGCCCTACTCACAACTACGCTGGTTTATCGTATGGTAATGTTGCCTCGTTAAATAACGCAGCAAGCTTTTCAAATCCTCAAGAAGCAGTGCTTCAAGGCCTTGAAAAAATGAAAGCCATGCACGACAAAGGCCTAACTCAAGGTGTATTTGCCCCTCATGCGCGCCCCGACTTAAACGTACTGCGCCGCTTAGGCTTTACCGGTAACGATGCACAAGTAATTCATAAAGCATTTAAAGCAGATCCTATTTTATTACGCGCGTGTTATTCAGCGTCTGCAATGTGGACAGCAAATGCCGCTACGGTATCGCCATCTCCTGATACAACCGACGGCAAAGTACATTTTACTTCAGCTAATTTGAATAATAAGTTTCATCGTTCATTAGAGCCTGCAACCACTACACGCTTATTAAAAGCGATGTTTAACAACGACAAATACTTTGCGCATCATACCCATTTACCCGACCAAGGCTTTTTTGGCGACGAAGGTGCAGCAAACCATACTCGTTTTTGTGACAGCCACGGCGAGCAAGGCCTTGAAATGTTTGTATTTGGTGCCAGCGCGTTTAATAGTCAATTACCAAAACCAGCTAAATTTCCTGCAAGGCAAACACTAGAAGCCTCAGAAGCAATTTGTCGCTTACATAACTTAAAAGATTCAAGCCAAATTTTACTACAGCAAAATCCAGACGTAATAGACCAAGGCGTGTTTCATAACGATGTAATTGCAGTAGGTAACGCCAACGTATTACTGTGCCACCAGCAAGCATTTTTAAACCAAGCTTTGGCACTGCAAGATATTCGCGAAGCATATGTGGGCAATAAAGAATTTTACATTATTGAAGTACCTACCGATAAAGTAAGCATTACCGACGCTGTAAGTAGTTACTTATTTAATAGCCAGCTTGTGAGCCTTGAAGATGGTTCAATGCTGTTAGTGGCACCACAAGAATGTAAACGCAACGTCGCGGTTAACGCCTACATTGAAGAAATGATTATGGCTGATAACCCAGTAAACCAAGTACAGTTTTTTGATTTACGCCAAAGTATGCAAAATGGCGGCGGCCCTGCTTGTTTGCGTTTACGTGTAGCCCTTAACGAGCAAGAACTTGCTGCAGTAAACCCAGAGGTTATTTTAACTGATACTAAATACACACAACTGTGTGACTGGGCAAAACGTAACTACCGCGACAAATTAGGCGCAAGTGACTTTGCAGACTCAGCCCTATTAACTGAAAGCTACCAAGCACTTGATGAGCTAACGCAGCTACTTAATCTAGGCTCAGTGTACGACTTTCAATTAGAAGGTTAATACCTCAGCCTACACAAAGGCTAGTACACAAATAGCGAGCCAAGGCTCGCTATTTGTGTTTATGTTAATACATATTTAAGCATCTTTGTTAACAGTTATTGCCGATGCCATAGACTCAGATATATGCAGCGTACGCTGCGGAAACGGAATACTCAGCCCTGCGCCTTCAATAGCTTCTTTAACACGTTTATTTAAATCCCACACAGTTTGCCAATAATCACCATTAACAGCCCACGCACGTAATTGAATGTTCACTGCGCTTTCGCCTATTGATGTCACCATTACTTTAGGTGCAGGCTCTGCGAGTAATCGGCTCTCTGATGCGGCTAATTCTTTAAGTACATTTAAGCCAACGTCAATAGAGTCGGCATACGAAATACCCACCACTATGTCCATTCGTCTTTTGCCATTACGGGTAAAGTTTTTAATATTCCCACCCCACACTTTGCCGTTAGGCGATGCTATATAAAGGCCGTCGGTGGTTTTAAAAATAGTGGTAAACAGGTTTATTTCACTCACAGTACCTAGTGTGCCACTGGCATCAACAAAATCGCCTATTTTAAAAGGTCTGAGTATTAGCAGCATAATACCCGCAGCAATATTGCTCAGCGTATTTTTAAGGGCTAAACCAATCGCTAAACCAGCAGCACCCATTAGTGCAATTAAGCTTGCCGTATTAACGCCAAAAATATCTAAAATAAATAGCCCGCCAATTATATAAACTAAATAACCAGCAATACTCGATAAAAGAGGAAGCAGCGTACTATCCACTTTTTTTAATGGCGATTTAGAGTTTTTAATCGCTTTTTTAACCGAGCGTGCAATTAAGGCGCTCGCAATTAAAATCACCAACGCTAAAATCACCTTGTAACCTAAAGTGATGATTGTTTCTGAATGGCTTTGCCAAAACGCTAAGAGTTTATCTTTCATGTTTGTTCCGATAAATGTGGCTGAAACTCAGCAAAATAATGGTTAAATCTAATAAAAACCGACTTCAAAAGAAGTGGCGCGAGTATATAGTAAAAAACGATTAAATCGATGAAATTAAAAACGTTTTAAAACAGCATGTTAAAAGTTATAACTTCTCATATTTTTAATTCAATTTAGGTTAAGGGTTAAATACATACACTTAACAAATCGAATAAGAGGAAACAACCATGAACTTTAAATCAACTATATTAAGTAGCGCTATTATTTTTGCCTTAGCAGGCTGCGGCTCATCAAATGACGATGCTGAAACAACCCCACAAACAAGTGATAAAGCAACTTTTAGTTTAGGTATTTCCGACGCTCCAGTCACTGGTTTAAAACAAGTTAACGTTGTATTTGATTCAATAACAATTAAAGCCCAAGAAGGTGAAGAAGTTAGCTTTGAAACTCGCTCTAAAAACGATTCCACCTTAGCGCAAATGGTCAATTTACTAGACTATACGGGCGACGATATTTTTCAATTACTTGACGATCAAGAAGTACCTGCAGGTGATTATTCGTGGATCCGCGCGCAAGTAATAAACGGCGACACAAACAACCTTAGCTTAACATCTCACGTAGTTTATGAAGACGGCAGCATTGCACCGCTTATCGTAAAAAGAAAAGGTAATGATGGCGTGGGTGAAATACAGCTAGATGGCTTTACACTCAATCAAACCGACAACGAGTTTGTATTAGAGTTTGATTTAAAAAAATCATTGGTTGATCCACAAAATAATAACGAAGTCTTTTTAAAACCTCGCGGTGTGCGTTTACAAAACCTTTCTGAATCACAAGATATTGAAGGCACTGTAAGCCAAACACTTATAAACAATTGCGAGACTGACAACATTGCTCTTGCCGCTGATGATTCATCATTTGGCCATGCTGTTTACCTTTACTCTGCGCAAGCACAAACCCCAACAGATATTCATGAAATAGATGACCAAACGCCTGATAACGCTCCGTTAGCTACTGCCAATGTTGTATTTGATGCAGACGATAATGAATACGAATTTGAACTCTCATTCATAACACCAGGCGACTATCAACTTGCTTATACATGTAGCGCACACATAGACGATGCAGAGCAAATAGATGCTGATTTTAATATTTATCAACTGAAACAAATTAGCCTAACGCAAGCTGACGATTTATCAGTCAATTTTGACATAGCGCAATAACTGCATGGCGCACATTGAGCTGCGCCTTTATTCATTTGTTAATAAGGAAAAAACCATGGCAAAAGAGAAAATAGTACTCATAACCGGCGCTTCTAGTGGCATTGGTGAAGCAACGGCAAAAACCTTAGTAAACAACGGTCACAAAGTTATTTTAACCGCCCGTAGAGAAGAGCAACTTAACCAACTTGTTGCCGAGCTAGGATCAGATAACGCACTGAGCGTAGCCGCAGATGCAACCGACTTTACCGCACTTGAAAACGTAGTTACTAAAGGCATTGAAAAGTTTGGCCGATTAGATGTAGCCTTTGCTAACGCGGGTATGGGTGTTTCAACCGCTGGCACCGAAAAAGGCGACCCAGATGAATGGTCAACCATGATTGACATAAACATTAAAGCCCTACTGTGGACTGCAAAACTAACTCTGCCGCATTTACGCCAAAACAAAGGTCACTTTATATTAACCAGCTCTGCCGCTGGCCGTAAGCCAATTGGTGGCTCTATTTACGGTGCAACTAAATGGTTTGCTTATGGCTTTGGACAAAACTTAGCTGAGGAAATGAGTGAGTGGAACGGCCGCTGCACAACCATAGCACCAGGCATGGTAAACACCCCATTTTTTGATGAAGCTAAACCCGACAAACTCGACCCGCAAGATGTAGCCGACGCGGTATTGTTTGCTATTGAAGCAAACCAGCGCAACAGCGTACGAGAAATCTATTTAATGCCAACTAATTAAATGTAGCTTGGTCGATTTTGGCTATCAGGTTTAATGCTAATGGCGTTAAACCTGATGGTTGCTTGCGTTAAATATAGGTAGATGTTCGCAAGTAAAATAGGGCGAAAGTAATGGGTGTTTAAAGGCTTTGTTATACATCAGAACTAAAGCCCACGTTGCCACCGTTTTGGATAGATACCTTTAAATACGATATTAATAAGTTCTTGTCGGTCGATATATCCTTTCTTGCACTTAATGCCATAGTAAAAGCAGGCAAATAAAGCGCAAAATGTGTATAGCGATAAACAGAGAATTAAGAAGCATAATGTGAACACTACCAATACAGTATCACCATCGTAGCTACGGATTGGTATATCTGACTCGACACCAAAACTTGAAGTAACGACAAAGAACAGGGGAGGATGCAGTTGCAATCCCAAATAAGCAACCAACGCCGCCAACTTTAGCAGACTGCGACTAAAAGTAAGATTTTAACTTTCTTTGACTATTAATTGCTCGAATTAGCACAACACTTTTCCTAGGATATATAACGAGGCTGTAGGGTAACTCAAACAGCCAAAATTAATTAAAAAACGACCTTCTGTAATTAACTCTAAGCGTTTTTAAAGCATTACAAAATTTAGGTTGGGTGTCACTGTAATTCACGCAGGAGCAAAACCAACTGTTTTTTGTCCTGATTGAATCGTCTTGTTATATTTTCAGTTCACAACAACGGGTACGTTTATAGATATACCACAGCCATCTCCGTAGCTAAGAATTAAGCTATGCTTTTCAATAGCATCGGCTTTTACGAGAAACCACACTTTAGCCTCACCTTCGTCTTCAAATATTTTTAGTGCGGAATAAAAAACTGGGTTATTTTTATTACCTATAATGATCCCGGCTAAATTAAATGATTGCCCGTCAATTTCTTGAGGAATTGAAACTGAAATACTATATGTGCTTTCATTTAACACACTATTTATTTTAAATTTACTTGCATAGGCAGCATCCCATTTTGCATTTTGTTCTTCAGTTTCAATACAACTTGTTGCATTGGCAAAGAATGTAAAGAAATATAATGCTAATAGAATTCGCATACTCAACCTGCTTTGAAAATATAACGCTTACATAAGCGGAAAATTAAAGTTGGCTATAATGTTTGAGGAACGAAAAACAGCCAACTGTGATTTTTTCGTTTAATGTTCTTGTTATAAACCCTAGCGACAAATTAAAGATTTATTACAGTCCATATTATTAAAAGTGTACAGATGGCAGTCAATAGTGGCCAAGGCCTTGGCTCAACCATATTAGAATTTGCTTTGTACTTTGAATTTTTATAAATGCTGTAAACTAACAAAATTGAAGAGGTTAAAATTACCAATAATAACTTGTAGCTATCTGATATCCAGTTTAATCCTGCACTTGAAATACCTAAATAAAAAGCATTAATTAATAACCCTGCAATAAAAATTAATACCCCAATAAAAAAATACTTTTCTTTGTGAGCATTAACAGGTGTGCCACATAAAGGGCAAACATAGTTTCTATGTCTTCCTTTAGGAGTAAGATCTCTTGCGACTATAGAACTTTGACATTTCTTACATTTTAATTGAGACATAACTCTGACTTAGACTGGGTTTATAACGCCGTTGTAACCGGCTAAAAATAGTTGGCTATAATTTGTGAGGCACGAACAAAGCCAATTGTTTTTGTCCGCACTTTTAATTTGCCTTGTTAACTGACTTTAGATTCTTACATTTTATTTAAATGGTTTTTTACCGTAACTTGACCTGTGCTTATAAAATAAATAAAAATGAACGATGAACATAAATATGAAATAAAGTACACCGAATAGTAACCCTTTATCTACACCTTCCGCCCAACCGAGTAATCCTCCAGAGAATAAAGCAACACCCAAGTGAGCAAGTAACATTTCAAAGTGTATTCTCAAAAATGCTAACAATTTATTACTCCCAACTGATTATATGCTCAATGCTTAAGAGCCAGTTAACAATTTAGTCTACGACATCTGTCGTTTTACAAACCGATAAATGTCCCTATATTACAGTGATTTCATGCTAGCTATAAAATAAACAACTGTAAACAGTTAGTTAGATTCACCTTACCTTTTCTAAATGAAGCAAAACCCCAAAATGGTGGAGATCAGTAATATCAGACGTATAGCTGATTAGTTATACCCGTTGATTATTAATTAACAGGTTATATTTTAAATACCTGTGTTTAAACCAATAACGCGTACACCCCATAACCCTTAAACTTGTAACTCATTATTACTTATAAAATTAGTTAACAATCACAATCTACTTCTATTGAATACTTTGGATTTTTACTTCATATTAAATATTCTTATTTCTCACTTATTATGCTGTTATGTCATTTTTAAAATTTAGCCATGCACTTATTTTTACCCTTGCTAGTACCCTACCGCTTACAAGCCATGCGGCGCTTGATAAAAACGAGCGTGAAATAGTAAAACAGGTCGATAAAAATATTCCCCAAGCACTTAAAGAAATAGAGCAAGCCGTAAATATTAATAGCGGTTCGCTTAATATTGAAGGTGTAAAAAAAGTAGGTGCGCTGACAAGTGAGCAGCTTAAAGCCATTGGTTTTAAAGTTGAATGGCTGGATGGCAGTGCGTTTAACCGCGCAGGACATGTACTGGCAACCCATGAGAGTAAAAACCCCGATGCAATAAAAATACTGATGATCGGCCATCTAGATACGGTATTTGCCAAAAACGATAACTTTACTACCTACAAACAACTTGATGCCGATATAGCCAGTGGCCCAGGTGTAGCCGATATGAAAGGCGGTAACACGATAATAATTACCGCACTTAAAAGCTTACAAGCCCTTAATTTACTCGAAAATGTAAGCATAAAAGTATTATTGACTGGCGATGAAGAAAGCAGCGGTCGCCCGCTTAGCTTATCTAAACAAGCTATTGTTGATGCAGCAATTTGGGCTGACGTAGCGCTTGGCTATGAAAATGGCGATAACAATATAAAAACAGCTATGGCGGCGCGCCGTGGTTATACCGGCTGGACGCTAAACGTAACGGCAAATGCAGCGCATTCGTCACAAATATTTAGCGAAAGCGTTGGATATGGCGCTATTTACGAAGCATCACGCATTTTAAATGATTTTAGAGAGCAACTTGCCACGCAACCTAATTTAACATTTAACCCAGGGCTTATTGTGGGCGGTACCAATGCCGACTACGACAGTGCTAATTCGTCAGCAACAGCGTTTGGTAAAAGTAATGTAATAGCACAAACCGTGCATGTAGCAGGTGATTTACGCGCACTTTCGCCAAAGCAGGTAGAAAGCGCTAAAAGGGTAATGCTACAAATTGTGGCTAAAAACTTAGATGGCAGTAAAGCAGAGCTTATTTTTGAAGACGGTTACCCGCCAATGGCATTAACTGATGGCAATAAAAAGCTATTAGAATTATACAGCGACGCAAGCCACGATTTAGGCTTCAACAAAGTAGTAGCCGCCAACCCACGCAATGCAGGTGCGGCTGATATTTCGTTTGCGGCAAACCATGTTGATATGGCGCTTGATGGCCTTGGCCTAATGGGCAGTGGCGCACACACTAAAAACGAAACCGCCGATTTAACCAGCCTAAATAAAAACACTGCTAAAACAGCACTGCTTATTTACAGATTAGGGCAGTTATAAAGGCAGGCTTAGCCTTTTTTATGGGTTAATAGGCTCTAACCGTTTGCCTGCTACTTGCAGCGCAAATTTACGCAACGTTTTAAGCTGCGGGCTTTCGGTTTGCCAATAGTGCCAATACAACGGTGTATCAATATAATATTCTGGGAATAAATCAACTAACTCCCCTTTTACCAGCGAGTCTCCAAGCTGTAAGGTAGGTAATAGCCCATAACCTAGGCCTGCTATCATGGCTTGTTTAAATCCCTCTGACGAAGGGTAAATATGGGTAAACAGTGGGGCTGAGCCATTAATATCTTCTAAAAACTGGTGTTGTAGCTTGTCATACTCACTAAATACCAAGCACGGTAAATGCGCTAATTGCGAAAGCTCAGTAAGCTTATGTTGTTTTATAAAATCGGGGCTTGCAATGGCTTTGTAGCGTATGGCGCCAAGCGGGCTTACCAGCCCGCCATTAACGGGCTCGGGGGATGAGCTAATACACACCATAACCTCGCCGTCTTTCATTCTTTTATGGGCAATGGATTGATCTTCACTAATGACCTCAAAGCGTAATTTGCACGCAAGCTCTGTATCTAATATGGCGAGTGCTTCGGGCAGCCAGGTGGCAAGCGAATCCGCATTAGCAGCAAGCTTTACGCTAAGCGGGGTGTTTAAATCTGTGTGCTCGTTAAGTGCCTCTACATTAAGGGCTACTTCTAGCTGCAATACTTGCTGTAAATGGTTAAGTAAACGTTTACCAAGTGCCGTGGGCGTTGGCGGCTGGGTTCTTATTAATACGGGCTCGCCTAGTTTGGCCTCAAGCTGATGAATACGCCTGCTCACCGCCGATTGGGTAATAAATAATTTTTTTGAGGCTTTTTCAAATCCGCCTTCACTTATAACGGCACTAAGCGCATTGAGTAACTGGTAATCAATCATGAGTTTTACGCATATAACAATAAATATATTCATTGGATTTGTAACAGAATAGCCCCTACCCTGCAAGGCATTGAATAGCTGGTTTTATTTGGGTGGATTTAAAGTATGTCGTTTTTGTCGGGTGTGATGCTGGGGCTGAGTTTAATTATTGCCATTGGGGCGCAAAATATTTGGATTTTAAGCCAGTGTATGGCGGGCGCTAACCGTTTTGTTTTAGCTGCAGTTTGCATACTTTGCGACGCCACTTTAATTATTGTAGGTGTATTTGCCGCTAATGAATTAAAGCTATGGCTACCGGGGTTATTACCGTGGTTAACGTGGGGTGGTATAGCTATGTTACTTTATTTAGCATTTGGCGCTGCACGCAGTGCAATTAAGGGCACATCGGGGTTAAAAGTAACTCAGGTAATAAAAGTGAGCTGGTGGAAAACGGCCCTTGCGGCCTTTGCTATAAGCTTACTTAATCCACATGTTTATTTAGATACCGTGTTACTACTTGGCAGTATTGGCGCACTTCAGCCTGCGCCTTTGCATTTTGCTATTGGCGCTTGCGTGGCCTCTGTTATTTGGTTTAGTAGCTTGGTGTTGTTTGCACCAAAATTAAAAAAGGTTTTAAGCTCCCCATTTCGATGGCGTATATTTGATAGCTGCATTGCGGTTATTTTATGTTTTGTGGCCTTTCAGTTGTATAGCGTTACATAATAAAAAAAGGGAGCAAGCGCTCCCTTAGCGTCAACACATTGTAAAATTAAACATTACAATACATTGCACAACACACATTTTAAGTAATCTATTAAAAGTTAATCATTAATGATGCTTTAATAGTTCGTCCAAGTAATGGCCTAGCTACACCGGTGTAGTCGCCATTAGAAAAACGCAGCCCCTCAGTTACAGAGCTACCTTCTGTAAACGAATCGGCATTATTTAAGTTATTAACATGAAGTTGAAGCTCCATATCCTCAGTGAATGAATACAACATACCTGCATTTAATTGCGTGTAACCAGGGTAAATAGTTACGTTGGTATTACCATCGTCTGAAAAACGTTCACTGTAGTGCATTACTTGACCATATACAGTGACCGGTAGTTCTGAGAACGTGTATGACGGACGCACGTTAATCAACCACTGAGATTGACGGCGTGGTCGTCTGTCTGAACCTGATGACACATCGTAGCGGCGTGTATCGTTAATGCCATCACCATCTGTATCTGTTTCTATAATTGCAGTGCGAATTGCAGAGTCTTGCCCTTGCTTGGGATCTTGCCAAACAATACTACCCTGTAGCGATAATCCATCTAACCACTCTGGACGGTATGTACCCTCAAATTCAATCCCGCGTGTTTTTAGGCTTGTACGAAAGCTGTCGCGTATTTTTGCACAATCATCCGGTGCAGGTACTGCACTACAAGACACCCCATTTGCACCTGTATCACTTAAGTCATCAAGCGTTGCTGCTAAGGTTTCTTTTGCTGCAAAATCGATATAAAAACCACTAAAGTTAAACTCATAGTTTTTTTGTGAAAAACGGATGCCGCCTTCGTATTGCTTAATATCTTCGACTAAGTCACCGCGAGCAATATCACCGGTAGACGGGTTAGTTGCAGGGCCACCAAATATGTAATCTTCAAAGCCCGGTAGCCTAAATGAGTCTGCGTAGCTTAGGTACGTGGTTATAGTATCGGTTAAGCGGTAGTTAGCGCCTACAGTCCAACCAAAGTCATCGTAGCTTTCTGAGGCAAATAGCGCAGTACCGTCGGGTACATTTACAAAATTATCAGCTAAGGTATCGTTGGTAGAGCCGACAACTACGTCACTTGGTGTAAAATCGTTTGAGCTATTGCCTGGGTCGAATGAATTGGTTGTTACACGGTCTACTTCAAGTTCTTGATAACGCCCGCCTATATCAATTTGCAGCCTGTCATCAAGCATTGAAATGTGGTCTAGGAAGTAAAATGCATTGGTGCGCATAGTGGCATCTGCGCCTAAACCAAATAACGCGGGCTGATCAACACCACCTTGTGAAATAGACGGGCCAACCTGCTGATCGTTCTCATCCACAGCATACAAATCAACTAATCGTGAGCTTTCACTAATATTACTATAGGCACTTGCAAATACAGATTGAACTTCATACGTGTAATGGCTTGTGTATAAACCAAATGTTAGCTCGTGAGAATGTTCTTCAAAGTCAAAAAAGCGGCTTAAGCGAAAATCACCTACATAGCTTGTGGCATCAACCATGCCGTAAACCGGAATGTTATGCGCTAAAATTGAGTCTGCGCGTTCTGCAGTGCTTAAATCGGTGCCTGTTACTGTATCTGAGTAAAATGCTTTAACGCCTGTTGCATTTGCGTACGAGTCACCAATTACGCCATCAAAGCTTTGAATGCGAGAAAACTGTTCAGCTTCTAAACGGCTGCGCTCTGTTGGTGGATCGTTAAATAACGCATGGAACCCATTACTACCGCTTGTTGCACGTAATGCGGTATCAAAGCGCCATTGATTAGCAAAGTCTTTAGTTAATTCAAATGTATAAATATTAAATTTAGGCTGTATCCCGTCACTAATATCTAGCTTTAATTGGCTACCGTCAGCGTTATAGAGCTCATAAAAACTGGTTTGATGAGATAAAACAGTTCCATCACTAAAATCAACACCGAGACTATTTACACGACTTGGATCAATTTCAAAAGGATTTTCTGGCGTGCCTGGCGCCCGATCGGCAGTAATTGAATACGGTATATTTTGATAAAAATTTGTTTTATCGTTAATAACATGAGCTTGTAGTTTTACTTCTGTGCTGCCATCGTCACTAATGTAAAGTAAATTACCTCTAAATTGGCCGCCACTATTACCTGTGTAACCTGGGTCACGAATACCATCAGCAACACGATAAAAACCACCTAGCGCATACGTTAAGTTATCGTTAATTGGACCTGCAACAAAAAAATCGTTACGCACATGCCCCCAGTCACCCACTTCTATTTTATACGCACCTTCAAAATCTTGAGTACCTGTACGAGTAATGTAGTTTACAGCAGCGCCAAGTGCATTAGAGTAAAGTACGCCACCGGGGCCGCCTTTAACAGCCTCAACGGTTGTGGTCATCAAATCGGGTTTAATAAAAACATCGTTATTCATAAACGGCGCTTCGGGCTCTTCGTATACTGGCAAACCATCAATGAGATTTGGTACATAACGATAGCCACCAGCTTGTGGTAAGCCTCTTACAAGTACGTTGTTATGGCTTTCACCTGCGGTTCCGCCTTCAGGGAAAAACCCAGGAATATTTCCTAGTAATTCAGCTGCGCCGTGAGGTGCTAAAACTTTCATTTCCTCTTCTGAAATAGTATTTATAGAAAATGTAGCTTCCATTTTTTGCATATTGCGCGTAACACCGGTGACTATTACGCGCTCTATATCTTGCACTTCAGCTTTTTCTGTTTGCTGTGCTTCCTGAGCAGCTTCTTGAGCAAACAGTTGACTGCTAGGTGCTGCAAAAACAGCTGCTATGGAAATAGCTATAACGTTTTTATTAAACATAGTTGTGTTCCTGTTGATGTCAGTTGTCTATCGTTAGACATTATCGTCACCACAAACCTTATGTCAACAATTTATTTACTTTAAAAAAACAAATTAAACATAAAGTTTGCTGGGGTTAATTAGTTTATTCTAACTATTTGGTGTACTTGGTTATTTTTAAATTTTCTAGCGACTCTTTTTTGCTGCTTTGATCGATATACAGCTGCGAGAATGCTTGTTTAGGGAAAACCAATGCGGTAATACAATGTGCCCCGTTGTTAAAAAACAGCTCTATTGAGCACTCGTCTACAAATATTTCTAATTGCAAGTTAGTGCACTCATGTTTGCTAAGCGGCATTTTTATTACAGAGTCAAAGCCTTTATCTGTAAAACCTGCTTTCGTTCTGTCGGCGGTTACACTTTGTGTATCGGCATCTATTTCGAGTCTGAATTGTTCATTACAATCATTTTTCCAAACTAAGGCTATATTCCCTTGAGTTAGTGAAATATCGCACTCTAAGCTATAAGCTTCTGGCACACTAATAGGCTGCTCTTTACTTAAGCAATATTGCAAGCGGACTGTATCTTGAGGTAGTTTTACTGCGCTTGGCGTTAATAAGTAATAGCTTTGCTCCGCTTTTTTTAAGTACATAGTGCGGGGTAGAGTCATGGCTCCTCGCCAGGTATTATCAGGAGTATTATTTGCGTATTGCCAATTGCTCATCCATGCAATGTAGGTACGCGAATGTTTAATATTGGGTGTGTTATCCCATGTAATACCCGCATAACAGTCGGTGCCGTAATCTAACCAGCGTATTTGTTCATCTTGAGATACAAATTTTTCGCCGTCAAAATCACCAATAAAATATTGCGTTGCTGAGCCACCATTTGGGCCACCTGGGTTAATACTAATAATTAATACCCAGCGCTCAGTATCAGTATCGCTGCAAATAAGAGGGAATAAATCAGGACATTCCCACACCCCACCATGGGCACCTATTTTGTGTCCAAATTCAGATAGTTTATGCCATGTTTTTAAATCATTCGATTTGTAAATGTGTATGCACTGGCCTGCCACTACCGTTTTAATCCAAAACTGCCCTTTTTCGTACCAGGTTACTTTAGGGTCTCTAAAATCTTTTAAGCCTGGGTTAGGAATAACTGGGTTTTGATCATAAACAGTAAAGCTTTTACCCTCATCGAGTGAGTACGCAATACTTTGCACTTGCGTTTCGTCTTTAGATTGCTGTGTAAAAGTAGCAACAATAGGGGTTTCACCATTTTTAGCAAAACCCGATGTATTATTTTTATCAACAATTGCACCGCCCGAAAATATATAACCTAAGCCTTCTGGTTCCGCGTAAAGTGCGATTGGTTGATGCTGCCAATTAATAAGATCGTCCGAGGTTGCGTGCCCCCAATGCATATTTCCCCATACAACATCATCTGGGTTTAGCTGAAAAAACAGATGATAAGTACCATTAAGATAAAACAACCCATTAGGATCGTTTATCCAGTGGTTCGGTTTATAAAAGTGATATTGAGGTGTCCAGCTTCGCTGCTCAATTAAGTCGTTTTGTTTTGTAGAAGATTGCATAGGCACCACTTAATAAATGTAAATTAAATCTTGTAAAAATGTCTATCGTTGGTCATTATAATGGCTAATTTTAAATTATTGTCAACTTATTGTTCGTAATGTGTGAAAATCCATTACCTTCTAAATAAAGAGAGTATTGAACAATATGTCATCAATTAAAGATGTAGCAGCTAAAGCTAACGTATCAGTAAAAACCGTTTCTAGAGTACTAGGCGGGTTTGAGGGCGTGAGTGATAAAACCAAAAACAAAGTTGAAGCCGCGATGAAAGCGCTTGAGTTTTATCCCTCGGCAGCGGCGCAGTCTTTACGCGGGCAAGAGAAAGGCATTGTGTGCCTTATTACCGAACACCTGACCACCACGCCTGACTCTTTCGATATTATTGCGGGCATTCAACATGAGTGTGAAAAACATTCCAAGCTATTAATGATTGGGGAGTCTGGTGGTAACGAACAAAGCTTTTCTCGGCTGGTGGATGATTTTAGGCGCCAACGCGCCGAGGCCATTATTTACGCGACGGTTTATCACCGAGAAGTGAATATTAAACAATCATTTAATAAGTGCCCTTTAATACTTGTTAACTGCTTTGAATCTCAGCTTAAGCACCCAACTATTTTGCCCGATGATTACAAAGGGGCCTATAAATTAACTGAAGAGTTATTAAATTTAGGGCACACAAAAATAGCGTATTTAACACTTTTTGAAGATATGCCCGCTACACCACTTAGAACGCTAGGGTTTAAAGACGCTCACGAAGCAAAAGGCATAAGTGTTGAAGAAGAGTTGATAAAAATAGGTGTTTGCACAGACCCAGAAGATGAGTTTGCACAGTTACCCGATGTATTACGCGACATTATGTCGAGGCACGAGCGCCCTACAGCCATATGCTGTGGTAACGATAAAATGGCTATGCGCGTATTTATGCTTATACGTCAAATGGGTTACAAAATCCCTCAAACCATTTCTATTGTTGGTTACGATAACTACAAATTAATCGCCGAAAACCTACTACCTAAATTATCAACAGTGAGTCTTCCTTACTTTCGTATGGGCCAACTAGCTGCACAAATCGCAATAAATAAAGAATTACAATCACACACTAAAACACATGAAATTAGCGGAGAACTACTTCTTAGGGGGTCACACAGCTCCGCGTAGATATTAAGGCACTGACAAATGACTGAACACTTATCTAAACGCAATTATTGGTTATTAAGCGGCTGTATTTTAAGCTTTTTTTTAACATGGTCTTTCTGCTTTTCGATTTATCCTATATGGCTTAACCAGGCAATAGGCTTAAATGGTACTCAAACAGGTATCGTATTTAGTATAAATGCTATTGCAGCACTGTTTGTAATGCCTTGTTATGGTTTTATTCAAGATAAGTTAGGTTTAAAAAAGAACCTGTTATGGTTTGTTGGTGTGATGTTGCTACTAAGCGGTCCATTTTTTATTTATGTTTATACCCCGTTACTTATTAGTTCTTTGTATGTTGGGGCCTTTGCTGGTGGTTTATTTTGCTCGGTCGCATTTTTTGCAGGCGTTGGGGCCGTTGAAACCTACATAGAACGAGTTGGCCGCAATACTGGGTTTGAATTTGGTAAAGCACGTATGTGGGGCTCGGTTGGGTGGGCTATTGCAACCTTTTTTACTGGCCAAATTTTTAATATATCACCCACCTTAAATTTTGTTTTAGCAAGTGTAAGTGCTTTAGTTTTTTTAGTGTGTTTATGGTTTGTTAAAGCAAGTGATGAGTCTAAGGAAGTAAACCTAAGCGCCAGCGCATTAAAAATTACTGACGCAATTGCGCTATTCAAAGATGCTAAATTTTGGGCGTTTACAACTTTTGTTATTGGCGTTTCGTGTATATATGGCGTCTACGATCAGCAGTTCCCTGTTTACTTTGCAGCGCAGTTTCCTACTAGAGAAGAGGGAAATGCTATGTATGGTTACTTAAACTCTTTTCAAGTATTTTTAGAAGCGGGTGGAATGTTTTTAGCCCCTTTTTTAGTCAATAAAATTGGCGCAAAAAACGGCTTAATTGTAAGCGGTGTTGTTATGGCACTAAGAATAATCGGCTCTGGCTATGCAACTGATCCATTATCAATCTCTGCAATGAAACTATTACATGCAGTTGAGCTACCTATTATGCTAATTGCTATTTTTAAATATATATCTGCCACATTTGATGCAAGGCTTTCTGCCACTATTTATATTGTTGGTTTTCAGTTTATGGGGCAGGTTGCGGCAAGCGGTTTATCTGTATTTACTGGTATTTTGTACGATGCGATAGGCTTTGCTGAGGCATATAAGCTTATTGGTATTGTAGTTGCATTCTTTGTAGTTGTATCGGCATTTGTTTTAACTTCAGATAAAAATTCGAACCAAGTTAACAGCAAAGAGAAACTCAATCCCCAAGGAAGTCTTTAGAATTTATTTATGAGATATATTGCTAAGGCTAAAATCACTTTTGCCTTAGCTGTCTGTTCAAGACATTATTTTATACAGTAATTCTCGCACCGTTGCGGGTTCAAACGGCTTATCACAAATGGCATCAACTCCCGCTTGCGCAATATTAGCTAAGTGGGTGTCGTTTGCCTCTGAGCTCACCATTAAAATAGGAATATGCGAGTAAGCGTTTGAGCTACGTACTGTTTCGGTTAATTCGCGTCCATCCATTTCAGGCATGTTGTAATCGGTAACGATTAAATCGAACGACTGTTCGTTAAGTTTTTCAACTGCTTGTTTACCATCTTCTGCTTCAACCGGGGTTGGAATACCCATACCAGCAAGCACACGAATAATATGCTTGCGCGCAAAACGACTATCATCAACAACAAGTACACGTAAAAGTGTTACATCAAAGTGCTCTAGTTCTACTTCTTCTTCGCTTATAATATCGAGCGTTGCTTTTAATGCGCGTGTAATTGCATCAGCACTGAATGGTTTAGGTAAAATAGCCAACACGCCCGATTGACGTAATTGCTCAAGGTATTTTTTATTACGCTCGCTCGATATAAGCATAAAAGGTTGATGCTCGGTGATAGGGTTTGATCTTATTTCTTGCAATAGTGAGTCGGCTGTCCCGTCAGATAAATACATAGAGCTTATAACTAGATCAGGGTGATAACTTGCTAATAAGCTAAGCGCTTGTGTTTGTGTAGATGCAGTTTCAACTTGTTTTACACCACTTTCTAAAAGCGATTTTATTATTATTTTTTGCTGAACCTCTGAAGGCTCTACAAGTAAAATAGACAAGTTTGCTATTGCAGTTAAGTCGCTCATTCAGATCTCTTTAGTATTGTTATAATCAGGATAATAATAACATTTTTGACTCGTTAATATTATATAAAGAGATTGTAATATTTAAGAAAACATTACCAACCCCTTTAAAATATAGCACTTATTAATTAGATTCAATGTAATCTAATGCATTCATTTTTTTATATGTGACGTTAGCGTGCAAAATATGCGCAGGTTCGGGGTCAACCACTTCAACAGGAATGTCGTAATTTCGGGCTATTTCAATTGCCATTTGCGTAATATTGACGCTAAACGAGGTGCCCATAAATACAATTTTATCGGCGTTGAGCATACGCTGTTGTGCTTGTGTTATTCTGTAAAGCTCGGTGTAGTATTCGTCAAATAATAAAACAAAGGGCTTAAATGAATGGTTTAGCTCAGGCGTTTGGTTTTGAATATTAAATAGCTCAAAAAGAGACTCTTGCAGGCGGCTTTCGTCTACGCTATCCCACGGGGTGGCAAGTGGCGTGACTGGCTCCCCTTGCTCATGAAATAAGGTCATTTGATCAAGCCTGCCGTGTATCGCTATGTAATTTTTGTTACCCGCTTTGCCATCAAGCCCATCTATGTTTTGAGTAATTAGGTTTTTGTCACTTAGCCAATGGTGTACGTCGTTTGGGCCATGGTTACGATACGTTGCAAAGCGATGGTAATACCATGCTAAAAACTCTTTTGGGGCGTTTTGGTACATTGCGCGCGTTGCCATTTCCATAGGCGTATAATTTTTACTGCCAATGGTCCAATAACCATCCTCCCCTCTAAAGGTGGGAATACCACTGGCTGCGCTGACTCCCGCTCCGGTAATGTAAAGAGTGTTCACTTTTCAACCTCGTAACCGAGCACGTTAGCGCTTACTTGCTGACTGTTATCTATGCCGCCAATTCGATATAAAACCCCACTGTGCTCAAGTAAGCCACGATGATCCATGCTCTTTACTTCAACTGGGGATAAAATCTGCCATTCGTTTTTTTCGATACTAAAGCGCCAAACATGGTCACTTGCTGGTGCAGGTTTGCCGTCGTAACCTATTGCGCTGTAGTTATATGGGTTATTAGAGCCTGCCATCATATAAATATTGCCATTATAGCTGGTGGCTGCCATTCGGTAGTGAGCAGTGCCTGTTGGATGTGGCAATGTGCGCCAATCTATTTTTTGTGGGTTAGTTGAATCTATTGTGCCTTTTAAGCACTGTGCTACACCTGCAAACGAGCGACGCGAATCAGGATTAGCTTGTGTTTTAACGCCATCACAAATAACAATGGTGTTACCACTAATAGCAGCGGCTTGGCCAAATACAGGCTCACCTAAAAATGGCGAGGCTTGTTGCCATGTATTATTTTGCGTGTCGTATACTTGTACTAAGTTTACGTTGCCGTCGTTATGCCAACCGCTAATTAAATAAATATAACGCGCTTTGTAGCTCAGCGCTACGCTATCGTCTACGGGTACTGGCATGCTCGCAAGATGAGTGTAGGTATCTTTTATTACGTCGTACCTATATACGTCGGGGCTTGAAACTTCAGTATGATCCTCTGCTACCGTATAGCCGCCAAACACATAAGCGTACTCGCCTAAACCGACTGCAGTACTTGCTAAGCGCCCTTTTAATGGCAAGCTTGAAGGCACACCAGTTTTAGATTGCCACTGTGAATCGCCAACTTTAAGCGCCCACACTTTGTTATGCACTGACGAGTATTGTTTATCGCCCCCCAGCCCCATAAAGCTTAAAAAGTAGGGCTGGTTTTTTACAATAACTTTAGCCACAGCATTATTTGCAACAGGCTCAGGTAAAGCGGGAAGGCTTGCTAACGCAAGAGAAAAAAGAAGGCTCATAAGGCAAATAATTTAATAAGAATTAATACGCTCAGATTAAATTATTTTAACCTTGTGAGCCAGTATTGTTATATCTAAATAATCAAACGCTTTTGATTAGTAACCATATTAGTAGGCAATACTAATATGCTGATTTACGTGCGCTGCATTTTGCGCTACATCAACCATTGCTGTTGCGTAATCAGTGACCGAAACTTTGCTTTCGCCTGCATCATTAGTAAAAAATGTATTACTGCCTATACGGTAATTGCCTTCATTATCACCCAGGCATAGCTTGTGCAGTTTATTTATCAAGGAACTACCTACAAACTGCTGTAAGAGCATTTATAGATTTTTAACGCAGCGCTGGAAAACCGCTATTAAAAATGTGGCGGTAAGTAATGTATTGTAGTTAAGGGCGTTGTGAAGATGAGTTGTCTAAGGTGGTAGTTCAGCATGATTTTTTAACGTAAATAGGTTACGTTATCTAAGCCTTGTTGTTTATTTTTGTACATAGCTTGATCAGCATATTTTATAAGTTCGTGATCTGTTTGTCCGTGCTCTGGGTAGTTTGCAATGCCAATACTGGGGGAAATATTTAGTAGTACGTCATCTAACTTAAAGACAGCTTTAAACTCAGTGAGGACTTTATTTTTTATTCTGATTGTTTCGTGGCTAGAACTTAAATTATCTAAAATAATTAAAAATTCGTCTCCGCCTAAACGCCCTACTGTGTCGTAATGCCTAACCGACGCTGAGAGCCTTTTTGCTATAGCACATAAAAGCTTATCGCCAGTTTCGTGTCCGTGGGTGTCGTTTACTGCTTTAAAGCCATTTATGTCTATAAACAGTAAAGAAAAAAATGTGTTGTTTGTAGTTGCACTAATAATTACTTTTTCTAATCGCTCCATCAATAAAGAGCGATTTGGTAAGCCAGTTAACACATCGTGCCGAGCCATGTAATGGAGCTGCTCTTCCATTACTTTTCGCTCAGTTATATCGTGCGCTACTGCAATTCTTACTTGATGTTGCTCTGACCAACGCACAGACCATAATATATGGACTACTTGACCATCTTTTCTCATCCAGCGGTTTTCGAAGCGAGGGTTTACCGTTTCGCCAGACAATAGCGATGTTACGGCGTTATGCGTTTTGTAATGATCACCTTCGTAAACATAGTTAATCATTTTTTTGCCTACAACTTCGTCGGCCGTATAACCAAAAATTTGCTCAAATGCTGCGCTTACAAAAACAAATGTGCCTTGTTTATCTACCACACAAACGGCATCAAGCATTAAAGCGAGTACTTCTTCTACATTAATTAATTCATTTTTTATCATACTTTGGTGCCTTCAAAGCAAAACCAAGCAAATTTAAGTATTCTATATAGCTTTAACAAAAGCAAAGATAATTAAACCACAATCGCAGATAACACAGGGCTAGGTATAAATTGTGCCCATATAATTAATATTGCTTTGAGAAGCATGACACGAAAAAGTTAAGATTAAATATTTATAACCGTAAATACTTTGAAGTTATTCTGAAATAGACTAAATTTTAAGTCGTATATAAACATATAGCTATCAGCTATTTACATTTTACTGACTCTTTAATAAATATACTTATAAAGTTCATTTAACTATATTTTTACAGTTCAATTGGGCGAAATTAGACCTTTTAACTACTACAAAATTAGTTACCTTGATTTAATCTCATTTATGCTTTTACACTGTTAATGTATGTTAATATTGTGTGATATCACATGTATTACAAAAACAAAGACTGTTTTTGATTTTTTGATTGCGCAGGAGACTTTTGGGTGAAAATATCACAACGTTTGTTTTGGCCATTACTTTTTGTTTGCCCTTTCTTAACGGCCGAGCCGTTTGAAGATGAAGACCTCGATCTTGATGCTTTAATGGGCATGGATGTACAAGCAACTTCTGCGATGAAAAGAGCGCAATCAGCATTTGATACCGCTTCATCTATTTATGTATTAAGTAAAGAACAAATTACTAACTCTGGTGCTACATCAGTACCTGAAGCACTGAAAATGGTGCCAGGTTTAATTGTACGTCAGCTCGATAACAATCAATGGGCTATTTCATCAAGAGGTATTGCCTCTCGATTTTCTAGCAAACTATTGGTTATGATTGACGGACAAAGCTTATATACCCCAAAATTTGCTGCAGTTTATTGGGAAACACTCAACGTTCCTTTGTATGATATTGAACGCATTGAAGTAATACGCGGACAAGGCGGATTACTTTGGGGTAGTAACGCAAATAATGGCGTGATTAATATCATTACTAAAAACAGTATTGATACTCGCGGTGGATACGCAAACGTAACAACTGGTAATCAAATAAATGTTGATGCAAATCTTCGTTACGGTGGTGATATAAGTAACATAGGCAGCTACCGTGTGTATGGTCATGTAAAAGATGCGAATGAATCAAAAAAAGGGATTTCACTCGCACCTAACGATACAACTAAACAAAATTCTTTAGGTTTTCGGGCTGACTTTACCCCTAATGATGAGTGGTCTGCGCTACTTCAGGGGGACGTTACTCACTCAACACTTGGTCAAAACTATCGAGGTGTTATAGATGAAACCAACGAAAACATTTCATTCTCAGATGATTTAAAGCGAACAGACTCACGCATAATGGCGCGCCTTGAAAACAGAGTGTCGCCCGATGCCAATCAAATGCTACAAATTTCTTGGCTGAAACAAAATGGTTCCCAAGATTATATTAAAGAAGATTTTGAATCGATAGATATTGATTATCAAATGAACTTCATATACCAATATCTACAGCTAGATTGGGGATTAAACTACCGGTATAACTCTATCTCTTTCGCAGAAAGTGTATTTTTAGATAGCGATAAAAACTTTGATAACCTCAAACAGTTTGGTGCACTTGTTCAAGCTCAATACAATGTGACGCCTGATACACTCGATTTTATTATTGGTACTAAGCTTGATCATAACGATTTAACCGGCTGGGAAAATCAACCGTCAGCAAGGCTTATATACAAACCAGTAGATAACCACCTTACTTGGGGTGCTATATCGAGAAGTGTACGTACACCAACATTGATTGAATTTAACGACAACTTTAAAGTTAATGGTACAGAAATTAAAGATCTTACCGGTTTAAGCTCTGGCTTTGGACAAATAGACGACTATCGAATTGCAACCTACCTAAATGGTAACGACAAAGTTAAATCTGAAAACTATCTATCTTATGAATTAGGCTACCGTTTTACTGCTAACGATTGGTCATTGGATCTTTCTACTTATTATACAGATGCTAATAACGTAGCGGTTATTGATATGAATACGCATGCTGAACAATTCACACCTATACTTGAATTATTTCTAGCAGGGAGAATCCCAGAAGTATTTCAAGCACTAACAATGACTCGCATAGATTTAGACTTTGCATCTGTAGCAGACACGACCACTAAAGGGTTCGACCTAGTTGTATCATGGCAACCAGTTGATAATCTCAATACTGAGTTTGGTTATAGTTACACCGATTATAAGTACGATTTACCTCCTCGAGTAGAGCCCGCAATCGGCTATGACTCTAAAAACAGGCAGTTATTTGCAAAAGCCGATTATTCTTTTTTAACCAACCATAATGTGTTTGCGACATTGCGCGCAATAAACTCAAATGCATATAACACTGATAATTACACAACGTTAGATGTTAGTTGGAATTGGCAAGCAACACCTGTGTGGTCTACTGCAATTTCGGGTAAAAACCTCTTTGCAGGTTCACATATTGAGTACAATAATACGCGCGAAACCTATACATTACCAAACTATATTGATGAATGTATTACGTTTACAATTTCAGCAAATTTCTAAGTTAATTAGATGATTAAATTAAGAAGTTTAATTCACAGTAGCTTAATAACGTTGACACTTTTTAGTGCCAGCGTTTGTGCTGTTGAAAAAGAATACATGCTAAAAGCAGGCTTCTTATATAACTTTGCACGTTTTGGACACTGGGATTATCATTTAGAATCTCTTAATGAATTTATTATTTGTAGCCCTGATAAATACTTTATTGATGCGGCTAACAACGCTTTAAAAAGTCGCACTATAAAAAACTTACCTCTATACAATAAATTAATCACTCTTGATGAAGTAACAACCTCGGCGTGTAACATGCTATTTATTACCTCTGATACATTTATCGAATGGCAAAACATAACACCTTTAGAGCTGAAAAACGTTATGCTCATTGGTGAAACAGACACATTTATTGAAAATGGCGGTCATATCAGGTTTTTTCTTTCCAGTGGTAAAATTCGCTTTGAAATTGCTCCAAAACAGCTTAAAGATGCAGGCATTACTATGAGCTCAAAAGTGCTACGCCTTGCCCGCGTTGTAGATAGGTAGTGCAATGAAAAAACTATTTGCATTAAATACGATGAGCAAAAAATTACTATTTATCTTAATGAGTGTTGCACTTGTATCAACCGCGACAGTAACCATTGTATTTAGTGCTTATGAAATCACTAGCGCTAAAGAGGAACAAATAGAAAGCTTGGGCTCTCTGTCAAAAATGCTTTCACCGAATATAACTACAGCACTTATGTTTGATGATATAGATGCAGTGCAAGAGCTTATAAACCCAATACTTATACGCTCAGATGTTATTAGTATAATGGTAACAAGTATGACTGGTGAGGAACTTGTTATTGCGCAATCCGAAGATGAAGATATGGAGCAAAGTATTGAAGTAAGTACACCCCTTCAGCTCGATATGCATGATTACGGTATATTAAAAATACGCGCTAACAACAGCTACATTCAAGACAGAATTACTTTTTACTTTAAGTTTATAATGATTTTGATGGTATTCACCTTTGCCGTCAGCCTAATTTTATCTCTTTTATTAAGGCGTCGCTTTTTAAACCCTATTTTATATCTAGCTCAAACAGCAAATAAAATAACTACATCACACGATTATAGCTTACGCGCTAAACAGCTATCACAAGATGAAGTAGGACAATTAACCTCTTGTTTTAATGCGATGTTATACAACATTGAGCAAAGAGAAAATTCATTAGAAAACCAAGTTAGACTGCGTACTAATGAACTTGAAAATGCGAATATTCAGTTGCAACAATATGCCTACCAAGATGGATTAACCGACTTACCGAACAGGCGTTATTTTTACGAAAAACTACAAAGCTTAGTAAGTATTAAGGAAATGAAGTTCGCCCTTATATTCATAGATTTGGATGGCTTTAAAGAAGTAAATGACAGCCTAGGTCACGACTACGGTGATTTACTCTTACACCAAGTAGCCACAAGACTGCAAAGTTGTATAACGACTAAAGATACAGTCGCACGTTTAGGTGGTGACGAATTTACATTAATTTTAGAGGGTGTAAATAGTCCTGATGAAGCATCAAAAATTGCCGAAGCAGTAAAAAGTAGCTTAATGCAGAGCATTAAAGTAAAAAAAGAGACAGTCTATGTTACCGCAAGCATAGGTTTAACATTTTTCCCTGCTGATGGTTTAACAGTAGAAGAGCTCGTTAGACGCGCTGACCAAGCAATGTATTTATCTAAAAATAAAGGGCGGAATCGCTATGAATTTTTCTCTTATGCTATAGAAGAAAAAGCCACAGAAAAGCGTCGTCTAATAGAGGAGATACGCACTGCAATTGTTAAAAACCAATTTGAATTATTTTACCAACCTATATTTTCAATCGACGGGAAATCAGTACCAAAAGCTGAAGCTCTAATTCGTTGGAACCACCCTGAACGAGGCCTAATAGGGCCAAATGAATTTATACCAGTTGCTGAAAAAAACGGATTAATAAACGATATTGGCCAATGGGTAAAATCTCAAGCAATTCAAGATACCGTCCAATTCAATGTTTTAAGTGAAAAGGCAATTCAAGTCAGTGTGAATACATCACCTCTTGAAATTGACCGTGCTGGTTGCTGGGTGGATGAATGGATTGTAGCAAGTAAAAAGTATCAACTACCTGCAAACACAATTTTAATTGAAGTCACTGAAAATACTTTAATGGATCCCGACTCGTCAATACAACGACAATTAAAACGCTTAAGCACTATTAATATAGATATTGCGATTGACGACTTCGGTGTTGGTTATTCTTCTTTGGCGTATTTACAACGCTTAGATATAGATATTTTAAAAATAGATCGCTCATTTATCAACGATATAGAATCAAACGATAATAGTATTGCTCTCGTGAAAGCTATTATCACTATGGCTCACAATCTAGACGTAATGGTGGTTGCTGAAGGAGTTGAGACACAAAAACAGTATGACCTATTAAAGCAGCTTGCTTGTGATTATATTCAAGGCTACATTTTTTCAAAGGCAATTACTAAACAAGAGTTTATGGAAAAGTATATAATACCAATCCGCAATAATACTTAATCATTTTGCGGGGCTGAGCGTGTCGCTACCTGTGTTAAAAAATTCTCATTTAGAACAACTAAATAGCAAATTTTTTGCCTAGCTATCAACACGTTTTTCCATCCTCAAAATAGATCACTTAATTAAGCTAATTGGTATAAAACAAAAAGAAGTGATCTGATTTATGTCCATCGTGCTAGATTTTAGCAAGCCAACACAGAACACTTCTTTACTATTGCCTTAAAAATCCATGTATTTAAAGCTCAATCCCAAGCTATAACCAGCGAGGGACTAGTTGTTGATACTCTTTATATTGTGTAGAAAAACGATGAGCTAAATGAGCCTCCTCAACTAATGTTTGTCTATATATAGCTGTAAAACCAATAACTAAACAGGTCAAACTAAATATACTAGGTAAGGCTAAAAAGAACCCCACCTGTGCAGCTACAACGCCTAAATACATCGGATTCCTAGAGTATTCATATAATCCTGATGTTTTAAGCTCATGTGGTCCCTTAGGATCAATGCCTGAACGCCAAAGGGCTGCCATATGAAAATGTACAAACATCGTTAAAATAAAGCCTGCGGTCAATAATACATCGCCAAATAATACGCCTGGCCAGCCATTGAGTATTGGGAATAGCCCAAGATAGCTATCTAACTCAGGTACAAACACTCTAATTACACATACAAACCAAATAGCAGCCCTGAAAAATTTAAAAACCATATGGTTCCACCAACTAGTACAAAATTTATCACCGGGATAAATAACGCCTGATGGTGTATTTCGATTTTTATAAATAATTCTAAATGTATAAAATCCGGCAACAAAAGTATAAAAAATAGCTAAGTAAACTCGGGTAAATTCAACTAGCGATGCAGAGTCATCTACAAATGTTTCATAAGGCATTTAAGTTACAGCTCACAATCATTATTGGTAGTAATTTTAAAACAACTAAGCCAATAGATTTAGTTATAAGATCATGAAATCATATTAGTATTCATTGCCCTCATAAACAAGCTAAGTCTGTGGTTAGTTAACGAGTTATAATGAACTAATCAAACTAATTTATAAATTCTGTTTGATACTTCACCTAAACAACTGCTTACACAAACCGAAAAAGTAAATTCGGTAGTTCACAATTTTGTTTTTATACCAATTCGCTTAATTAAGTGATCTATTTTTCCGCCCTACTCGATGGTGTTGGTATGAGTGTATGTTAATTGCGCGTATTTCACTTTTCTGCAGACGTAAAAAAGCCCGACTATTTCTAGTCGGGCTCTCTACAATTTGAAGCCTGGTAGTGTCGTAGTGCCCACAGCGGTGGAGAGCCACAGTGAAATGCTACACTCTCTTTGTGTCGCGATATGAGTGTGTTAATTGCGCACATTTTACTTTTCTGCAGACGTAAAAAAGCCCGACTATTTCTAGTCGGGCTCTCTACAATTTGAAGCCTGGTAGTGTCGTAGTGCCCACAGCGGTGGAGAGCCACAGTGAAATGCTACACTCTCTTTGTGTCGCGATATGAGTGTGTTAATTGCGCACATTTTACTTTTCTGCAGACGTAAAAAAGCCCGACTATTTCTAGTCGGGCTTTCTACAATTTGAAGCCTGGTAATGTCCTACTTTCACATAGCAAATGCTACACTATCATCGGCGCTGTTTCGTTTCACTACTGAGTTCGGCATGGAGTCAGGTGGGTCCAAAACGCTATTGTCACCAAGCAAATTAGGTGCAAAGAATCAATGACAAGCACGTAGTGCTACCATTTTCTTTGCGCAAGGTGCCTCAACTTTAACGCTACGCGCTAAGAGTCACCTCTTGAATTTGGAAAATATCTGATAATATTTTTTAAGTCTTTCTAAGTAATTTCTACTTTAGTTATATTAACTTCTGTCTAAACTGTCGCATAAAACGCGTTTGGCGTTGTATGGTTAAGCCTCACGGGTAATTAGTACAAGTTAGCTTAATGGCTCACACCACTTCCACATCTTGCCTATCAACGTTGTAGTCTTCAACGGCCCTTCAGAGACTTTAAAAGTCTAGTGAGAACTCATCTCGAGGCCTGCTTCGCGCTTAGATGCTTTCAGCGCTTATCAGTTCCGAACGTAGCTACCGGGCAATGCCATTGGCATGACAACCCGAACACCAGCGGTTCGTTCACTCCGGTCCTCTCGTACTAGGAGCAACCCCTCTCAATTCTCAAACGCCCACGGCAGATAGGGACCGAACTGTCTCACGACGTTCTAAACCCAGCTCGCGTACCACTTTAAATGGCGAACAGCCATACCCTTGGGACCGACTTCAGCCCCAGGATGTGATGAGCCGACATCGAGGTGCCAAACACCGCCGTCGATATGAACTCTTGGGCGGTATCAGCCTGTTATCCCCGGAGTACCTTTTATCCGTTGAGCGATGGCCCTTCCATTCAGAACCACCGGATCACTATGACCTACTTTCGTACCTGCTCGACGTGTCTGTCTCGCAGTTAAGCTGGCTTCTACCATTACACTAACCGTACGATGTCCGACCGTACTTAGCCAACCTTCGTGCTCCTCCGTTACTCTTTAGGAGGAGACCGCCCCAGTCAAACTACCCACCAGGCACTGTCCGTAACCCCGATTCAGGGGCCAACGTTAGAACATCAAAACTACAAGGGTGGTATTTCAAGGTTGACTCCACAACAACTAGCGTCGCTGCTTCAAAGTCTCCCACCTATCCTACACATGTAGGTTCAATGTTCAGTGCCAAGCTGTAGTAAAGGTTCACGGGGTCTTTCCGTCTAGCCGCGGGTACACAGCATCTTCACTGCGATTTCAATTTCACTGAGTCTCGGGTGGAGACAGCGTGGCCATGGTTACACCATTCGTGCAGGTCGGAACTTACCCGACAAGGAATTTCGCTACCTTAGGACCGTTATAGTTACGGCCGCCGTTTACCGGGGCTTCGATCAAGAGCTTCTCCCTAAGGATAACCCCATCAATTAACCTTCCGGCACCGGGCAGGTGTCACACCGTATACGTCATCTTGCGATTTTGCACAGTGCTGTGTTTTTAATAAACAGTCCCAGCCACCTGGTCACTGCGGCTCCCGTCCGCTTAGAGAGCAAGTCTCATCACAGATAGGAGCGTACCTTCTCCCGAAGTTACGGTACGATTTTGCCTAGTTCCTTCACCCGAGTTCTCTCAAGCGCCTTAGTATTCTCTACCTGACCACCTGTGTCGGTTTGGGGTACGATTCCATATAATCTGAAGCTTAGAGGCTTTTCCTGGAAGTATGGCATCAACAACTTCATCACCGTAGTGACTCGTCTCGTGTCTCAGTCTTAATAGCAACCCGGATTTACCTAAGTCGCCAACCTACTCACTTTCACATGGACTACCAACGCCATGCTTGTTTAGCCTGCTCCGTCCCCCCATCGCAATTATATCGAGTACAGAAATATTAATCTGTTTCCCATCGACTACGCCTTTCGGCCTCGCCTTAGGGGTCGACTTACCCTACCCTGATTAACATGGGATAGGAACCCTTGGTCTTCCGGCGTGGGAGTTTTTCACTCCCATTATCGTTACTCATGTCAGCATTCGCACTTCTGATACGTCCAGCATACCTCCCGGTACACCTTCAACCGCTTACAGAACGCTCCCCTACCACTCAGAATAAATTCTGAATCCGCAGCTTCGGTGCATAGTTTAGCCCCGTTACATCTTCCGCGCAGACCGACTCGACCAGTGAGCTATTACGCTTTCTTTAAAGGATGGCTGCTTCTAAGCCAACCTCCTGGCTGTCTGGGCCTTTCCACATCGTTTCCCACTTAACTATGACTTTGGGACCTTAGCTGGCGGTCTGGGTTGTTTCCCTCTTCACGACGGACGTTAGCACCCGCCGTGTGTCTCCCGGATATTACTTTACGGTATTCGGAGTTTGCAAAGGGTTGGTAAGTCGGGATGACCCCCTAGCCTTAACAGTGCTCTACCCCCGTAAGTATTCGTCCGAGGCTCTACCTAAATAGATTTCGGGGAGAACCAGCTATCTCCCGGTTTGATTAGCCTTTCACTCCTAGCCACAGGTCATCCCCTAACTTTTCAACGTTAGTGGGTTCGGTCCTCCAGTTGATGTTACTCAACCTTCAACCTGCCCATGGCTAGATCACCGGGTTTCGGGTCTATACCTTGCAACTAGTCGCCCAGTTAAGACTCGGTTTCCCTACGGCTACCCTATTCGGTTAACCTCGCTACAAAATATAAGTCGCTGACCCATTATACAAAAGGTACGCAGTCACCCAACAAGTGGGCTCCTACTGCTTGTACGTACACGGTTTCAGGTTCTATTTCACTCCCCTCACAGGGGTTCTTTTCGCCTTTCCCTCACGGTACTGGTTCACTATCGGTCAGTTGGGAGTATTTAGCCTTAGATGATGGTCCACCTATATTCAGTCAAAGTTTCACGTGCTCCGACCTACTCGATTTCACTTAAAATGTCTTTTCATGTACGGGACTATCACCCTGTATCGTGGCACTTTCCAGAGCCTTCCATTAACACATAATAAGCTTAAGGGCTGTTCCGATTTCGCTCGCCGCTACTTTCGGAATCTCGGTTGATTTCTTTTCCTACGGGTACTTAGATGTTTCAGTTCTCCGCGTTCGCCTCGTTAACCTATGTATTCAGTTAACGATACCTGCAAGCAGGTGGGTTTCCCCATTCGGAAATCCTAGTCTCAAGCGCTTTTTACTAGCTTGACTAGGCTTATCGCAAGTTAATACGTCCTTCATCGCCTCCAACTGCCAAGGCATCCACCGTGTACGCTTAGTCACTTAACCATACAACCCAAACGGGTCTTTGTTTTGTGACAGTTTAACTTCGCCAGAAGTCAATATTGAATACTAAAGTAGATACCAATCAATCAACTCATAAGAGTTAATTAAATGGCACTGAATGGTACTGCTACCATTCTTTTTTTACTTTTGAAAACTCTTGATAAATAACAATGTTATTCATCAGAATTTTATTATCAGCTTTTCCAAATTTTTAAAGAGCATATTAATTAGTTATTCCGAAGAACAAGCACTAATTAACAATCATCTGTGTGGACACTACGAACAAATAAGTTCTAAATCGTATAAGGAGGTGATCCAGCCCCAGGTTCCCCTAGGGCTACCTTGTTACGACTTCACCCCAGTCATGAATCACTCCGTGGTAAACGTCCTCCCGAGGGTTAGACTATCTACTTCTGGAGCAACCCACTCCCATGGTGTGACGGGCGGTGTGTACAAGGCCCGGGAACGTATTCACCGCGTCATTCTGATACGCGATTACTAGCGATTCCGACTTCATGGAGTCGAGTTGCAGACTCCAATCCGGACTACGACGCACTTTAAGTGATTCGCTTACTCTCGCGAGTTCGCAGCACTCTGTATGCGCCATTGTAGCACGTGTGTAGCCCTACACGTAAGGGCCATGATGACTTGACGTCGTCCCCACCTTCCTCCGGTTTATCACCGGCAGTCTCCTTAGAGTTCTCAGCATTACCTGCTAGCAACTAAGGATAGGGGTTGCGCTCGTTGCGGGACTTAACCCAACATCTCACAACACGAGCTGACGACAGCCATGCAGCACCTGTATCAGAGTTCCCGAAGGCACCAAACCATCTCTGGTAAGTTCTCTGTATGTCAAGTGTAGGTAAGGTTCTTCGCGTTGCATCGAATTAAACCACATGCTCCACCGCTTGTGCGGGCCCCCGTCAATTCATTTGAGTTTTAACCTTGCGGCCGTACTCCCCAGGCGGTCTACTTAATGCGTTAGCTTTGAAAAACAGAACCGAGGCTCCGAGCTTCTAGTAGACATCGTTTACGGCGTGGACTACCGGGGTATCTAATCCCGTTTGCTCCCCACGCTTTCGTACATGAGCGTCAGTGTTGACCCAGGTGGCTGCCTTCGCCATCGGTATTCCTTCAGATCTCTACGCATTTCACCGCTACACCTGAAATTCTACCACCCTCTATCACACTCTAGTTTGCCAGTTCGAAATGCAGTTCCCAGGTTGAGCCCGGGGCTTTCACATCTCGCTTAACAAACCGCCTGCGTACGCTTTACGCCCAGTAATTCCGATTAACGCTCGCACCCTCCGTATTACCGCGGCTGCTGGCACGGAGTTAGCCGGTGCTTCTTCTGTCAGTAACGTCACAGCTAGCAGGTATTAACTACTAACCTTTCCTCCTGACTGAAAGTGCTTTACAACCCGAAGGCCTTCTTCACACACGCGGCATGGCTGCATCAGGCTTGCGCCCATTGTGCAATATTCCCCACTGCTGCCTCCCGTAGGAGTCTGGGCCGTGTCTCAGTCCCAGTGTGGCTGATCATCCTCTCAAACCAGCTAGGGATCGTCGCCTTGGTGAGCCATTACCTCACCAACTAGCTAATCCCACTTGGGCCAATCTAAAGGCGAGAGCCGAAGCCCCCTTTGGTCCGTAGACATTATGCGGTATTAGCAGTCGTTTCCAACTGTTGTCCCCCACCTCAAGGCATGTTCCCAAGCATTACTCACCCGTCCGCCGCTCGTCAGCAAAGTAGCAAGCTACTTTCTGTTACCGCTCGACTTGCATGTGTTAGGCCTGCCGCCAGCGTTCAATCTGAGCCATGATCAAACTCTTCAATTAAAAAGTTTTATGTCTTTCGACAGCTCAATGAATTCTGAATTTTTGTTTTTGTTGCCAAAAACGAATTGACTGTGCGTTATTATTTTCACTTTTAAAAAAGTAAAATCAAAACAGCTCAAGGCTGAATCTTTTAATAACATATGGTCACTCAGTTTCAATTGAGACTCTAATTTGTTTGCCTCGCTACCTAAGTAGGTTGGCTGTTAGAACTCAATCTGTACGAGTGCCCACACAGATGATTGCTTTATATTGTTAAAGAACGTTTTGAGTCGCTTTAGCGCCTCAAGGGATGCGAATAATACACCCTTTATTTTTCAAGTCAACACTTTGTTTTAAACTTTCTTTTTAGAAGATTTAAAACCGAAGTTTTATTTAACTCTCTGAGTAGTTCGTGCCTCGCTATGCGTTGGCGTTTCCCGTCTCAGTGGGGTCGCATTATAGGGAGAACAGATTTTTACGCAAGCGTTTTATTGACAAAACTTTAAATAAAGCACTGTTCGCTGAGAATTTGAGCTAAACGCATTAAAAACACAACATAACTAGCACTTTATTAACATTTAACACCTCTTAAAGTGTTTGTTATGGCCTGCGCTATCAAAAAATACTGTCTACAGACCTGCTATTAAGTCATTTAGCTAAAAGCTATAGTTAAAGCCCGCGTAAAAACGACGACCTGAGTAGCTAGTATTGAGTAATCGCGCATCGGTGTCATTTCCTAAACGCGTTACTGATTCAGATTTAGTTAAATTAATAACCGCTGCGGTAAAGCTAAGCCCGTCGTATAAATTTACGGATGCATTTACATCGAGTTGTTCGTAAGGGTCCTGGTATACATTTAATCCGCTATTTAAACCGAGTACTGTTTCGCCGCGCTTATTATAAGAAGCACGTACATTAAAATAATCTCCTTCATAATAAACAGAGGTGTTGTACTGATACTTTGCACTACCTATTAAGGCCGACTGACCAAATTCTTCACCATTAATTGTTACATCTGCTCTATTGGTTTTGTTATAAGTGTAATTTGCGTAAAAGCCAAAACCACTATCAAAGGCATGCTGAATAAATACTTCCGCGCCTTTTGATACTGCATCGGTGCCATTACCTACAGTGCTGTAAGGGGCTATATTAATAGTCCCTGCATCCACTATATTATTTTTACCAGCAAAGTTTTGCTCTACGTCGATCACCAGTGGCACAACAAAGTTATCTACTTTTTTATGAAAAAGTGCCAGCCCAACAGCTGAACCTTCGCCATAATAATACTCAATAGATAAATCGGCTTGAATTGATTCAAATGGTTTCAAGTTTTTATTTCCGCCACTACCGCTAAAACCAGGAAGCTCGTTAAATGCGGCTCTATCTTCTGCCCATTCACCTGATACATAGGTAATGCGCTGCTGCGCACCTAAATCACTATAGTCAGGACGAGATATTACTTTAGCTATTGCCCCACGAATAACTAAATCGTCGGTTGCATCCCACGCTATATTAAAGCTTGGCAAAACTTGAGTGTCTTTGTTTTGCTGAGTGACTAATTGATAGTCTTCTACAAAACGAGCGTCACCTGTTACTGGCTCACCTGTTTCATCATTTGTGTGATCTAATTGGTAGGTATATAAGTCAGTAGATGAAGTAAGTGTTTTTGTTTGCACAACACGCACACCCAAATTACCTCTGACTTCACTAAATTCAAAATCACCTTGTATATAAAAAGCCGATATTTTCTCTTCTATATCGTAAACAAAATTATCTTCAATGCGCGTATAAGGTACATAACTAGCAGTGACCATATCGCGATATTTATTCCAGTCGATACTTGGCATTTGGTTTATATCAAAACCACCTGCAATATTATTCTCACTAGTAAATACATTTTTAGCTAATGGCATTCCACCATTCCACTGGTAGCTATCAAAACGGGTAATACCTTGCTCACTTGCTTCCCCTGCAGCAATATCAAAATTTGGATCTAAAAAGAAGGTGTTGCCGGTTTCACGGTGAAGAGTTGAATTGCGGTATTTAACACCGGTTCTAATTGTTTTTAAAAAGCCCCAATCAACATAAAAATCCACATCAGCTTGGTAGTAATCTTCTTCTAGCTCACTGCGTACAAAGCTTGAGTTCGAAGAGCCCGCATCACGACCGCCTCCAACTCCATTTTGTAAATTAACTAATGTATTAGGGTCTATATTAAGTGACACATTATTTTGATTGAGTGACCAGCCTGCCGTTTGAGCTGCGTTTTGAATAGTGGCTGCGCTTTCGCCCGCGTTAGAACTTTTATACGCCGCTTCCCAGCTTTCTTCTGGGCCGCCCTCTGATTGTGTATTACCAATTACAAAGCGCGCTTTAAAATTATTACCTTCATAGGCTAAATTAAAATCAAAGGTATCGGAGGTAGATTCCTCACGTACGTAGCTGCCACGCATCCACGGAAATTGCATATCATTTTCGACACCACTTGCCATTGCATCGTATTGCATACCAGTAACAATAGTGCCCGACTCATCAAGATTTACATCCGTCAAAAAATCAGGATTTAAAGACCACTCTGGTATATCAATCACAGATTCTGTTCTGTCTTGCCCAAGTGTAAAACCAAAATAATTAAAGCCAAGCTCTAAACGATTTGTTGGTCGCCACTGTGAACTAAGTTGAATCCCTTCTCGCTCACGTTTTTCGTTAAGAACAGAACCTCGAACAACTTGCGGAAACCAAACGCCATCGTAACTGTTGCCGTTTGCATCATTAATAGTACCCCAACCGTTATTGTTATCAATTGTATTACCATGTATATCTGTTGCTTGCCCAGTGCCAGTATAGCGCCATACATTAGCATCAGTACCGCCCGAAAGCGTTCTGTTTGTCCGTTCCTGATAGGTATAGCCAACTAATACACCAAAGTTTTCGTTGTCGTTTTTCCATGAATATAAACCCGTAAACTGCGGCTCATACTCTTTTGTAACATCAGCGTAAGTACTCTCGACATTAAATACACCCGAGTTTGCATCCATATTTAAAGGTTTTCGGCTGTGCATTAGTACAGTGCCACCAACCCCACCTTCATCTAAGCGTGCCTCTGGCGATTTATAAACCTCTACGCTTTCAATCATTGAAGACGGTAACAAAGCATAATCAAACGAACGCGAAGGCTCCCCCGGAGAAGATGCTATAAAATTACCATTAAGCTGTGTAAAGGTAAGTTCTGACGATAAACCACGAATACTGACAGATGAACCTTCCCCGCCGTCACGCTCAATTACCACTCCGGGTACACGCTGAAGTGAGTCTGCAACGTTTTTATCAGGGAACTTTCCAATGTCTTCCGCGGTAATGGCATCAACTACAGATCCCGAAATACGTTTTACATCTAAGTTTTCGGCCATACTTGAACGAATACCACGTACTTCTATTACTTCCATATCTTTTGCGTGCTGCGAGTTTTCTTGCGCTGCAACAGCACACGTAGAACCCAAAGCAGAAAAAATTGATACATAAAGTGACGACTTACAAAACGTTGAAAAAGGGAAAGGGTATATGCTTGCTACTATCATGTGAGAGGCTGTTCCATTTAAATCTGCTTATATAAAACCTAAAGCGAGAAGTTAGTCCTTTTACGTAAATTATTTACGAAATGGCAAAAATTGTTCCCAATTTTACACAGCCAAACTTAACCGTTTGTTAATCATCAATATTAAAACTAAATAAACGTTTCATATAACTGTATTAATACCTATTGAATGAAACTTAAAATCCAACCCACACATCAAAACCACTCTTAATTAACAAGCTAAGAGAGGCTTTGTTGAATTTAAATATTTATAGCTTAAAAACAAATTATTCAAATCACCATGAAATCACTTTTTGCTGCTGAAGTTTACCAGTAGGATCTGCTTGCGTTTTAAGTTCACAGAACTCATTTGCCCAAATTGATGTACGCGCTCTTATTGGTGGTTCTTCACTATTTACACATTCCATAACCACATTAGCTACTTCGTCTACTGTTTGAAATACGTCAGCAGAGCGACCTTGAGCACTCGCAATGTACTGCTCTAATATTGGTTTATATTCATCATCTACAATGCCACCAGTTTGCTGAAACTGTGCTAACGCATTATTTGCAAATTCAGAGCTAATACCACCAGGCTCTACATTGGTAAAATTGATATTAAATGCTGGTGTTATATAAGTTGCTACCGATTCAACATAACCTTCAAGTGCGAACTTAGCTGCGCAGTAAATTTCATTAAAAGGTTGACCGACAAGACCGCCTACTGACGATATATTCACAATATGCCCTTGGCGTGCTTTACGCATATGCGGCAAAACAGCTTTTGTACAGCGTACCACTCCTAAAAAGTTTACATCCATTACCCATTGAATGTCTTGCTCTGTAGTTTGTTCGGTTGTTCTTATATACCCTGCCCCTGCATTATTTACGAGTAAATCTATTTGTCCTTGTTCATCTATAACGTCAGTAATACATTGCTCAATACTTAGTGTATTTTGCACATCTAAATACTTTATTTCAGCTTGCACATTCGCGTTTTGAAGAGCGACTTCAAGTGCACCTTTTTTATCTAAATTACGCATAGTTGCCACAACAAAATAACCTTGTTGTGCTAGTTTTACGACAATGCTAATACCTAAACCAGTCGATGTACCGGTTACAATTGCTACTTTTTTCATCTTGTTTCCTGCTACTAAGTTAGTGCTGACTAGCACGGTACTGTGAGGGCGTTAGACCTACTTTGTTTTTAAATAATCGGGCAAAGTATTGCGGGTACGCGAAACCTAATGCATAAGCAATACTTGCAACAGAGTCGCTACTTTCTAATAAGCTATTTTTTGCTTTATCAATTAAATGATTATGAATGACTTGTTGTGCGGTTTGTCCGGTTTCTATTTTTAATGCATCTGTTAAATAGCGACTAGTCATATTTAGTGAGTCAGCAAGGGTATTAACACTCGGAATTTCATTGTTGTTATTGAGCACTAATAGCTCATCAAATTTTTCCAAAAACGAATCAACAATTGCGCTATGGGATTCTTTTCGCAATAAAAACTGTCGACGATAAAACCGTTCTGCATAGTTAAGCAAAACATTGATGTGTGCTAAAAGAATGTCACGGCTAAATTCGTCGTAGCTGATCTTTGATTCGCTTTCTATATTCGCAATTACATTGGCAATTAAACGTTGCTCTTTTGGCGAAAGATGAAGTGCTTCATTAACGGCATAACCAAAAAAAGAAGCCTTTTTGAGTGCAGTACTTAGTGCATGGCCACGAATAAAATCCTCATGAAATACAATTGTTTTCCCTTGAGACTCAACAGTTACACCATTGCTATAAAATGTTTGCTGTGGAGAAAAAAACAATAATGTACCGCTACTACAATCATATTTAGTTTGCCCATATACAATCTCTCCTGCAGTCACCTTTTTTAGAGAAATAGCATAAAAATCGGTGCTAATAACACTTTGAGTATTTAAACATGCTTGGTAATTGTTTTGTGATGAACTGTCTGTTGTTGAAATGGCAAAAAGCGGATGCTCCGGCGCAGGTTTTCCAAGCGCGCTGTAAAAATCTGTGATATTACTAAAATGTACTTTATTCATAGGCCATCTCACTTTGGTTGCTGATAAATAGTTTATAGGCTTGATAAAATAATTACAGTGCACAAATCATCATAAAGTGTATACAAAAAAACGAAGGGGATAATTAGATGTGGTAGTCAGCAGTTTATACTTTAAAAAGCAAAACTGCCGGATGATATTTGAAAGAAGTAACAATTGCTAAATAGCGCTTGGTTAACCAAGCGTAGCAATAACCTCTGAAAGCTCAAGTAATGTCGGCTTTCCACCATAATAATTTGTATCTATATGATAACTATTACCAACCCAAAAAGGCTCTTTAGTTGAGTTATGTCCATGTATTGAAAAGTCGACTCCATGACTTTTAACTACCTTATTTTGTTTAACTACTTCGCGATCCCACAATAGAGATTGCACGATTAGCGATTTATCATCAGGGTAATTTTCCCAATCCCACGATTGTGCAAATGTATGAGACAACCCTATTGTATAACCACGATACTCTAGTACTATTGAAAGCGGTTTAGTTAGTAACTCATCGCACATGACATTGAGCTTTTCACTTGATACCGACTTATGCCAATTGCCACCATTGTCAGTCCATAATTTTAAAGCCGCTTTATCATTACTTAATAATGATTCCAACATTAAATGCTCATGATTACCTAATATCATACATGCCCTAATGGCTTGTAAGTATGTAAATAAGTCATATGTTTTATCCCCGCGATCAACAAAATCGCCTAGGCAAAACAAAGTATCTCTTTCAGGGTTAAAATTTACGTTATTAAGTGCGTTTTTTAAGGCCGGTAAATCACCATCAAGATCGCCAATTACAAATACTCGGCACTCATCATTAATAAATATGGCTTGTTTTGAAGATACAGCCTGAATAGCGTTAATACCAATATCCAAAATAGACTCCTATAGAATGCAATCTAAAACTTAGATTAATACTTGAGTTTATAAAGCCTTAAGGTAACACAATATAGTTGATAATTAATGAAGGTAATAAGATTTGATTGAAACTAAAAATGCATGACAGAGGACCTTAGCTACAACCTAAATAAGTAATGTAAGTAGTGTTTTTAGCATAAATTAAAAGCGGCTTAGCAAAATGCCTGACGAGTTATTTGCCAGTTACCCGCACAAATTTTTCTGCTAGTTCGTCCAAAGTTTCACGCTTATTCGGATTGGGCTTTATGCAGTCAATAGGGCAAACACTTACGCAAGTAGGTTTATCATAATGCCCTACACACTCTGTACATTTGTTTGCATCTATTTGGTATATTTTAGCGCCCATATAAATAGCCCCATTAGGGCATTCTGGGTCACACATATCGCAGTTAATGCATTTGCTATTTATGAGTAGAGCCATTTTTTAGCCTTTTCAATTAATATCATTATAAAACAAAAAGATAAGTAAAAACAAATGTGTGTAAAGGCTAACTTTTGTGCAGTTCTAGTTTAATAAAAAACCGCTATTTTTCATTAAATCGTAACACAAATTAGTAACACAAATTTTTATTTTTGGGTGTAAATTACAGCCGCGAATTATGCCTATCTTTCTCTGTTGCTTTGTTGATCTTAATCAATAAAAATCGCCGCAAGGCCTTTATTTATAAAGGTGATAGCAAAGCTAATAAATTTTTATCTAAATCGTCCTATGGTAGCGCTTATCCATAACTATATACCGCTGTCTTTGCTTGCAAACCCTATAAAGCACTTTTACTAGGTGGTGCAGATTGATTTCTTATAAATGCAGGTATATCAAAAATATCTGACGTTCTAGGTCGGCTTGTTGCTGAGGGTTTAACTTCTTGAAAATCAATTTCGTTACAAGTTTCAGTAACCATTTTAGTACTGGCTCCCGTAGCAATAACAAGTAACTCATAATTAGTCGCTAAGCTTTCTATTTTTGAAACACCACAAATAACCAACGCATTTGGGCTCACCTGCTGGCGCACTGTATCGGTAATAAGGTTATAACTACCCAGTGAAATTTCATCTTTGCAATTTACTTGTATAATTACCCCCGTACTTGATGACATATCAACCTGGTTAACTAACGGGTTATTAAGTGCCCCATTGAGCGCAGTAGTAAGCTCACTTTCTTCATTGCATTTACCAACACCTAATACCGCATCACCTTGGCAATCCATAATTTTAGCAAAATCATTTAAATCAACGTTGATCAAACCTTGAAAACAAAGCATGTCTATCAATGATTTTATCAGTGAATGAAGTATTTGGTTGCTATGCTTAAAGGCGTCAAATAAACCAATATCATTCCCGAGTACTTCAATCAGTTGGTCGTTTGGCAGTGTAATAACCGCATTAGCATGTTCTTTGAGCTCATTTAAACCGGCTTGCGCTATATTGCTTCTAAACTGCCCTTCACTACTAAATGGTAATGTAGCAACAAATATAATGGGTTTACCTTGTTCACTAGCAAGCTCTGCAATATAAGGGCTAGCGCCAGTCCCAGTACCACCACCCAACCCTGTTGCACACAGTATTATATCGCAGCCATTAATGAGCGTTAAAAGCTGCTCTTTACTTTCTTCCGCCGCTTGCAGCCCAACTTTAGGATCGGCGCCGGCCCCATAACCATGAGTTAACTCAGCCCCTATAAGCACAGCTTCATCACTTTGTGTATGCTCAAGCACTACTTTGTCGGTATTAACACTGTACAAGTGCGCCTGCTCAGACTCTCGTTGCTCAAAAATACTGTTTAGCGTATTACAGCCACACCCACCAATGCCAAATACACCGATTGATAAACCATCATTTTGTTGAATTAATTGAAACATAGCTACTCCTTAACTTTAAAAGGAGCATAGCAAACAGGTGCGTCAAATTTTGACGCACCTAAACAAGTTGGAGTTATTTATAGATGTTAGCGGCCGCTTTAAGCTTTGTAGTGATTCTTTGCCGCAGCTTTTCAGGTTTAATAACTTCAAGCCAATGAGCACATTTAAATAGCTCATCGGTTAGTTGCTCGGTATCAATCGTCCGGTAGGTAAGTAATACGTTTTTATCGTCAATCTGTTGCTTGTCAGTCAGCTCACCAAGCTCAATAAAGCCTTGATTAACCGCCGAGTGCCTGGGTACTTTTACAATTAACTCAATCGCTTCTTGCGACATGCCTTTGTTAATCGCACTACGTAACGACTTTAATTGCTCAGTGCTTGGCTCACGTCGTGTTTTTTGCAAAATGTGTACATTACGAATGCGGTAAACCGGCATTTGATAACACTTATCGTGAAGCTCTCCCACCATAAACTGCGCCATCAACACACCGCCTTGCTCAACTAAGTTGTAAAAACTTAACTCCGCAAATTTTAGCCAATGAGCCTCATCGTAAAGTACTCTATAAAGCTCAGTGCTCACTGCACGCTTATGCTTAATCGCATGCTCAATTTGCGCAACTAACTGATTATCAATATTCACTTTTAACGAAGGCTTAGGCAGAGTCGAAAACCACTCAGGCACATGGCCATTAACACGTTTTAGTGCCTGCTCTGCTTTAATATGTACCGACTGTTTAACATCTATGGGGGCCGATTGTGGTAGTAACTGCTCTAGAAGCAAATAATGCTCAGCAACTTCGCTGCTCATAACTTTTGCGTTACCACCTCGCCACTGAGCATTGATAGACCAGCCATAGGGCTTACTGCGGGTATCTTTTTCAAGCCCAAAGCAACCTTGCTCGTAAAGTGATTGGAGATCGCGTTGCAACATACGAGTTGAAATATCAAAGCCACGTTCAATCATTCTTTGTTGCAATTTTTGAGTTGAAATAGAGCTTGGCGATATTGGCACAAGCTCTAGAATAGATAAATGGCGGCGTGAATTCATTAAATTATTTAACTACTTTTTTGGTAAATAACTATAGCCTTGCTGCATTGACGGTATAGGATAACCATCACTGCCAACTAATAACCGTCCGCGAAGATGATGCTCATCCTGAGCTTGGCCTACAAACTCCCATCTATTTGGCTTCCCTTTACTCGCTCTAGTAGAAAGAGTAGAGCCAGCTTCAAACCAAGCCTCAATTTTATAAACTTGGATTACAACCCCATCGACTACTGCTAATGCTATGTTGTACTCATTTTTTTCTCTAGTTTCCGCTGATACACCATGCCAAAACTGTCGGGTCATGTCATAAATTTCAGGCTCGGATAATGTAGGTGAATATGTTTGATTTATATAAAATAAAATACACTTTTCTTTTATATCATCAACTAGAACTGGCTTCATCGAATGTAACCTTTCAAGCTCTTCAATTGTTAAGCGCCCTTTAACTACCCCATGCCCTCTGACCACATTTGTCAGATTCTCTAAACCCAGTGCATCAATGATAGCTGCCTCAACTTCAAAAGCTGTTTGTTCATCTAATCCATATCTTAATATTTCAACTCTAGGCTCTTCATTAACAGCTCTAATTTCTGCTATTTTCCTTGCTTTATTAGACTCTTTACCTATTTCTTTTAGGTGATCAAAAGCTCTGTTATTGTAAGATGCCTTTCCTACATAAAAAATCTTATCATTACTTGGGTCAATTAACCCATATACATAACAACCGAGTTGCTCTTTTACTAATTTTGAAAATTTCATTTTTAAATCCATTCTTTATGATAATCATATACTTGGTAGGTAATAGCCGAGCATTATCTTTAAGTAACATATGTAACCTAGCATATGTAATACAACTACAAAACTTTAATAAGTAAGTACTTTATAGTGTTATACCTCAAACAAACCCTATCTTCTGCTTTCCGCCTTCTTTTAGGTCGTTTTGTTCTTGTAAAATCGATAACATTCGCTCTTGAGTCATTCGCTTTTTTGAAAACTTCATTTGCCTTTTTACAATCGCAAAGTCACCTGGTGTGAGCTTTGTAAGGTTGAATAACTCATGCATTAGGTGCTTATTTAACACTCCAGGACCTAATGTATCTTTAAATAATTGCTTAGCCTGTAGCGGAGTCAAATAGGTTAAATTTAAATTAAAATCAAATCGCCTCATTACCGCTTTATCCAAATTTTTAGCAAAGTTAGTAGCAGCAAAAAGTGGAAGTTGAAATTGCTCCATATAGCATAGTAATTCATTAACTGTTTGCACTTCCCAATTTGCCTTTGCTTGTTCACGACTACATAGCAAACTATCCGCCTCATCAATAAATATTGCACTTCCTTCTTGTGTAGCTTGTTTAAATAGTTGAGCAATATTTTGCTCACTTTCGCCAACCCACTTGCTTAATAAGTCAGATGCTTTAACAGATATAAGTTTAAAATCAGCTTTTTCGCATAAATAATTTACAAAAGCTGTTTTACCTGTGCCAGGCGGGCCCGTTAGTAGAGTTCGTGAACTCGAATATTCAATTACAGCCTCTTCAACCTGTTCGAGTGATGCATACTCAGACTCTATATTCACCATTTTAGGATTAAATTTTTGCGCTGCTTGATAAGTTAATCCGTGAGCCGAAAAGCCGCATGCAGTTAAAGTATCTTGAATATTCTCCTCTATACATTCACGCGCACTCTGTGCTTTAAATCCGCATAACCTAGCTACATGAACAGCTTTAGCAATATGGGCTGGCAATAAGTTTTGTTGAGCAGCTAATTTACTAATAAAACTGTTACCAACACTCAAACCTTTAACATATTTGCCAATCATTTTTTCTTTAGTTGTTTTGTTTAGCCCAGGAATTTCGTAAACAATATTAAATCGCCTAATAACGCTCTGTGGTAAATCTTCTAGATGATTAGTGATCCAAATACTCACCACAGGATGATTTTCAATGTAGGTATGAAGTAATTCTTTTGAGAAGCTTTTTGAAAATAAATCACGCTCAAAAATGTTTTCACATTCATCCAGTAGCAACATTGTTTTTTTACGCTTACTAACCAACTTACTCACCACATTAAAGTGCTCTAAGCGCAGCTCAGAACTTGCACTTCGACTATCGAGCTCGTTTGTTGGGGTTATTAAATTACCACCTTTAGCTTGTACCTTTAGCAACTGCGCACCACAAACTTGCGCTATATATTTCGCTAATGAAGTTTTACCCGAACCTGGCACACCATAAAATAAAATACTCAACGGTTGCCCACCGGTCTTAGTCGCATTTTGCGTAGCTTTAAGTAAAGTGTTTAAATCTAAGTGTGATAAATCAGCAGCGCTAAGTTCAGAAGCTCCACAAGGGGTAACCAAGTGAGATAAAATATCACTTTCACTATTTAGCTTACCCTCGAGCAAGCTTTTAGCAATTGCGGTTGGTAGTATTAGAAACTCATCTTCCCCAGCAAATATCTCCATATCCATCGAATACATGCCAGATTCAATAATTAACCCAATTTGCTTATTAAGTAGTGCTTCATCAATATCAAGCACATAAGCTATTTTTTCTAAAATAACGCTTGCGTAATCGTCACGTAAGTATTCAACAAGTTCGCGTAATGGCTTACTGAGCGTCATACAGCACGAAAAAATAACTAATGGAGTAACCGTTTTTGGTAGTCCAAACGCTTTACAAAATATATACACATTTTTTTGTAGCGTTTTAGGCATTATATTTATTGCTAAATGATCTAATCGCGAGATCAAATCATCAACATCTAAACCATGTAAATTCGTATAGCTAAAGCCCGAAATGTTACACAAAGACTTTTTAAATAGCTTATATTGCCAAAGCTCTTCTACGTCGAATTCTTCTAATAATTCAGTAGCAAAGTGTGCCACAATACGTTTTAATTGAGGGGTTGTATTCATGCTATGTACCTAGTTATTGTTAATCAATGAGTACATAGTAGCTGGGTGAAATGTTTTTAGATCACGTAAGAAAAGCAAACACAAAACGGCATAAGCCATTGAACTTAAAGAAAATAAAAAAGGTTTTTCTTTTTTATTTAAAAAAGCAACCGTAAAAAATATAAGTGATTGTTTTATAATAAATATTATAGCAATATATATACTATAACGTTGAAATGGACTTTATATGGAAGAAGTTAATTTAAAACCCGGCTCAGAAGATAACCCCATTCTTTTAAAAAATAAGCACCAAAATACTAAGCTCACTCAAAAGCATCTCAAAAATAGCAAAATCTATATACATAGACCACTACTGCAAAAGTACACTAAAAATAACAACGGTGAGAAAGGGTTTTCTTTTGACAAGGCCCCCGATAGCTTTGAATCTTTTACCAATAACGTGATTTCAAATCCCAATTTGAAACCTATTGATATTAAAGTGGCCTTAGGATTGTTTAATATTTTGGATCAAATCAATGCAGGTGAAGGAATTGTTTTTATTTGCAGTACAAATAAACTCGTATATCAATATTATGGTGAAAGTAATTTAGAGGTTCACTTTACAAATATGGACACCGCCGATATTGAACTGACTCCGCTTCATGAACTCATATCAAAAAAGCTCAATTCAAAAATTAGTAACGACAGCTTAAACAAGGTTTTAATTAGACTTGATAGCTTTCACTATATAAATGTCACGCCCATTACTTACCAAAACTCGAAGCTTGGTATCAACGATAAATCTTTAAACAAAGGAAAGGCATACCTAAAATTTATAGAGATTAACGATATGATGAACTCTAAATGCTTAGAAAAAATTTGGATTTAGGGAAGCATTCAAACTTTATTAAAATTATATGAAGGACACGGAATATGAACATAGATGAATCAAAATTATCAAGTAGTGAATTAGCAGCAGCTTGGTTTAGAGCTAACCCTTCTTTTGAAAAACCCAGTAATTTATTGGCTATTCATATATCTACTTACTATGATGGGGGTACTAAAAAATGGCGAAGTGATTCACCAGTAAAAATAGTCTTTGGTAGTAATGGAGAAGCTGGTCGTATTTCTGTGACTCCGAAACCTAATCAAAATAAAATAAAAGTAAGATTTGTCCCTTTAAATAAAGAGGATCGAATTACCTCATTCATTGATACAGCTAGATTCCAATCTATTGATATTTCACTTACGAAAGGTCAAAGTAAAGAGCTTTCTACGATTGAATTAGTTACGCCAATTGACCATACATCATTAACTGAATCTTTGAATATGATAGATCAGATTATTAATAACTTTGACTTCAAAGACTTTGATAAAAAAAATCTAAAATTTAGCACTATGCTCAAACTTAATGAAGAGGCAATTACAGATGTCATTACTGCTACAGAAATAAGAAGAAAGTGTCCAGAATTTAATACAATGGTGTTAAATGAAGCTCAGATGGAACAACGTTTTCAACAATGGTTACAACGTCAAAATATAAAATGTAGTGCTCAAGATCGTGATGGCTTATTTCGCAGAGATGTTACTTTCACAAAAGGCGATATTTACACAATTGCAGAGTTAAAATATACAAGTTCAACTAGGCAAGACATTGAAGCTGCAATAGGCCAATTGCTGAGATATCAGTTGCATCCAATAGCGCAAAAACCAGGTGATGAATTATTAATAGTTTCAGGTAACATCCCTAAAAAAGAGGATATTCAATGGTTTAAACTTATCAAAGAGAAACTAAATTTACCTTTATCTTTCTTATATGAATCAGAATCTAAAGACTGCTTTTTAGGAATCGAAGATTAATGCTTAAAAAAGTCTAAATTTGAGTGTATTAGTTCAGACAAGATCTGACACATCAACTTGAAAAAGTGAGAGTTACCCGTTTTGATAAAAGGTGTCGAATCTTTAAATCAAAACATATAAGAGGTAACTCTCATGCTACATACTAACAATCCAATTATTAAACACAAAGCGGGTTTACTTAATCTTGCAGAAGAACTTGGCAACGTATCAAGAGCCTGCAAAGTGATGGGCGTATCCCGTGATACATTTTATCGATATCAAGAACTCGTCGAAGACGGTGGACTTGATGCGTTAATTGATAAAAGTCGTAGAGCGCCAAACTTAAAAAATAGAGTTGATGAAGCAACTGAACAAGCCGTCATTAAATACGCTGTCGATTATCCAGCTCATGGCCAACACAGAACGAGTAATGAACTCAGAAAACAAGGCGTATTCGTTTCTGGCAGCGGTGTTCGTTCAATATGGCTACGTCATGACCTAGAGAACTTCAAAAAGCGTCTCAAGGCACTAGAAAATAAAGTTGCTAACGAAGGTATCATTCTCACCGACGCTCAAGTAGCTGCGCTTGAAAAGAAAAAACATGATGACGAAGCGTGTGGTGAAATTGAAACGGCTCACCCAGGTTATCTAGGCTCTCAAGATACATTTTACGTGGGTAATCTCAAAGGCGTTGGGCGTATCTACCAACAAACCTTCGTTGATACATACAGCAAAGTAGCGTTCGCTAAGCTCTACACCACGAAAACGCCAATTACTGCGGCTGACATACTCAACGACAAAGTACTGCCGTACTTCGAACAGTACGAGCTTCCCATGCTACGTATTCTAACCGATAGAGGCACTGAATATTGTGGCAAAGTCGAACATCATGATTACCAGTTATATCTGGCTATTAATGATATCGATCATACAAAAACCAAAGCTATGTCACCGCAAACAAATGGTATCTGCGAACGCTTCCACAAAACGATACTCAATGAATTCTATCAAGTTACATTCCGTAAAAAGCTATATAGCTCATTAGCGGAATTGCAAAAGGATCTGGACGAATGGATGATTTATTACAATAATGACCGAACTCATCAAGGAAAAATATGCTGTGGCAGAACGCCATTAGAAACTTTATTAGATGGAAAATTGATCTGGGCTGAGAAAAATTTAGCTCAAATTTAGACTGACAGTCACCGATTAAAAAACGGGTAACTGTCAGATCAAGTCTGAGCTAGTACAATTTGAGCTAGTACATCTACATCCACTCCGTCTAAAACCATATTCAGGAAGCTTAATCTTTACTGTTACAGATTAGCTGCCACCTCAAACAATAATAAGTCAGTTTTTGTTTGATACTGACTTGATAAACATTTTAAAACACGTTTAATTTTTTCTATTGAGTGTTTCAGCATCAAAGCTTGCTTTAGAGTGCATATAAATTAATCCTTTAAAATTAAAATTTCTTATCTAATTTGGCGTTGAAAATTCTCAAAGTTATTTAAGGCGTCGAATGCAGTAAATACAGTCCAGCCGTGTCTTCTTAATATATTAGAATTACTCATATTAATAAGCACCGCTACTTTACGCCTTGGCCAGCAAAGATCGATTGAAACAAATGTTTCTTTATCTTGAATAACAATCCCTAGCTCAGCACCTGGTAACCTAGTCGACTCACATTTTTGTAAAAGGCCATCTAATGCTGTATCCGCACACTCTCGCAGATTATCGTAATTAAACACGTCAAACTTATGTTGTTCTCGTCTTAGCTGATTAATTTTAAGAATATCTGAGTTGCTTACATATATATGGTCATGATGTGGCTGCTTTTTATGGCAATCTGCACAAAGTACTCTCAAATTATCTCGTTGGTTATTAGCTTTATTACCATTAATATGATGAGTATGGAGTAATTTTTTTTCAGACTTTAGATCAACTCCACATTGTTCACAGCAATAATCTAAATCGCTTCTCAACTTAGATGAAATTGACGACCAATCCGAAGTATAGTTTCCAGCTCTAAAACCAGCAGTACTTTGCGGTAGAGATTTAAAATATGAGCTATATGCCTCAAAGAATTTTGAATATGAAAACGAATTTATTAACTGATTTTTTTCACTCCATCCTAACTGGGAAAAGTTATTATGATTTAGTAAAACTAAACAGTTTTGACAAACAGCTAAGTCAGCGTCGCCTTTAAGCTCTTTGCGAGAATGATAATCGCCTCCAAAAACAGGAAAAAAACCATCAACACGACTAATCACGTCGTAGCGATCATTAAATCGTCCTCTTTCTCGCATTCCGATTATTGTTTTACATTCAGCAACATGTACTCTTCTTGCTCCCTTTTGCTTCCCATCTTGTAAAACACTTGAGATGTTACCACCTTGATCAGGTATATAAAGCATAACTTGATGACCATCATAGTTTAGTACACCGTTTGACCCATCAATTTCATCTAACTGTACATCTTTTCCTAAAATCATTCCTTGATTAAGATGACTGCCAATGCTCTCGAGTTCAGAGGCATCACTGGTAATAGAAAAGTCAGTTACTACTTGCCCTAAGGGTGCTACCGCTTTATGTAACGCACTAAAATCAACTGTTAGCTTCATTACTGCGCCTCCAGTATCCGTTTTATTTGAATATCAGCATTGGTAATCGCCCTAAAAGATACACGCCTTGACCTTGCAGCATCTTCCACACCATTATCTTTTATCAAACGTGATGATGAAAAACCAACTGCAGCAATATTAGCTTTAATCCAATCAGACTCATTAGGCATAAGGGAATAACCATACTCTAATACAGAACGTGTTCGCCCCTGAGATAATCGCATATTATAAAAGTATGCTTGCGCTTCTGTAGAGCCTCTTAAACCAACACTTGAAGTATGACCCTCAATACGAATTTCATCTAAAGAGTCCCTAAACGGGGCAAGCACGTTGATATAACGGGGGAAAAAGTCGTTTAATATTTCTTTATATGCGTCACTTAATCTAGTTTCATTATTAGCAAATAAGACATCTGGGGATTGAAAGTTAAACGCTAACGTTTCTTTGTCTATTGTTGCTCCCCACTTATCAAGGTCTCTTTCAAATTCGCTTTCTAGAGCTTCATATATAGCAACTTGATTTTGTTGGTAAGCAACAGCAACATCTTTAATCTTGTCGTTTTCTTTTTGAGTTATCATCATAAAAACAATAGCTATAAACAAGAATACAACCATTAAACCAGCCATCAAATCTGATACAGTTAACCAATGATCACTACTATCTTGTGAGGTATTTTGAGAGCCAAATATCTTTTCCATTACATTACTCGCTGACTTACAACTTCATTCATAGCTTTAGTTAGCTTAATGTAATCATCAACAAATTTACCGCTTACCTGTGCAAGTGCTTTACCCATTTCGTTCATTACACGGTTTATTTCTTGCTGCATCGCAGTATCAATAAGTTTTAGTTGTGAGTCTACGGCTTCGCCAGTCATACCAACTTGCTTTTTAACCTCATTTTCCATTGCATCAAAGGTACGTTTAGCTTGGTTAATTTGCTGTGTAGCTGCATCGTCAATAACTTCATTAAGGCGTTGCTGAAGTTTTTCAGCTGACTTAACCACAGTGTCACGCACCTGCTCTGTATCTGTTACAAGGTTTTGATTAGCTTGCTTCATAGTTGAAGTAATGTCTTTAGCGTCATCTACTAATTTTTCAATCATGTCTCGCATATTGTTATTTAGGTCAGTCACCGTATCTTGTAGGTGCTGCTTAATTACTTCAGTTTGCGACTGTAAATGATCAGATGTTGTCTTTAAGCTTTCGTTAGTTCGAGCTGTATTATCTGTAAACTCATTGCCTGCAGTTTGGATTTCTTTACCAATCTTATCCGAGCTTTCTATCAAACGATCGCCAACACTATTGATGCCTTTCTCTGTTTCATGAGCAAACTTGTCTAATAAATCATTAGATGTCTGAACATGAGTTTTTATGTAATCGTCTGATTGTGTAAGAAGGGTTTTATAATGGTCACTCGCTGTTGTTACTGCAGCCGATATATCGTTCACTGTAGCTTCAACTTGTTTTTGAATTTGCGGGACGGCTTCAACAGCTTTGTCGCGCATATCTTTAAAGGCCTCTAGATGGCGTTCAAGCTCAGCTAATTGATGTTGATTAACTTCCATAACACCTTTTAATTCACCCATTGATTGAGGAATTATTTGGCTTTGCTCACTAATATGAGCAACAGATGATTCAGTAGCAGAAATAGAAGCAACACCATGAGCGTATTGGTCACTCATTTCTTTAAGCTGAATTTTATAGTTTTCTTGCCATTCAACTAATTTAATTACCGCTTCATTTAATTGTTTAAAGTTATCACCAAACTGCTCTGTTAAGTTGTTATTAAAATCACTAATCACCTGTTTTAGCGCTTCAATAACTTGCTCTGTAGCTGACTTTGATAAATTATCTGCAAAGTCTTGTAGTTTAAGCCATAGCTTTTCACTAAACGCCTCAAAGTTCTCTTGTTGTTTTACAGCTTGTTCTTGGGCAATATTTATCGATGTTTTTGCATTATCATTAATATCACCACGTAATATTTTTAATTGCCCAAACAGTGTTGACTCTTCATTACCAACAATCGCCTCTTTTAAAACTTTAGTTTCTGCAACCTGCGCTTGCATAGCACCTAATATTGCCTCAGGTGTTGCATGAGAAATGCTATCTTCTAGTTGTTTAGGTTTTAAAAATGAAAATGTAGACAGGGTTTTAAACACTAAAGATAAAAATATCCCCGCTAAACTTGTAATAAATGCCGTTTTTAAACCTGCTAGTAATAACGGAATACTGGCTTCTATATCACTTTGGTTAAATTCTAATAAACCAAGAACTATACCTAAAAAAGTACCAAATATACCCATCGTAGTTAATAGTGTTGGAACAAACTGAACAAACTCAACTTGCTTAGCTTTTTTGGTGTAAAACAAACCTAAACCAAAAACAAAAAGCATTAAAATTAAAACAACACCACTAACAACGTTTGTATCAAAACCGCGTAGTAAACTTTCTAGTATATCCATATGATTTATCTTTTGTACTCTCGTAATTAAATAGACAACTACTTTGAAACCTCAAAGCAGAAAACACGCATTAATGGCGATAGAAAGAATTATAAAGAGGTATAAAATTAACAGTGGGGGTTTGGCAGTACTGCTCGGCTTTTATCCATAAAATCTTTACGTTCCCTTTCGCCATCCACAACTAAAATAAAGCAATACTTTAGTCGTGGCGAGATAGTATATAAATCAACTGTGATAAGCAAAAAAATAATGATAAACAACTAAAAAAGCAGGTTATATAACCAAGCTTTAAGCTTAAATTCAGCAACCTTTACTATTAAGCCAATATTGACCATTAATTATCAGCAGTGTTATTGAGTAACTCGACTTATCGCTGTAGCTCATATTTTTATTGCGGATAAAACCTTTAACATGGCCGATTCATGTTTTTCGATATTTTTTCGACCTAGTCCCACGGGGCCCCAGTCATCGTAACTCATCATAATCGCTTGCTTTAAACTCTCGGCACGATTGTTCTCACGATAGAATGACTTTTTATCCTGCGGAGAGTAATTGCTAAGCCTCGAGTTACTACTTGGCGAAATTAAACATAAATTTCCAAAACGATCGACATCCTCCATTTTACTTGCGCCTGATGGATCGGTTTGCGGGAAGTAATGCTCAACAGAGGTTCTAAAACTAAACTGAAAATCATCAAAGTGCTTTCCAAGCTCTTTTTTACCTTTACCATCAAATGTTTCACCATCTGATAAACGCTTCCACAAAAGGTAATCCAACCGATTAAACACGAAGTTCTGAACACCCGTTCCTTGATGTAATACGCCTAAGCTCTCTTCATTAAGCTCTAAACATTGACCGCCAGTGATTTCTTCAAAATAGCGATCGCTTAAGCGCTCAAGCTCAGTTAAGTACACCTCTCCATCAATGCTTAAACCCGTATCCTCTTTAGTATTCCTATTCAAAATACTTAGCGCATCATTTAACCAACGCTTATAAACTAAGGCTGGATTTGATACATGGAACATTGCTAATATCATGCGCAATTTTTCATTTAATGTGTCTTGGTCTTTACCAAAAGAGTTATTATAGCTAGAGCTTGTGCTAGTACCACTCGTATTAGCTATGAGTGTTTGTAGGCTCCACTTACGCTTTTCATTGTGTTGGTCTGGCTTGATGATGTAGCTATCGAATAGAATTCGGTACTTGAGCAACTCATATACAAAGGTTTTGGCTTCTACCTTCAAGCCATTATCTTTACTAATAAACGCATCAAGTAATTTTTTATCATCAAGCGATACCCCCTTAATCTCAGGCATCAACTTGAGTACATGAAGTAAGAAATTTGAAAAGTCGATAACCGTGCCAAAGCGCTCTTCTTTCTCGCGCTCTTCATCATCGGTATTTTCACTGGGTGTTTTGTTGTCGATAATTTCGCGTAGTGTCATTGCATCTTGTTTTTGCTGTTTACTCGTATGCTTTGCTTGAATTACATCAAAGCTTTTTGGCATTGTTTGCCAATTGTCACCAAATACTTCTTTACGCAAATCAGATTGAAAACCCATCTGTGTGTAACGCGTCATATTTGAGCAAGCATCCCAAATGGTCGAAAAACAGTTTCTTTCCTCATCATTGCTCAGTGTCGCCATGAATTTTGCTTTCAATACTTCGTGTTTTTCTAGCTGCTCACCACGGTTATTCATGATCTCAAAGTAGTGATTAAGATCGGTTTGCGGTGGCACAACGACTCTCAATATAGTGACGTTTTCTAACAGGTATTCGCAAAACTGCTTAATTTTAGCCTCTGTATCTAGCCCTTTGGTTTTGAAGTAACGCTGAATAATGTTCAACGCAGCATGAATGTTAGGCTCTTCAGGCTCGCCACTTGACTTACCTTTATAAATATCATCTAACGCTCTGGAAGATTTTGGGCGACTATCAAAAGTTAGGTTAATGTCTAACCCTGCTAGGTCACTCTCACCCAATACTTTTCGATGTTTTAGATACGCCAATAAAATAGAGAGCGTGGTATGCCTTTGCTGCCCATCAATAGTCTCGTACACCGTATTTGATTGCTGTGAATGAGTTGTGCGCTGATACACAACAAGACTACCCAGGTAATATTTTACTTGTTTTACGCTAACAGTTTCACCTGGCTGAGTAATAAGCCCTGCGGCATCGCTAATATCTTGAATAAGCTGCTCAATCTCAGGTGCCCCCCAAGCGTAATTCCGCTGATAGATAGGGATAATATATTCAGTTTTCTTGTCGAAAAGCTCTTTGACAGACAATGGCTTTACTAGATTATCTTGGCTCATTAATACTTCCCGATTTCATTGCTTCAATAAATTTTTTTACTTCCTTAGCGTTAGTAAACTTAGGCTCTTTTATATAAAGCGGCTGAAAGTTCAACACTTGTTGAGGGTGAACGGCTTTGCGAATTGCTCTAAATAACCCACTACGGCTTTTAGCATGATTGTCAACCGACTCCATGCCAATACGTTGCAATTCAAGGCGTAAATAATATGCCCAGCGATAACAAATCTGCGCTGCTTTTTTTAACTCCACATCACCGAATTTGTCGTAGTAATACATCACTGTACACAAAAATAAATTACGCACATAGCTATCCCCTTTACGATGACTGCCACTGTACCGAGTGTAATTATTAAAGAATGAAGCGAGCTTCGCCTCCTTGCCAACAAACAAACTTGTGTGAATGGCCATATAGTGCTGAATGTACTCAAAAAATCGCTTACCGTTGATCATCACCTGTTCCACTTGGAAAGGGTAACTCTTGGTTTGCTTGTCCCATTTTCGCGCGGGATCGCCATTAAAGGTTTCAACCGCGTAATCGAGCGCCAACATTGCATCCACATAAGCGTACTGGGTGTTATCCAAGTTAATACCCTTGAATACATCAATGTTATGACGACTAAACGTAATGCCATAATCACCGTCAATCCATCGGCGCATACGGAACAAAAACTCCCCCATGATGGTGTGCAAATTGGCTGAATCATCATCAGGGTTAACGCCTTGCTCCCACAGGCTTACATGATGCAAGCGTTCTGTTTGTGTCGTGGCGTCCATCATTTCACGCAGGTGATACGCTTTGAGTAAATCGTGCGGCGCTAGGGCTTTACCACGGGCATTCTGAGAATCAAAAAACTGAAACGCTTCACTCAAATTATCTAATGTCACTTGAATAAGCTCGCACTTGTTAAGCACAAAATTAAGTAACTCCTGCTTTTTGGGGGCAGTCAAACTTGCTACTCGTTCAGAAATGATCTGAGCATTATTTTTGAGGTTGTCGATACTTACTGATGATTCAAATTTATGTTCAAGCAAAGTGGATGAAATAGCTTTCTCAGCCCCATCAAGAATGGTGCAAAGCAGCGTTAAAGTGAGCAGCCGCTGCTGCCCATCAACGATGTTCAGTGTCTGTTTTTTATTCTTATTCACTGACTCTTTATCTTGATGCAATACTACAGTACCGAGCCGATAACACGGCTTAGTGCGGTGATTAAAAATATCATCAATTAACTGATTAACGTGCTTGGCCTGCCATTTGTAGGGCCTTTGGTACTCAGGAATCATGAGTTGTTTCGCTAACAACTGCGCAATAGTTTGAGGCTGATTAAAGATAATTGCCATAATAATTACAACGCCTGTTCGACTATGGCGTCGGTTAGGTGAAGTTTAGTGGTTTGTGCGTCGGTTAAACGGGCTTTAAGTTGGTCGCATAACGTTAATAGCTCATCGACTTTGGCGACAATGCGTTGCAGCTCTTCTAAAAGAGGAGCTGTAACTAGTAATGAACCTATATGAGTTTGATTAACCGTTTTAAAGGCAAGTAGAATAAACTTACTGATTATATCGGTTTCGCTGAGCTTTCTTTTATCCATAACTTAAACCATCCCTAAATACTACGCTATGAGTGCGCACAACTCGTTGATTCAACGCGTTTCATGCTATTTAGTGATGCTATATAAAATAGGGTTAATAAGCAAAATAAAAGGTAGAACTAAAAAACGAGAGACAGTAACTCTCGTTTTTAATTTAAGGTTTACCCTTTAAAGGGTGCTGCAATTATTCATGAATCAAATATAACCACTTAATCCTATGAATAATTGTATGTATATTATTTCCCGCAGCAATTTTTATACTTTAAATTAGAGCCGCATAAACAAGATTCATTTCGACCCTGTTTAATCGTTTTAGCACTTGTTTTTTGTAGCTCATCTATTAATTTCGCACCGAAAGATTCGCGTATTACTTGTAGTTCTGAAATAAATTTACGCATTTCTAAGTATTTTTCATTGAAATACATTGCTGCATCTAAGTTACCAGTAGCAATCGCTTGGTATAAGTATTTTTGAGCTAGTTCGTCATCTTTTTTAACTAACTTACCTCGGTGGTATAACTTACCTAGTTCAAACATTGCTTTATTGCAACCTAGACTTACTGCTTTTTTAAAACTTTCAACGGCTTTATCACTATTAGTTTGACAAGCTTTACCTGAAGAATATAAAACACCTAGCCTTTGATATAGAAAAACAGAATGCTCAGCCTTTTTGTGGGTAAGGTATTTATGTGCTTTTTTATAGTCTTCACTTAAGTAATGGCACCAGCCCAAATAAGCGTAAGCAGCGTAAAAACCTCTTTTCGCTAATGCATTTAGTAATATTGCCACCTCAGTAATATGCAGGTTATCTACTTTATTATTGAGGCATAAAAGAGCATATTTGAATAGAATTTGATGACTTTCTTGAGCAATACTAATTTGTTTATCATCAGAGCTAATAATATCAGTTATCGTTTTTTTTGAACAAAGTTGAAAAGCACTTTTATAAGACTCAGCGGCAAAAGAATACATAGTCTGTGCGCGCACAATAAAAGATTTATCATCTAACGCTTGGCTTTCAAAAGCATCACCCATTTCTTCGTAGAAAATACCTAAACTTAAATACTCTTTATAATCACAAGAGCTTAAACAGTTAAACCATAAGTCTTTATGTTCTTGGCCTCCCACATTTATTAGCTCGTATTTAGGTATGCGCTCACCAAGCCCTAAGCTCAGATAAGCACTTTCCAGTAAATCTAATACTTTTGTTCTTGAGGCTAACGCCTTACTTAGTAATACCTCGTTACTTAACTCCTTATTATGTACTCCATCGTTTGTTAACTCTCTAACACCATGAAATAGCTCTCTATCAGCTCCATGAATTGCGCAGATATCTGCTAGTTCATTTATTTGCTCCCATAAGTTTTTATTAGTAAATTCATAACTATGGCGCTGCGCATATAGTAAGCATAAGGTTTCAAGTATTTTACGAAACTTAAACAGACTCACATCAGGGCTTACGTTCATTAGTAATAGTGCATTTTTGTAATCTGAAGCAATGGACTCTTTAAACAATGCTGCAAATTGTTCATCATTATTTATAGTGCTCATGCTGATACTCCCTGTTTTAACGCGGCGTTATTTTTAATCTGATACTCGCTATTACTAAGGAGGCTAATCTTATTGTCCTTTTTATATCGGCTAGTAAACGTCTCCCAATTTATCTCACAGATCTCTAAGGCTTGCTCTACTGCTACATCTAAAATTAAATCACCATAAACGTATCCATTTTGAGTTGCGCTATTTTGATAAAAACGCCCTTGAGGATTAATCATTAAATAAGAATTTGTCATTGCTTCGTTGTCTTCTGCCACCATGACTTCTTTTAATGAAGCATGGCGTTTTATAAACCCCGAAAACTGCTTATCAGAAACTAATAAGTTGTTATTTAATACAGGAAGCACCTGAAAAACCTTCCATTTTTCGGGTTTTATGTCTGCTATTAACTGCTCGAATGACTCTTGGTAATTAAGGCTGTTAACAACGGTGTTGACCTTTATTGTGATGGATGGATTAACGTTACGAAGCTGTGTAACTGCTTTAATTAAATCGTGACTTCCAAAAGACTCCCCTTTACGATCTATTCGGCCAATATCTTCACGTGCAGTTGAAAATTGGCTATCAAAACTGATCCCAATCATTGAAAACATGGCACCATAGTTGTCTATAAATGAGTCTGTTAGGTAATGGCCATTGGTAATTAGTGATAAATTAAAGCCGAGTGACTTTGTCTTTATAATTAACTTTGCAAAACGTTTTTTAAGAATTAGCGGCTCGCCTCCTGCAAAATTGATACGCACACTTTTATAAGGGAAAACTGCTTTTACTTGGTTGGTATTATCGTCAAAAAAGTAATTAGCTAATTTTTCAAGCATTAACTCTGCGTCTTGGCCATTAGCTTGTATTTCGTTGGGACGGTCCCACTTTGCATAGCAAAATTTGCATGAGTAATTACATACTTCTGTAACGTGATAATTAATGACTAATTCATCAAAAGAATTATTCATGTGAACCTCCTAACAAAAGGTTCAATAACGTTGTTTTCACAGCCGCATCTGCTGATGAAAGTTCATTGGTTTCATTGAGTAATGAAAAAAGAATTAAATGGTACATTAAAATCTCCTAATATCACCACAGTGCGCGGTGACTTCAGGAGCAAGTATCAATCTGTGAAATTCACAAAAAAGGGAAGGCAGTAAATATTTTAATATTTATTTAGCAATAAACTATATTCTTCGTATTCTGCTTTTTTAGTGTTGTATAGAGTTACTAGCCATTGCCCCTGTTCGCTAATAAACGCATCTGGGTTTTTAGTAATTAGTTTACCTAGAACACCAAACTCGCCTTCGATCACGGCTTTAAGTGCTAAATCAAATGGGCTCGGTTGCGTATTAAACTCAATAGAATTAGCAATCATCTCCAATGAACTATATTGGCCTTCATTAAATGGATATGGAATTTGATCTTGTGACCAATCTATATTTTCATCTGATAGAAAAAGCCTTAAATCAACAATACGCTTATCTAGTGCTTGAAAGAGCAATTTTTTAGCCTTCCACTCCTTGGCAAACTGCTCAAATCTTTCAGTATTTATTTTTTCGCCATTGAGCCAATTTACAACTAATTTTTTATCTTCAAACAACGTATCTAGAATAACCAGATTACGAATAAATATATGATTACCTGCTTTAATAGGCTTTGGCACATAATCGATTGACTCAGATTTTATATCTTCCTCATCAAGTAGTTTAGCTTTGAGATTTTTATCTTTAACGTAATAATTTAAACGACTTCTTAACCGCTCTGGCAATAAGTTGCGGTCAATTCCTAAGGCTTGACAGGCAACCGCTGCAATACTTTTATTTTTACCAGCCATACTGCTCACCATAACAACCAAGACGTTGCTCTACTTTATGAACAGTTAAAGCCCCTCTAGCAATGTATGCGTAATTAATTTTGTAAGTATCTACTTTACACCGCTTTGCTACTCTATAAATTGCACCAACACACATGCCTGCTAAGTTGGCTTCTTTAAGGGATGTGCTTAAAGAACCCAGTAGTGATTCCTTTTGTTCTAAAAATTCTGAACAATATTCTTTCCATTTAAAATCACTCCTGTTTAATGAGTAATAACCAGTGCACTGCCCCGCTAAGTGTGCTTCAGTCACAGAAGTTGAAAGCTTTTCTAATAGTGAGCGTTGTTGCTCTTTTTTTTCTTTACACGCAAGGTCTATATCAATTTTCGCTAAAATGCTTGAGCTGAAAAGAATGAATATGACGAATATAAACCCTTTAAACATTGGCTGTGCCTGCTTTTGTTAAGTCTTTTTCAACTACTTGCTCTAATGGTTTTTCGTCAGGTTTAAAATTAATTAGGCAAATAATAAATAAGGTAATTATTATGACGTCATCAATCCAATAAGCGTTATATTTACTCATTATAAGAAAAGGAATAAAGCCTAGTAGACTTACTTTTATTAGTACGTTTAATGAATGAATGCCTGTTAAGCTGACACTAAAGCGAAAAGGGGTAATAGCTGATTTTTTATATTTCGAAATTAAATTACTCAAAGTTTTGATATTTACAATCCAAAACCAGCCTATCAGTAACTTAACGAACAAATTATCCTGAGTTTTAACTAACACTAATAAGCTAATAACCCCGAGTAATAAAATAACCACTAGCGTAATTAAAAGGTGAAATAACGAGTGAACCCAACGATTAGGTTTTAACAACTGCTCTATTTGCTTAGCCCTTGAAAAAAAGTAAAACTTTGCTGAGTTTCTAATTAAATCAGGCTTTTTTAGCTGTGATAAATATTCAAAAGCAATCATATGTTTGGCTTTATATGTTGCAAAGCCATCGTCTGATAACTGAAAATCTTCATTTTCGTCAAGTAAGGTATTTTTTTTATCTAAATACGCTATTGCATCTAGCGCGGTAGTTACCTTTTCATCACTTTTATCGAGTTCTTTAGGTACTTCAAACCCTGTGTCTTTTTTTAGGGATGCAAGGTTTACTCGCCATTGCTGTATTAATTGATTCTGGGAGAGAGGGTTATCTTGATTTTCTACTTCTACAGTCTCAACATTTTCATTGATGTTCGAAGGCTCATTATTACTTTCCATACTTCTATTAAAATCCTTGTATAACTAAAGTTTAGAACTGTGTTATGGTCAATTTTATCCGAATTACATCGAACCATAGATACAATAATACATAGGCATTTGAATTGATAGAAAATAAAGTAATAAGATGAATTTAAAAAACACGACCAAATAATTCTAAAAAGATAAAATTTTGATGATACTTAATTAGGAGATCATCATTACTGAGTAATTCTGTAAAACTTATAATGTATCCTTTATCTTCTATGCTCTAGTAACGGTTTATTGCATTGACAAGTTAAATACTTGGACATTTAAACGGCCTCGCTTCCGCAAAATAAAAAAGCGCCCTAAGTAAATCAGATCGTTTGCGTTTAAGGAAAATAAACAGATTTTATACAAATTCAAATACCATATATAAACATAATCTTCATGCTACGGTTATTATTTTGACTGTATTTCTAATAATACCGATAACTATCTTGGTACAGAGCACAGTAAATACAACAAACCAAGTAAACTTTTTTCTTAATTACATTCTTTGACTTACCAAGCGTACCTGTAATCAATTGGTCATATTATTCACTTAGTATTTATTTAAAATAAAATTCTAGACTGAGTAATGAAGACTTTTAAAAGCCCCCTGCCATCGAATTTAAATATTTCTTCTGAACAAAGCGATGTAAAAAACGTTATCAGCCATATTCGTAAATTCATTAGTCGTCGAACCAATAATACAGATGACGTAGACGATCTTGTGCAAGAAGCTCTACTAAGAACATTAAATAGAAATGACGCATCAGAAATTGAAAACTTCCAGGCGTACATAAATCAAGTCGCAAAGTCTGTTATGTATAGTGATTGGCAAAAAAATAAAAACCAACCAAATAATGCAGAAGATATTGAGCTTTTTACAAATGATAATAGCGATCCAGAGGCGCAGTCTATTACAGAGCAAAAGCTCGAGCTCGTTAAAAGTGCGTTGCAAGAGTTACCACCTTTAAGAAGAAAAGTATTTAAGCTTCGACGTATTGACGGATTAAGTCGCGAAGAAATTAGTCTGCAGTTAAATATGAGCCAAGAATCTGTAAAAAAACATATTACGCGCGCAATGATACAAATAACGCTTAGCATTGAAAAAAATCAATAAAAATGTCCCCTTTATTACACTTTTACGCTCTTTATATTTAATCAACGCAGGTTAGGTTTTTAATGAACGAACAACGCTTAGAACAGGCAGCAGATTGGGTAGATCGGATTAATGATTTAAATGATCATGACCGTGAAGAACTATCGCTTTGGTTAAAATGCACAGAAAATAAGAATGCATTTGAAAAAATAGCCAATGTATTTGGCGATCCTGCTGTTAAACAGGCTCTACACATTTACACTAATCAAAATAGTTTACCGACTCCAATAATTACGCCTAATGCTAAACGCTCTAGGACTTTCTCTATGCTCGCCTTAGCAGCTAGTTTTAGCGCTATTGCTTTTGCAGTGTACTGGCTTGCTATATCTCAACAGACATTTACACCAACACCTATTGCAAAAACCGCAGTTAAATCTAGCCTGCCTCAGCTTTTAGAAGCGCATTTAGGTAAACGCGTATCGCAGTTATTAGATGACGGTTCATATTTGCACTTAAATGCAGATAGTGCGTTAACTGCTCACTTGCTACCACACTCAAGGCAAATCGAATTAAAAAAAGGACAGGTTTTTTTTGATGTAGCCAAAGATAAAACACGGCCATTTATAATAAATTCAGGACAAGCAAGCATTAAAGTACTGGGTACTTCTTTTGATGTAGAACGCAATAAAGATGAAGTAGTGGTAACTGTGTACGAAGGCAAAGTAGAAGTGTCGGCTTTAGATAAAGTGATATTAACTCCCTCTCAACAAGCTGTTATAAAAAATGGCCATATAACTGTAGATTATAGCCAGCAGTTAGCACAGCTCCCTGCTTGGCGAATGGGTTGGATTGATGCAGAAAAAGAACCTCTAACCAGTGTTATTAAACAATTGCAGCGTTACAGCCCTATGGTAATTAAAGTAGATAACACACTAAATAATACACTAATTAGCGGGCGATTTAATCTCGAAACGCCAAAACAAAGCCTTATGCTCATTGCATCAACTTATAACTGGAAAGTAGATAAGAAGAACAACGTACTTCATTTAACGTTACCTTAAATGAGTAAAAAATATGACTGTATTACTTTGATTAAATGATTATGCTAAAACAGGTACGTACATTAAATAAAAGTATTTTAGTGTACTTTTTTATCGGTGCTAGTTGTTTAACAACGTTGCCTAGTGCGGCAAAAAATATAAATACCTTTATTTATATACCAGCGGGTTCTCTCAGTGATAGCTTAAGAGAGGTAGCAAATGCATATGCAGTCTCTTTTAGTAGTAACCCTTCACTTATCAACGACAAAACTACGTCCACCTTAGTGGGCGATCATACACTTGCTCAAGCACTAGATTTTTTATTAAGAGGCAGCGAGTTAACATATAAAATTCAAGACAAGGGTTTTGTTATTTTTCAAAAAAAAATAACAACCAATAGCGAAATACTTGAAGAAATAACAGTAAAGGGTATTCGCTATTCATTAGCTAGCTCACGAAATTTAAAACACAATAATAAAACGATTAGTGAAGCAATTTCAGCACAAGATATTACCGATATTCCCAATACTAACTTGGCCGAGGCCTTACAGTATATTCCTGGCGTAGCAATTACTCGCGAAGCAGGCGAAGGTCGCCAAGTATCAATACGAGGTAACTATCCTGATTTTAGTTTGGTGACACTCAACGGTATGCCTGTGTTAGCAAATAATGATTCACCTATGGATAGCCGAGTGCAAAAACAGCGCGATCGTTCTTTCGATTTCAATATTTTACCTGCCGAGCTTTTTAAACAAATCCATGTAATTAAAGCATATTCCGCCGATAAAATTGCAGGTGGAATATCTGGAACAATGGCATTACAAACTATAAACCCTCTAGATAATGAGGGGTTTAAATTTATTATTACCCCAGAAGTTGGCTACAACGACTATGTGGGTACAGGCGCAAAACGCTATTCAAGCTTAATTTCTAACACGTGGAATAATTGGGGGGTACTTGCAAGCGTTGCATACACAACCAGAGAGTCGTTAGAGCAAGGTGCTAATACATTTCGCTGGCGTAATATTGCAATAGATGGGGCTGACCTATCGGCTTTAACCCAATCACAAGCACTGCATTTGACTCAAGGCGATTATATAGTTCCTCGTGGTAATCGGTACTCGGTATGGCAAGCTACACAGCAGCGATTTGGGGCAAATCTATCTGTAGAGTATAAAAATGAAACCACCCATTTTGATTTTGATATGCTCTCAGGGTTTTTAAAAGGGGATAGGCATGAATATCATTTATACCCTAGAGGGGAGCAGTCTACGCCTATAATTAAAGGGCTAACAACAATTACAGACATTCAAACGAATGAAAATAATGAGCTAGTGTATGCACGTTACGAAAATGCACGAGTCGCAACCGAAAGTAGAACCCAAGAAATAAATACGGCATATCAGCAAGGTGTGCTATCACTTACGCAACAAGTGAATACAAATTGGAAAGTAAGCGCCATATTAGGAAAAGAACAATCAAAGTATGACATTCCTTACAGCAATAAGATTTATACCCAAGGCATAAGTGACGTTACGATTGATTATCGTAAAACTCCATTTTATGCAGATATTAACTACAGTGAAAATTTAAAAAATCCTACAATGTGGCAAATGCATCATGGTGATATAGAACAATACAATTCAAATAGTGAGTACACCTTCGCAAAATTAGATTTTCAATATGACATTAATAGTTTAATCACCCTTCAATTTGGAGCTGATTGGACTCTGTTTGAAAATAAAATGTATAACGCACAGCAAAACGATATTTTTTTAAATGAATTAACTAATACACCACAACAATTAACTGACCTTCCTGCGTCGTATGTTTCATCGCAACATGCACATAAAAGCCTACAATGGTTAAAAATAAACACCAATGAAGCACTTAAACTTTATGGCATCGACCCATTTAATATACAAAACAATAGCTCATCAATTACCACTGAAGCTGAGCATATACAAGAATATAGCAGAGGAGCTTATACTTTAATAAGCACAGAGCAGGCACAATGGGAAGCTCATATAGGTTTGCGTTACCAAGCAGAATCCATAACATCTCACACTCAAGCCCCTTACTCTCCTATTTCATATAGCCTTTGGCTTCCAACTTTTAATGGATCATATTTTATAAACGATAAATGGCGATTACGTGTAGGACTTTCTAAAAACTATTCAAAACCATTACTGAACTCACTAAGTTTTAATGGTTCAAACGATACCCCAAATAATACAAAATATACATTTAACTCAAGTCTAAAACCTTACTTATCTTATAATACCGATATTTCCTTAGAAGCAGATTTTAGTAGTCGTAGTACGTTTAATATATCACTCTTTTATAAAGATTTGGATGATTACATAGTTACAACGCAAGTCCCCTTATCAAAAACTTCAGAGTCTACAACCCCCGATATTAATAACCTTTGGCTAAGTAATGCAGAATCAGCTTATCAGTGGGGAGCGGAAATAAGTTTAAATTATTTAATACATAATTCTGACTGGGGTATCAACCTACAAACAACTTACAATAAAGGCAAAGTCACGTATTACGACTCAAATAATGGCTCAGCTTTATTTAAAAAAAACCTACCTTTTTTATCTAAAATAACCGCCTCAAGTATGATCTTTTACGATCACCCTAAGTTCAATTTTAAACTAGGCGCTATTTTTAGAGATAAATATTTAGTTCGGGCAGGCAGTCTTTTGCTCGATGAAAACGAAACAGGGTTTATGCCGACTGTTTATTGGGATGCAAACCTAAATTATTATTTTTCTAATCATTGGAAACTTAAATTTAGCGCATTTAATCTCAGCAATGAACAAGAGCGACAATACAGTAATTCAACACTAAGAGCCTACAACTCAACCACAAGTGGTCGCACTTATTACTTGGGGTTGAGTTATCACTATTAGGTAATCTCCCCCGTTTTCAAATCAACGCTAAAATTCTCACCTTGGCTATGCTTACTAAATTTTGCCATTACTTTTATTAACAAAGCTAAGTATTGCTGTGTTTGCGTATCTGTTTTACATGTCGATTTAGCTAAAAAATCATTTAGCTGTTGATAAGTAATACGCTTTTGAGGCGTTATATCTGCAGTTACATCGCCATTTCGTAATAAGTAAAAATCTTGAAGCCATTCTTTTGTTGATACTGCTTTAAGCTGAGTGAGCAAATTAGGCGGTACTTCATTTAAACACTGCATATTTGTTAACCAATCAGCTAAATAGTGATTATCGTTTAGCCATGTCACTAAATCTTTTGGCCAATCGCGTTTTAAAAAACGCTGACTAATAAGTCCAAATAAATGCTGTTTAGTAAAATCACCATAATTTTTTGAGCTCAAAATAGTTCGGTCAAAGTTACTAAGGTTATGCCGATTACGATATAACCATTCCTCTTCATATAAACCAAATAAATCATTAAAACCAGGAACATCGTCTAATGTATGAGTACTTACCAATGCGGTTTGCTTAGCTAAATTTAGCTCTGCAACCTTATATGCAGCTTTATAAGCAGCTAAACTTGGCACTTGTACATTAACTAACTGTGAGTCCCGATTACTTGTTACCAGCGCCGTATCATTTAGATGCATATGCCCTGCAAAATGTAGTGTTAATCCTGTATTTGCAAGTATTTTTGCTGTACGGGGTGTAGGCACTCTAGGTAGGGAAAAATGGCCACGACTAAACACTTTATGTAATTCATCATTCGCATTATCGTAAAACTCTCCCATTGGAAAGTGACTAAATGCGATCAGTGTTTTGTTTTGCTCTTTTGACCTTTTTACAACCGTTTTTATCCACTTTAACAGTAAAGGCTTTGCATCAATTAAAGCATTATAGCCGGCACTAGACGACCCCTTAAAAGTGAGTGGCGAATTTTGCCATTGCGGTGCATACACATTGGCATCTATTGCCATTAACCAAACACCTTTTATGGGCTCAACTAAGTAGCTCGCATCTGGCATCGTTATACAATGATTCATATCATGAGGGTCACACCATATAAACTCCCCGTTTTCATAAGGTGTTTCATATAGCACGTCACTTTTATGTTTGCTAAATCCAAAGTCATTAAGTGTGCTTAATATTTCAGTGTATCCCCAGTTTTTTAAACCATCATCACATACAGACTGCTTAGTAATACACTTTTCATGTTGATAACTATACACGCCAAACTCTTTACCTTGAGCCGTTAAGAAGTCAGCTTTACCTGCCACAGTTGTAAATGGCTTTACGGGGTCATGATTACCTGGAATCGCAAAAAAACGCATCCCATATTTTTTTCCATAATGGCCTAAAATACGTGCCAGAGCCCTTACATTAATGGGTTGGCCGTCATCAGTAAAATCGCCAGGTAAAACGACTAGCTTAATTTCTTTTTCTACTAGCTCATCTAATACATGTAAAAAAACGAAATAATTTTCATTGAAAAGTCGCGTTGAGTGAAGCTGCGCATACATACTTCGCACCAGTAATGGTTGCTTTGACCTTACACCCTTTGGTAGCTCTATGTTGTCTGTATTATGTAAATTAGCAAAAATATCATGTAGATGAATATCGGCTAAAAATGCAACTTTAACCGTCTCCATCTTCTCCTGACTTTTAACCTCGAAGTACTCAATAGCACTCACTTTAAATGTAATACATAACCCAATCCATAGTGCTAACCATAGTGCTTTGAGTCTAATCATGATGGCTTTATCCAGTTTTCACTCAACTTATTATTTAGAGCGCGGTAATGGATAAAAGGGGACATAAAATTTTATAAACATGCTTTTCAATTATGAAGCTTTTATTAAATCCATATTTTTGTGTCCCCTAATTTATAAATGCTCGCTCTTAGATAGCAAACACAACAATTGAGACGTGGTATGCCACTTTTTATTTTTATTATTTTTGCAGGTTATGTAACTAGCATTAACGCTATGCCATTAAATACCTTTCAAATGATTGGCTCACATAACAGCTATAAAAAAACATTAAACGTAGGCGTTAAAAATAAATTAAACACTCTAAATCCTAAACTAATGGCCCGTATTGATTACGGTCACTCTCCCATTATTAAACAGTTAAATAGCGGTGTTCGCCATTTAGAAATTGACGTTTTAAAAGACCCTAATGGTGACTTATACATAAAACCTTGGCCTAATACTTTTGCAACGACTCCTTTATTTAATGAGTTAGAAAAAAAGCAATTAGCTACCCCTGGATTTAAAGTAATGCACATTCCCGATATTGATGTGCAAAGCCATTGTGTATTGCTTAGTGGATGTTTGAATACACTTAAAACATGGTCAGAGGCAAACCCGCAGCACTTTCCTATTATTGTAATGCTCAATGTAAAAGAAACGCGATCAGATGTAGTGCTGGGCAATAATCCACTTAAATTTACACCGAACGATTATTATTTACTCGATGAAGTAATTCAAAAATCGTTACCTAACTCATTATTCACGCCCGATAACTTACGTAAAATACCGTTATCTTTAAACCAAACAGTCGTTAGGTTTGGGTGGCCAAGTACACGTGCCTTGGCTGGTAAGTTCATATTCTTATTTGATGGCAATACACAGCAATCGGCACTTTATAAACAAAATAGGCCTTCGTTAAAAGGGGCAAGCATGTTTGCCAATTATGATGAAAACCAGCCCGAAGCTGCTTTTATGATTGTAAACAACCCTACACGCGACTTTTATAAAATTCAGCAACTTGTACTTAAAGGTTACATGGTGCGCACCCGCGCAGATGCAACCTTAAGTGCAACCAATTCTCAGCGAGCAATCCAATTTAATGCCGCGAAAAATAGCGGCGCACAAGTAATTTCGACCGATTTTATACCCAGCTCGCCACAGCAGGCGCGCTTTAACTATGTGGTGCAATTTGACGAAGGTCATTTAGTGCGCACAAACCCTTTTATTAATAATCAACTTTAAATTAAAAACCAAGGAAGCATTATGTTGAACAAACCATCTCGTACGCTTTTAGCAACGGCTATAATGAGCTCATTAGGCGCGTCTAATTATGTGTATGCAGAACAATCTGCTCAAACAGAAGTAGAAGAAATAGTTGTACAGGGTTATCGCAACAGTTTGTTAAAAGCAAAAGATTTAAAACGAAATGCTGTGGGCGCACAAGACTCTATTGTCGCTGAAGATATTGCTGATTTTCCGGATCTAAACTTAGCTGACTCACTACAACGAGTTCCTGGCATTGCGATTACCCGAGAAGGTGGCGAAGGCCGACAAATTTCATTACGAGGTTTAGGGCCAAACTTTACACAAGTACAACTTAACGGTATGGAGGCTTTGGGTACGTCTTCTTCGGCAATGGATAGCCGAGGCTCAGTAAGCAGATCACGCGCTTTTGATTTTAACATATTTGCTTCTGAGTTATTTCAGCGCGTTGATGTGAAAAAATCCTTCTCTGCCGAAATGGATGAAGGTGGTATAGGTGGAACTGTTGGACTTCATACAGCAAAACCATTTGATTTTGATGGGTTTAATACTGCAATATCAGGTCAACTTGGTGACAATTCACAAACTGATGATGTTAGTCCACGTTTTGCAGCTCTGATCTCAGATACTTGGGATGATAAATTTGGCGCATTATTTTCAATTGCATACAGCAAACGTGATGTAAATGAGCAAGGTTACAATACATATCGCTGGCGCAAAAAAAATGCTTCAGGCTCAGATATATCCGAGCTATCAGATGAGTTACAAGACAAAATTAACAACGAAGAAGTGAGCTTTTCACGTGGTAGCCGTTATTCGTTATTTGAAAACCAACAAGAGCGCCTAGGGACAACACTTGCCCTGCAGTATCGCCCGAGTAATAACCTTGAATTTAGTTTTGACGCTCTATATGGTGAACTGAATAATGACCGCAGTGAATACCACTTACAAAATAGAGGTTCTAGTTCAACAGCTATTGGTTGTACTGGACCAGCTTATAACAACGAGCAAATATGCTCAAAGCTAACAGCTCTTGAAATAAACGAAAATAACGATGCTATTTATTCAGTATTTGAAAATGCAGCTATTCATTCAGAAAGCCGTAGCCAATATGCTGATACTCAAATTAGTCAGTTTGTATTAAATAGCGATTGGCAAATTACAGAAGATTTAAATATGACCGCCTTAGTCGGGCGTTCACAAACCAAGTTCAATACAGGCAGTGTTAAAGTTTACCTAGAGACATTTGGCGATGAAACTATTGATTATCGCAAGGATGCTTATTATGGGGAAAATACATACGGGTTTGATCCTACTGACAGTAGTTTGTTCCGCTATCACGAAATTGATATATCTGAAGAAGAAATCACCAATACATTTGATTCTATAAAATTAGATTTTAATTACACGCTTAACAATACTTCAAATATAAAGTTCGGTGTATCTAATAAAAAGTTTGAAAGTGAAAACGGTGAAACTAAATCTGATAACGTTAACCGCAGCGATTGGGAAAATGGCGTACTGGATGACACGGTAGATCCAAGCCTGACATTTACAAATACCGCGCACAATAAACAGCAATGGGTAAGTGTCGATGTACTAGGCACCCTAGCAAGTATGAATATCGATCCTAATTTAGATAATCCTGATTTTACCGATAACGTACAAGAAAAAACCTTTGGGGCTTATTTGCAATACGAAGCTGAATGGGAATTGGGCTCAGGTTATTTAATGGGTAATGCTGGTGTACGCCATTACGATACTAAAACCAACGCCGTAGGTTTAATAAATGGAGAAGTAGTTGATGTTGAAAACACCTACTCAGGACTTTTGCCTGCTATAAATTTAGTTTGGGATAGTAATAACAGTTTAGTACTGCGTGCAAGCTATGGCGAAAATCTCACCCGCCCTTCGCTCGGTGCATTAGTGCCAACAGGCGTTGTTCAAAATGATGCCACATCAACCAATGGCCTTAGTATCAGCTCAGGAAACCCAAACCTTAAACCCTACGAATCAGTTAACTTCGACTTTTCAGTCGAGTACTATTTTGAAAACATTGGGTATGCGGCCGTAAGTTACTTTCATAAATCTATCGATAACTTCATTATCACCGAAACATATGATATCCCATACAGCCAAACCGGATATCCTCTTAGCTTTTTAGGCGACGTAGACGAAAACGGTAATCCGCAAACATCAAATACTGTTTTTACTGTTATTCAGCCTCAAAACTTAGATGAAAGTGATATTAGTGGCTGGGAACTCGCTTTTCAACGTGACCTAGACTTTTTACCTGCCCCGTTTAATAACTTAGGTGTTATTGCTAATTATACATTTGCTGATGGTGAAGCACTGTACCGTAATGTAGGTAATTCAGGTATTGATCAATATAAATCATTCCCTGGCCTGTCAGAGCATTCGGGCAACTTTACAGTATATTACGATTCTGATTCATGGGGCGCACGCGTTGCAGCAGCTTATAGAAGTGACTATATTGCATCGGTACAAGCCGGTAACGGCGATGAAGACGAAAATGGTTTTCATGCCAGTACATACATAGATGCATCAGCATTTTATCAGGTTAATGAAAAGCTAAAGCTCACTATAGAAGCAAGTAATTTGACTAATGAACGAGAAGAGCAGTATTCAGACTCCAATGATCGTTTGTACAATACGACGGTTAATGGCCGTACTGTTTATTTAGGTGCAAGTTATCGCTTCTAAATTATAAAAGTGAGGCTCCACTTTTGTGTGGAGCCTCTCATTATTCTTAAGGGGCTCATCAAAAAAGACGACTTATAAATTCACTTAATTAAATAAAGCACTTGATGTAAATCTATTTTCAATGGCTTTAACAAGCATGACTTAAAACTACTTTTAATTTATTTGCTGAACAGATTGAGTTACGTTGTTTACCAGTACCTTCATGAAGAATTATGAAATCAAAGTTATATAAAATTTTATTGCCTAACTTCAGTTCTTACCCCTTAATCTCTAATGAAATTTTAAAGTGCCGCTGTTAATATTGCCTAAATCCTAAATAATAAAGTAGTTCTGATGGCAGCTAGTTATTCTCTTGATGATTTACGTTACTTTTGCACCATAGTAAAACTAGGTAGCTTTAAAAAAGCATCCATAAACCTTGGTATGTCACTATCAACTTTAAGCCGTAGAATACGTTTATTAGAGCAAGCTCTGCAATTAACGTTACTAAATCGAGATGCTCATCGGGTAACACTTACGCATACTGGCGAATTATATTACGACCGCTATCGTAAGTTATTTGACGAAGTAGAGTGTATTGAGCAAGCACTTTGTGATGAGAAAGACCAACCTAAAGGAAAAATTAGGATATCTGCACCCATTTACATGGGTAAACACTTTTTAAGTGCAATTTTTTGTGAGTTTTTACTGCAATATCCCGATATTCAATTAGATTTACGCTTTTCAAATAATCTTATTGATATTGAAAAAGAAGGGATTGATATCGCGTTTAGAGTAAGAAACCCAGCCATCGATAATTGGGTTATTAGAGAACTTAAGCTTACTCATAACCTGCTTTGTGCTCACCAAAATTATGCTCATCATCCCATCACTCATCCGGAGCAATTAGAAGAACAACCAAAAGTTACGTGCCTTGGGCTAGTCCCGTGGCAGTTAAAAAATCAGCAAACGAGCGAAGAATACAGCTTTAATCCAAACTCGCATGTCCGATTAGAAGTTGATGAAATTCAAATGATGAAACAAGCCGTTGAGTCTGGTGTAGGCATTAGCTACATTCCTGATTATATAGCATTGCCTCTTATTGAAGCCGGGGAGCTTAAACGTATTCTTCCTGACTGGCAAAGTGAAGGGCAGCCATTTTCTATGCTTTATCGCGACAGAAAACAAGTACCTTATCGGGTACGACTATTAATAGAGCATACATTGCAACACTTCAACGAAAAGTAGCAATGTATGCTTTTAAAAAGAAAGCTTTAAACGTTTAAAAACTAAGCCTAAGTACAATTACACCTAAAAATGCTGTTGCTAATCCTATCACTTCTTGGCGTGTAAAAGACTCTTTTAGGATGATGCGTGAGTACAATAAAATAATTAAAATGTTCATCCCTGAAATTGCCGAAACGAGCCCTGTATTACCAATTGCAAAAGCCGATATTATTGCCACCATACCTGCCACGTTTGTTAATCCAATCAGTAACCCGTATGAAAATGTTTTACTCGCAGACCAATACCCTTGAGAAGTGCCTTGCTCTGCTAGCATTTTTTTACGCTTTACTAACCAACTAACAGCAAAAAGAAAACTACCAAAACCAAACATAGACGTTAGCGTTGCAAACGTATCGGCCTCAAGAAGTGTTGATTGCTTACCCATTAAATCATTAAATGCAAAGGCAAGTGCAGCGAGTAATCCCCATTGCGCACCTTGTAGGTTGTTCAACGAAATATCGCTTGAATAACGAATGATATAAAGGCCACCAAAAATAATGAAAAAGCCAATTAATTGAATTGTTGTTAAGGTCTCCTGCCACAATAAAAAAGCAAATAAAAGGACAAACAAAGGCGTCAATCCCGATAAAATACTAATTAAAGACGCTTTACCAACCGAAAACCCCTTATGCAACAAACCATTAGCAGCAAAAGAGCCAAAACCTAACGCTAGCCCAACCGTAATGTCTGCCCAGCCATACCATGTATGTTCAAATACCACAGTACCTAGCGCACTAATAACAAATCCTACAAAAAATACACCGAATAATAATAAGTTACGGTTAATCTTTTTCTGCGACGTCCATTGATACAACACTCCTCGAGCACCAAAAAAAACGGTTGCGAGTAATGCAAAAATTATCCACATACAAAAATGATTCCTTTAAAAAGTAATGGGGTAACAGTGAGGAGCGATTTAACAACACGTGTTAAGTACGAATATCCATTATATTCGCTTTTAAAATTTTATAAATAAGCATTAATGATAAGATAAATTCCATAAATGGTATTTAAAAAATAGCAGATGAAGATATAACTGCTCAGCGTCACTCTATTTAATAAAATAGCTTTGAGCAGTTATTAGAGTGGATCCTAACTGACCTCTTTGAACGGATTACGGGTATCTTGGTGCGCGTCTAGATTACGCATTAAAATAGCGTGATCTAAGTTAATGCCCTCATCTAGCGGGATTTTTACAATGTGACCAGAACCTTTAGCATCGCTAATACTTTCGCCCTTTTTGTTTTCCATATATTCAAGCGTAAAAGTAATGTTACCTTGTGGTGTCATAAGCTCTAAAGAGTGACCAGTACAAAATTTATTTTTAACGTCTATTTCAACTAATCCATTTTCGCAGCGCCCAAGTACTTCACCCACAAATTGCTGCTTAGTTGATACAGAGTGACCGTATTCATAGTTTTGATAATCTTGGTGGGCATGGCGTTTTAAAAAGCCTTCGGTATAACCACGATGCGCCAAGTTTTCTAATGTTTTAAATAAGCTAGTATCAAATGGTTTACCCGAAGCCGCATCGTCTATTGCTTTACGATAAACTTGTGCAGTGCGCGCCACATAATAAAATGACTTAGTACGCCCTTCTATTTTTAAACTATGTACCCCCATTTTTGTTAACTGCTCTACGTATTGCACAGCGCGTAAATCTTTGGAATTCATAATATACGTGCCGTGTTCATCCTCAAACGCAGGCATATACTCACCAGGGCGACCTTGTTCCTCAAGAATAAATACATCGTTGCTTGGCGCGCCTTCACCCAATGTAGGAATCACCTGTTTGGGGTCAATTTTATGTACCATTTCGCCAGTTTCGTTCTCAACACCAGGTTTTACATCGTAATCCCAGCGACATGCATTAGTACATGTGCCTTGATTTGGATCGCGCTTATTTATGTAACCAGAGAGCAAACAACGCCCCGAATACGCCATACACAGTGCGCCATGAACAAATACTTCAAGTTCGGTGTCTGGGCAGAGTGTGCGTATTTCGGTTATTTCTTCGAGCGACAGCTCTCTTGATAAAATAACCCGTTCGATCCCCTGCTTTGCCCAAAATTGTACACTCGCGTAATTGACCGCATTCGCCTGTACTGATAAGTGAATTGGCATCGCAGGCCATTTTTCACGAACAAGCATAATTAAACCAGGGTCTGACATAATCAGCGCATCGGGCTGCATCGCAATAACTGGCTCTATATCACGTAAATACGATTTAACTTTCGCGTTATGCGGCGCAATATTAGACACCACATAAAACTTTTTATTTTGCGCATGCGCTTCACTAATACCTATTTGCAGGGTCTCTAGGTCAAATTCATTATTGCGCACACGCAAACTATAACGAGGCTGCCCCGCATAAACCGCATCTGCGCCATAAGCAAACGCGTAGCGCATGTTTTTTAAACTGCCTGCGGGGCATAATAATTCAGGAATAAAAGGCATTGAAGAAATAACGGGTAACATGTGCGCTCCATACATCGAACTGGGTTTAAACCAGTTGCATGAGTTTTACCAATTTGATTGAAAAATTAAGCATTAATCCAGTGAAATTGGTGTTATTGAAAAATACATAAACACAAGCGCAGCAGTATAAATATGGCTAATAATTTAAATTTGATCGAGATCATAAAACAGCAATCAAACTGGTTTTTAATAAAATTAGGATTTTTCACTTAAAACGCGTATAATTCGCGCCCGTTAATATTCACACTTTTACTTAAAATTATTGGAGCATAAAGATGGCTTTAGAGCGTACTTTCTCAATCGTAAAACCTGATGCAGTTGCTAAAAACCACATTGGCGCTATCTACAACCGTTTCGAAACTGCTGGCCTTAAAATCGTTGCAGCTAAAATGGTTCACCTTTCACAAGAGAAAGCTGAAGGTTTCTACGCAGAACATAGCGAACGTCCTTTCTTTGGCGCTTTAGTATCTTTCATGACATCTGGTCCAGTAATGGTTACAGTTCTTGAAGGCGAAAACGCTGTTCTTAAAAACCGTGAAATCATGGGTGCTACTAACCCTGCTGAAGCACTAGCTGGCACTTTACGTGCAGACTACGCTGATAGCATCGACGAAAACGCTGTTCACGGTTCTGATGCTGTTGAATCTGCTGCTCGCGAAATCGCGTACTTCTTCGCTGACGAAGAGCTTTGTTCACGTACTCGTTAATTCGAATTCGTTAACAAAATGAAAAGGGCTTTCGGGCCCTTTTTTAGTCATTACGCAAAGTATCCATAAGTGCATTTTTTGATATTTTACTTAATGATTAAAGTGAGTGAATTGTGTACAATTCGTCCTCGTAAATTTTTATCTCCACCGTCACCGATTGAGGTTGTTTCATGACCGAGCAAAAAAAGATTAACTTATTAGATTTAAACCGAGATGCAATGCGCGAGCTATTTGCATCGTTCGGTGAAAAGCCGTTTCGTAGTGACCAGGTGATGAAATGGATTTATCATTTTGGCGTAGATAACTTCGACGAAATGACTAACGTAAATAAAAAGCTTAAAGAAAAGCTTAAAGCTGAGTGCGAAATTGTAGCGCCAGAAATAACAGTTCGCCAACAAGCAAGCGACGGTACTATTAAGTACGCGCTTATTCTTGAAGGCGGCCAAGAAGTAGAAGCCGTTTGGATCCCTGAAAAAGAGCGCGCTACGTTATGTGTATCATCACAAGTGGGTTGTGCACTTGAATGTACTTTTTGTTCTACTGCTCAACAAGGCTTTAACCGTAACTTAAAAGTATCTGAAATTATTGGCCAAGTTTGGCGTGTAGCTAAAGATATAGGCCTTGATGGTCATAGCGAAAAGCGTCCGGTGACTAATGTTGTAATGATGGGTATGGGCGAGCCTTTACTTAATCTTAAAAACGTAGTGCCAGCAATGGAACTAATGATGGACGATTGGGGCTTTGGTTTATCTAAGCGCCGCGTAACATTAAGTACGTCAGGCGTTGTACCTGCACTTGATTTACTAAAAGAAAAAATTGACGTAGCACTGGCTATTTCATTGCATGCACCAGATAACGCACTGCGTGACATTTTAGTGCCGGTTAATAAAAAGTACCCTATTGAAGAGTTTTTAGCGGCGTGTCGTCGTTATATCGACGGTTCAAAAGCTAATAAAGACGTAACTGTTGAATACGTTATGCTTAATGGCATTAACGACAGCACTGACCAAGCGCATGCATTAGTACAAACGTTAAAAGGCACACCGTCTAAGGTAAACCTTATTCCGTTTAACCCGTTCCCGGGTAACGAGTACACACGCTCAAGTAATAGCCGTATCGACCGTTTTTCAAAAGTACTACAAGCTGCAGGTGTAACCTGTATTGTGCGCCGTACTCGCGGTGATGATATTGACGCAGCTTGCGGTCAGTTAGTCGGTGACGTAGTTGACCGTACTAAACGCTTAGCTAAAAAGAAAATCCGTGACGATAACGCGATTGCCGTTAATATCCACCAAGCATAATCTGTAACAGCCTTATATGAATAAGCCATATAAGGCTGTTAAGTTGTTTATTTTTAAATAAATGATGCAAGAGTAAAGCTTTTAGGTAAGATAGGCGACATGGACTAAAAATAAAGAGATAAGGTAATGCGATCTATACTTGCTATAACACTATCAACACTTGCCCTAAGTGGCTGTGTGAGCGAAAGTAGTTATAACGGCAGTAATAAACCCGTCGTCGAAAATAAAGTTAATAATACTGGCGCAGCACGAACACGAATTGCTTTAGCCCTACAGTATTTAAAAACGGGTAATAATTCTCAAGCCAAATACAATTTAGAACGTGCAGCAGCATTTGCTCCTGACCTACCTGAAGTACATTACTCTCTTGCTTATTACTACCAACAAGTGGGCGAAAACCCGCTAGCAGATAAAGCCTACCAAAAAGCACTTGAAATCAAGCCAGACGATCCTAACACCCTCAATAACTACGGTGTGTTTTTATGTGGTATTGATGAATACGATCGTGCAACTGATCAATTTTTAAAAGCCATTGAAGTACCAAGTTATATTCGCGTTGCCGAAAGCTACGAAAATTTAGCCTTGTGTGCTATTGAATTTGATGATTTTGAAAATGCAGAAAGCTACTTTCAACAGGCACTTAATCACAGCTCTCAGCGAACATCTACATTAATTAGCTTAGCCGCACTGTATTACGCTAAAAGTGACTTGTACAAAGCCAGTGAACTTTTAAAACGCTATGAAAGTACGGGTCGAGTATCTTCTCGCGCATTAATGCTTAGCTATCTTGTAAAAAACCGAATGGGCAGAATTGAAGAAGCTGAAAAAATTTCAAACACTATTTTGCAAACTTACTCTACCAGCAACGAAGCCTATGCGTTAAAAGAGAAAAGAACACGTTTTAATGAGTTTGAAATACTGCGAGAAAAATACCGTAAAGCGCAGTTAAAAGAACTAAAAAATGACGCAAGCGGCGCGCACGTTAGTTCAAAGCCAAAAATAAAAGTTATTAGAAAGAAACGTTCGCCAGAGGACGGGTCAACAAGCTTGGTAACAAACAACGAGCAAAAAACAGATAAAAAGCTCGCAACAGCAAATAACCAAGATGTAAATCCAGTTATAGCAAGAGAAGAGCAAGCTCAAGCATTGCCAAATACGCTCAGTACGCAAGCCGACGAAGCAACCGTAATAGCAAAACAAGTAACGACCCAAAAAGAAGAAGCTCCTAAAGTCGTCGCGCCAAGCAATCCTACCGATACATCGGCTGTTATGCTTGCACTTACTACTGAGCATGACTCTGCAGATTCTATAGTAGCAGCGCCTGAAAAAGCACAGCCCGTTTTAGAACCTAAAAAAGAAGTTATAGCGACAAAACAACCGGCTAAAGCCGATGACGAGGTAACAATAATCTCGTTTGGCGCACCTAAAACAGGCCAGTTTAATTCGCAGCAAACTAGTAACTACAGTAATTCTGCACCTGCAGTTACGAATCAAAAAAACAGTAGTGACGTGGTATTCTACGAAGCGACTAAAAATACAACCGTTTTTGAAAACAGCAACTATCAAAATAATGCTGATATTGAATTTAAAAGCTACGAAGCAGTGCAAAAAACTGAGCTTCCAATGCTTAATCCTAAAGTATCGCCTTTACGCGTGCCATTTCATGTAATTGCTGTTGGCGAAAACCTATTTAGCATTTCGGTGCGATACAATGTTAAACTACAAAAACTCCTGCAATGGAATGGTTTAAAAGAGTCGGATCGGGTAATGAATGGAAGTAAAATATACCTAAACGATCCTAATATTTATTACGAAATTAAAGCTGGTGATTCCCTTTACGATATAGCTACCCAGCGGCATGTATTAATTGATGAATTAATGCGATGGAATAAATTAAGTCCTGATATAGCATTAAAACCAGGGCACAGACTTTTACTAGTGGATCCAGACTCATACACATTATGAATGAAGAAAATACGCAAACACAGAGCGAACAGCCAACTGTAGGCCAAATACTAAAAAATCATAGAGAGCAAGCAAACGTTAGCATCGCAACTATTGCTGCACCGTTAAAGCTGTCTGAACTTCAAATTAAACGCCTTGAAAATGATGAATTTGCGTTACTAGGCCCTATCACTTTTGTTAAAGGCTATATAAAAAATTATTGCCGTGAATTAAAAGTCGATAGCGCACCTATATTAGCAATGATGCCGGCCCCACCAGAGCCGACCAAGCCCGCTAATATGCAAAGCTTTTCGCGCCGAACAGAAAAAGAAGCAAGCGACAGCCGTTTAATGTTTTTTAGTTATTTAATTTTAGCGATTGTTATTGGCTCATCTGCTTTATGGTTTTGGCAAAACGCCACCCCCATTGAAGAGCAAACCAGTAAAATAAACGTTGCCAACTCAATAATGAGTGAACGACAAGCAGCTCAACCCAGTATTTTACAGCAACAGCAACAAGCCGAAATTAACGACGAATCACTATTAGAATCAAAAGATACGCTTGAAACATCAACAAGCCCAGAAGCCGTTACAGAAACGGCTCCTATTACATCTAACAACGAAAGCCAAGAAGATGCTAGCAGTACAATTGTTATGAACTTTAACGGCGAAAGTTGGGTTGAAATTTACGATGGCGAAGGCGAAAAAATAGCATTCGGCGTTAAAAAAGCAGGCTACATCATGACCGTAAGCGGAACGCCTCCTTTTTCAGTTGTGCTTGGTAAGCATGACGCTGTAGACATTACTTTAAACGGCGAACCTGTAGATGTTTCTGCATTTCCTAAAAACCGTTTAGCCAAATTTACATTACCACTAGCAGAGTAGTCGCTATGTTTTCAGAATCCCCAATTAAACGCAGAAAATCCACCCGTATCAATGTAGGTAACGTCCCTATTGGTGACGGCGCCCCTATTGCTGTGCAATCAATGACCAACACCGACACCATGGATGTTGATGCAACCGTTGCACAAATTCAGGCAATACAAGATGCCGGTGCCGACATAGTGCGTGTATCAGTACCGACTATGGACGCAGCTGAAGCGTTTAAAAGTATTAAAGAACAAGTGACTATTCCGCTAGTAGCCGATATTCACTTTGATTACCGTATAGCCTTAAAAGTGGCAAAGTACGGCGTAGATTGTCTGCGCATAAACCCAGGTAATATAGGTAGCGAAGAGCGTATAAGAGCTGTGGTCGATTCGGCTCGCGAGCATAACATTCCTATTCGTATTGGTGTAAATGGCGGCTCACTTGAGCGCGACTTACAAGAAAAATACGGCGAGCCTACACCTGAAGCCTTATTAGAATCAGCAATGCGCCATGTAGATATATTACGCCGCCTTGATTTTGACCAATTTAAAATATCGGTAAAAGCATCAGACGTATTTTTAGCGGTAGGCGCCTATCGCTTACTCGCTAAAGAAATAGACCAACCACTGCATTTAGGTATTACCGAAGCGGGCGGCATGCGATCTGGCTCGGTTAAATCAGCCGTAGGTTTAGGTATGCTACTTGCCGAAGGTATTGGCGATACACTGCGAGTGTCGCTTGCAGCTGACCCTGTTCAAGAAATTAAAGTAGGTTTTGATATTTTAAAATCGCTGCGCATACGTTCGCGCGGAATTAACTTTATTGCCTGCCCAAGCTGTTCTCGTCAAGAGTTTGATGTAGTAAGCACCATGAACCAGCTAGAAGAGCGCCTTGAAGATATTATTGAACCTGTATCGGTTTCGGTAATTGGCTGTGTTGTAAACGGCCCAGGTGAAGCCCTTGTGAGTGATATAGGCCTTGCCGGTGCAAACCGTCGCTCAGGTTTATACATTAATGGCGAGCGCCAAAAAGCGCGTATTGACAACAACAATATTGTTGACCAGCTCGAAGGCTACGTGCGCGACTTTATTGCTCAAAAAGAGCAGCAAACACCTATCGATATTAAAATAGTCGAATAAATACCGTATAAAGCGCCAAACAGCGGTGTTTGGCGTTTACCTTTATGACCAAAACGCTATAATGTCAGGTCAATTTTTAGCATTCTTGTTGTGTAAGCATTTTTTATTACACATAAACAGCATTTAGGATTTATCAGTGGCAAAACAAATTCAGGCAGTTCGCGGTATGAACGATTGTCTGCCGGGCGATACACAAGTTTGGCAGAAAGTAGAAAGCATTTTACGCGAGACAGTAGCATCGTTCGGTTATCAAGAAATTCGTTTTCCTATTGTAGAATCAACCGACTTATTTAAACGCTCTATTGGTGAAGTTACCGATATAGTAGAAAAAGAAATGTACACCTTTGCCGATCGCAATGGCGACTTATTAACACTTCGCCCAGAAGGCACCGCAGTATGCGTACGTGCTGGCAACCAAAATGGCTTACTATATAACCAAGAACAACGCCTTTGGTACATGGGTCCAATGTTTCGTCACGAACGTCCGCAAAAAGGTCGTTACCGTCAGTTTCACCAATTTGGTTTAGAAACATTTGGTATTGCCACAGCCGACATAGACGCAGAAGTTATTTTATTAACAGCGCAACTATGGGAAGCCTTTGGTATTACTGACCACGTTCGTTTAGAGCTAAATTCTTTAGGCTCTAACGAAGCGCGTGCAGATTACCGTGATGCGTTAGTAGCCTACCTTGAGCAACACATTGATGTGCTTGATGAAGACTCAAAACGACGTATGTATTCAAACCCACTACGCGTACTTGATAGCAAAAACCCAGACGTACAAGCAATTTTAACTGATGCGCCTAAATTGTCTGAAAACTTAGACGCTGAATCAAAAGAACATTTTGAAAATTTATGTGAACGTTTAGACGCTGCTGGCGTCTCATATACGGTTAATGAAAAGTTAGTACGTGGTTTAGACTACTACAACCGTACCGTATTTGAATGGGTAACCGACAGCTTAGGCGCACAAGGCACAGTATGTGCTGGTGGTCGTTACGACGGCTTAGTTGAACAGCTTGGCGGCAAAGCAACGCCAGCAGTTGGTTTTGCAATGGGTCTAGAGCGCTTAGTGTTATTACTACAAGCGCTTGAGTGTGTAGGTGACATTCGTCGTAATGCTGATGTATATTTAGCAGCAATGGGCGACAAAGCAAGCATTCAAGCTCCTGCAATTGCAGCGCAACTACGTAAAGACGTACCGGGTTTACGCGTTATGGTGCATGCGGGCGGCGGCAACTTTAAAAAACAATTAAAACGTGCTGATAAAAGCGATGCACTTGTTGCAGTGATTATTGGTGAAGATGAATTAGAAAAAGGCGTTGTGACCATCAAGTATTTACGCGAGCGTAAAGAACAAGTCACATTAGAATTAGAACAAGCTAAAGCGCTATTAGCTGAGCTTATTAACGGCTAAGCGAACATTAGAGGTAAGAATGGATATTTATTCAACAGAAGAACAACAAGCAGAAGCCATTAAACGCTTTTTCCGTGAAAACGGCATTTCACTTGCACTAGGTATACTTGTTGGCCTTGGTGGCTTATATGGCTGGAAAGCATATAACCAAAACCAAATTACTACCGCTGAAAAAGCATCAGATTCATATACAGCGCTTGTTGAAAGTGATGATGTATTATCTTCAGCTGATGCGTTTATTAGCGAAAATAAAGATACAAACTACGCAACACTTGCTGCATTTGTTGCTGCAAAAGACGCTGTAGAAGCAAAAAAATTAGACGTAGCAAGCGAAAAGCTAAGCTGGATAGTGTCTAATACTGAAAATACAGAATTAAAAGCAATTGCGATTACACGTTTAGCGCGAATTCAAATTGCACAAACTAACTATGACGATGCATTAACTACATTAAATGCACCATTACCTGAAGCATTCAATGCAAACGTTGCCGAGCTTAAAGGCGACATTTACACACAGCAAGGTAACAAAGATCAAGCACGTACTGCATATCAAGCAGCAATAGATGCGGGTGGATTAACAAGTAACCCACTATTACAAATTAAGTTAGATGACCTAGCAGTAACTAGCCCAGCGGCATAAGGTTTTAGGTATGAAAAAATTTACAACAGCAGCCCTTGCCCTATGTATGGCAACACTGATGGGTTGTTCATCAAGTGATGATGAAGATGAACTAGTACTTCCTGAAATTGTAAACCAATTTGAAACTGACGTTGTTTGGCAAGAATCTGTAGGTGATGGCGTAGAGCATTACTTTTCTCGTTTAACACCAGCTGTTTACAAAGATACTGTATATGTTGCTAGCCGCGAAGGCCAAGTAGAAGCGCTTTCGCTTACTAACGGCGATACCAAATGGGAAACCGATGTACGCCAAGATTTATCGTTTTGGCCATGGGCTGACAACGGTAATGCAAAATTATCAGGTGGTATTTTGCAAGCCTATGGTAAAATTTATATAGGTTCTGAACACGGCTTTATTATTGCCCTAGATCGCGAAACCGGTGAAGAAGTTTGGCGTAAGAATGTACCAGGCGAATCACTGTCTAAACCGACAGCAGGCGATGGCTTAATATTTGTAAATTTAGGCTCTGGTAAATTGTTAGCCCTTCACCCAGATACGGGCGAAGAGCGTTGGAGTTTTGAACAAGAAGTTCCACCACTAACATTACGCGGACAAAGCTCGCCAACTGTTGCCAACGGTGGTGTATTAGTAGGCCTTGAAACAGGCAAGCTAAGCGTTTTAATTTCAGACAGTGGTTACTCAGCATGGAGCGCAGAAATTGCGGTTGCTAAAGGCGCATCAGAATTTGAACGCCTAGTTGACGTAGACACTCAACCACTTATTAGCGGTCCATACGCTTACGCTATAGCTTACAACGGCAACTTAGCTGCTGTAGATATTCGCTCTGGCAACGTAGTGTGGAAACGTGAGTACAGCAGCTACCGCGAAATTGCGATGGATGCACAAACAATTTATTTAGTAGATAGCGATGGTGTTATTTACGCATTAGATAAAAATTCAGGTATTGAACGTTGGAGCCAACCCGCTCTACGTGGTTGGTACCTAACAGGCCCTGCAGTTGCAGGTAGCCACTTAGCTTTAGGCGACCAAGAAGGTAACCTACATTGGCTAAATAAAGAAACTGGCGAGCTAGTATCTCGCGAAGACTTTGACAGCTCAGGCTTTTTTGTTGAGCCAGTTGTTGCCGACGATAAGCTAATTTTATACACCCGTGATGGTGAAGTTAGTATGGTAAAAATACCAAACTAAGTTACTAATAGTCATATGGTTTTTTTAAGGCTTCGCACTGCGAAGCCTTTTGTTGTTTTTTAAAGAGGTAGTTTATGCTTCCCGTGATCGCTCTAGTTGGGCGACCCAATGTGGGCAAGTCCACATTATTTAACCGTTTAACACGTACTCGTGATGCACTCGTAGCCGATTTTCCAGGTTTAACACGAGATAGAAAATATGGCCAAGCTAGTTACGATGGCTATGAATTTATCGTGGTAGACACGGGCGGTATTGATGGCTCAGAAGAAGGCATCGAAATCGAAATGGCAGATCAATCTCTGCTAGCCATTGAAGAAGCCGACATTGTTCTGTTTTTAGTAGATGCTCGTGTAGGTATGACCGTAGCTGACCAAGCCATTGCTAATCACTTGCGTAAACAAGAGAAAAAGTGCTTTGTTGTTGCCAACAAAACCGACGGCATAGATGCAGATTCAAACTGTGCTGAATTTTACCAATTATCATTAGGTGAAATACATCATATTGCAGCTGCACATGGCCGTGGTATTACCCTATTACTTGAACAAACACTTCAGCCGCTTATTGCTGAACTAGCTGCTCAAGATGAAGAAGTAACAGGTGATGACGAAGAACTAATCGACCTTTACGAAGAAGGCGAAGGTGATGATACCGATCATCAAGCATTTGCAGACAAACCTGTAAAGCTTGCGATTATTGGTCGTCCTAACGTTGGTAAGTCAACACTTACAAACCGCATATTGGGTGAAGAGCGTGTAATTGTATACGATATGCCAGGTACAACGCGTGATTCTATTTATATTCCGATGACGCGTAACGACAAAGAGTATGTGTTAATTGACACAGCCGGTGTTCGTAAGCGTAAAAAAGTAAGTGACGTAGTTGAAAAGTTCTCAGTAATTAAAACACTACAAGCAATCGAAGATTGTAACGTGGTTTTACTTGTTGTGGATGCGCGCGATGGTATTTCTGATCAAGACTTAAGCTTATTAGGTTTTGCGCTTAATTCAGGCCGCTCGCTTGTTATTGCCGTGAACAAATGGGATGGCCTTGACGACTACGTTAAAGATCGTATTAAAACAGAGCTTGATCGCCGTTTAGGCTTTATTGACTTTGCACGCTTACACTTTATATCTGCACTTCACGGTACAGGTGTTGGTCATTTATTTGAATCGGTTGATGAAGCGTACGAGTCAGCAACTAAGCGTATTAGCACCGCAATGCTTCGCCGTATTATGGATATGGCTCAAGCCGATCACCAGCCGCCACTTGTTCGTGGTCGTCGTGTTAAGCTTAAATATGCGCATGCCGGTGGTTATAACCCGCCGCGTATTGTAATTCATGGTAACCAAGTTCACGATTTACCAGATAGCTACAAACGCTACCTGATGAACTATTACCGTAAAGCACTTAAAATTATGGGCACCCCAATCAAAATTGAATTTAGAGAAGGTGATAACCCATTCGCAGGGCGTACGAATAAAGTAACGCTTTCGCAAAAACGTAAAATACGTGCGTTTGCAAAAGAAAACCGTAATAAATAAACTGCATAAGCGTTAATCTATTACAGAAAAACGGCGTACTTTTTAGTACGCCGTTTTTTATTACTGAAAATTAAGTAATGCTAATTGCACCAGCCGTTCAACTGTGGTGTCTTGAACATTTTTAGGCGCTTTGGGGTAATACTTTGATTTTGGCGGCTTAATAGTTATAAACCCATGATTGGTCGCCATTTCGTGGGCTAACAGCTTACGCTCTCGGGGGGTTAAATGGTTTTCGTGTATTTTTGCCAGCTCGCCGCTATCAAGCCATATTCCTGCACAACCAGGGCATTCGTCTATCTCAACCACTTTGAGCGGTGAGAAATACCGGCGCATCATCACTATGCTTGGGCACTTTGGGCAATTTACTCGCGATGAGACTTCGCCCTCACCTTCGGTATAATTACTCAAATACTTAAGTAATACCTGACCATGCTTTAGCTCTGGCGAGCTAAATTTAAAAATTTGGCTGTTATCAAAAAATACGCCGCCTTGCGCTGACGTAAAAACAGTAATGCCGCCAATTAATAACGGCTCAAGAGAGGTATTTGTACGTGGGCATAACATTCTAAAAATCCTTTTTATTTTAATACCTAGCTACACTACTTTACTCAAGTGCTTTATGAATAAGCCCAACAAGGGGCTCTGGCAATGTAATATTACCTGCAAGTACAAACTCATGGGCTTCATCTGACATTTTTTGCCATGTACGGCGAATAATACCAATCCATTTTTCTTCATTGTAATCTGGTTTTGCATTGGCAAACCCAAGCATATAATGCTCAATAAATACAAGGCTTGCTACATCTTCTACTAATTGGCTGTCTGGGTTACGTTTAATATTTTTTTTAGCGACCGCATCGTACACTCGGTTTTGCTCAGCTTCACCGTAACCAGCTTGCTTCATGAGCGCAACCACGCTGCTAGCATGAAATATATAAAGTGCACTGCGCCACTGATGATAGCCCTGTTTGTTCATTTCAAAATCACTACGTGGCGACTTCCAACGCTGAATATGCTGTGCACGCACTGCAATTTGCATGAGTTCATCGGCATCTGGTTTAAAACGAGTTAACATTTCGCTCATGCGCAAGGCGTATAAACTTTCTTTTGGAAAGCTTTGTCCATTGTGCTGCTCAGTATTTGGGTCTTGGTTGTTTGCTTCATCAATTAAGGTAATTACTTTATTAAACATGACGGTCATTTTTTATAATAAGTTTTAGTCATTCTAAACGCTGATAAAACAATAAACTAGTACGCCAATCAGTTACGCAGTGAAATTTGTTCAATCAAAAAGTAAAACCAAAAGGTACTAGTTATAAAAGTAAGCGCATTGATTAAGTTAACTTGGTACTATATTGAGCACAAATTAAAATAAAAAAGCGCGATAAATAATAACAAACTCGCCAATAACGGATGACTATGTTTAAAAAAAGTATTCTAGCTATATGCTTAGCGGTTGCATCGCTACCGAGCTTAGCCGACAGTAACACTGATTTAAAAACCATTATTGATAACCACTGGCAAAACGCTAAAGCTGAAAAAATATTTTTTCGTACCGATCCAGATGGCTGGAAGCCAAACGGTACATTGCCAAATTGGAGCGAGCAAGCCATTGCAAAGCGCCAAGCTTATAACAACAGCGTACTAAAAAGCTTAGCCAGCATTGACCCAAAAACGCTCAACAACGAGCAGCTAATGAACTACCGCTTATTTAAATATGAGCGAGAAACAGAGCAGCAAAGCTACCTTTATCAAGATAAGTATTTTCCGGTTAATTTTTTAAGTGGCTGGCATACTTATTTTGCCGAAGCCCCCGCTAACATGGCATTTTTAACACCCGACGATTACAACGCATTTTTAATCAGCCTTGCCGACTACCCTCGATTTAATCAGCAAAATATTGATTTAATGAAAGAAGGTATAAAAACAGGCTTTACTCATTACTGCAAAACCTTTGAAAATTACAGCCAAAGCATTAGCGCGCATATTGTTAAACAACCTGAAAACAGTGCCCTTTACGAGCCCTTTACACGTATACCAAACACGTTTACAGCAGAGCAAAAAGCCACATACCAAAATAAAGCAAAGGCCTTAATCAGCTCAAAAGTAGTCCCTGCTTATCAGCATTTTTACGACTTTTTTGAAAACGATTACATGCCTAACTGTAGAGCCCAGCCGGGTATTGCAAGCATTAAAGGCGGGCTTGAGTATTACAAATATGCAGTTAATTATTACACCACAACCAATGCCACACCAAAGCAAATACATGAGCTTGGCTTAAAAGAAGTGGCGCGTATAAAAACGCAAATGCAAAACATTATTGATGAAGTAGGTTTTGATGGCACATACAGCGATTTTTTAGAATTTTTAGCGACCGATAAGCAATTTTACGCAACAGACGCGCAAGACCTGCTAGAAAAAACCGCTTTTATTACGCAAAAAATGTATGGCAAGTTACCAACCTACTTTAATCATTTACCGCGTAATACCTTTACTATTAAAGGCTCAGCGAGTCGCGGCGCGTTTTATATGCCACCTGCTGATAACCGTTCCCCCGGCACTTATTTTTTAGCCTCAACACCTAAACTACAGCCTTTGTATAATTTAGAAGCACTTAGCTTACATGAGGCAATACCAGGGCATCATTTACAAAACGCTATTGCTATGGAGTTAAATGTACCCGAATTTAGACGCACACTTAGCCACTCAGCATTTGGCGAAGGTTGGGCACTATACACAGAGCGCTTAGGTAAAGAAGCCGGCTTTTATAAAAGCCCGTACAGCGACTTTGGTCGTTTAGGCTACGAAATGTGGCGTGCAGTAAGACTTGTTGTTGATACCGGTATTCATGCCTTTGGTTGGAGCCGCCAAAAGGCTATTGACTACTTGGCAGATCACACTGCTTTGCCACAAAGTGCGGTGGAGGATCAAATAGATCGTTATATTTCATGGCCAGGCCAAGCGCTTTCGTACAAAACGGGCGAAATAAAAATACGCGAACTGCGCGCAAAAGCTGAAAAAGAACTCGGGGCTAAGTTTGATATTCGCAGCTTTCACGACACCGTTATCGGCCAAGGCTCGCTGCCTATGGAAGTATTAGAAGACGTAATAAACGATTGGATAGCAAAACAAAAATCGGCTATTTAACATTAAAGGAGGCGGTATTATTTGCCGCCTCTTTTTAAAACCCTCTTAAACACCTCAAAACTAATCCCTACCCGCTTTTGCTTCGTAGAGCTTTAGAGTTTAAAAACCTGAGTAAACCTATGAGCAAACGCATTTTATATTGGCTACAAAACGATTTACGAATAGACGACAACCCTATTTTAAGCGATCTTGCTACTGAGCAATGCGCGCTCGATATTGTATTTGTTATAAACCCGCACTGGTTTAAAAATAATAACTATCAACAAAAGCCGTATGGCGTGCATAAACAGCAGTTTTTAATGCAAAGCTTGTATGAACTCCAACAAGCACTTATTGAGCGCGGGCAAACACTGCATGTGCTTGAAGGCGAACCTGTATCGCTTTTGAAAGCGCGTATTAATGAGCAAAATATTGATGAAGTTGTATACAGCGAGCAATTTGGCCTGTACGAGCAATGCCAAATAAACTTACTCAAAGCACATTGCCCTAATACTAAATTTGCAGGGTCGCAGCAAGACACGCTCTTTAAACAAAGTGACCTACCGTTTGATTTAAGCGAATTACCTAAACACTTTACCCCGTTTCGTAAAAAGGTAGAGGCCGCCACTAGCCCCATTTCACTTTCAACATTACCAAACGGTTTGCTCCCTCAGCCAATAACCTTGTGCGCTAAAAAACCTTTAGAGCGTATAGCAAATAATGGCGTAATGCATGGCGGGTTTAAAAGTGCGCAAACACATTTAAAGCAATACTTTTCAGGTTTACTACCAAGTACTTATAAAATAACTCGAAACGAGCTTGATGGCTTTAATAACACCACAAAATTTAGTACCTGGCTTGCTTTAGGTTGTGTAAGTGCGCGGCAAGTTTATAAAGCAGTTGAGGCGTACGAACATAGTCAAATAACAAACGAGTCTACTTACTGGATTAAATTTGAATTGCTATGGCGAGAGTATTTTAAATGGCATGCACTTAAGGCAGGTAAAAGCCTGTTTAGCTTTAAAGGCCAAAAGCAAACAAAACCCCTTACTACATTTATGCCAAACCGCTTTGCTGCATGGTGTAATGGCTCAACACCCTACCCATTAGTCAATGCCATTATGAATGAGCTTAATGCTACGGGTTATATATCAAATAGAGCAAGGCAAATTGCAGCAAGCTGCTTAGTAAACGAGCTTGGCCTTGATTGGCGATACGGCGCAGCTTATTTTGAACAGCAACTGATTGATTACGATGTAGCCGCTAATTGGGGTAATTGGCAATATATAGCAGGTGTAGGCGTAGATCCGCGTGGTGGTAGGCACTTTAATATTGAAAAACAAACGTTACAGTTTGACCCGCACGCTGTTTACACTAATAAATGGCAAGGTAATGAAAATGCAAGTACACAACTCGATAACTTAAACGAAGTTGATTGGCCAATTTAAGCCGCCAATCAACTTTTACAAAGTAACGTTTAAAACAGCTCAGCAATACCTATATTAATAGCGTAACCACCCAAGGTTAAAAACAAAAATAAACAGCCTGCTAATAACAGCGGTTTTATACCCGCTTGGCGAATAGCGCCAACATGTGTGCGTAAACCTAAAGCCACCATCGCAATGGTAAGTAATATATTATCAAACCAAACAACTGCGCTTGTAGCCACTTGAGGAATAATAGAGAGTGAATGCACACCACTTGCCACAATAAATAACACTGCAAACCAAGGGATTGTAATACCCGCTTTTCGCTCGCCGCCATGCACGTTATTGTTTGTTTTAGCATGCTTTTTACTTTGCCAAAACGATAAGCCCACTAAAAATGGCGCAAGCATCATCACCCTTAGCATTTTTTCTATAACGGCGGTATCTGCAGCATTGGCGCTTACAGCTGTGCCCGCTGCAACCACTTGCGCTACTTCATGAATAGTTGAGCCTACAAAAATACCGTAAGCGTGCTCACTCAGTCCCATGTAATCAAACATGATTGGGTAGGCAAACATACTTAACGTACCAAATACCACCACCGTTGCTACAGCTACCGATACTTTATGCGCCTGCGCTTTTATTACAGGCTCAGTTGCCATAACCGCAGCGGCACCACAAATAGAACTACCCGCGCCAATTAATATGGTTGTTTGTTCATCAAGCTTAAATACGCGCTTACCTAGCTGCACTGCCAAAATAAATGTGCCTAACAGCATTACAACATCGGTTAATAAGCCTTCCCAACCTACGTCCGCTACTTGCGCAAAGGTAATTCTAAACCCAAACAACACAACCCCCGCTTTAAGCAATATACTTTTAGCGTAATCAACACCAACATCGGTTTGCGTAGCAATGCGCGAAAACACACTGTTACCCACAATAATGCCAAGCACAATACCAATCGTTAAAGAGCTAAACTGGGCACTTTGCATTACGGGTAACTTACTTAATGCAATAGATGCTCCCGCCAAAACAGCCACCAGCAGCATACCTAACCACCAGCGCGCATCGCCGTATTGCTTAGTATTAATACCCAAATTTTTAATAGCGCTAAGCATAATATTCTCTCAATTGAACAACGTTAAACTGTTGACTTCATTTTAAGAAAGCGCAAAATATAACTCCAATACATTAAAATCATGATTTGATAACTTAAAGTTATGTAATTTGAGAGACACAATGAACTTGCATGCACTTAGGGTGTTTTATACGGTAGCAAAGCTTGGCAGTTTTTCAGGCGCAGCCGAGGCGCTTTTTATAAGCCAACCCGCTGTATCTAAAGCGCTAAAAGAGCTTGAGCACCAATTAAATATTCAACTTATAGAGCGTGCATCTAAAGGCAAAAAACTTACCTTAAGCGAGGGTGGCCAAGCCTTGTATGATCATGCACGTAGCATTTTTGCCATTGAAAAAGCCGCCATTGAAGATATTAAATCACGCACAGGGCTTAAGCGCGGCACACTCGTTATAGGCACCAGTACAACCATTGCCAGCTATTGGCTACCTCCCTATTTAGCCAATTTTTGCGCACAATACCCCCATATAAAAGTAGAAGTACAAGTTGCTAATACCGCGCAAATTGAGCTTGCCTTACTTGAATGCACTATCGATTTAGCACTGGTTGAAGGCACACCTACCGAGCCGCATATAATAAGTAAGCACTGGCAAAACGATTTAATGAGTGTTGTTATACCGAGTAACTTTAAGCCCACGAAAGACTTAAAAGCATGGTTAAACAATCAATTTTGGCTACTGCGCGAGCCGGGCTCGGGTACTTTAGAAATGTCGGTAAAGTTATTAGCAGAGCATGGCGTAATAGCAGAGCGCAGTATGCAATTGGGCAGCAACGAGGCAATAGCAAGGGCTGTCGCTCAAGGTATGGGGGTCGCTTTATTGCCAAATGTAGTTACTGAGGATTTAGTGCAGCTAGGTAAATTAACACGCCTGAGCCAAAAAAATAACGAGCAACTCTCTCGGCCACTGTATCAATTGCATTATAAAGACAGGCCGTCTTCACATGCTGCGCAAGCGTTCGAAAAAAGCCTGTTTAGTGAATAATGCTCGCAATCTGTAAGTAGTAAGGCACCAGTAGCAAATTTACATAAAGTTTAATCTTTAAAGTCAAAATTTGAGCCCTTTAGTCTTTCTAATACCTATTAGCTAAGTTAAAACTCAATTGTGTTACGTGATACACCTTTCATGCTTTACTATTAAATTAAAATAATTTTTAAACATGTGTTCAGAGCTGGTATCCCTTAAATCCACATCAAAATAGTAGCCGTCTTCTAAAACTTTCAAACTCTCTAAATCATTGCAAATGCGCTCAAGAATCAAATATTTATATTTTGGAGTTATATTTTTAATTTCATCAAGAGTGAGCCCTTCGGCATCAAAATTCACAACAACTCTTAAACTGGTACCTGAATAACCATGCCTTACAAAACTAATTCGGCTATCAATGGATGAAAAAATGGTGCTGAAGTGATTTTTATCTTCCTCGTATTTCCATTGAGAAGCATCCCCCCAAATCAAGACAAAAATAGCACCAAAAACAGCGGCAGCTACATACAATTTGTTGGCATTTATCATAAACCACAATTGAACTTTTTCAGTTCGCATTAATTTCATAGGTCACATAACTTTAAAGTAAAAGACTAAATCAGTCGGATAAAATAAAAGACTAATAATCAAAACCAAAGTCTTGCTCATTCACATGTGTAGGTAATATAACTAGAGTTAAGAAAAATACCTTGATGCTACACCAATGCCGATAAGTAAAATAATTAATAAAACCCAATATCTTTTTGAACCATCTAAATTTTCACCGCAGACTGGGCAAGATGATGACGCGATTGGAGTCCCGTTAATATTTGTCGTTTTAACAATTGGGGAGGTAATTCCTGATTTACACTTTTTGCACTTCATAAATATCCATATTAATTATAAATAAAATCGCGGGTTGATGCTCACAAAACGCTTACTTAATTGACGTTAAATGACAGGCTATAATTAGCAACAAATCACAGAAAACCAACCTTTATACATCCTTTTAATTGAATTGCCATAACATAAGAATAGACCTTACAAACCCTGAGTTAAGTCTTGCGCTAACGTACCCGTTGGCTTTTCAATTACGCGTACCAACTCTTTGCCATTTTGTTTAACAATAAACGTTGGTGTGTATTGTAAGTCGTGAGCCTGTGCAATGCCTGCATCGTCTTGCTTGTTGTAACCTACGGCCACGTAGTCAATGCTTGCAAGTTGTACTTTCGACGTAGAAAGCAACTTAATAAGCTTTGGAACTTCGCGCTCACTGTCGTGGCACCACGTTCCAAATAACACAATAACTTCTTTGCCTTCTAGCTTTTGCATTAATGAAATGTCTTGTGCTGTTGGTGTATACGCCTTGTATTGCTCGTTAAATTTATCGTAGTCGCTTAGCAGTGCTTGCGTACTTATCTCGCCCGAAAATGGCGCTGTAGCAGCGCAGCTTATAAGCGGCATACTTAAAGCGCACAATAAAATTAATTGTTTAAACATAAGGTTGCTCTTAATTTAGGTATTAATTTAGGTATTAAACGACTATACCCAATATTGAGTGTGGAGTGAACAACTCAAAACAGTTACTTTTTATCCATAAAAAAGTTAACTTGCGATAAGTTAGTTAAATATTCTCGCCTTACGTTTTTATTCTCAGCTAGCTTGTCTAAATCACCAATTAGGGTAACTAACTTATTATGAGAGTGGCTGCTTGTTTTTTTAAACTCGTCTTGCTTTTCGTCACTCTCAACACGCTCTTTTTTATTCATGTTGTAGCTGTTTTCGTTTTCTTCAAGCCAAATATCGTCAATTAAGCGAATGTCGCTTTTACTAACGGTTTGTTCTTGCATCGCCATTTGCAGCTCGTATTGATTGGTTTGTGGATTAAACTCAAACATTTTTGTATCAACATCAACCTCGTGATACTGATCAAGCCCCACAAGTTCTTTATTTTTTACCGCAGTACCTACGTTATAACTCTCTTCTTTGTTGTAGTAATCAGGGCGACTATATTGATAATCAAAGTGGCTACTTACATTTTTACTTTGCGTTACACCGCTAAGCTCCCCTAATTGGGCTTGTTCAGTCGCTTGGCTTAGCTCAATTGTACTTTTAGGTTGATAGTCGCCGTTATCCAGCGAATAAGAAAATGTAGCATCAAAATCAGCGAGCTTAGAAATACCCGCACCCAATGTATTGGGCGCTTTATTACCAAGCCCTTGGTAACGGGCATCGTTTGTAATTATGTTATCAACCAAATCGGCAACCATGGCGCGCCCGTCATTAAAGTGCTGTTCTGCAAGTGACTCCAAATTGCTATAACGCTCAGCCGCTGATGACATACTCGCAAAAGCGCCTTTAAACAATGCAAAACCTTGTTGCATTGCCTCATCGCCACTTTTACCAAACGCCGATGTTTTATCATCTTCAGTACTGTTTACTCGGCTATCTTCTAGGCTTTGATCGAGCGACGCTAAATACTGCTGCATTTGCTGCGTGTCTTTAGCGCCAATGGTTGACATATCGAGTGCAAAATCAATGTCGTTTTGCTCACCTGCGGCTTTAAACACAAGTGCTTGCTGGTTTGATGCTTCATCAATGGAGTAACTTAAATCAAGCGTGTTCTGGGCAGTATCAAGCGCATCATTTTGCGTTGTCGAAAACGACACATTAAAACCGGCTAACTGTTCACTATTAAAGTCCGCTAAAAAATCTAAACTCATGTCTGTTTGGTTTGGCACTATAAGAGGGTTGAATGAATTTTCACTCACTTTAAAAAATTCATCGGCCATTTCACCAACACCCGCCATAACCTGCGTTAAAGCACCATGTTCAGCCTCAGATAAATTACCATTAACTTCGTAACTTATGCCAAAGCCATCTATCGCTTCACCTGTTTTTTCGTCATAACCTTGCGATGAGTTAAAGGTAATGTTTATAACATCACCTTCTTTAGTTTTTACCGAGAGCTCAAACAGGTAGTTATCGTCATCCTCGTATTTTGCGCGATTAAGGCTTTCCATGTATGGATTAAGCGAGCGCTCTACACGTTGCTGGCTTGAGGCTAAAAACGTTTTTTGTTCATGCCCAAGCTGACCTAAACTCGATAAAATCTCGCTAGTATTAGCATAAGCACCCTGAATATTTTTAACTGATGTATTTAATCGTTCAATTAATTGGGTGCTGTTTTCGTTTTTTAATAACCCCTCATGCTGAGAGCTTATTACGGTGCGCAGGGCGAGTTCTTCATCGGAGAGTTTATAGTTAAGCATGCTGGGCGTGCTTGAAATAGTAAACAACGAGGTAAGTTGCTGCTTTAAAACGTCCTCTACATTTTGATTACTGGCTAGTGCTTCATCAAGAGTTTCATTATTTAACTGGCTTAATAACCCATCGGTTATTTTTGACTCGTTAGTTTGTAAATCATTAATAGCTTGAAGGTCGCTGCTGGTGTGTAGCGAAGGACTCACAGAGCTTTGGGTAGCGTTACTAACTGATTGAGCCAGCAAAGTGCTTAAATTAGCCTGGCTGCCAAGAGTACTGTTGACCATGATTATCCTTAATCGCTAAACCCTATTAAGTAATTTATCGGACGCAGCATTAAAAGCTTTAGCTTAAGTAGGTATTTTTTACCTATTATTTATACAAACAATCCATTAATAAATTAAATAAGCATAAATCTAAATCGAATAAGCGTAGGTCGGATCATCCGACAATTCACCACTCTATTTATTTACTACCCAGCTGAGTCTTAAGCGCTATTCTGCTCGCTCATTACTCTTCATTTGTTTCTTTTATTCTTTGTACTAAAAAGTCGACCGCCGCTTTTACCTTTGGTACTAAATAGCGCTGCTTTTGATACAACAAATAAACCGCCATAGTCGCATTTTGGCTTATCGCTAATTCATGCTCAAACTTAAGCTCTTGCAACTGGCCAGACTCAAGGTATGAGTCGAGCGCCCACCGAGTTGACATTAAAATGCCCTCGCCATTACACGCTTTTTTAGCCAGCCACGATCCGTTATTTGAAATAGCGACCGCAGGCCCAGAAACGTCGTGCCATTGCTCATCCACTTTACATAACCACGGCGTTGGCCCCGCTGGCGTTTTAAAATAAAGGCCACTGTGGCCCTTTAATTCCATAACATTAGTGGGCACACCGTATTTTTGTAAATAGCAGGGTGACGCAACAGGAATAAAGCCGTTATCCATTAGTTTTATTGCTAGCACGCGCTCATTTGGCGCATAGCCACCGCGAATAGCAATATCAACATCGTCACGCCCAAGTGTCGACAGCTCATCACTTAAGCTAACATCTAATATAATTTCAGGGTATAGCGCGCTAAATTCATCAAGCAGAGGCAGTAATATTTTGTCACCAAAACTCACCATTGAGCTTATGCATAATCGCCCCATTGGTGTTGTTTGATAACTGCGTACAGTTTCGTGGCTTTGCTCTAGCTGATTTAATATTTGCTGAACATCGTTATAGTAAATTTGCCCAACTTCGGTCAATTTAACTATGCGGGTCGAACGCTTTAAAAGCGTAGCCCCCAGGCTTTTTTCTAAATCAGCAACTCGCCTCGACAACGACGAAGGCGGCACACCAAAAGCTTTGGCGGCTTTGGTAAAACTGCCCGTTTCAACCACCTTAATAAAATACCGTATGGCTTTTAGTTGATCCAAGTCGCCTCTCCATTAAATAAAATGCTTTATTGTCTTAAAGACAAAAGTGATTCGCATTTTCCCCTATATATAAGCAAATTAAAACAAGTAATAATGTACTCAACCTAAAGACAGGGACTTAAATTGCATTTTTTGGCAATTAGTATCTTCACGTTAATAATGGAAAGCTGACTTATGATTACTTTGCACGGTTTTGCTGCTAGTAACTATTACAACCTAGTTAAACATGTACTTTTACACAAACAACTGCCATTTAAAGAACACCTTGTTTACGGCGGTAGTGAAGAGTTACTAGCAATCAGCCCTGCAGGCAAAGTGCCTGCAATCACAACAGCTAATGGCCTTAATATTTCTGAGTCGAGTGTTATTTGCGACTTTATTGAAGAGTCGTACCCACAAACCCCGCTATATCCTACAGATGCAGGTGAGCGCGCAGTTGTACGTCAAATTATGAAAATGGCAGAGCTTTATTTTGAACTGCCAAGCAGACGGTTTATCCCTTATGTATTTTCAGGCGCTGAAGTACCCGACACAACTAAAGCCGAAGTACGCCAAGTATTAACGCGTGGTGTAACCGCTTTGAGTAGCGTGTGTAAGTTTTCACCTTGGATTGCAGGCGAGCAATTTACAATGGCAGACATTTACGTTTATTACGTAAACACCATTGTTAGCGCCTTTGGCTCAAGCCAGCTTGATTGGGATGTACTTGCACAAGTACCCGGCATGAAAGAGTGGAACGAATCAATGAGCCAATTAGCCATTGCTCAAAGCATAGAGGCCGATCGCCAATCAAATATGGCTGAATTTATGCAAAAAGTGAAAGCGCAAATTCAAGCAGCAAACGCTAAATAATGCGTAGCTATAAAAGTATCTATTCTAATTTTTAATTACTAAGACTGTATCGCCAATACAATAATGCTATTGGCTTAACAAATTTAATTCTTTGCAGGAGACACCTATGACAGATAAAAATATCCAACTTACTTCAACTATCAGCGAAGACAATAAACTTACACTTGCCTTAAAAAACATCGAGATGCCAAAGCCGAATGCCGATGAAGTGGTTATTCGCATTGAAGCTGCACCATTAAACCCATCAGACTTAGGCGTTTTATTCAGCGCAGCTGATATGTCTACTGCAAAACAATCGGGTACTGATGAAGACCCAGTAATTACTGCCGATGTTCCAGCTCAATTTATGCCATCACTTAAAACCCGTGTTGGAAAAGCAACGCCCGTAGGTAATGAAGGCGCAGGCACCGTAGTAGCAGCAGGCTCATCACCAGCCGCACAAGCATTAATGGGTAAAACCGTTGCAGTAATTGGCGGCGGTACGTATCGTCAATTTATATGTGCCAATGTACAAAGTTGCCTAGAGCTAAAAGAAGGGACTACCGCTAAAGAAGGTGCATCATCTTTTGTTAACCCACTTACCGCACTAGCAATGGTAGAAACCATGCGCGCTGAAGGCCATAAAGCCATTATTCACGCCGCAGCGGCTTCTAACCTTGGCCAAATGCTAAACCGTATTTGTATTGCCGATGGCGTTGATTTAATTAATATTGTTCGCAAACCAGAACAAGAAAAATTACTGCGCGATATGGGTGCAAAATATATTGTTAACTCAAGCAGCGACACTTTTCTTGCTGACCTAACTGCTGCAATAATCGAAACTGGTGCAACTATAGCGTTTGACCCTATTGGTGGCGGCCAACTAACAAGTGACATTCTTAACTGTATGGAAGTTGCAGCTGCGCGCGATATGAAAGAGCACACAATTTATGGCTCTGATACATTTAAACAAGTGTATATTTATGGTGCACTAGACCGCGGCCCTATTACATTAAACCGTAACTTTGGTTTTGCATGGGCTGTAAACGGGTTCTTGTTATTTAATGCCTTAGGTAAATTAGGCACAGATACAGTAATGAAAATGCGCAAACGCGTTGCTGATGAAATCACCACTACATTTGCGAGCAACTACACGCACGAAGTGTCATTAGCTGAGGTATTACATTTACAGTCAATCGCGGCTTATTCTAAACAAGCCACCGGCGAAAAGTACTTAATTAAACCTCAAGCTTAATTAAATATTCTTCGTTAAAAATTAAAAAGCAGATGCTAATTAGGTATCTGCTTTTTACGTTTAAATATACGCACTCTACTATTGCTAGGTTTGCAGTTAACGCGTCCTTAAAAGCCTGTCATAAAACCATCACAAAAACGTAATTTACTGAATGTTTACACATTGTTTGCACCTTTTATTCTTATAGTTTATCCACTTTAATAAGATAATAAGCGTGCCTACATGAATATAAAACCTTTTATATTTTATTCAGTTATTGCCTCTACTACATTATTGTATGGCTGCGGCGGTGCTGAGCAAACTACCGACACTAGCACAGAGCAAAGTACTGATTCATCATCAACAATCACGTCAACTAGCTTAGTTATAAATGAAATTGTCGCAAGCCCAAGTGATACCTCCTACGATTGGATTGAGCTATATGCCACTGAAGATATAGCCGATTTGTCGGTATTTTCACTTGTTGATGATAACGCCGACAGAGAGCCTCAAGCATTACCTGCAGTAGCGCTTTCGCAAGGTGAGTTTATTGTTATTCAAGCCATTGATGAAACCGACACACCGCCCGACAACGGTTATTACGTTACCTTTAAACTAGGTAGCGACGACGCTGTTACGCTTTATGAAAATGGCACTGCGGTGTCTGTACTTGATTGGGAAGAAGGCGAAGCCGCTGAAGGTTTTAGCTACGGTTTATACACCGATGGCACCGGCACCGCGCAAACATTAACACCAACACAGGGCGCAGCTAACCAAACAGCCGACACCTCAACACTTGTTACCACGCTAATTGCTGAAGATGCACCACTTCGTATAAACGAAGTAGTAGCAAAAGACAGCAGCGGCTCTGAGGACTGGATAGAGCTTTATGTAACAAGCAGTAGCGATGTTTATTTAGCTGACTACACACTAAGTGATGACAATAACGAGCAATTTGCCCTACCCGACATTACTTTAGCGCCCGGAGAGTTTTATCGCATTTACGCCAGCACCGATGATTTAGGCGACCTCCCAAGCGTAGCGTTTAAATTAGGCTCAAGCGATACCGTAAGCCTTTACAGTAACAATGTAATTATAGAGCAGTTATCGTGGAAAAAAGGCCAAGCCTTGAGTGGTTACAGCTATGGCCGCTACCCAGATGGCAGCGATGCAACAGCGGTATTAACTCCAACAGAGCTTAGTCAAAATAGCAAAGCAACTCACGGACCACTCGTTATTAACGAAGTGGTGGCAAGCGCCACAGACGATGGTAACGACTGGTTTGAGCTATACAATAACAGCGAAAATACTATTAACTTAGCAAACTACCAAGTTATTGATGAAAGCGACGACATAGACCCAGTAACCCTACCCGATATAGATTTATACGCAGGCCAATACATTACTATTTATGCCACCGATGAAGATCCAGGCACTTACTACGTCCCCTTTAAACTAGGTAAAGAAGACGAGTTAAGCTTAATACTCAACGATGAAGTAATTGACTACATTGATTGGGACGAAAGCGATGTAGCCACAGGCTTTAGTTACGGCCTAAGCAACAGCACCGACTTTACTCATGCGTTTTTAACCCCTACTCCAGGTAGTGAGAATACCGTTGCAACCGCATTTACACCCACAGCTGTTAATACGCTTTCTATTACAATTACCGACGAAAACTGGCAAGACATTCTAGATAACCCACTTGATGAGGAATATCACGAAACTGCAATTACTTTTAATGGAGTAACACTCGATAGCGTGGCTATTCGCACTAAAGGCGGCTCAAGCTTAAGCAGTGTTGCCAACTCTAGCAGTGACCGATACAGCTTTAAGGTCGATATTAACGAATACGTGTCGGGCCAAAAGTTTTTTGGGCTAAAAAAATTCACACTGCAAAACTCGTTTAACGACCCGTCGTACATGCGTGAAGTAATTGCCTACGACCTAATGGATGAAATGGGCGTACCAACGCCTGAGCATGCTTACGTTAACTTTTATGTAAACGGCGAACTATTTGGTTTGTACTTAATGGTAGAAGCCATAGATGGTGAGTTTTTAGAAAAACACTTTGCCAACAGTAACGGCGATTTATACAAGCCAGATGGCACAGGCAGCGATTTATTATGGCTAGGTGACGACATACAAAGCTACACCGACATAAACTTACAAACTAACGAAGACACCACCGATAACGGCGCATTTATTAACTTTGTAGAATCGCTCGATGACGGCGAAACCAGCGCCATAGAGGTAGATACACTTTTACGATATATGTCGGTTAGCACTTCGTTTTCTAATTTAGATAGCTACCACGGTACGCTTGCTCATAACTATTATATTTACGATGACGATGGCGTATTTAGCATTTTGCCATGGGATTTTAACGAGTCATTTGGCACCTTTAACATGAATTGTAATGGTGTAGATGTAAGAGAGCTCTACATTGATGAGCCAGTAAGCGGCGCATTAAATGAGCGCCCGTTAATCGCTAATGTATTTGCCGAGCAAAGCAACCTTGATGTTTACCACAGTTACTTAACGCAACTTATTAATGGCTCACTTTCAAGCGACACATTTAGCGCCCGCGTAAATGAAATAGCCGACTTAATCCGTGAGCACGTACAAAACGACCCCACTAGTTTTTACGGCTCAGATTACTTTGAGCAAAACCTAACCTCTACTACGGGGCAGTTTTACGGTTTAACGTCGTTTATGCAGTACCGCGTAGCAAATATGGCAGCGCAGCTTGATGGCACATTGCCCTCAGCCGGCGACGGCAGCGGCTTTTGCTCTAGATAAACAACCCATCCTTCATGCAGTGCCAGCACGCTGGCACTGCACTCTGTAACTTTGCAATTTAATAATCTGAGAAAATTATGACAATTCAAGCACGTTTAAAGGATGAACTTTTTGAAAAGGATACTTCAATTGCACCTGTAGCACTTGCTGCAATAAACACTAAAAATAAGCAGGCCCAACCTGAAAAGCCAAACGCTGATAGCCCATTATCAACATTAATTAACGAGCTACTCACCCCGTTTGAAGGCTACGGATTAAAAGACCTTAATAACGCCAACTTAATGAACCGTGTAGATAGCAAGTTTATGCTGCCACTGTCTTTTTTACCTGAGCTACTAACTCATTTACAAGGCCAGTACCGTGTGCTTGATATACGAGGTAAGCGTTTATTTTCTTACTATAATCAGTACTTTGATACGCCCGAGCTTGATTTATACAAAGCCCACCATAACGGTAAGCTTAATCGATACAAAGTGCGCCAAAGACGCTACGTTGATACCGCCACCGAATACCTAGAAGTAAAACTAAAAAACAATCAAAGCCGTACGGTTAAAACACGTATCAAGCTCGAAAAAAACAACGAGCAAGCTCATTGTACTGCGTTTATGAAAGAACAAATGAAAAACAGCTTTGCACATCTAAACGTAACCCAACAAAGCGGCTATAACCGAATAGCCTTAGCCAACGAAGAAAAAGCCGAACGCTTAACGCTTGATTTTAACCTGTGGTACAACACCCCAAAAGGCGATAACAAAATAACCCTACCGGGCTTTTTTATTGCCGAACTTAAGCAACGCAAAAAAACAAAACACTCGCTATTTTACAAGCTTATGAGCAAACACCACATATTCCCGGCCTCGTTTAGTAAATACTGCATTGGCTGTGCTTTGCTCTACCCCGAGCGCTTAAAAGTAAACCGCTTTAAACCCGTTTTAGCCCGTTTAAAACACCTTAACCGCACTAACCCGCTTTTACCTTTAGAGAATAATTAAAATGACAAAATTAGATCTTATTTTTCTTTCCCGTTTTTTAGTAAACATCCTATCGCTGGCTGTACTTTGCTATGGCTGTTACTTTCGTATTAGTAAAAATGCAGTGGTGGCAGGCTCGTTTATTTTATTTGGCGTAGGCGTTTTTATTATTACCTTTTTGCTGCATGGCGTTGATATGTCGATGGAATTTGCATTTGGTCTATTTGCGGTATTTACCATGTTAAGGTACCGCACTGAGTCTATTTCGATTAAAGAAATGACTTACTTATTCCTCGTTACCGCCATTGCTTTACTTACCTCTGTAGGGCAAATGAGCTTAATTGAGCTAAGTATTCTTAACGGCATAATTTGCTTAATTGCCTTTGTAATTGACTCAAGCATATTTGTAAAACGCTACGAAGTACAAAGCGTTTGCTACGAGCGCATAGAAAACATAACCCCGCAAAACCAAGCCACACTCATCAACGATTTAAAACTGCGCACAGGCCTAAACGTAGTTGCTGTAGACATAGAGCACATCGACTTTTTAAAAGATGTAGCCCAACTAAAAGTGAGCTACTTAGCCGAAAAACAAACAAAGGTAGCCTAACATGACCTCTAAACTAACTATTTCTACAGTGGCGCTTTCAACACTTTGTTGTTTTGTTAGTAACGCAAGCTTTGCCAAAATTAACGATGATATAGACCTAAGCGGCTATATCATGCTCGACTACAACAAGTTTGATACCTCATTATTAGAGGAGCAATACGACAGCAGCAGCTCAGAAAGTACCTCAGAAATACGCCGCGCTCGCCTAAGTTTTAAATCAGACATCAGCAAAGACTGGAAAAGTAAATTTCAACTTGGCTTTGCCGATGGCGAAACCGAAATAAAAGACGCCTACCTAGAATACTCAGGCTGGAAATATGCTGATTTAACCATAGGCCAACAAAAAGAAGGTTTTGGCCTAGAAAAAATAACTAGCTCTCGTAATTTATTAATGCTTGAACGCAGCATGATAAGCGAAGCATTTTCGCCAGGGCGAAGTTTAGGTATTAGCCTATCGGGAGACATAGCCTCAGTAAATTGGCAACTTGGTTATTATCAGCCCGACGAAGACGAAGCAACATCTGCTATTACAGGGCGGGTAGCCTGGGTGCCATGGCAGCAAGATACCAACCTATTACACTTAGGCGTCGCATTTAGTGAGAGGCAGTACGACGGTAACGAATTTAGAGTAAATGAGCCACTTGAGGTTTATACCGCCGACTCATTAATAGAAGGCGATAAAATTAATGCCGATAACCTCTCGCAGCAAGGTATAGAGCTGTTATGGCTTAAAGACAGATTGACCATGATGGCCGAGTGGCAACAAGCACAAGTAACCAGTATTGAAGATACAACCAATGATTACGAAGGCGGCTACTTGCAATTTGGTTATCAGCTATCAGGCGGATACCGCAAGTATAAAAACGCAAAACTAGGCGCAAGCTCAGAGCCAGGCTGGGAGCTCACTGGCCGCTATAGCCTACTTAAGCTCAAGCAAGAAAACCAAGACGCAAAAACCTACGCCCTTGGTGTTAACTACACCGTAAACAAGAATATAAAGTTTATGGCCGACTACATTAAAGCCGACTACTTTGAGGCAGGCGGTACTATCACATCGGGCAATGCAATCTCATTAAGGCTGCAATATTCGTTTTAATGCGCTTGCGTGTTAAGCCAGTTAATCTAAAACTATAAAGCCCTGTGCTAAACGTTACGCTTAACACAGGGCTATTTTAATAGAGCTGTTATAAACTCTCTAAAGGTAACTTATCAGGCTGGTACTTATCCCACTAATTACAGTAAGGCAATTTAAGCTTGTGAGCTTGCCACTCTCCTCGTTCATTAATGATGGCCGTTCAATAAAAATGAACAGCTGAGATTAGTGAACTAAACTTGACTAGCGTTCAATTTATATTTATGTTCATAAACAATGAACAGTTAAATTTAGTGAACAAATGATGGACCACGGGATAATACAGGCAGCTATTGAGAAATTAAACTTGCAGACGAGTTTAGGCGCAGAGTATAAAGCTTTTAAAAAAGAGTGTACTGAAGGCGAACTCGCTTTGCCTAATGTTAAAAGCAATTTAATTATTAAATGCAAAAAGCACCTAAATATAACCACCTTACAAAAGTATATTGCTGAATTAAAAATAAAAAATCAGATAACCAATGCCCTATTAATTACTGAGTACATCAACCCTAATCAAGCAGCTCTATTAAAGGAGCAAAATACATCCTTTATAGACCGAGTTGGTAACACGTATATTAATTGCTCCCCAATTTATATTGATATTCAGGGAAATAAGCCCGAAAAAGCCCACAATGAAATAGCCTTAGCCAAACAATTAGGTAAGGCATTTCAACCCAAGGGTATGAAAGTAGTATTTATGTTTTTAGTGCAACCGGAGCTGGTAAATAAACCCATGCGCACAATTGCAAAGATGGCCGAAGTTGCACTGGGAACGGTTAAACAAGTAATTGACGATTTAATATATCAAGAGTTTATAGTTCAAAAAGACCAACACACTAAAACAATCAACAATTCAAAAGCTTTACTAGAGAAGTGGTTAGACGCTTATCCTGTAACTGTTGAAGCTAAATTAAAACAAGAAGTCTTCACTACTGATAACACGGAGCTACTACAAAAACTTGAACTAAATAATGTAAATGCCATATGGGGAGGCGAATATGCTGTTCAACAATATGATGATTATTTAAATACAAAAAATTATCTAATTTACGTAAGCCCTGAACATAAAAAAGTCATTTTAAAAACTGCACGATTACGAAAAGTAAAAGCAGAAGATAATATAAACGATGCAGTAACAAAAGTAGTTTTAGTGGAGCCATTTTTAGCTATAGAAAAACTTGTTGGGTCAAAGACTCATTTAGCACACCCGTATTTAATTTATGCTAATTTATTAGCTAGTAGAGACACAAGAAACATAGATGCTGCAACGAGGTTTTATGAAAAGCACATCGCTTAATGTTGTTGGTAAATTACCACGAGGGTTAGTTGGCCTTTATCAAAAAATAAACGCCCATACTGAAGCATTAGGGATCCCTTACCTAGTCATAGGTGCTACCGCCAGAGACATTATACTCCACCATGGCTACGGTGCTGCAATTGAGCGAGGTACAAGAGATATTGATTTTGGTATACAAGTCCAAAACTGGGACCAGTTTGAACAGTTAAAAGAGCATCTGCTAAAAAATGGTTTTACCCCTGATCAAACAAAAGTACACCAGCTAGTAACTGGACTGACATTGGTACTAAACGATGACTGAGGCGAAAGCCAAGGGCCTTAATTAATCATCAATAATGCTTAATTAAACTGCCTAAATTCATATGGGTGACTGGTGCATATTCACACCAATCGACGTCATTACTGGGTGCGTAGCCATATTTAAAATGAGTTTAAATGATAAGAACACTTGGTTTTTGAATAAAAAGATCAAGGAAACACAGCTGCCTACTTGACCGGAACTTTCTAATGGGTGACCCCTTTATTTCAAGCTTAACTAAATATTCTTCGTTAAAAATTAAAAAGCAGATGCTAATTAGGTATCTGTTTTTTTGCGTTTAGCACAGGGGCTATTCATATAGAGCTTTTATAAACAATACAAACTCTATGAAGGTAACCTATCAGACTGATAATCATCCCACAAAAGCGTGGTATTAAGAAGATCATGCTAATAACTTAAATGCCTTAGTTCGGCTTTTAGAAAGTTTAACTATGAAATAAGAAAATCGATTTAGTCACCTTTTATATTGCCTTTCCCCTGCACTGCTTTTATTAAAGGTATACATGCTAAAGAAAGTATTAGTGCAATAAAAAAGCCGATCATAGTGTTACCAAACCAGATCCTAAAAACACTAGTTAATAAAGCTAAAATAAGAGCAGATATAAGCCATGGATTTACGTTTTTCATTTTTAATTCCTTTTATATTTTCAACAACTATTTTTATCTAACTGGACTTCCTGTACTTTGCTAAACACTCAAGTACATTAAAACATTTAGAGATATAATTAATTTGATCGGTGTACTCTTACAAACTTCGCTAATGTGCCAGCAGCGGACATTGATAACGCCCGCATGACAAGCAATGTCTTGGCATGGTTTTTGCGCTATTTGCCAAACCATGACAACATAACATTGTCAGAGTTTAGGCGCTTGTCATAACTCAATTTACTCGGCATCTTTAATTGGTAAAGTACTAATAGAATTTATGTCTAAACATTTATGGGCATAGCATAACGTTGCTTTAACTCTTATCCCTGTATCTACCTTTAAAGATACAGGAAAAGCAGAGCGACTTCCCTCGTTGTAAATAGAAAACTCAGACGAAGATGCAAAAAGCATTTGTTGATCCTGCCATAACTCTAAAGAAACCGATTGCAGCTTGTTTCCGTTCAATGAATTTGGTGCATGCACAAAAAATTCATGGATTTCCGTTGAACGACTCCCGTTCGAAGCAAAAATATTTAGTTTTTGAAATCACTACTTTTCAATTCAATAAATTCATAGAAAACACTAGTTGCATAACTTGGTACAGAAAATAATAAAAAAATTAGGAGTTTACGCATACCCTACCTTGAGCTATAACACCACTTTAAGAAGTGGCTAAATAACGCTGGCTATAATTTGTGAGGAACGAGCACAGCCAGCTGTATGTGTCCGTTTGAACGTCCTGTTAGCATTATGCTACTGATAAAAATCAATATTTTCATTTCTGAGTATATAAAGTGAGATCTTATAATAAACAAAAAACCATCCTGAAACGGCAATAATAACTCCTAAATTATACTCGCGGAGTAAAGGGATATAATTTATTGATGCAATTATTATCATTGAATAAAGCAAAAATGTAGCCCAAAATAATTTTGAACTGACCAACTTCAATCTTACATTACAGTCAGCACACTTAAAATAAAATGGAAATACGGAAAAAGACAAACTGAAAGGTTTGATGTTTTTAGTACAATTAGGGCAAATAGACATAAACTTCCTTGTAATGCTAACAACTTTATCAGAGGACACTTTCGCTATTTTAGCGCGAAAATATTCTTAATTAAGGAACTTATATTAATAGCAAATAGTGCAAGCTATTGCCAAGTATAAACATTATGCACAATGTAACTTATTTAAACATGTAAAAAAGGGGAAAGTATTTTTGATGTTTTAATTAGTTTAAGCCTAACAACAAAATTCTGCTCCCAATGAAAAGAACACCATGAGAAAAACCCAAATAAGGAATAGGATCTCCGTCCCTACAGCCCCTGCCACATATGGTTCTTCATTCCAGATGTGTGACAAACCATTCCAAAGTTGGATGAGAAAGAACAAAAAGATCCTCTTTGATCAAACTACTCAATAATTGTACTAAATAATGCAATTAGTCATAAATCTGTAACTTTGATCCGCGATAATCTCTATCCGATAAATGAATAGACTCAAGAAGATTAAGTAAGATGAGTACACCCTTAGTGCAACTAACATTTGCACTGCAATCATTTGATGATTCTATGTCTGCGGCGATGAGCCACGCTATGGAATATGAAAAGCTATCGCTAAAAGCCAATGCTGCGCATAACATTACGCTGCAGTGTGTGTTGCCTGATGGCGCAAATGAGAGCGATGTTATTTCACTAAGTGCAACGCAGCCCAGTGCACGTGGGGCGCAGTATTTTACTGAAAAAACGCTGAGCAATGCAGACCTTGAATCTGGTACTGTAAATCTTACTTTAAGTAACATTACACAAAGCCAGTGTTTTGTAGTGCAAATGATGCTGCACGGAAAAAACACGACCTTAAAAGAAAGCCAGCAACTCGATGTGTACATTAAAGCATTTGAGCAAGGCTATATTCCTGAGCAAATAAAAACTGAACATACCAAGTCACAGGGCGTTCGTAGCTACTTTGCAAGTATGGGTTCTACGTTTTTATCGCTGTTTTAGTGCTGACTGCACTTAAATTACGCGACTTATAAGTTATTAGTCTGCAAAACTTACTTTACCCATAGTGACTCCCGCGATACCTTGTGCAGTATTACTTAGGTGTTGCTGCTCTCCTGCTAGACATTCGTTTGCTAAAATAGCAAATAACACGGCCTCTTTTGCGTCGGGATTTATACCTAAATCGTCAGTATTTTTAAACGCCTTAATACGTGGACAAAGCGCTGTAAGTTGCGCCATTAGTAACGGATTATGAATACCGCCACCACTTGCATACACCACACAATTTTGTGCGCGCTCTGCACACTCGTTTAATGCATTTGCTATAACGGTTGCAGTAAAGGTATTTAAGGTGGCCATTATATCTTCATGGCCTAAATGGTGAGTATTTGTAAGTTGCTGTGCGGCGTTTAAATACGCTAAGTTAAATACCTCAGGCCCTGTGGTTTTAGGCATTGGGAGTTTAAAAAACGCGTTATTACATAATGCATTCAATAATGGCGTATTTACCTTGCCTGCTTTTGCTATTTTTGCGCCATCGTCATAATGTAGTCCTATAAAATGCTGCTGTACGTAGGCATCCATAATGGTATTACCGGGGCCAATGTCGGAGCTAAACACACCGTTTGCATCACCATTTTTGCGTAAAAACGTTAAGTTAGCTATGCCGCCCATATTTAGCAAAATCCGACTCTCCACAGCGCTCGAAAAATACAAATAATCGCCATACACAGCAAGTGGTGCGCCCTCGCCTCCTGCGGCTATGTGTTTTTGCCTAAAGTCACCAATGGTTGTAATGCCGGTAGTAACGGCTATTTGGTCGCTATCGCCAATTTGTAAGGTGCCATTAGTAAAGCTTTTGTGGTTATGCTGCGACTGCGGGCAGTGGTAAATGGTTTGCCCGTGGCTTGCTATTACATCAATACTTGCTGGGTTTATATTCCACTTAGCTAAGCACTGATTAACCATATTGCCATGGAGTTTACCTACCCACGGGTGCAGTAAAGTTACAAGCTCTAAATCACACTCTCTTTTGGCAAATACCTGCTTTATTTTAGTTTTATAATCGTCGTTGTAGTCAACGGTGGTAAAATTTAAAACCTCAATGTGTGTATTTAAGCCTGCGCCCGTTACTTTACACAGTGCAACATCAAGCCCGTCCAACGAGGTGCCGCTCATTAAACCAATAATTAAACGGCTTGGTTTTAGGGCGCTGTTATAAAGCGCTTTAATGTGAGGGTGCATAGTGGCATCTAAAATAGGTGTAATATTTTGCTTATATTAGAGGACTTTAAAACAAAGTAATAGCCGTAAAGCGTTTAATTTAGGTTCTGATTGTTTAACTCTTAAATGATTGTTAAGTTAGTGTGCATACTAAAAATTTATGAAAAAATATGATCACCCTCAGAGAATTTAAAGCCCAAGACGCGCCTTTTATTATTAACACCTTAAATGATGAACAAGTAACGCGTTATTTATCGTCAAAAATTCCGTTTCCGTATACGCAAGCCGATGCAAACTGGTGGATAAGCCAAGGCTCAAAAAACGGCATTATTAAGGCCATTGTTGTAAATGGGCAATTTGCGGGCTGTATTGGTATAACTCCCGGCGAATTTGAATACAGCCACAATGGCGAAATTGGTTATTGGCTTAATAAAGCCTATTGGGGGCAAGGTATTATTACTCTCGCTATTGAACTTATATGCAATGAAGCGTTTGCAAGCTCACACTTAAACAGAATTTTTGGTGCCGTGTTTGCTGGTAATACCGGCTCTATGAAAGCACTTACTAAGAGCGGCTTTGAGCAAGAGGCTGTGCTTAAACAGGCCATTTATAAAAACGGGGTATTTTACAACAATCATATATTTAGTAAGCTCAAAGCAGACTAATTACTCTAATTAAATTTGCGCAAAGGTTGAATTATTAACCACCCGCCCAAAACTCCTTTATTAAGGTACGCATTGTACATATTCATACTGCTTAGCCGCGCATTATTGTTTAGCTGAACACGATTTTTAAAGCGTAAACATTCGGTAAGTAGTTTATTTATATTAATAGGAGATCTTTTATGTCTACGACTAGTCGCCAACTTACTCTTGAATCACGCCCTAATGGCGCTCCAACAGATGAAAACTTTAAATTAAAAACGGTAGAGCTTCCTGCATTAAAAGACGGCGAAGTTTTACTACGTACTATATACCTATCGCTAGACCCGTACATGCGTGGTCGTATGAGCGATGCTAAGTCGTACGCTGACCCAGTTAATATTGGTGATGTAATGGTTGGCGCAACAGTGTGCCAAGTAGAAGAGTCTAAAAACGATAAGTTTAACGAAGGCGAATGGGTACTTGCCTACACAGGTTGGCAAGACTACGCCATTACCGACGGCGAAGGCTTAATGCAGTTAGGTAAAGAGCCTGCAAACCCTTCATACGCATTAGGTATTATGGGTATGCCTGGCTTTACTGCTTACATGGGTTTACTTGATATTGGCCAACCTAAAGAAGGCGAAACCGTAGTTGTTGCAGCAGCAACAGGCCCAGTGGGCGCAACGGTTGGTCAAATAGCTAAAATTAAAGGCTGTAAAGTAGTGGGTGTTGCTGGTGGTAGCGAAAAATGTGCACATGCCGTTGAAAAACTAGGGTTTGATGCCTGTATTGATCACAAAGCTGATGACTTTGCAGAGCAGTTAGAAAAAGCCTGTGATAAAGGCATTGATGTTTACTACGAAAATGTGGGCGGTAAAGTATTCGACGCCGTATTACCATTACTAAATACCGCAGCGCGCGTACCATTGTGTGGTTTAGTATCGCAATATAACGCAACTAGCTTGCCAGAAGGCCCAGACCGTTTAGGTATGCTAATGGGTCAATTGCTTACTAAGCGTATTAAAATGCAAGGCTTTATCATTTTTGATGATTACGGCGACCGTTACGACGAGTTTGCACAAGACATGCAAAAATGGCTAGAAGACGGAAAAATTCAATACCGTGAGCATATGGTAGAAGGCATCGAAAATACAGTAGGCGCGTTCAACGATATGATATGCGGTAAAAACTTTGGTAAAACTGTGGTTAAAATTAATAACCCACTTTAATTTTATACGGCTTGTAAGGCAAAGCCCTTACAAGCCACAAAAGGACTGACATGATTAAACTACACCATTTAAATAAATCCCGCTCTAAACGTATAATTTGGCTTTTAGAAGAGCTAGATGTTGACTACGAAATTGTGGCTTATCAGCGTAATAAAGACACCTTCCTAGCACCTGACGAACTAAAGCATATTCATCAACTTGGCAAGTCACCGGTAATTGAAGATGGCGGTTTAATTATTGCTGAATCAGGCGCTATTACCGACTACCTTATTACTAAATACGGCAACGGTAAATTTGCTCCAAAAGTAGATACCGCTGAATATGTTGACTACCAGCAATGGCTGCACTTTGCAGAAAGCTCAGCAATTTTACCGCTTTTACTTAAAATGTTTGTACTAAAAGACGGCGCTAAAACACAGTTTTTAGAAGGCTATGCCGACGCTGAAACAGCCAAAGTAATTAGCTACTTTAACGACCGCCTTGAAGGTAAACGTTATTTAGTGGGCGATACCCTAACGGGCGCTGACTTTATGATGTCGTTTATTGTTGAAATAGTTAAAAACTCAGGTCAATTAGCGCACTTTAAAAACCTTGTTAAATACGACGAGCAATTACAAAGCCATGAGAAGTTTCATACAGCTAATGAGCTAGAAGCAAAGTACGACTAAACCTTTATATAATATTTTTATATAACAATAAGGAGCATTTTGCTCCTTTTTTAATACCTGTAAAATATGCCCCGCCAAAGTTACGCTTGTAAACTAAATTAACAATCACCTACCTTATTGCTAATAAAACTTTAATTAATAAGGCATAATGCTGCTATTGTTTAAGTATTTTCACTAATAATACAAGCTGCTCTTGCGCGTATTGACTCACACTTGGGATCAACCATGACCATAAACATGCGTTTAACGACCGGCTTTGGCGTAATTTTATCAATGATGATTATTTTAACCATTATTGGAATTTCGCGCGTTAGCCTTATTAATAATAATATTACCCACATGACCGACGTAAATTCGGTAAAGCAACGTTACGCAATTAACTTCAGAGGCAGCGTACACGACAGAGCAATAGCTGTGCGCGACGTAGTGCTAATTACCGAGCAAAGCAGTTTAAGTACTGTGTTAAATAACATACGAGAGCTAAACGCATTTTACCAAACGTCAAGCCGCGCTATGGCTAAGCTAATGGGTGATATGAATAGTGAAGAGCGCGCTTTAATTAATAAAATAAATCAAATAGAGCAGCGCACTCAGCCTTTCATTCAAGGTGTAATAAACGCTAAAAATGCAGGAAACCTAAACGAAGCTAAACGCATTTTATTAACCGATGCGCGCCCTGCGTTTACCCAGTGGCTAAATGTTATAAACCAATTTATAAACCTGCAAGAGCAAGCAAATCAAACCACTACTATTAATACTCTCGATATTGCCAGTTCATTTGAAATTTGGATGATTTCGCTCACCGCGCTTGCAATTTTAATAGGTGCAAGCGTTGCGTATGTTATTAGCCAACTGATCAGAAAGTCAGTAGGTGGCGAACCACAAGAAGCCGCCGAAGTAATTGCCCTTATTGCCCAAGGCGATTTAAGAGGTGATGTGCAGTCGTGCTGCCCAAATAGCATGATGGCTTCTGTAGGGGTGATGCAATCTAAACTAAAAACCATTGTAGATAGCATTATTAACTCATCTGAAGAGCTTTCTACGCACTCTGCAAGCGTAGCGTCTGGCTCGCAGCAAGCACTTAGTGCCGCTGACGCACAAGTAACCTATACAAACTCGGCAGTAAGCAGCCTAGAAGAAATGAGCCGCAGTATAAATGCAGTTGCAGGCTCTGTTAAACAAACAGAAGATAACTCAAAAATAACTGCGCAATTATCGCAGCAAGGTAGTATTGCAGTGCAAAAAGTAGCGGCCGAAATTGAGCAAATTTCTGTAACCGTAAAAGCCACAGTTACCCAAGTAAATGTTTTGCAAGAACATGTAAAACACATTGGCGATATTTTAAGTGTGATCCGCAGCATTTCTGATCAAACAAACTTGCTTGCACTAAATGCGGCAATAGAAGCTGCAAGAGCAGGCGAAACTGGCCGAGGTTTTGCTGTTGTAGCTGACGAGGTAAGACAGCTTGCCCAGCGTACTGGTGATGCAACAGGCGATATTGAAAAGATGATTTTGCAAGTACAAGAAAACACGCAAGCGTCGGTAACAGCTATGGAAACCACAGTACCGCAAGTAGAAAATGGCCTAACGCTTACTCACGAAGCAAACGAGTTACTGCATCAAATACAGCAACAAGCTAACGACTCATTAAGTAACGTGCTTGAAATTGTTGAATCAACATCAAACCAAGTAGCCACCGTGGCGCAAATTAGTACCGGCGTTGAAGAGATTGCCAGTATGTCTAAAGAAACCAGCATGTCGCTTAACAGTAACGCACAAGAAGCTGTTGCATTAGCTGACCTTTCAAACACGCTTAAAAAGTATATTAGCTACTTTAAAGTTTAATTTTTATAGTAAGTAATAAACAAAGGGGCTTTTAAGCCCCTTTGTTGTTTATGTACTTTAATAATAGCGGACTATATACCCGCTAAATCGCGCTCAGTAATACACTCGTCTGAGGCCATTTCAAACTCGCGGCAAACTAATGGGCGGTTTTCGTAAATGGAGCACATAAGCGTATTGCGGTCGAGTGCTTGGCACCAACCGTCGTCAGCGCGTTTCATTACTTCGCTGCCCCATTTATCGTATTCAATGTAGTTAAAAGGCACGCCGGTGTCGGTTACTATGCGCACTTCTAATTGGCAACAACAGGCTTGGCAGTTAGCACACGTAACAGGCTCTGGGGTAGTAGAAATATTTTCAACAGGAATAACAATATGAGGCATAGTGGCTTACTTTTTTGAATAAGCCACTAGGATACAGTAACTAATTTAACGCGCTAGTAGTTTTGCTTTTATATCGCTGTAACGCATTTGCTCGCACAGCGCAAAACCACTCAGTTGGCGCACTTTATTACGCGCAAATAACGGCACACTCATCCCCGCTAAAAAGCGGCATTGGGTTTCAATACCCACATTATGATTACCCTTGTCTGCCATATGCGCTAAAAACTCATCCACTTTTTGATAAATAAGTTGCTCGTCAATATAAGCAGGCTCTATAGAGTATTCAAGCTTAACCGCATGGCCTCTACACACACTACAATGCCCACATTGCTGTGGTGCATTTTGATCGTCAAAATAGCGCGCTAAGTTATAGCTTAAACAACTTTGTAGCTCAAAAAAGCGTACCAGTGCAGCAATACGTTTAATTTCGGCTTGTTCTTTATCACTAAAGTAGTCGTGTAGTTGCTGGGCAAGTTCTGGGTTATTTATAACCTCGCTATGCACTTTGTATACTTGGGTAATACGTTTGGTTTCGAGCGTTATTAGGTTTTTTTCGGCTAGGTAATCAAGGGCTGCCACTACGCGTTTTCGATCAACCTGCGCGGCTTGCGTAAGGGAGTCAAAATTTAGCGTGCCCCATATTTTTTTAAAATCGGTATGGCTAAATATTTGTGTTAAAAATGCTTGGCGTTGCTCGTCAAACTGACTTAGTAGCTCGTTTTTATCAACCAAAAATTTGTACTTAAAATCAGCGTAGTAGGCATATTGCGGCGTTATAGCGCCTTGCATTTCAAGCTGTACAAGTAAGGTTTTAAGTGCCAGTTGGCGAATATTACTTTCGCTTGAAAGACTGTATTCTTGCATTTCCCATTGCTGGTGGCTTTGGCGAATATCGTTAATTACGTATTCAATACCGCTAAGCTCAGGGGTGTCGCCATATACAAAGTTTTCAACCGTATTTAGTCCATCCAAATTGGCAAGGGTGTAGCAGTTTGATGGATTGCCATCGCGCCCTGCTCGGCCAATTTCTTGGCTATAGTTTTCAATCGATTTTGGTAAATCGTAATGTATAACAAAACGAATATCTGACTTATCAACACCCATACCAAAGGCTATGGTTGCCACCACTACGTTAATTTTACCCGCCATAAAGTCATCTTGAATTTGCCAGCGTAGCGTATCTTCAAGCCCCGCATGATACGCCACCGCGTGCACACCTTGTGCACTTAGCACATTAGCAACTTGCTCGGCGCTTTGCTGTAGCGTTACATACACAATACCAGGGCCACTTTGCGCGCGCACAATGTTGGTAAGCTCGGTGTTTTTATCGGCGGTTTTAACGCTCAACACACTTAAATCTAAATTAGCGCGGTAAAAGCCCGTTTGCACAATACACTCAGGCGATATAGCAAATCGCTCTGCCATATCGCGTTTAACTTTTTTAGTCGCCGTTGCCGTAAGCAGCAATACTAAAGGAATATTAAGCTCTTCGCGGTAACGTGGCAGTTTAAGGTAGTCGGGTCTAAAGTTATGGCCCCATTCAGATATACAGTGCGCTTCGTCTACCACTAACATCGAAAGCTTAACCTGGCTTATAAACTCTCTAAAACGCTCGTTTTTAAAGCGCTCAACCGACACCATTAATACTTTAATTTTACCATTTCGCACATCATTCATTACGGTGCTGCTTTGCATTTGATCTTGGCTAGAATCAAGGCTTGCCGCGTAAATACCTTTGCTATTTAAAAAGCTAATTTGATCTTTCATCAATGCAAGCAAAGGCGAAACCACTAACGTTAAATTTGGTAAATGCAATGCAGTTAATTGATAGCACAACGATTTACCAGAGCCGGTCGGAAATATAGCCAACGACGATTGACCATTTAAAAGCTGCTCTATAGTTTGTTGTTGCCCTGTTCTAAATTGACTAAAACCAAAGTGCTGCTCAAGTGATTGAATTAGTGGCGTGGTCATAAATGTCCTTTTCGGTGTATTTAACAGCAATTTAACTGCACAGCTAAACTATAAGAAAGTGAGTATAACTTATATGCCTTTATTCAGCATTTTTTGCTGACATCACCTTTATTTAAGCGCAAAATAGAGCACTATAAAATGAGTAGTAACTGCTTGTTGCCAAAATAATTTATTGATACCCAAGTCATCTTAAAAAACTAATAAAAATACAGATCACTTGGGTATATTATTTTTGAGGGCAACGTTATGAATATTACTACACCTAAAATCGTCGTTATTGGCGGTGGTGCTGGCGGATTAGAACTCGCAACGCAATTAGGTCATAAATTAGGAAAGAAAAAACAAGCTGAAATTCTACTAATAGACAAAAACCGTACCCACATATGGAAGCCGTTACTGCACGAAGTAGCGACAGGCTCTATTGACCCCGATTTAGATGGCGTTGTGTATTCAGCCCATGCTGCAAAACACCACTATAACTTTCAACTTGGTACTTTTTGCAATATAGATCAAAGCAATAAAACAGTTACCCTTGCACCACTTTTAGACGAGCTAGGCCACACAATTTTACCCGAGCGCACCGTGCGCTACGACCACCTAGTAATTGCCATTGGCAGCGTAAGTAACGACTTTAATACCCCAGGTATAAAAGATCACTGCTACTTTTTAGACTCAAACCAACAAGCAGAGCGCTTTCAGCATTCATTACTAGATAGCTTTACACGCCTTCATCAAGACGATAACCAACAGCAATCACTTAATATTGCCATTGTAGGCGGCGGTGCTACCGGTGTTGAGCTCTCAGCTGAGCTTTACCATGTGTCTGAACTATTAAAGCTTTATGGCTTAACAAATATGTCGTCTAAGCGTTTGCATATTCATTTAATAGAAGCCGGACCACGTATTTTACCAGCATTACCAGAGCGTATTGCCGTAAGTGCTAAACGTGAGCTATTAAAACTTGGCGTAAACGTGCGCGAGCAAACACAAGTAAAAGAAGGCACCGCACAAGGCTTTATCACCAAAGACGAAGAACACATTGATGCCGATATTATGGTGTGGGCAGCAGGCGTAAAAGCACCTGATTTTATTAAAGACTTAGGTATTTTTGAGCTGACGCGTAGCAACCAAATTCAAGTAAACGAGTTTTTACAAAGCACCGTAGACGAAAGCATTTTTGTATTAGGCGATTGCTGCGCATTTACCCAAGCCGACGGCAAGCAAGTACCACCACGCGCACAATCGGCGCATCAAATGGCGCAGTGCGTCGAAAAAAATCTAATCGCAACGCTAAAGCAGCAACCACTGCGCGGCTTTAAATACAGCGACCATGGCTCACTTGTTAACTTATCAAGCTACAGCACTGTAGGTAATTTAATGGGCAACCTAACCAGCAATACCTTTTTTATTGAAGGTAAAATTGCCCGCTTTATGTATATATCTTTATACCGTATGCACCAACGCGCCATACACGGTAGCGCAAAAACCTTTGCATTATGGATAAGCGAAAAAGTGCTGCGTGTAGTGCGCCCTAAAATGAAGTTGCACTAATAAATTAAGTACGCTCACAAAACCACAAAAAAGCTTTAAGAGTTAATAAGTATTATCTCTTAAAGCTTTTTTGCACTTTGCGTACCTAAAGTAGTACGATGTGAGAATATTTTAATAACATCAAAGGATTGGCGGTTATGAAAAAGCTACTTCTCGGACTTATAATTATAGCGGCTTTGGCAGTATATCTATTTAAAAACCAGCCTAACACAGCCGCTGTAGAGCAGCCCAACGTGGCTGCACCAAATGCCACTGAGCCTAACTTAGTTAATAAAAAGCAGCCTGCAGAAGGCACCCCGCTACGAATAGTCACAGATCTAAAAAAAGATATTCGCCTTTGCAGAGATCAATCACAGCAACAACATATAAAAATAAATAATTTAAACCAATCGCTTGTTTCATTTTTTGTGAGTGAGCTTAAAAAAGGGACGTCGGTCCCTACGATTTTAAAGTATGCAAACCTATCAGAAATCAATAAGCGTCAATACATTGCCTTTTTAAGAGATGCCATAGTGGCTGAGCAAAAACAGCAGCTTAATATTACTAGCTCTTTAAACGAATTAGCTAATTGGCAAGGCATTGAGGCAATTAAAGGCTTTACCAATGATAAAGTAAAAGAAATGATTCAACAGCTTGGAGATAATAAGCATAGCCCTCCAGGACTTACTCTGAGTGTACCCCTTGATGAAAATGTACAAAAAGAAACCCTTTATGCTTTATTAAACAACACAGATACATTTACCACTTATTCTAAAACGTTTATTAAACTTGAAGGCAGTGAGGTTATTTCTCCGGCTACATTGTTTGTGCTTAATGCAAATAAATTTACGCCAAAAGAGTTTGAGCAGGCAATTTCATCTAATCAATTTACAGTAAATGAAGTAGCTACTGCGATTAAAAACAACATTCCTAATGAGTATATTTTTGCGCTTATGAAGCAGGTACCGGCACTGGATGCTATGCCGCTGTACGAAGAAAATTCTGTTTTATATAACATGGCTGATATTGCCGTAAGCCAGTTTAATTTACCGCTTGTAAAAGCACTGCAGCAACTAGGCGTAACACCAACCAATCAGCCAGGCTTATTTACGGGTTTAGACGTTGCAATAGTAAGCCTGCCTAAAAGTGGTAACTTAACGCTAGCCCCCTTAGATGCAAAGCATACTCAAATGTTAAACTACCTTACAGAGCAGGGCTATAAAGCTCATAGCCGCAATGCTAGTGACGCTCTAAATAGCAAAGGAGTTTCTTTTGTAAGTGATTTTATTTACCAGCAAGGCGCCTATATTAATGGCCAGGAAAACCCTGAGCAATATGCTTACTTTAACCCTATTGGTAAAATAGACAACGCCACATTGCCCCAAGTGAGTGAGCCCGATAATTCTGATGTTGCACGTTTTTTAGTAGATTTGAAGCAACAAAAGGAAGATCTAGATAATAAAAGACAAAACTGTGAACTATTACAGCAGCAGCTAAGCGCTACTGAACAATTACACTCTACTATGCGAGCATATAATACGGTGCTAGAGGTAAAAAAAGAGCAAGGTAATAACTTCGAATATGTTTTACAAGAACAAGACCCCGTATTAGTTAATTACTGGTGGAGTATACTAAGCAATCAGCTTTCAAACGATAGAAGTCATAACGCGTTCAGCCAATATTTGTCTAAAAAAGATTACCAAAAAGCTTATGAGTACAGCCTTAGTACACCATTAACTCAAACAGAAACCGATACACTTTTTTCATTCCTACTATTAGAGCCTCATGACTTTATAGCGATCTGGCAAAGCCGAGTTGAACCTAAGCCACCGAGTGATTTAGCAAGATTAAGTCGTTTTCCTCTTAGTCAATGGCAAAAGCTTAAACAAGCTGGTTTTGATTTTTCGATTACCGATACGTATGGGCGCGACGTTTATGTACAAGCTGCATCGTCTTCTGTCGAGGTAGTACAATTTCTAATTGACAATAAAATACCCGCTGATTCAGAAAAATTAGGCGTAGATATACTCGACTTAGCGCTTGAGCAAAGCTACACCAAAGGGGAGTTAAGCCCAATGATTCCTTTAGCCTTACAGCTTGTTGAAAAAATTGAACCGAATCACCTTTCTCGCGCAGCACGATTAAAAACGTTTTATCCTGAGGTTTACGAGCAATTAATTAAGTTAAACCCCGCATTAAAACCCGCAGAGGGCACGCAGCTAAATCACTATACTTTTAATAACCTATAACCCGCACTTTTAATACGCCAACAAATTAGTTGGCGTATTTGTTACTAACCAAAATATTGTCTTTAATATTTAACATTGTCTGTGTAGAGTATTTAAAACAACTAAGGAAATTGGGTTATGACGGGTAAAACGCTAATTTTTAACTTTGACGGCACAGGAAACGAGCCCCGTGATGCAGAGCAATTTAGCTCAGAGCATTTTAAAGAAGACTCTAATATTACCAACATTCTAAAATTGCATTTACTGCTTGGCGGTAAATTAGAAGACTCCCCCATTACTCCTTTTGCTAACCAACTCAGTTTTTATTATCAAGGTATTGGCACTAAAGGCAGCCGCCTTAAACGCATTTTAAACCAAACCCTTGCACCTCGTGGTGACGACGTAGCCAGTATTTTAAATCAAGCATTAAGCGACTTTAAAGCTCACTACCTAATAGGCGATACCATACTGCTAACGGGTTTTAGCCGAGGCGGTGCACTTGCTAGGCGTTTTGCCAAAATCCTAGAGCCTTTAATTGCTGATAATGTTTACGTATGTGTGTTTGATACCGTCGCCTCTATTGGCTTATCAAAAGTAAGTAAAGCCACACGTGGCGCAGAGCACGTTATTTTTGAAAACCACACCATTGCCAACAACATTACTCACGCGCTGCACTGCGTAGCCCTTGATGAAAAACGCCGTGCGTTTGAACCCACACTCATGAACCATCAAAGCAATATTACCGAGCTATGGTTTGCAGGAGCGCATTCAGACATTGGCGGCGGTTACTACCGCGATGGCCTAGCCGATATTTGCTTGCGCTACGCACTTGAGTGGTTAATAGAACAACCGCTTAATATATCGTTACTCACTAGCCACGATATAGATTACGAAACCCTACTCCCCGATAGCAACTTAGTAGCACAAGATGACGTAACCGTAACGCCCGATCCGCTCGCATTAAGCCATCAACAAAATTACTTTTGGTTTAACCCATTTTTTAAATTAGTAGATAGGCAGTGCTATGTATTAATTGATGACGAAGCCAGCAACCTTGAGCCTTTAGTGCACTTCAGCGTAGCCGAACGCATTAATAAGCTAACCAGTTACCGCCCAGAATCGCTAAAAAAACTGCATTACAAAATTAGCTACAACGACAACACCACACTTAGCTTTATTGGTTTAAGCCAACATATAGAACTGGCTAATCAAAACATGAATGTGCTGAGCATTAACCAAAGCCAAGATGTAATGGTATTTGCCTCTGAGCAATACAACGCAACCGGCCTTATGCTAGAGCAAGGCGCTACGTATCGCTTTACCCCATACCCAAATCAATACTGGTTTGACGATGGCATAAAGTGCACGCCATTAGGCTGGAACCGCGATAACGTACAACTTGGCGTAAAAGAAATCCCCATGGCTGTGCTTGAACCATTTAGACGATTCCCTCGCGCACAATGGTTTTCACTCATTGGTGCTATAAATAAAAACGACGACCACCTTTTTGAAATAGCCAACGGCGCCGATATTAAAATGGATAAATCTGGCGAGTTTTGCCCATTTGCAAACGACTTAAGCCGCTTTTATGGCGCTAATGCCGGAAAAATAAAAGTGAAAGTAACGCGGTTGGAATAAGAGGAAACCGAAGCTTTTAAATTGTAGGCTGGAATTTACATCGCGCTTTGGCTTTATAAAAACACCATGCGAGGTATAAAACCTCACCTACAATAATTCAAACACCACAATCAACAAACCCGTAGGTGCGATTTTACATCGCGCTTAGCTCTTTAGTAACGGCTCATAACTCCCAATCAACGCTACAAAGCCCGCCTAAACACCTGTAGGCGCTCAGCTTGCTCGCGCGAAAAGCGAAGCTTTTAAATTGTAGGTGCGATTTTACATCGCGCTTTCGCTTTATAAAAACCCCCGCGAGGTATAAAACCTCACCTACAACAACTCAAACACCACACTCAACAAACCCGTAGGTGCGATTTTACATCGCGCTTTGGCTTTATAAAAACACCCGCGAGGTATAAAACCTCACCTACAACAATTAAACCACTGCACGGAACAAACCCGTAGGTGCGATTTTACATCGCGCTTTGGCATTATAAAAAACACCATGCGAGGTATAAAACCTCACCTACAATAATTCAAACACCACAAAGCCCGCCTAAACACCTGTAGACGCACAGCTTGCTCGCGCGAAAAGCGAAGCTTTTAAATTAAATAAAACAAATATCAGTTTTAATGTTCACTATAAAACTGATAGGTTATTATTACTGTTTTTATCAATGGTTACTTTTTCGTGGCAAATGAAGTTATACAAAAAATAATTGAGTATTTACATCAAAACACCGACATTGATGTAGTTTGGCTATATGGCTCCCATGCAAAAGGGACAGCTCAGCCTCATAGTGACATTGACTTAGCCATAGCATTTAAAAACTTTGATCTGGAATCGTTCGATAAGCGCCTTAGGCCAAAAGAGCTTGAGCTTGAAATAAGTAATGCACTTAATCTTAACGAACAACTTATTTCGATTGTTGATATAAATATTATTCCAAGTTATTTAGCTTTCAACGTTATTGAATATGGAAAAATAATTATAAGCAATAATAGTGTTAGAGCGATGAAAGAGCAGCAGCGTATATATAGCCAGTTCGAATTTGAAACCATAGCGAGTAAACATGACTGATACCGGAATTACACTTTATTTAAGTGAAGTAACACGCCATATTGACGAATATATGCAAGAACTCGACGAACTCAGTCAAATCGATTCACTTAATAGTAGAGACTACCGAGCTGCAGAGCGATTACTACAGTTAATGACCGAGGTGTGTATTGGTTTATCAAAGCATTGGCTAAAGCAGCACAAAAGTAGTACCAGTAGCAACGCCTATCAAACATTTAGCGAACTTACTAATTTAGGCTTTTTGAGCGAGGCAGAACTACTGTCATGGCGTAAAATTATAGGCTTACGAAATGCTCTTGTTCACGATTACTTAAATATTGACCAAAGTATCGTTAAAACAATCATTAAAAAGCAACACTACACAACTATGCACGCATTTAGTATTAAAGCGATTACAGAGCTAAACAAAGATTCATAGATAAAACCTCACCTACAATAATTAAACCACTGCACTGAACAAACCCGTAGGTGCGATTTTACATCGCGCTTTGCTCTTATAAAAACACCCGCGAGGTATAAAACCTCACCTACAACAGTTCAAATACCTATTCGCCTCACTCAACGAGGCGAATAATATGTGTAATTGCCTCATTAGGCAATTTTGTAACGTGTACTACGCCCACCTGCGGCGGTTTTTGTTAAAAATCCAAGCGTTTGCAAGTCCGATAAATGGCGTGTTGCGGTTGCACGGCTAACCTTAGCTACCTTTTGATACTGACTCGCACTAATACCCTGTTCAAATTGGCCATCAAGTAACTTATTAAGCACTTTTACTTGCTGCTCACCTAGCTTTGTTTGATCTTTACTTGCCCAGTAATTGGTTTTAAAAATTGTTTGCTCAATATTATTAAGCGTATGGTGTATCGCATTATTAAGCGTACATAAAAACCATTTAACCCACTTTGTAATACAAAGATCTCCACGTTGAGTGGCTTCAAGCACCTCGTAGTAGCTTTTTCTGTCTTCTAAAATAGCCACCGACATAGCGTAAAACCGAATTGACTCAGCATGTTCTTGCGCTAATGCCAGGTCGGTTATAAGGCGTGTAATACGCCCATTACCATCCTCAAGTGGATGTATTGTTACAAACCATAAGTGTGCAATAGCTGCCCGAATAAAAGGGTCTATTTGAGGATCGTTTTGCGTTTTGTTAAACCAGTTAAAGAATAGCGAAAGCTCTTTATTTAATCGCTCTTTAGGAGGCGCCGTAAAATGTAATACCGGTTTATCTAAGCGCCCCGACACCACTTGCATTGGCTCGTCACCACGCAATTGCCCGCCCTCAATTTTAGTAAATAAGCTTTGCTCACCTGCAAACAATAAGCGATGCCAATTAAGCACTCGCTCTAAATTAAGCGGTGAGTCTGTGTTATTTATTGCATCAAGCATAATCTCTGCAAGATTATCGCTTTGCACAGTTGTTGGGTAAGGTTGCTCATTAATATTGAGCTTTTTAGCAAGAGAAGAGCGAACCGAAAATGCATTAAGCTTTTCACCCTCAATCGCACTGGAGTGAATAATATTTGCAAGTAAGGTATCAAGGGCCTGCTGCTTTTGTTGAGCACTTTGCGCGCCCATACGCCCTACTAATAAACCTTGATTATATGAAAGCTCCCTTAGTAAAGGAGCAAGCGCTGCAGCATCCCACGTAAAGTTTGGCCAGTTTTGCTGTTGCCATATCCACATAGTCTTTAGTCCTAAAGGTAATTAGCTCCAGTCTATGTTATTTATTTGCCTCATGCAATGAGGCGAATAGCATGGTTAATTGCCTCATTACTTTTAAGCGCTACATTGAACAGTAATTCACTTTCCTGTGGTAAAAACAATCCATTTTTAAGCGAGGTATAAAACCTCACCTACAATAATTTAAACACCACTCTCAACAAAACCGTAGGTGCGATTTCATATCGCGCTTTGGCTTTTAAATAAGGCCAAGCTAAACACCTGTAGGCGCCCAGCTTGCTCGCGCGAAAAGCGAAGCTTTTAAATTGCCTTACTATCGTTTAAGGCTCGCTGCACCACTTGATAGCAAATAGCACGCTGCTGCTCTTGATTTAAGCTAACTTGTCGCATTGAAAGGATCGTTTTAACTATTTGTTTATGAGAAACGATTGGAAAGATTGGTCTCTGCTTTAGTTCCACAAACCAACCAGGAAAGCATAAAACAGGTAAAACCGGAGTATTAAAACCGGTTGATTCATAAAGCCATTTATTCACCCAATTAGCTTGATTTTGAGCTTGCTCTAATGGCTTGCTTTCAAACCAAGAAGGAAATGCTAAATGATTATTCTCAAATTTAACTTTGTAATTTGTATCGTCTTTTATTCGTTTATGTCTGCCTTTGGTTTCAATAGCAAATATCCCATTTGGCCCAACAACTAAATGGTCAATATTAAAACCATCTGCTTGTATATCATGAAATACCTGATAACCGTGTGACTGTAATTCTATAAGCTCTGAAGCAACTGCTAATTCTGCATCACGTCCTAGTTTTAGCTTTATTAATTGATTGGCTGCTACCCAGAGCTTTCGAACAATATAAAATAAACATATCGTCGTTGGAATAATAAATATGTAATTAGGTTTACCCCTTGCGACCATTTCAGAAATGCCTTTTATAGCAAATGGCATTGTAATGATTAAAACGGCGAAGAAGAAAAATCCCATAATACTGATTATTTTTTCATTCACTTGCTCATTGAGTGTTTGCGCCGCAACCCGTTTTAATTTATTCCGGTCTATTGGCAACTTGGCATTTTTTTGGTGAGACCATACCCTATAAAATAAAACGCCAATTAACACATAAACACTACCGATAACAAATAAAAGGCTTAAACCTTGGTTTAATAAATCATCCATGATGAGTTCCTATAATCATAATGTTTACTTTATACCTTAAAAACAGGTACATGTCGCATTATTCAAACTCACGCTACAAAGCTCACCCAAACACCTGTAGGCGCTCAGCTTGCTCGCGCGAAAAGCGTAGCTTTTAAAATAATTTACTTATATCGCGTTGGCGATGGCAACCAAAGAGAAGTAACCGCCGACTTCTCTTTGGAATCACACGGCGCCCCTCAATTTCACTTATCTTTAAACACTAAATTAATATGAACGTAAACGCGATGAACGCACATCCATGTGCAAGCATCGCTTTCCTCGAACCCACGCGAGGTAATTACTCATTAATTATGTGTTTGCAGGTGAAGTCGAAAATATCGTAGCATCGTCATTTGATTGCTCTCTCGGCTAACACTTAACTCACACGTTTGTACTTAATTACTAGTAACTTACTGATTAACACTTGTTATTGTACCCATTTTCATTAAGCTAGCTACTACAAACTAGGGAGTTGTATACATGCAAAAAGTATTTAATGAATTAGAAGATGTTTTAAAATCGCAAAATCACCTGAAGAGCAACTTCTTCGGTAGTTTAAATATTAAGAGCTGGAAATCTTTTTTAGCTAAATTTTTAGTCCTCTACTTTATAATATTTGCAGTATTCCCCTCTGTTTCAAGTATTGATTATTCTGTCATTTCAGAAAATATTTACCCTTATACTGCAATGATATTTTTCATCACCCCTGTAATTTATCTTTTTATAACACTTATGATGAATACTTTTATCGCCTTAAAAAACCCCAGCCATGACTTCTTTAAACCAATAATGAACGATATAAGCTTGCATGCAAGCCTTGTAAATAAATTTTCAACATTTCAGAGCTATGAACTATCTCAATCAATTAGAAGACTTAATTACGATATTGAAAGAACGAAAGGAAGAATAGGTTTTTTAGTTGGTGCAATAGAAAAGCTAGGGATTATTCCCTATTGCATAACCTTATATTTCGCATTTAGTAATTTTTTTGATAAAAATGAGGGGAGTACAATTTATATATATGCACTTGCCTTTTTATTCGGTTTATATGGCGGTGTTATAGTCATATTAAAAACAATAGATAAATTAGAATTTTTTAAAGTAATTTTAATTGATGCTAATGAGATTGCTGAACAGAGAGCATCACTAGAAGTAGAGGCAGATAACAAAAAAGCTTAACCTTTTCATCTAACTTTCAAGCTTTATTCGATTATTTCCTAATTGTTGGCGGCAACCAAGGGGCGGATACCGCCGACCGCCCCTTGGAACCCCACGGTGCCCCTCAATTTCACTTATCTTTAAACACTAAATTAAAATGAACGTAAACGCGATGAAAGCACATCCATGTGCAAGCATCGCTTTCCTCGAATCCATGCGAGGTAATTACTCATTAATTATGTGTTTGCAGGTGAAGTTGAAGGGGGAGTTATCTTAGCAGCGGCCTTAAAATTTGCTGTAGGCGCCCAGCTTGCTCGCGCGAAAAGCGAAGCTTTTAAAATAATTTACAAATATCGCATTGGCGATGGCAACCAAAGAGAAGTAACCGCCGACTTCTCTTTGGAATCTCTCGGCGCCCCGAGGATCACACTAATTCCTCAATTTAAATTAATGATATGAACGTAACCAGCTTAGATAGGCCATCCTTGGCCAAGCTACGCTTTTAACAGCATCCATGCTGTTAATTACTCATCATTAATTTAATTTCGGGTGTGATCACGGGGAGAATACCTTGGCTAATGCCTTTAAATTTAGATTAGTGCTGCTAATTTGTTCTATTAGTAGTAGTGCTACTATTTAAAACTTTAAGACCATGTATAAGCCTGGTATCATCCTATGTCATTAAATTATTTAGTAGTAAAGTTATGGAAAACGGTGAAATTCTTGTTATAGATTTATTCGCAGGCCCGGGTGGTCTTGGCGAAGGGATTTCAGCAGCCCAAACCTCAGATGGTAAATCGCCTTTTCAAATAGGTATTTCTGTTGAAAAAGATTTCCATGCCCATAAAACTCTTACTACTCGTGCTTTCTTTCGCTCACTCAAAACAAAGTCTCAGCCATTAGATAATTACTATAATTATCTGCATGGAGAAATTACACGTGATGAGTTGTTTGAACTTCACCCCGATATTGCAACAAAAGCCAATCAAGAAACTCTCAATAGCGCTAAAGAGCTTGGCAAAGATAATAAGCTTATTCACAAGCGTATTAAAGAGCTTGTAAAAGAGCATAAAGGGCCAAAAGTACTAATTGGTGGACCTCCATGCCAAGCTTATTCACTTGCAGGACGTTCTAGAAATGCTGGTAATAAAAGTTACGTTGCAGAAGAAGATACTCGCCATTTTTTATATAAAGAATACTTAGAAGTAATCTGTCTAGCGAAGCCTGATATTTTTGTGATGGAAAATGTAAGAGGAATACTTACGGCAAAAGTAAATGGCCAAGTAATGTTTCCACAAATAGTAGAAGATTTGCGCAGCCCTGGCTCAGTAACAAAACATAAAAAGATTCCAAAATATAAAATCTATTCATTAGTCGTTGATGCCGAAAACCCGGAAAACCCACAATACAAAGACTCTGCTGATTTCCTAATTCGTTGTGAGCAATACGGGATACCTCAAGCTAGGCATCGTGTGATTTTACTTGGTGTACGTGAGGATATTAAAGCAACCCCGGAAACACTAAAACTATGCGAACACCAAGTTACTGTAGAACAGGCTATTGGTGATTTACCTAATTTACGCAGTGGTTTTTCTAAGCAAAAGGATAATGCAAAAGATTGGGAAACAGCTGTTACTGAAAATGCTGCTAAATTAAAGCGAATTCTGAAAAAACAATTTGACTCAGAATCTACCAAATCTTTAAGCCTTAAGCCAAAAACCGGTTTGTCTAGAATAGAGACTGAATTAAGCGATAAACCTCGAACTATGCCAGAGCCACTAAAAGCTTGGTATATAGACCCTAACTTAAACGTAGTACTAAACCATGAAACCAGAGGACACATGGTCGATGATTTACTACGCTACGCATACTGTGCCGCTTATGCACAGATAGAGGGTTCATCGCCTAAATCACGTCACTTCCCTAAAGAATTAGCTCCAGCCCATGCAAATTGGGATACAGGAACACACGCTGACCGTTTTAGAGTGCAAGTTGCCAATAAATATGCGACTACCGTTACGAGTCATATTTCAAAGGATGGTCACTACTTCGTACATTACGATCCGCAACAATGTAGAAGTTTAAGTGTGCGCGAAGCGGCACGTTTACAAACTTTTCCCGACAACTATATTTTTGAGGGAACTAGAACAAATCAGTATGTGCAGGTAGGAAATGCTGTGCCACCGTATTTAGCACAGCAGATTGGCAAGGTTTTAATTAATTTAATTAATCGAAACGAATGATTCCGGGCCGAGTTGCATGCTGAGAGGCTTTAAAACTAATATCAGATAAAATTTGATTTTTTAGTCTGAATACTGGCTTTCCAAGCCACTTACTCACATCTGGTATACTCCCTACTTGATAGAGAAAGCTAACTTTGATGATATATTCTTTTCCATTAATCATAACATTGGGAACCCTGTATATCCCTGCATGTTTCGTATCACTGGCATCCTTTCTAAATTTAGTGAACTTTTCGAATTCCAAAGGAATCATTGCTGATAAAAAATATTTATTAAGCTTTGTTTTCCGTTGAGCTTGATCACATTCAGCTGATAACTCAAGAAATCCCAACTTAGTGGCTTCGTGTGCATCAGCTCTCGTAAGCTTTGTTCCTTGGTCACTATCCAAGAACTCTTCATTTATTAGTGTTTTAATATTTCTCCCTAAGTTTTGCTGAATCTTTGCATTATTTTTTGTGTCGCCAAAATAATCATGATTAAGCTCGATCCAACTACCTCTTTTATTTTTTGGGGAATCATCTCCCAATTCTTCGACATGATAAAAAGAGTTCAAAGAAGCTTTCACACTTTTTTCAGCACTAAGTCTTGCTCCAATTCCTTCAGCAGCATCTAGCCAGGTAGCACGATCAATATTTTCATAATTAGCTTGTATATGATCGTAAAGAACAGGTTCGAGCCCTAATTCAATCGCTACTTCGGGCTCCTCTTTTGCATTCTTAACACCAATAGTTTCGTTCCCAATAACTGCTAACATTTTTTGGAGATTTGTAGTTGTTTCAGATTGGAATTGAGTAATACCATTAATTTCTGCTGGTTTTGCTAACTTAAAGAGTGAATCAACAGTATTTTGAGCTGCAACTGAAACTCTATTTTCCCAACTGAATAATGCATTAAACATAGGGTTTTCTGAGAATAATTTGGCTACTTTATCCGTTAGTTCTTGTGTTTTAAACTTAAATTCAGTTTTATCAAGAACCCCCCAAGATAGCGGAAAATTAAGGTCTGAATACCGATCAGATATCAACTCCATTACTCTTTCTACAGTACTTGCATTCTTAGACCAAAAGTAAAGTAAATACGGCCCTTCAGTAACCAGCTTTTTAAGAACTTCAACGATTGGGCCTACAAGTTTTACTGCGTCAACTTGTAATTCTTGTAAATTTAAATCTGTAATAATAACGCGAGGGTTGATCATTTCTATTTTCACATGATCAATCCCCGATATATTATCAGGTTCATCTTTCTTATAGTGGATTGGAAAGCATGGATATCCAGCTTGAACTAGACTACTTTGAATTTCATCTAGATCCTCTTTAGTGTCATCAATTAAAACTATGCTTGGCAAACAGATCATTCTACTTTCCTTGGTTAAAAATCATTACTACTGCAGCTCCCTGAAATGATTCCGGTAGCTCTAAATCCTCGGGCTCACATATTTGAAGCCTTCCCCCAATACTTTCCATCACTTTATCTGAATAATAAAGACCGACTCCCATCCCTCCGGGTCGAGAAGTTTTAAAAGGTTGAATCGCTTCTTCAGGCGTAAGACTAAAGCCTGGTCCATTATCCATAACAACAATCGCAGGCCCTTCTTTGAACCAATTAGGTAAACTATCAATTCTTATTGCTGGAATGTAGTTTTTACCTTCTTTTTCTGACTTTAAACTAGTCCAATGAATAGCATTATCGATAAGGTTTGTAAGGGTGGCCTGTAATAGTCCAAATGGCGCTGTTACTTCAAATGAATCAGACTCCTCGCTATTTATAGGGCAAGAAACTGTCACTTTATGATGCTCAAAACGATGAGTATTTAAGTTTATAATTTTTTGAGTTAAAGCTTTAATGTTAAATGTTTTTTGCTCGTTCCTTCTCAATAAAGGAGCAAAGCCTTCTAATAATTCAGCTAAATGTTCAGCACGTTTTAATAGCGTAGCGTGATCATCAGACTGGCGTATCGAGGTGTTAAGATCATCGACTCCACGCTCAACCTCATGGAAAATTACTGCTAGGTTTATTCCAGCAATACCTGAGCTGAGTGTTACTTCGCGCATTTGTAGATAATCAGATTCAATTTGCCTGACTTTACTACCAATTTCATCTTCAAGATTATGTTTTTTTAGAGTATTTTTAATATCAGTGATACTTTCAGCAAATCTAGTCGTAGCAGGTGAAGCATCTTTCATGTTACCTTTTAAATAGAGATCAAGTGCTTCGCGGTCTTTCCTATGTTTTAATTGGAAGTCTTCTACTATGCTTGCAATTATCCATCTAAAGCGTTTGTATGTGTCATTTTCATCAAACCCTTCTCTATTAGTTTTCTCTTTCAAACCTTCACTTAACTCTAAATCCAAGTCAACACCACCGATGACCATACCCGTATCAATTTTCTGACCAGGCATATTTATCCTTCCAGCATTAAGCCCAAGCCAATCATCTTTGCCTTCCCCATAATTGAATACTCTGATGCCGTCTCTATAAACACGAACTCCAGACTGTTCTTTCAAATAATCTTTAATCAATTGAGGCGAGCCAACAGCAGCCAAAATAGCAGGAGTTTTCATAAAAATATAAAAAGTTCCAGATATTGGACCTATTTTTTGTATATCTTCAGGATTTAATAGTAATGACTCACGAATCTCCTTATCTCTAGCTAATTCTTCTTCTTTAGTAGGTGCTACAAGCTCCAATCGAGAATCATCATCATTTTTGCTTGAGGAAGCTAGCTCTTTAAATGTTTGGGGAGGGTTGAACTTGTAGCTTGAAGAAAAATTTCCTGACTCATCGATAGTAAAATCGTATGTCCAAAGTGCTTTATCTAGTATATCTTTGGCTTCTAGCAGATCCGCTATGTCTTTTTCTCTTCCTGGGACCGACAAATTTACATTAAAATCAGATACAGTTTTAAACGGTGAAATTAGGCTTGTTAGAAGGCGTTTTAATCTTCTTAAATCACCGCGCGTCCAATGAATATTATTTAACTCACCAATTTCGATACGAGTACCAGTCTCTGTTACAAAATATTCGGGTTCATCCAGCGGAGTAATAGTGACTCTTGTATCTTCAATATATTCAGCCTTACTTATTAAACTAGGCCAATCTATTTGAATCTTATACTCAACTGAGTTTTTGGAGCGAGTGTTAATCGTCAACTTTTTTCCAAGCTTATGAACAGCAAGGCGACCGACACCTTTTTCACCGAGAGGAAGACGATTTAATTCTGGAGTTCTAACTTTATTATCGTTTCTTTTGCTATTAGTGCCTACTTCCATCCATTTATTTAAAATATCTTCCTTTGTCATACCGAAACCTTTGTGGTCCCAGATTACAATGTTCGGTGATTTCACTTCTAAATTAAGCGTAACATCAACACTTAAAGCATTAGCATCATAAGAATTTTTTACAAGCTCAAATACAGCTAATCTATCATCCCCAATTAGCTCATCACCGAGCAGTTTTAACAAGTGAGCATTAGCTCTGAATGGTTGTATAATAGGCTCATTCGTGTCCATATTAAATTACTCCTAGTTATTTGAGTTATATTTTATCTCAAACTTTCTTATATTTTCTTTTATTACCTAATCTATAACTTTCCAGTGTACCTTCTTTTATTAGAAGCCCTAGAACACTATACGTTAGATAATCTTGCTGCTTGCCTTCATTATCTGACTGAAGGCCTAAATAATGTGCGCAATCTGAGTTTGTTATTCCATTGGGGTTCTCTTCTGATAACAAAGAAATAGAATCTTTGAGTAACTTTAAACCTAGTTGAGCTTTTTCTAATGCACCGCTTGGCACCGTAATTTCATTATCTACCTTTCGCCTAATCGACTTTGGTATAACACTGTTGTACAAAGTACCACCTGTATCAACAGTGCCAAAGCTTGAAATTAATTCGAGCTCAATTTGAAAAGCCTGTTCTTCAGTCAGCTGCTCTACAATTTTAGCTACTACCGGAGAATAGCCCGAATCTAAAATTTCTTGAATAAACTTCCCTTTTCTAGTTTCGTCTATTTTCTTAAGATGATCTGTCGCTCGACTGCCTGTACCTTTTCCAATATAAAAAACCTTTGCAGGCTTTGTTCTTGGATCTTTTAGCGAATATACATAATAAGTATTCGACATACAGCTTCCATGTAGTTAAGTTATTCTTGTTAAACTTTAAAATAGCGCTCTCTCAAATGAGGCCGCCTAGCTATAAAACGCTCAATTTTCACGCTATCCCAAGTATCTATTTCAAGATCACGGGTGTTTTTTATTCCATCAAGCCTGTCGTAAAGTGTTGAATCTATAACACGATTACACATTACACCATATCCTTTGGGGCCAAATTGATCTATCACATCAGATACTGACCCTATATTCGAAGTATTAAGCGAACTTTTCGACTTTATAAGCTTACATTGAAATATAAACTTTTTAGGCTCATGGTTAGGTAACTTTTTTGAGTAGACTTCAATATCCCTTCCTCCATCTCGAGAACGAGACTTCCCCATTTTTCTAATTGTTGTATTATCATACTTAGAATTTTGGTAAATAATGTCACAACATAACTGTTCAAAAAGCTCATCATCAAGCAAATCCCAATTTAACTGTATCTCAGGACTTGAAAGTACCCCATCTTCAAAAGAGGCCCCTATCGTTAACATCGCATCGAGAAACGATTGGGATTTTAAATGAGTTGGCTTATTTATATTAAAGAGTACTAAACTTGCTTCTTTAGTTTTAAATATTACAAATTCCTCAAACTCTGATACGTAAAGCTCAAATTCAGCATTTTCTTGCCAAAAGTTTGATAGCTCTATGTCATCTGAGTGTTCACTTTTTGAAAAAAATGAACCATTAAAGCTATCTAGATGATGGTAAGTGTAATCATCTTTATTAGGATAAAGTTCATGAATACATGCAATACCCTGTATAACTTCCCCCATAGCTATTTGAATTGCACCATTTTCAGAAATAACCATCCCTTGAGAATTAATCACTAAAAGGTTAGCCGGGATAATGGAAACACCATGATTCAAAGAATTTCCATTAAATAATTCAGATAGTTCAATATTATTGGAAGCTATCCAACAACTTTGAGAATAAAGAACTTTATCCTTTTTATTTAAATAAGATGCTCCGATCCAATAGCCGTATTTTTGTTCAGGGTTTGAGATTGAAAATTCAGAAAAAAATTCCAAACCAGATTCATTATTAGCGCCGTTTATTACATTAGCAAAGTAAAGATCGATAACCTCTGGAAAATATAACTGGATGTCACCTAGTGTAGCTTCAAATTCGTTCCTGTTTCCATAATAGAAAAGTTTCTCATCTTCATCTATATATTCGTTATCACTTAAAATACACAAAAACTCGATAATATATGGATGCAACTTTTCACTACAAAAATTCCTCAGGATAATATTGTAGTAAAAGCTTGCCCTCCCACTATTAGATGATTCAGTGTAGTAATTTTTGGCCCCAAAGCTTTTTGCAAAGGTTTCTAATACGTACGATGCATCTAAATAGGAATAAGCAACATCCATCATTGTGTAACAAAGCGGAATTGGTATCCTTAATAGGAGCTCTTTATTATTTGTAATTAGATTTAATATTTCATCTGGATGCATTTCCGTAAGTTCAGAATCATCAAAATTTATTTCTAGCATTTTTTTTCTATTCATAACTTGCACCAGTTCATAAACTCCCGCCTACATTCATAAACCCCAATCTACCAACACACACCAATTCCCCGTGATCACGCCTGAAACTTAGTTAATGATGAGTAATTTACAGCATGGATGCTGTACAAAGCGTAGCTTGGCCATGGATGGCCTATCTACGCTGGTTACGTTCACATCATTCACGTAAGTTGAAGATAAAGTGTGATCCTCGGGTGCGCCGTGGGATTCCAAAGGGCGGTCGGCGGCAGCCGCCCTTTGGTTGCCATCGCCAACGCGATATAACCTCGAATAGAGGTTTTTAAACCTTTAAACCCACATCAAAACACCAATTTATGAGCGCGATATAAAATCGCACCTACACATTAATTACATCGAAGTTTAAAAGCTTCGCTTTTCGCGCGAGCAAGCTCTGCGCCTACAACCCAAAAGCGCGAGATAAACTCCCGCCTGCACTTATAAACACCAATCTACCAACACACGCCAACTCCCCGTGATCACACCTGAAACTTAGTTAATGATGAGTAATTTACAGCATGGATGCTGTACAAAGCATAGCTTGGCCACGGATGGCCTATCTACGCTGGTTACGTTCACATCATTAACGTAAGTTGAAGATACAGTGTGATCCTCGGGTGCGCCGTAGGATTCCAAAGGGCGGTCGGCGGCAGCCGCCCTTTGGTTGCCATCGCCAACGCGATATAACCTCGAATAGAGGTTTTTAAATCCCTTAAATCCCACGCAAAAAAACAATTTATGAGCCCGATGTAAAATCGCACCTACATATTAATTACGCCGAAATTTAAAAGCTTCGCTTTTCGCGCGAGCAAGCTCTGCGCCTACAAGTTAAAGCACGAGATAAACTCCCGCCTACAGCACGAACTACAAATTCTGCCTTACACGTCATACCTTGGCTTTTCTTCCGCTACTAAATCCAGCCCAGCACTTGGTTGCTGATATTTAAAACCAGCTGCTTTTTCAAAACTGCCTTTAGCTACCCATAACTTTGCACTGTTGGCCTGTGCAACCTGATACGCCCAATCACTAACCGAAAGTGACTTATCTGAATCGCAATTGAAGTAATCACTAAGTTCACTTGTTAAATGCTGGCTATTAATCACCAAATTTTGTTCTTGCCAGCGTTCGCGGTGAAGTTGCGCAGCTAAAAAGTCACTTTTACTGTTATTACAGGTGCTATGTGCTGCCACAAAGTTATGACCTAAATCATTTGCGTAGCGGGCAAACGGTATAAAGTGATCGACCTCGGTTTTACTGTTCAATGGTTTTTGGCAATAAAAACAATTGCCATGCTGCAGCTCTATTAACACAGGCTTGGCTTTACTCAATGCATTGCGATCAAAGCCGAATAAAAAATCATGGAGTTGGCTTTGTGGGCCAATTAAGGCTTGGTTATGCTTAATACTTTGAATTTTTTGCAGCCATGCGTTTTTTGCTAAATAAACAACTAGGTCGTAAAAACGCCTAAAGCAGCCTGCAATACCTTCATTTAAGGTAATGTATGATTGGCCTTTAATATGGGGATATAAGAAACACTCTTCTTTGCCATTTAATTTTTGTAATAGCCACAGCGGGCCGTCTTTAATGGTTTTTAGTGTTGAACTGCGTATATTTTTCCAACCGTGGCTCTTTTTTAGCTGGCTAATAGAATTAATATTATTTAATTTTGCATCATGAAGCGTAGTTATAATCTTGGCTTGTTTATTAGAGTTGGTATTTTGTAAAAGTAGTTGCTCTCTATTATTACCAATTGCGCCAAATGGCGATGCTTGGTGCCAATATAAAGTAATGAATTTATCGACTAATTCATCAAATTTTATTTGTAACTGTGCTTGCGGATCGGCGTGATGTTTTTCGATACTAATATCAGCCAGTGCATGTAAAAGCGCAAACTTATAAGTAGCGCTAAAATCACCTTCAACTAATAAGCGCTGAATATAAGCAATAAAGTCGAGCTGTTGCTGCATTGCTCCAATCATAAAACGTGCACTACTTTAATAAGCGCATTTAGCCACACTTCACTTTCGCGCTCTGGGCGCTGATCAACACTTTGCCATTGTTTAATAGCTTTTAACTGCGTATGGCTAAGTAAATGCGTTAGAGCATTTTCGTTTAAATCGGTAAATTCACGACCATTATGCACACGCTCTGTATCGCCATATTTGAACGACACATACAAAACGCCATTCGGTTTAAGCGCATTTTGTAGGTTTAAAAACACCTGCGGTAACTCAGCTTTTGGAACGTGTAATAAACTAGCGCAGCACCAAATCCCGTCGTATTGATTTACACAATTTAGCTCTTGGAATGTTTTAACCGCTACAGGTTGTTGTAAGTAACTGCTTGCCAACTCTGCCAGCTCTGGGCTTGCATCAAACGCACTTACAGTAAAACCCTGCGCTTTGAAAAATGCGGCATCGCGCGCACTGCCACAACCGGCATCTAAAATACTCCCGTGTTGTGCAACGTGCGGTAAAAACTCAGCATAAAGCGCCGACATATCAACGTTAAGTGTTGAGTCGCTAAAGGCTTTGGCATTTTGGTTGTAATAAGTAAGTGTGGTGTTTGACACGAGACTCACCGCTCCTTGGCTAATCGTTTAACAGCTAAGACACTGTTAATACTGCATTCATTATTTGTTTAATCTACAGGAACAGGCGCATTAAATATAGGCTTAATAAGTAGAAATTTTTAAATTAATACGCCATTGTTATTAAGCACTGATGTTAAGTGATACATACGCAGTATAAAATTTAAAATGCAATACAAGCGCCCTTCTATAAACACCTGCATACTAGGCATTCTCATAATTACGGATGGTTTTTACATATTCACACAAACCCGTGCCGCTAAAATACAAAAGCTGGTTTATACTGTTGTAATAATGAGCAAAATAATAACTATGAGGCGTAATGAATAAATTAATTACCGTATTTTTATGTTTGCTGTTTACGGCTCCATTTAATGTATTTGCTTGTGAAAGAACCTTTAGCGTGGCATCGCACGATGCTTTTTGGCCGCCTTATGTAATGGGCATTAACGGTAAGCTGCAAGGCTCGGAGGTTGATGCACTGAACATTATATTTGCTGACTCCCCTTTTTGTTTTGAAGTTAAGTTACTGCCAAATTCTAAGCGGGCTTTTATTGAGCTTAAATACGGCCGTATTGATTTAGGGTGGGCTGCAAGTTATACAGACGAGCGCGCTAAATATGTGCACTTTAGTGATAACTACCGAACTGAGGTTATGCGCTTATACGAAAACAAAAATAATCAGCATAGCGTTAAAAACCTCGAAGACATTTTTAAACAAGGCTTTATTGTTGGCGCTAACTTTGGAAGCTATTACGGCGAGGAGTTTGAGCAATATAAAACTAAATATAAAAAGCAGATTGAATACACCAGTGCAACCAGTAAACGCTTTGAAATGCTTAATAAACAACGTATTGATTTTGCTATTGAAGACGAGTTAGTGGGGGCTTATTTTGGCAAAAAAGGTTCAAATATCAAATTAGTAACCAATATTGAGCATGTAAATAAAGACGATATTTATTTAATGTTTAGCAAACAAACGGTGTCGGTTACTGAGCTTGCAATAATTAATGAGCACATAAATAAAAACAAAACAGCACTAAAAGCGCTGTTTGAATAGTAGGAGCGTAATGAAAACTTTATTTTTAGCGTTTACAACGCTGCTATTTACTCAGTTTAACGCCCTTGCGTGCACTAAAACATTGGTAATGGGCACTAACGAAACTAATTGGCCGCCTTATCTTGTAAAACAAGGTGATACATTTTTAGGCACAGAAGTGGATGCTGTTAGGGCTATTTTTAAAGATTCAAAATTTTGTATTAAATGGACTTATTTCCCTAGTTTTTCGCGTGTTCAAGCTGAGCTTAAAAATGGTCGGGTAGATATAACCTACGCGGCAAGTTATACAGAGCAACGCGCTCAATATGCGCACTTTAGTTTGCCTTATCGCGAAGAAATAATGCTGCTTTATAAACATAAAGATTCGGCTGATGTAACCAGCTTGGCTGATCTTTTTAGTCAAGATTTTACAGCAGGTATTAACCGAGGAAGCTTTTTTGGTGATGAGCTTGAACAACTCAAAACCAAATATTCAAAACAGGTCGTGCTTACTGCTCAAGCAAATAATCGATTTAGCATGTTAGATAAAAAACGAATCGACTATGTTATTGAAGACTCCGTAGTTGCGCAGTACTTTGTAAAAAAACACTCCTCAATTTCGCAGGTAAAAACTATTACACCGATTAACGTTAACAATGTGCACTTTATGCTAAGCAAGGAGTCGCTAACACTTGATGACGTGGCGACTGTTAATCAGTTAATTACCAAAAACGAGGCGGCTATAAAGTCAATTTACCAACCTATGCATTAAAACATAGCTAATAACTTAGCTATTTGGCGCCCCCTCTTTAATATTGCTTGGCATTAGTAATTATTTACATTGTGGCTGTAAGCACATTCAACGCCGCATACGCTAAAAATAGTGACTTAAAACCGAGAATTGCCGTTATTTTTACTTGGTTATAAATTAGCTGCCTTTTATCTTTCATTCGTTGTGGCTGATCTGTATAATTCGCCAGCTAATTTACCCTATTGTCTGGTTCTTGTTTGTGGCGTTTTGCTGCAGCGTACTCCTGTCAGTACTAATCTAGGATTACCTTTTTTGATCTCCACCGCAAATATTACGATGCAGTTTGGCGCAGAGCCGTTGTTTGAAAACATTTCAGCTAAATTTGGTAACGGTAACCGTTACGGTTTAATTGGCGCTAACGGCTGCGGCAAGTCGACTTTCATGAAAATTTTAAGCGGTGCGCTTGTTCCAAGTGCGGGTAATGTGTCTATTACTCCAGGGTTAAAAGTAGGTAACCTAAGCCAAGACCAGTTTGCTTTTGAGCAATACAGCGTTGTAGACGCGGTAATTATGGGCGACGTGGAGCTTTGGAAAGTAAAGCAAGAACGCGAACGTATTTACTCGTTACCAGAAATGAGCGAAGAAGACGGTATGAAAGTTGCCGATCTTGAAAGTGTATTTGCTGAAATGGACGGTTACACGGCAGAAAGCCGCGCTGAAGAAATTTTGCTTGAAGCGGGTATCGATAAAGAATTTCATTACGGTTTAATGGCAAACGTTGCCCCAGGTTGGAAACTACGTGTGCTTTTAGCACAGGCGTTATTTGCAAACCCTGACATTTTGCTACTTGATGAGCCTACCAATAACTTGGATATTCATACAATTACGTGGCTTGCTAACGAGCTTAACAAACGTAAATGTACGATGATTATTATTTCGCATGACCGTCACTTTTTAAACTCGGTATGTACACACATGGCCGATATTGATTACGGTGAGCTGCGTATTTACCCTGGTAACTATGAGAAGTTTTTAGAAGCTGCGGGCTTACAACGCGAGCAACTTTTAGCTGAAAACGCTAAAAAGAGCGCTGAAATTGACGAGCTACAAGACTTTGTTAACCGTTTTGGTGCTAACGCTTCAAAAGCTAAACAAGCAAGTTCGCGCGCTAAAAAAATGGATAAAATTAAGCTTGATGAAGTTAAATCTTCAAGCCGTATGAGTCCATCGCTTTCGTTTGACGAAGGTAAAAAAATGTATCGTCAGGCGCTTGAAGTTAATAAGCTTGGCCATGGTTTTGATGGCGAAACGTTATTTAGCGGCGGCGACTTTTTACTTGAAGCTGGCGCTAAGCTTGCCGTAATTGGCGAAAATGGTGTGGGTAAAACTACATTTTTACGCTGTTTAGTAGACGAGCTTAAAAGTAACGAAGGCGAAATTAAATGGTCTGAAAATGCGAGCTTTGGTTATTGCCCGCAAGACAGCACTAAAGATTTTGATAACGATTTAACGTTGTTTGATTGGATGTCGCAATGGCGTACAGCTAAGCACAACGATTTAATGGTTCGTGGCATGTTAGGCCGTTTGTTGTTTACAGCAGACGATTCAAACAAAAAAGCGCGTAACTGTTCTGGTGGTGAAAAAAATCGCCTGTTATTTGGTAAGTTAATGATGCAAGACGTTAACGTGCTTGTTATGGACGAACCAACTAACCACATGGATATGGAAGCCATTGAAGCGCTTAATAATGCGTTGAAAGATTTCCAAGGTACGCTTATTTTTGTAAGCCATGACCGTGAGTTTGTATCGTCATTAGCTACACGTATCATTGATATTAAAGATAAAAAAGTAATCGACTTCCAAGGTACGTTTGACGAATACCTAGCAAGTTGTGAAGAGAAAAAAGCGTAAACTTTTTCTGATTGCTTATAAAAACGGTGCTAAATTTAGCGCCGTTTTTTTATGTGTAGAATTTGAGTTTAACTATAAAATTAATAAAGGCTTAAATAAATAATTCACTAAGAGGTTAAGAGACGCTACGCTTTTAGAGTCAGTGATAAAATACTCGTTTCTGGCTTGGTTCTTCTCATTTGCTCCTCTTTGGCTTCTCCTAGTGCAATAGTTTTTCAAGTAAATAGTTCACTAATGGTGATATAAGACGCAGCGCTTTTAAAGTAAGTGATAAAATACTCGTTTTCTGGCTTGGCTCTTCTCATTTACTCCTCTTTGGCTTCTCCTAGTGCAATAGTTTTTCAAGTAAATAGTTCACTAATGGTGATATAAGACGCAGCGCTTTTAAAGTAAGTGATAAAATAAAAAACACTGTTTTTTGACTTAATTTTTCTTAGTTACTGCGGCTTCGCTTTCCCTTATGCAATTAATGGCTCTTATCGCAGAGCTGATTATTCACATTATTTTATTGGTAAATTCTGCATACCTCACTGCTTTAAATCTAGTCATATTCTCCTGTAAGTCTTTGTCACTTAATGCTAATGTTGATGGAGTGAATTATTTAAAACTTTAATAGCTAAACCAAGAGGTAACTATGTCTAATTGGGTTGAAGCAACAGTAAAAAATGTCACGTGGTGGAGCGAAACACTCTTTAGCTTAACCGTTAATGCAAACGTAGAGCCGTTTAAAGCTGGTCAATTTACAAAGCTTTCAATAATGGATGGCGACAAACGTATTGCTCGGGCTTATTCATATGTGAATGCCCCTGAAAACCCCGATCTCGAGTTTTATCTTATTAACGTAATTGACGGTTTACTTTCTCCTCGTTTAGCTACATTACAACCTGGCGACACCGTATTAATAGAACAACACGCAACCGGCTTTTTTACCCTTGATGAAATACCACAAAGTGATCAACTTTGGATGTTAGGGACTGGCACTGCCATAGGCCCTTTTTTATCGATATTACAACAGCCCGATGTATGGAAAAAATACAAAACTATAAATTTAGTGCATGGCGTACGTTTTAATAACGACTTAAGCTATCAGGCACTTATTAACGAGCTATTAAGAGTGTATCCAGCACAACTTAACTATATTCCTGTTGTAAGTAGAGAGGAGCCATTACAAGGCTTAAGTGGGCGAATTACTAACGCAATTGAGAGCAACCGCTTGTTTGAATATGTAAAGTTAAACCCAAGGCCCAGTAACGCGCAATTTATGATTTGCGGAAATCCACAAATGGTAAAAGACACAACCGCGCTACTTCTCGATAAAAACTTTACGCGTAACCGCCGTAAAAACCCCGGCAATATTACGGTAGAGCAGTACTGGTAGGCTTCAGTGGTGGTATTAACTACCCGATAACGTTAAAATTTGCTATGTTGCACCCTTATACTAATTTTATCAAAAATATGATCATTCTATTGCCATTTAATAACTCACTAACTGCGTTAAAAGTTATTCATATAGAACAACTATATGTCACAATTTTCGCGTTGTTATTGCGCTATTTTTTAACGCTATAATAGATCGCCTATTTAATGTAATTGGTATTACACGTATTTAGTGTTCATTTTAGGAAAGTTATGAAACCGTTATCTATTATTTTAGCCTCATTAGTCACTACCGTTGCGCTAATTACTTATGCCGCAGAGCAAAGCGAGCCTGAGCAAAAAGAGCCGCAAGTTGAAGCTCAAACAAGCGTTGAAAAGCCAAAAGTTGAAAATGAGCAATCAGTAACTCAAACCAACACTGACGACAAAGTAAATACGCTTGAATACAAAGCGCCAGAGCTTAAAAAGCCAACAATTGATGCGACTAAACCAGACGATTCAAAAGTATTAGGTAACGAGCAAATTAAACCTGCTGAAAAGCCTAAAAATAAAATAGAAAAAGCAGTGGCTGTAGCCGAAGCTGAAAAAGCAGTAACGCAAGCAAAAGAAGCACTTACAGTTAAGCAGCAAACTAAAGCTAAACAATCGCGCGAATCACTTGCTGTGGTAGAGCAGCTAGTTAAAGCATATAACGCACGTAACATTGAAGAGTTTCTTCGTGTATATGCCGAAGATGTTGAGTTTTATATTTTCCCTAATGAGCTATTATTTAAAGGTAAAGAAAAACTAATAGAACGTTATGGGCTAATGTTTAAAAAGTTAAAGTGTATTCACTCATCACCAATTAAGCGCATAGTGCACGGTGATATAGTGATTGATCACGAACTTTCAGAAACTTGTTCAACTGATGAAAACGTAGTTGATAAACGCTCAGAACTTATTTCGAGTTATCAAATTAAAGATGGGAAAATAGTACGCGTACTGTTTTTTAGATAAAGGCTTTAAATGCAAATAAATGACGACAAAAAAATTCGCTTAATGTATCGCATTGAGCCAGGTTGCCTTGGACCTAAGGGTGCTGAGCATATTGAAGATTTTTGTCGTTTTGCAAACAAGCATATTAAATCCCCCTTTTATGGCCAATTTGTATTTTTACCACGTTACGATAAAACCATAGACGAGCGACAATACAGCGTTAACAGCCGTAATTTATCACTTGCTCAGGCTCGGGCTTACTTAAAGCACTTTGATATTAATATTGAAGAATTTGAAGAACAACTCGACGAGCTCCTCACAAAAGCGATTGATTTATACTTTAAGCGATAGCGTTTAATTGCTGTTGCTTAGATATTGCCTCCCCTCAAACGTACATTTTTATTTATTTTAATTACTATTAAATAATATAAGTAATTTCTTTCACAAAGATAAGGTAATCAGTAATAACTGAGAAAAACCAGATCGGCCAATATGTATCACTTACTTTAAAAGCGCAGCGCCTCTTAACCTCTTTGTGAATTAATTAGCTCTTTAAAAGCTTTTATTTGCACAATGAGAAGTAAAAGAGGAGTAAATGAGAAAAGCCAAAAACAGTATTTTTATGTTTTATCACTACTCTAAAAGCGCAGCGTCTCTTAAGCTCTTTGTGAATAATTAGCTCTTTAAAAGCTTTTATTTGCACAATGAGAAGTAAAAGAGGAGTAAATGAGAAAGCCCAAAACAAAACCAGTATTTTTATGTTTTATCACTCACTCTAAAAGCGCTGCACCTCTTAACCTCTTTGTGGATTAATTAACTAAATATTTTAAAAGCATTAAAAACAAAAAAAGCGGTGTTAATTTTAACACCGCTTAATGCGAAATATATTTAGCTTTAGTAAGCTTGGGTTACAACATAGGTTTTATAACATCAAACACAGCTTCTATATGATCGTCTCTGTCGTTTAGTGCCGCTATGTAACGGTATTTTTCGCCGCCTGCGTTTTCGAATATTTCACGGTTTTCACCTTCTAGCTCTTCAAGTGTTTCTAGGCAGTCGGCGCTAAAAGCAGGACTTATAATAGCTACATCAGTAATACCTTCATCAGGTAAGGCTGCAAGGGTTGCGTCGGTATAAGGCTTTAACCACTCTGCTTTACCAAATCGACTTTGAAAAGTACTAATTACTTTGTCTTTATCAAGGCCTAGTTTTTCAACAACTAAACGCGTGGTTTGTAAACATAGGCAATGATACGGATCGCCGCGCTCTAAAAACAATTTAGGCATACCGTGATACGAAAAAACAATTTTTTGTGGCATACCATTCGCTTCTAAATCCTCACTAATACTATTAGCAAGCGACTCAATGTAACGGGTGTTTTTATGATAGCCATTTATAAAATGAAGTTCTGGCACCCAGCGCCATTTACGCAGTACGCTCGATACAGCATCAAACGTAGAACCCGTAGTTGGGCTAGAATATTGCGGGTACATTGGTAAAATAATTATACGCGTTAAGCCTTTATCACGAAGCTCTTCAAGGCCTGCCTCTATTGAAGGGTTGCCATAACGCATTGCCATTACTACTTCAGTATTGGTATAACCTTGCTCTTTTAATAAGGTATTTAACTTTACACTTTGCTGGCGAGTAATGTGGGTAAGTGGTGAGCCGTTTTCGGTCCATATACTCTCGTATAATTTAGCCGAACGTTTTGGGCGTACGCGTAAAATAATGCCATGTAAAATTATCATCCATACCAAGCGTGGTATTTCTACAATGCGTGGATCTGATAAAAATTCGCGTAAATATGTACGAAGCGCAGCCGCTGTTGGTGCATCAGGGCTGCCTAAGTTAGTTAGCAGTATTCCCGTTTTTTGGTTAAAACGCCCATCATGGGGGTTGTCAGTAACCGCAGAAAATCGCGACACAGAGTGCTCCTTCAAGCAAATTCAATAATCTATTTTATGCACATTGTAACGAAAAAAACTGCGGTTTAGATCAATCATTTAGCAGTTTTCACCATTATTCTGAACGGGGTTGGTTTTTTCGATTCTAGCTGTTGGAGTTTTTCTATCGATTTACTGCCAAATACATGACCTTTGGGCAGCAACATTATGCCCGTATGGCTGTGTAGAGCATGGCCCAGTACCATTTGCTCTTTGAGTTCATGGGCGTTACAAATTAGCACTGATCCTGCTGAACTTTTTTGTTCGTGTAGTTTTGCATGGCTTGCTTCAAGTGCACGTACAATTTTAGGATGATAAAACGATCCACTATAAAGTTTTACACTTTCGAGTGCGTCATCGTGGCGCTGCTTTTCATCACTTGCATTGCTCTGCTCAAACGCGTCCCAATAGTCGCGCGCTAAACCTAGCACCATAGCGCCTATAGGGATGTCGTTTCCGGCAAGGCCTTTGGGCATTCCGTTTCCGTTAAAGCGCTCAAACTGATAATAAATAGCATCCGATAAGTCATGTAAATGTATTGCTGGCATTAACATTAATTGTGCGGTACTTGGGTGAGTATAAAAGGTTTTACGTTGTTGCTCGCTTAAGCGGTTAACTGGTTTTTTATAAAGATCAGGATCCATAGCAAGCAAGCCTATTTGCGCCAAGTAACCAGCCATAGGGGCAAGATCAATGCTTTTTTGCGACAAGTTTAAGTAAAGTGCTATTTGTGTGCAGGTATTAGCAATATTTTGTGCTTTGTTGCCATCTAGGTAAGGGTTTGCGTTAACAAAATTATATAGCAGCTCTACGGTCGATTTATGCTCTTGTTTTTCGCGCTCGTTGGCGTCTTCAAGCTTTTTTAAAACCTGTTTTATTTGTAAGGTGCGTTTTTCTACTCGTTGTTCAAGCGAATTATTAAGCTCTAGCAACTCTTGGTTTTGCGCTTTAACTTGTGCCTCTAATTTTTGATTTTGTTTTTTTAGTGCAAATTTTTCTAGGCTATCTCTAATGCTACGAAGTAATAAATCGTTTTGCCAAGGCTTTTGAATATAACCATTTATTTGGCCTTGGTTAACAGCCGCTAAGGTGGTTTGTATGTCGGCGTAGCCGGTTAATAAAATGCGTTGGGTGTCGGGTGCCAGCGCACGTGCTTTTTCTAAAAACTCGGCACCGTTCATTACCGGCATACGCATATCGCTAATAATTAAACCAAACTCATGATTTTTAAAAAGCGTTAGTGCACTTTGCGGGTTATCGCAAACAATAACCGAAAGGCCATTTACTTCAAGTAGCCGTGTTAACGTGCGTAGTACTATTTCATCATCATCAATGCAAAGTACATCAACCTGATTTATTGGTGTGCTTGGTGTTACTTGAGTCATTGAGTCGCCTTTAAATTACTTCTGGTTAAATAATAGCTTAAAAAAATACTCTATGGTGTGTTTGTGCCTACCTTTTATATTAAGTGGTATTTACATAATGGAGTTATTAGCAATAAGTGGATAATTACTTATGCAAAATATTAGGCCTTGGCTGCACTAAAGTTGCAAATTTGCATACAGACGACTAAACGTTATGTATAAAGTTATCTATATGGATGAAGGGAATGGATGGATCAGATGGTAATTTTGAACGTGCTTTTTTAAACGAACAAAAGCTGCGCTTAGCTGCAGAGCAATTACTCAAAGATAAAAGTAGCGTTTTAGTTGCCATAAATAATGAACTACAAAAAAAAGTAGCCGACTTAGAACACCAACAAATGCTGTTTGTGCAAACAGAAAAAATGGCGACCTTAGGTACACTGAGCGCAGGCGTTGCCCACGAAATAAATACCCCGCTTGCCTATGCAATGAGTAACGTAGAGAGCCTACAAAACGCAAGCCCTTTACTTGTAGCGCTGCTAAAACTTAACGAACAATATTTAAATAACGAAATTAAAGAGAGCCGTTTTAAACACGAAATCGACATACTCAATTTACAGTATCCGTACGCGTGGATTTATAACAATTTGCAGGGGCAAATTAACGATAGCGTTGAAGGACTTAAACGTATAAAACAAATAGTGCATGACTTATTAAACTTTGCCCACCCCACCTCTTCGCAAGATAAACAATTAGCCGATGTAACAACGGGTGCTAATAATGCTTTAAGATTACTAAGTAGCAAACTTAAATTATGCGAAATAAAAACGCGGTTTGAACCCCTACCACTCATTTGGTGCAATTTATCGTCAATTAATCAGATTTTTGTAAATCTTTTAATGAATGCTTGGCAAGCTTGCGAGTTAGATTTAGAAAAAGGCTGCATTATTGAAGTCAATATTTTTGAACTCAACACAAATATTTGTATTGAAATAAAAGATAACGGTTGTGGCATGAATGAAGACACAATAGCGCATATGTTTGACCCTTTTTACACAACAAAAGAAGTCGGAAAAGGCACCGGTATGGGTATGACACTTGTATACGCTATGGTGAGCGATCACGGTGGAAAAATAGAAGTTAACAGTACATTAGGCACAGGTACGACCATTCGCTGCCTATTACCTTTAAAAGTGTAAAATAACGAACAAAACCACATTGTAAATAAAGTGTTAAACATTATTTTTTTTGATGTTTAATCCTTTATTAGCATGTATTTTAATCGATTTGATGTGGTTTTTTCTTATCTTGAAGTTTATTTGCATACTTAGACCAAATATTTAGTTTTTTTCATTTCTTTTTGTTTGCATATGTTGCTAGGATGTTTGCAACAGGTTATGAGCATCATAACCACACACATATTATTAAGAATACAAAAAAACAGGGTCGTCACTATGTCAACATACCGTTTAAACACACTTGCTGTAGCCGTTGCTTTCGCGTTTAGCGCACCAAGCATTGTTAACGCAGAAGAAGCACCTGTACAAGCTGCTAAAAACATTGAGCAAATATCTGTATTAGGATCGCGTGTATCTAACCGCACCTCTACAGAGTCTTCTTCTCCTATTGATTTAATTGACGCGGATGATTTAACTAAAGGTGGTTTTACAGAATTAGGCCAAAGCCTTCAAGCGACAGCGCCTTCATTTAACTTTTCGCGTACACAAGTATCAGACGGTTCTGATTTATTTAGACCCGCAACACTTCGTGGTTTACAGCCAGATCAAACTCTTGTGTTAGTAAATGGTAAACGTCGTCATAACCAATCAATTTTTGGCCTTAACGGTACAGTAGGCGCAGGCGCTGCGGGTACTGATATGAATGCCATTCCGCTAACAGCGCTTAAAGGCGTTGAAGTATTACGCGACGGCGCTGCAGCGCAGTATGGCTCTGACGCTATTGCAGGTGTTATTAACTTATCTCTTAATAACTCAACCGGTATTACAACGGGTTTTGTACAATACGGCGGCACAAGTGAAGGTGACGGCGACACTATTTCAGCAGGTTTAAACCGTGGTTTTGAATTAGGTAACGAAGGCGGCTTTATTAACCTATCGCTTGAGTACCGTGATGCCGACGGCACTAACCGCGCAGAGCGCGATACGGGGGGTTCGCTTAATGTTGAACCAGGTACGCTAAGTGAAGATGTACGCTGGGGCCAAGGTAACTCAGAAAGTGAATTTACGTCGTTATTTTACAACATGGCATTACCAATGGGCGACGGCGAGCTTTACTCGTTTGGTGGCTACTCTGAGCGCACGGCGCTGGGTAATGGTTTTTACCGTAATTTTAACGAAGCGTCTAAAAACGTAACCCAAGTATATAGTGATGGTTTTTTACCGCGCATATATAACGAAGCACAAGATATTTCAGTCGCGCTTGGTTTTAAAGGCGATATAAACACAGACTGGACTTACGATGTATCGGCTGTTTATGGTGAAAACCAATACGATTTTACATCACGCAATACATTAAATGCTTCTTACGCGGCTGAGTATTTATTTAATAACCCAGATGCAAACGATGCCGACATTGCAGCAAACTCAGGCCCTACTGGCGGTTACTCAGGTGGTTTTAGATTCGATCAAACAACGGTTAACCTTGATGTAAACGGTATTGTAGATATTGGCCGTGGTGAACCTTTATATGTAACAGTAGGCGCTGAATATCGTAAAGAAAACTACGAAATAGTGCCTGGCGATGAAGCATCATACGCCTGTGGACTAGCAAATATGGATACCTCGTACCCATCAGTAAACGATCCGGATCAATTTGCACAGTGTGGTTTTCAGGCTTATAACGGCCTACGCCCTGAAGCGGCTAACGACAGCGACCGTAACAGCTACGCAGTTTATGTAGACGTAGAAACCATGATCACCGACGCATGGAACGTAAGTGGTGCGCTACGTTATGAAGATTTCTCAGATGCTGGGGATGATTTAATTGGTAAATTAGCAACACGCTATGAATTTTCAGATGACTTTGCAGTACGTGGTGCACTGTCTACTGGTTTTAGAGCGCCATCACTTCAACAAAGTGGTTATACAGCTTTTACAACTAACTTAGGCTCAGACGGCACATTAACGCAGTCGTTCACAGCAAACACCGGTACAGCCTTCCCAAGTGCGCTAGGCGTAGATAGCTTAGAGCTTGAAACTTCAACAAACTACAGCGCAGGTTTTGTTTACGATGTAACAAGCGAGCTTTCGTTAACGGTTGATTTTTACCGTGTAGAAATTGAAGACCGTATTACACTTGGCAGCTTGCTTTCGGCTGACGACGTATCGTTTAGCTCAGAAGCGGTTGCAGCGCTACAAGCAACTGGTGCAGTGCAAGCTAACTACTTCTCAAATTCGGTTGATTCTACTACGCAAGGTGTTGATATTATTGCATCGTACCGCACTGAAGTTGAAGGCGGTAATTTAGGAGTAACCTTTGCAGGTAACCTAAACGATACTAAAATTGACAGCGTAAACGCAGAAGACGGTATTCCTGAAGCGGTTGCTTTTGACGATTTACAACGCAGCTTTTTTACCGACGGACAACCGAGCGAACGTGCAACGCTTACGTTTGACTACGAACGCGATGCCTACACATCAACCATTCGCTTTAACTACTTTGGCGAAACAGATGTAAAATACTTTGGTAACGACCATATTTCATTACCAGGTGAGCTTTCGCCTACGGGTTCATTTAAACCAACAAGTACGGTTGAGTCTGCTGTGTTAGTTGATTTAAATGTTAGTTACCAAATTAATGACATGTTTGCGCTTTCGGTGGGTGCCGATAACGTATTTGACGAAACACCAGATGAATTAGGCGACGACGAAGTACTTAACTTTATCACCAACGGCGCATTTAAATACCCAGTACGTGCATTGCCATACGGTTTTGACGGCAGAACGTATTACGCAAAAGTAAGCTTTAGTTTTTAATTTATAAAGTAAACTAAGTAATTATAAGCGCAGTTATTAACTGCGCTTTTTTATGCTTTTTTATTATTAAAAAACTACCAAATGGATGTTAAAAATACTTGCGCGGTTGAAAATTAAGCCTACAATCGCCATCTCTTAAATAGGCTAATATAAAAGCCTCTTTATTATTTAACTTTAGTTGATAGGAAATATATGACTAAAAAATCTAAAGCAAAAACCGCAAATACCAGCGCGGTAGACACAGGGCGAGGCGTTATAAACCACAATGCACTAGCGGCATTGGTAACCTCTAAATTATTTAAACCACAAGTAGTTAAAGCTAAAAAAGGCAAAGGCTCGTTTAAACGCAACAACAAGCATTCAGGACAAGAGTCCTATTTAATCGCGGCTTAAATAGCACCGTTCAAATAGGGCTTTTGAATATAATAAGCGAGGTTTTATACCTCGCTTTACTTTTAAAGCATTGAAGCCACGTTACATGAGCGCGAAGTAAATTCGCACCTACGGGTTCGGTGTTTGCACAATGTAGGTGAGGTTTTATACCTCGCTTTTACTTTAAAGCATACAAGCCACGTTACATAAGCGCGAAATAAATTCGCACCTACGGGTTCGGTGTTTACACGGTGTAGGTGAGATTTTATACCTCGCTTTCACTTTTAAAGCATTTAAGCCCTTTACATGAGCGCGAAATAAATTCGCACCTACGGGTTTGGTATTTGCACGATGTAGGTGAGGTTTTATAGCTCGCTTTTACTTTTAGTTCTTTATTATTTTAACTCCCTAGCTACCCTCTAAAAGCGCAGCGCCTCTAAACCTCTTTGTGAATAACAGCCCTTAAAATATGAATGCACAAAGAGAAGAAAAAGAGGAGCAAATGAGCAGACAAAGTCCATTTTTTTAAGTTATATGATATTTCACCACTGAGGCGCTGTGCGCTACACAAACAAAACAAGAGTAATGTTAGTCACTGCTCTTTGTTTTCTCCTTCACTTCTCGGTGGTGATTAAGTTACTTGTTTACTAATGCATCCAACTAAATGTAAAGCGATGCTTTTAAACGCCAGCAAGCTGCGCGTCTACAGGTGTTTATACTCAAGTTAGAAGTGTAGTTTTTAACCTTTAAAACTATTATTTTTAACTGTTTGTTACATAAGCGCGAAATAAATTCGCACCTACGGGTTTGGTGTTTGCACGATGTAGGTGAGGTTTTATACCTCGCTTTTACTTTTAGTTCTTTATTATTTTAACTCCCAAGCAATCCTCTGAAAGCGCAGCGCCTCTAAACCTCTTTGTGAATAACAGCCCTTAAAAATATGAATGCACAAAGAGAAGAAAAAGAGGAGTAAATGAGCAGACAAAGTCCATTTGTTTAAGTTATATGATATTTCACCACCGAGGAGCTGTGCGCTACACCGAGAAAGCACGAGTAATGTTAGTCACTGCTCCTTGTTTTCTCCTTCACTTCTCGGTGGTGATTAAGTTACTTGTTTACTAATGCATCCGACTAAATGTAAAAGCGGTACTTTTAAACGCCAGCAAGCTGCGCGTCTACAAGTGTTTATACTCACGTTATAAGTGTAGTTTCTAACCTTTAAAACTATTATTTTTAACTGTCTGTGATGGATTTTCACCAAATAGTTGCGTGTAATCTTTAGCAAATTGTCCCGCGTGCCAAAACCCCCAATTGGCTGCTATTACTGAAATGGGCTTATCTTGGTTTGGTTTTTTTAGTTCCCGCCTTACATTATTTAAGCGGGTTAAACGTAAAAACCGCAAAGGGTTAATTCCTAAAATACTCTCAAAGCTATACTGAAGTGTGCGCCTACTTACAAAGGAAAGCTCGCACAGCTCGGTTATGGTTATTGGGTTTTGTGGATTTGTGGCCACGTAATCTTTTACTTTATCTACTACGGCTTTGCGGTGTTTATAACTTGGCGCAATATTTTGCTGCGGATTGTCTGCTTGTAATAAGTGTAGTGCCAACATGTTTAGCATATCTTGCTGTGATTCGGTTCTAAGTCCAAAGCCCTTGCCTATAACCATGCTATTAATTATTTGTCTTGCCGTTTGCAAAGATGAGTTGCTCACCGATAAACGAGCTGATTGTGCAGATGCCAGGTTTTTCAATGTTACGCCTTGGAGCTGCGCCATATATTCAATTGAGTTCCAATCGATTACCAAACCATAAATATTAAATTGCTCAGGGGTTATCAGCTCAAAGTCGTTATCACTTGTACGGCACATAAATTGATTACTTGCCACACTTAAACCATTAATTTTACTTTGCTGTGACTGACAAGGAATGCCAAGCCAAACCGAATTAGGGGCTATGTTACATTGCTGACGAAGCGCTCGCTCAGTGTATTCTTTAAACACATGAATATTGGCGTAATCCGTTTCTTCAATACAACCATAAAAGCTGCCGTCGCTCATTTGATCGTATTTTTGCTGCCATTGAGTAAGGCTATGCGCTTGCTCGTCTATATCGTGTGTTTGCACCTTGCTCTTTAGTGGTGCGCTGAAGCTACTTTGCTGCGCCATATCGGGGATGCTCTTTTTCGTTACACTTTCATTATGCTTAAGTTAACACCGCTTTGCGTGTGTAACCAATTGAATTGGATTAATAAATAATCTTTTGCCGAAATTCGATAGTTACTTGGTACAAAATAAGCTGTCTTGTAACTATTCAATATTGATTTATAGCTAAAGATGCAGCAAAACCTATACCAAGGTTGATCATATTAGTTATGTGGAGTAAATCATGGGGCAAGCGTACAGTTACACTTTAGGTACACATACTTATAAATTCAAGAACTTAGCCCAGTTAATGGCTAAAGCTACACCGCAGCGTTCGGGTGATCGCTTAGCGGGCGTAATTGCACAATCAGCACAAGAACGTGCTGTGGCACAAATGACATTGGCGGATATTCCTCTTAAAACATTTTTAAATGAGGTACTTATTCCCTACGAAGATGACGAAATTACACGCTTAATTATTGACGAGCACGATGCAAATGCCTTTATGGCTATTGCACATTTAACCGTAGGCGATTTTCGTAATTGGCTTTTAAGTGACTTTGCAACACCTGCTGTACTTGCAAGTATAAGGCAAGGTATTACGCCGGAAATGGCTGCTGCAGTTAGCAAAATAATGCGCAATCAAGATCTCATATTAATTGCTAAAAAGTGCCATGTTACGAGTGCTTTTAGAAATACTATTGGCCTCCCCGGGCATTTATCTACACGTTTACAACCAAATCACCCAACTGACGATATTAATGGTATTGCTGCATGCATGCTTGATGGTTTGCTATACGGTAATGGCGATGCAGTAATAGGTATAAACCCTGCAACCGATAACGTTGCCCAAGCCATTAAATTAATGACGTTAATGGATGATGTTATTCAAAAATACGCCATACCAACCCAAAGTTGCGTACTCACCCATGTTACTAACACCATTGAATGTATAGAAGCTGGCGCACCAGTTGATTTAGTATTTCAGTCGATTGGTGGCACAGAGGCTACTAATTCAAGTTTTGGTTTTAATTTAAATACCTTGGCTGAAGCGCAAGATGCCGCTTTGAGTTTAAAGCGTGGCACTGTTGGCAATAATGTAATGTATTTTGAAACTGGGCAAGGCAGTTCGCTTTCAGCAAATGCGCATCATGAGCTTGATCAGCAAACGTGCGAAGCTCGCGCTTATGCCGTTGCTCGTAAGTTTAACCCGTTACTGGTAAATACCGTGGTGGGGTTTATTGGCCCTGAATATTTGTTTGATGGTAAAGAAATTACCCGAGCAGGACTTGAGGATCACTTTTGCGCTAAGTTACTAGGCATACCGATGGGATGTGATGTGTGTTACACCAATCATGCAGAGGCTGATCAAAACGATATGGATAACTTGCTTACGCTATTAGGTGTTGCTGGTTGCTCGTTTGTAATGGGAATACCTGGCTCTGATGATATTATGCTTAATTACCAAACTACGTCTTTTCATGATGCATTATATGTTCGCCGTGTACTTGGCTCTAGACCTGCCCCCGAGTTTGAAGCATGGCTAAGCAAAATGAAAATAATGCAAAGCACTTCCGATATTACACTTTCAGATACCTTGCCTCCCGCTTTTGCGAAACCTCTGGGTGCAATTACTGGAGGTGGCTCATGAAATCACGTTTAAAACAGAGCACTCCTTTAGATGAATCAGTAAACGAGCATAAAAATAACGGTAATGTAGTGCACAATCCTTGGAGTGATTTACGCCGTTTTACCGACGCCCGTATTGGGCTTGGGCGTGCGGGTATAAGTTTACCCACCTCAGAAATGCTGGCTTTTCAGCTATCTCATGCACAAGCACGCGATGCGGTGAGTTTTCCGCTTGATATTAACGAAATGACTGAGCAACTAGGCAGTATTAGTGCTCTAAAAGAGGTTGCCCCTCCCCTGCATTTACACAGCCAAGCCGTTGACAGGGTTACTTACCTTCAGCGACCCGATTTAGGCCGCAAGCTTGATGAAAATGGTAGGCAAATACTTCTCAGCTATATGAACAAACAAAAGCACACTACGCAGGCTAAACACGATTTAGCGATTGTAGTGGTTGATGGACTCTCCTCGTTGGCGGTACAAAAAAATGTATGCCCATTTATAACAGAGCTATTAGCGCACCTTACAACAGATAAGCAATTTAAAATTGCCCCTATTACTTTGGTTGAGCAAGGTCGAGTAGCAATTGGCGACGATATAGGTGAGTTGCTAAATGCGCAGGTGGTTATGGTGTTAATAGGAGAGCGCCCAGGACTTAGTTCGCCAGATAGCCTTGGCTTGTATTTAACATGGGAGCCTAAAACAGGACTTAACGATGCATGTCGTAATTGCATATCAAATATTCGCCCAGCAGGCCTACCTTATACAGAAGCGGCTAGGCGTGCGCTGTACTTATTACGTGAAGCTAAAAAACTAAAACTAACTGGGGTTAATTTAAAAGACCGTACACAGGATGATGTAATTGAGCATCAGGTTTCAACCACTAACTTTTTAATTGCTGAGTAATTTTAATTAAAAACACGTGAAATAAAACAATAAAAACTAAACATCAACGGAGAAGGGTTATGTCTACTAATAATACAGAGTACCTTGCTAAAAGACAGTTAAAACGGGGTACTGCGGGGTGGTTATTACTCGCAGGTTTGGGTGTGTCGTATGTAATATCGGGTGACTTTGCAGGTTGGAACTTTGGTATTGCTGAAGCGGGTTGGGGTGGCTTTGCCATTGCTGCAGTGTTAATGGCAGTTATGTATTTGGCGCTGGTATTGTCGCTTGCTGAAATGTCAGCTGCAATACCTGCAGCAGGCGGTGGTTATAGTTTTGCGCGCCAAGCTATGGGACCAGCAGGAGGCTATTTAACCGGGCTTGCGGTATTAATTGAATACGCTTTAGCGCCCGCTGCTATTGTTATTTTTATAGGCTCTGCAGTTGAAGCCCTCACTGGGTTTAATGGACCATGGGTATATGCATTATTTTACTTACTATTTGTGGGAATTCATTTAGCAGGCGTAGGAGAAGCACTTAAAGTAATGATGGTAATAAGTGGTTTAGCAGTATTAGCTATTATTGCAACGGCTTTTGTTTTAATTACAAATTTTGATGCATCACGCTTATTTGACGTCCCCGTAACTGATGCAGTGGGAGCCAGTGAGTTTTTACCTTTAGGTTGGTACGGGGTTTGGGCTGCATTACCGTTTGCCATGTGGTTATTTTTAGCGGTAGAAGGTGTACCGCTTGCTGCAGAAGAGGCAAAAGATCCCGCTAAAGATGTGCCAAAAGGCATTATTGGTGCAATGATCTTTTTGTTATTTACTGCTTTTTTAGTTGTTGTTTTAGTGCCTGGCGCTGGCGGTGCTGCTGCAATGGGCGCAAGTGCTGTACCTTTGGTTGATGCATTAAATGCATCGGGTAGTGAGGGCTTAGCAACTGTAGTAAATATATTAGGGCTTGCGGGTTTAGTTGCTTCGTTTTTCTCTATTATTTATGGTTATAGTCGCTTAGTGTTTGCTTTATCTAGAGCCGGATATTTATCGCGTTCGTTGTCGATTACGACTAATCGCAAAGTGCCAGCACGTGCGTTGATTGTACCTGCCGTATTTGGTTTTTTAGTATCACTTAGTGGCGAGGGTGATTTAATACTTGCAATGGCTGTAGTAGGTGCAACGGTATCGTATGCATTAATGGCACTGAGCCATATTTTGCTACGCGTTAAACAACCTGATTTACCTCGCCCGTATAAAACCCCTGGTGGTGTAATAACTTCAAGTATTGCTTTAGTGCTTTCGCTTATAGCATTAACCGGTGTGTATGCGTTCGACCCTCGTGCATTTTTATACACTATGATGCTGTTTATTGTGGGCGCCGTATATTACTTTGGCTACAGCTCCAAACACTTAGTTGCTAAAAGCGCTGATGAAGAGTTTGCAATGTTGGCAGATGCAGAATCTGATTTAGAAATGGCTAAGTAAATATTAATAGTTATTATAAGTGAGGCTAGCCCTCACTTATATTTTTATACAAGCAACACGGTGTAAAAATAGTGCCTGCATGTAAATATCAAGCCCCTTCTCTACTTTATTAATACCATTTAAAGCTAAAACTTTATGCTGCCGCGTAGTGCTTTGTTTTGCCCATGTTTGGTTTTTTTGTCCATGCGCTTTCGCTGTGAATTACGGCTGGGCTTGGTGGCTCGACGCGCTTTATTAACTACCGTAGCACTAAGGATTAAATCCTTTAAACGCTTAAGGGCATCTTCTCGATTTAGCTCCTGGGTACGGTGGCTTTGCGCTTTAATGATTAAGACGCCGTCTTTGGTAATTCTTGTATCATTTAAGGCAAGTAAGCGTTCTTTGTAGAAGTCAGGTAATTTAGAGCGGTTAATGTCAAAACGTAAATGAATTGCACTTGCGACTTTATTAACATTTTGACCACCGGCACCTTGCGAACGAATAGCTGTGAGCTCTAGTTCCCATTCATCGATAGTGACAGTATTTGAAATTGTTAACATTGTGTTCAGCTCTATTTGTCAAAAATACATTATATCATCAGTACATTAGCTTGTGGTGAATCAACTAAATTCTTAGAACTTAAATAAATTCTCATAAATTGTACTATAAATCAGCCAATATTTTATTTTGTGTTGGCAAGTGTTGCTTATTAGTTTCTAATTGGCACTACTTTAATACTAGGAAATGCTCAATGAAAAAAATACTTGTATCACTTAGCTTATTAGCAATGAGTTTCTCAAGCCTTGCAGAGGATATTAACGAAGGTCAACTTCAAAGCTATATGAAAGCACTGCCAGCTGTGACTAGCTGGGCAAGCAGCCAAGAGTCGTTAAAAGACTTAGATTTAGCAAGTATGCTAGGTGGTTCTGCAGATCAAAGTGTTGGCGAACAAAGCTCTTTAGCTAACAGTGCATTAAGCATGATTAAAGAACAAGACCTATACAAAAGCTTTGCGAGTGTTACAAACCGTTACGGTTTTACGCCAGAGCAGCTAGTAACTGTAGGTTCTGAAGTATCAATGGCTTATATCGAAAATCTTAAGTCGGGCCTTTCTGCTGATAATCAAGAAACGGCTAATAAAGTGATGGGCGGTTTTCAAAGTATGAAAAGTGCTAAAGATAAAGGCGCTAGCTCATTAATGGGTTCGTTTGGTAAATCATCAAGCGCAGCTGAGGAGTCTACAGAATCTTTAGTAAGCGAAAACAACCTTGAACTTGTGAGCGAATATATGCCACAACTACAAAAGCTTTTTGCACTTTTATAAGTTTTATTGCTTTAAAAAAAGCGGGCTTATCTAGCCGTGAAATTAAAACGCATAAAAAACGGGGGAGTATTCAATACTCCCCCGTTTTTATTTAGCGTACAGATTATTTAAGATCGAACCTGTCTGCGTTCATTACTTTTACCCATGCATTTACAAAGTCATGTACAAAACGTTCTTTATTATCGTCTTGTGCATAAAACTCACTTAGGGCACGCAAAATAGAGTTTGAACCAAACACTAAATCTACGCGTGTGGCAGTCCATTTAATGGTGCCTGTTTTGCGTTCAACAATATTGTAAAGACCTGGCTCTAGTGGCTTCCAGTTGTTGGCCATGTCGGTTAGGTTTACAAAAAAGTCGGTAGATAGCGTGCCTACATTATCGGTAAATACACCATGTTTAGTGCCTGCGTAGTTTGTGCCTAGTACACGCATGCCGCCCATAAGTGCAGTCATTTCTGGTGCTGTTAAGCCCATTAATTGGCTGCGCTCTAGTAATAACTCTTCGGCTGATACTGCGTAATCTTTTTTCAGCCAGTTTCTAAAGCCATCGTGAATTGGTTCTAGTACATCAAACGATTCTGCATCAGTCATTTCGTCTGTTGCGTCTCCTCGTCCTGGTGCAAATGGTACTGTTACATCAACACCGGCTTGTTTTGCCGCTTGTTCAACAGCCGCTGTACCACCTAAAACGATTAAATCGGCCATGCTTACAGGCTTAGATAAACCCGCTTGTACTTTTTCAAGGGCACTAAGCACACTTGCTAAGCGCTCTGGCTCATTACCTTGCCAATCTTTTTGTGGTGCTAGACGAATACGTGCGCCATTTGCGCCACCGCGTTTATCAGAACCACGATACGTACGCGCACTATCCCACGCTGTATTTATTAAATCACTCGCGCTTACACCGCAATCAAGTAGCTGTGCTTTTAAGCTTATGATTTCATCGTCTGATAATGTGTAATCAACTGCTGGAATAGGATCTTGCCAAATTAGGTCTTCGCTTGGTACATCTTTACCTAAGTAACATGCTTTAGGACCTAAATCGCGGTGAGTTAGCTTAAACCATGCGCGTGCAAATACATCAGAGAAGTATTCAAAGTCGTTATAAAAACGCTCAATAATTTTACGGTACGCAGGGTCCACTTTCATGGCCATATCGGCATCGGTCATCATTGGGTTTAAACGAATTGATGGATCTTCTACGTCTACTGGTTTGTCTTCTTCTTTAATATTTACAGGCTCCCACTGATGAGCGCCAGCTGGGCTTTTAGTAAGTTCCCATTCGTAATTTAAGAGTAAGTGGCAGTATCCGTTATCCCATGTTGTTGGGTGTGTGGTCCATGCGCCTTCAAGGCCTGAAGTTACAGTATGACGACCAAAGCCGCCTTCTTTGGTACTGTTCCAACCTAAACCTTGCTCGTGTACGTCTGCTGCTTCTGGCTCTGGGCCTAAATGCTCTGCTTTACCATTACCATGAGTTTTACCCACTGTATGGCCGCCCACTGTTAATGCTGCTGTTTCTTCGTCATCCATTGCCATGCGTGCAAATGTTTCACGTACATGAGCCGCTGTTTTAAGAGGATCTGGTATACCATTAACACCTTCAGGATTAACGTAAATTAGGCCCATTTGTACTGCGGCTAATGGATTTTCCATTGTGTCTGGTTTTTCTACATTGTCGTAGCGTTCATCACTAGGCGCTAACCATTCTTTTTCAGCTCCCCAGTAAATATCTTTTTCTGGATGCCAAATGTCTTCACGGCCGCCCGCAAAGCCATAAATTTTTAGACCCATTGATTCGTATGCCATGTTACCTGCAAGAATAAATAAATCGGCCCATGAAAGTTTGTTACCGTATTTTTTCTTAAGTGGCCATAAAAGTCTGCGTGCTTTATCTAAGCTTGCGTTATCTGGCCATGAATTTAAAGGCGAGAAACGTTGGTTACCAGTACTTGCGCCACCACGACCATCAGATAAACGGTACGTACCCGCTGAGTGCCATGCCATACGAATCATTAAACCACCGTAATGGCCCCAATCGGCAGGCCACCAATCTTGGCTGTCGGTCATAAAGGTTTTTAAGTCGGCTTTTACTTCGTCTAAATCTAGAGATTTAAATTCTTCTGCGTAGTTAAAATTAGTACCGTATGGATTTGATTTAGTATCGTGTTGATGAAGAATGTCTAAGTTGAGTGTGTTTGGCCACCAATCGGTGTTTACTTTAGAAACAACTGAATTACTACCGTGCATAACAGGGCATTTACCCGCTGTTGGCTTGCTCATTGTGAAATCCTTAAAATAGAAAAGTAAAATACTTAATCAATCAGTATTATTGCTTATGTGTTTATAACTTTTTAAAAAGTAACGGTTATTTTTATTTAATAGGCTTACTTTTTACTCAGCGTGCCTACCTAAGTGCTTACGTATCCTTAATATAGGCGTATAAATTATGCTACGCCAGCCTCAACATACTATTTAAAACGATTGCTCCAATTTATATTTTTGATTGCCCTTACGTTAATGATGTACTTAACAATAGGCTTAAAGTCGCGTTTAAAATAATAGTAAAAAAGTCAGATGGCGCTCATATAAAGTATTACGCAAAATAAAATACAAAATCGGTGAATTAACCTTAATCTTTTTACTAGACCTGTGATCGAATTGAAAAATTTCGGCGTAATGGTATGTGAAGGGTTTGAAAGTGGCTTTAGTTTACTAAAGCGCACATTGGAATACCCCCCTTCACCATGAAATTGTAGTTAGATAGTTATAATGATAAAGGTGCATTACTTAAGCCCAATGCACCTTTACTTTATAAACCGAATACTTTGAGTATTCTTATATTTTTAACTAGTTGAATTGAATTAAGTATTTGTTCATAAAGATTCAGTTAGTATGAAGTTGTTCTCCTGTGAATCCCTACGACATATTGTTGTTTTAAGCAGTTTTTGCCAGCTCACCTTGAGCTGGTTTTTTTTTGCCTATTTTTACTCAAATTACCTGAGCATGGGTAATATGCTCACGCTTTACCCTATTATTGCTAAGCTCACTAGGCTAAATAAATTTTACAACTATTGCTCCTACCTAAATTAGGTCAATTTTAATCCACAAAGAACAACACGCCCTAGTGCCATTAAGCCCTGCATGTTAAAGTTATTACAGTAATTAATTTAATTAGGCGTACCAATGCGTTATTACCTATCTGTACTTTTTGTTTGTTTAACTTTGTTTTCAGGCATAGTGAACTCTGCTGAAAAGCAACCAGCTTCACCTACAGCACAACAAGAGCAACAAGCTCTTCAACAACTCAAAGAGCCTATGTATAAGCCGCTAATGGAGCGTTACATATTAGATGAGCTAAAAGCAGTTAGGCAAGATCAGCAAAAGCTTCGTGAAGATGTAACTAAGCAGGTTACTCATGCGCAGCTTGATACTGCCGATCGCGCATTAACGTACACTACAGATACCATTAATAATGTGTTTTTTATAATTACCGCTACGGCGTCGATTTTAGTTTTAGTGGGTTGGAACTCGTTGCGCGATGTTAAAAATAAAGTAGAAGATATAGTAAATACGCGTGTAAGTGTTATTACAGACGAGTATGAAGACCGATTAAAAATTCTTGAAGAAAAACTACGCGTTCGCTCAGAAGAAATACTCAGCAACCAAGAACGCATATCGGTGACTAACGAAGTTCATTCGTTGTGGATGCGCGCAAACCTAGAAAGTGATTTTGCGAATAAAATTGAAATTTTTGACGAAATACTCAATCGCAAACCTGAAGATGTTGAAGCCATTGCTTATAAAGCCGATGCACTACTAGAAATTAATGAAACAGCACAAGCCATTGAGCTGTGTAACCAAGCAATTGATATAGATAGTGACTATGGTTATGCCTATTGGCAACGAGCCTGTGCTTATGCACTTACGCACAAACATGCTGATGCCTTAGCCGATATTAAAATGGCACTTGAATACTCTCCAAACTTACGTAATGAATTATTACACGAGAGCGCATTTGCAAGCCTGCATGACAACGACAGCTTTAATACAATAGTGGCTGGTGAAGTTGTTTAAGCACTAAGAATTTGGCCTGTATGATTAGGCGCAACACCATAAAAAAGGGCTTTGGCCCTTTTTTTGTTTTTAAAGGTAAATTTTGTTGTGTAATTAAGTAATTAGAAGCTGCGCTTCTCGCGCGAGCAAGCTTAGCGCCTACTTGGAAAACTTACACTCAGCAGTTTAATTTACCTGTAGACGCGCTGCTTGCAGGCGGTTAAAAACGTAGTTTTTAGGATGGGTGATTAAGTAATTAGAAGCTGCGCTTCTCGCGCGAGCAAGCTCTGCGCCTACGTGGAAAACTTAACGCGGTGGTTAAAATTCACTTGTAGACGCGCTGCTTGCAGGCGTTTAAAAACGCAGTTTTTAGATGGTTGAATTAAATGCTACCCATTTTCTTCAGGCATAAAAAAAGCCGCATAAAATGCGGCTTTGGAGGTTAGTCTCACTTCACTTTGGGCGTGTCTCCAAAACTTAGTGAATACGTTACCAAGGAACTGTTATGTATTATTTAAGCTATTGACTCTAATGCAATTTTAACCATTTCGTTAAACGTGCTTTGACGCTCATCAGCAGGTGTTGCTTCACCGGTGATTACGTGGTCACTTACTGTAAATAATGCCATTGCATTTGCACCGTATTCAGCTGCAACGCCATATAAACCGGCTGTTTCCATATCTACTGCTAGCATGCCTAACTTGTCTAAGTCTTTATAGAACGAGTCGTCTGCTTGGTAGAAAGTGTCGGTTGTAAATACGTTACCTACTTTTGCTTCTATTCCTAGCTCTTTAGCGGCGTTTACACCGTTTAAAAGTAGGTCAAAGTTAGCAATAGCAGCAAAATCGTAGCCACGAACACGTGCACGGTTTACGTTTGAATCTGTGCTTGCACCTTGTGCAAAAATTACGTCACGGATTTTGATATCTGTGCCAATACCGCCACACGTACCAATACGTATAATATTTTTAACGCCAAAGCTTACAATTAGCTCACGTGCATAAATAGACATTGATGGAATACCCATGCCTGACCCCATGATGCTTACTGGCTTACCTTTGTAAGTACCAGTGAAACCGTACATATTACGAACACCTGTAACTTGTACTGCATCATCTAAAAAGTTTTCAGCAATATATTGCGCACGTAGCGGATCGCCTGGCATTAATACTGTTTCGGCGAAATCACCAACGTTTGCACTGATATGCGGAGTACTCATTAATTGTTTTCCTTTTTATTTGGCGTTGTTAGCTCATTTAAAAAGCTGTCGCCGTAATCAAGCGCAGATAAGTTAAACCACTGTGCCAGTGTTTGACCGATATCTGCAAAGCTGTTGCGTTCACCTAGAGGTGTGTTACTCATACCTGGTTTATATGCAATAACCGGTACGTATTCGCGAGTGTGCTCAGAACCTGGAAAGGTTGGGTCACAACCGTGATCTGCAGTGATCATTAATATGTCATCTGCGTTTAACTGCTTTAGTATAGTTGGTAAATAGTCATCAAATTCTTTTAATGCTTTAGCATAACCTACTGGGTTACGGCGATGACCAAATTTTTCATCAAAATCAACTAGGTTAGTAAAGATTAAGCTGTGTTCTGGTGCGCTTTTCATTACTTCGCTGGTTTTTTCTAGCAAGTTCATAAGCCCAGGTGCTTTATGCTTTTGGGTTATGCCCTGATGCGCGTAAATATCTGAAATTTTACCAATACTAATTACTTCGCCGCCGTCTTTTGCTAACACATCTAGCAATGTTGGTGCTGGCGGAAGCACTGAATAGTCGCGACGATTACCCGTTCGAGCAAAGTCTTGGCTATTTGAACCCAAAAATGGCCGCGCAATCACTCGTCCTATATTCATTTCATCAAGTAGCGCCCGTGCGATTTCGCAAACTTGATAAAGCTTCTCTAGGCCGAATGACTCTTCATGCGCGGCTATTTGAAACACGCTATCAGCTGAGGTGTAACAGATTGGTTTACCTGTTTTTACGTGCTCTTCACCTAGCTGTTCTAAAATGGTTGTTCCCGATGCATGGCAGTTGCCTAAAATGCCAGGAATACCAGTGCGAGCTATAAACTCGTCTATAAATTCTTGTGGGAAACTTGGCTGTGTTTTTGGGAAATATCCCCAATCAAATAACACAGGTACTCCTGCCATTTCCCAATGACCTGATGGCGTGTCTTTTCCGCTAGATAATTCTTTAGCGTAACCCCATGCTCCTTGAGAAGCTTGGCGGTCTGAAATTAAACACGGTTCTCCACCGGCAGCTTCACATGCATCCACTAACCCAAGTTTTGATAGATTAGGAAGCGATAATGCAGCGCCTGTTTCGTCGTAATATGCTTTTAGTAAGTGAGCGAATGTATTAGCCCCAAGATCGCCGAATTTATCTGCATCTGGTGCTGCACCGATTCCTAGGCTATCTGCCATTAAGATAATTGCTCTTGCCATTTTGACCTCACTTTGATTCTAGGTGGTTACTTTATCCGCTGATCGATTTTTCCGTACAGGACAAAAGTCCTGTTTCATAAAACCTAAACATTATAAATTTGCATTCTTAAGCGAAGCAAAAGAGATTAATCGTGTCTTTTTTGCTATTGTGATCTACCAACAATATATCCTTCTGTGTGGGTGAGAACTTTAGTGACACGAACTACTATTATAGCTATTGCAGGCGCGTCTGCGTCGGGCAAATCTCTTTTTAGCCAAACTATATACAATGAATTGGTTAATGAGCTTGAACCAGGCGCTATCGCCATTATTGAAGAAGATGCTTACTACAAGGATCAGTCGCATTTACCGATGGCGCATCGTACGCAAACGAATTACGACCATCCTGATGCATTTGAACATGCGTTAATGCTTGAGCATTTAACACAGCTTCGTAGTGGAAATTCAGTTGAAGTACCAACGTATGATTATGCACAGCATACACGTAGCGAGAAAACTCGCCGAGTGCCTGCTGCTAAAATACTCATTGTTGAAGGTATTTTATTATTGAGTGACAAAGCGCTTAATAAAGAATTTGATATTAAAGTGTTTATAGATACGCCTTTAGATATTTGCTTAATGCGTCGTATGCAACGTGATATGGAGCAACGAGGCAGAACATTACAATCTGTTGTTGAGCAGTATCAAGCAACTGTTAGACCGATGTTTTATCAATTTATTGAGCCTTCTAAGCATAACGCAGATTTAGTTGTGACTCGAGGCGGTATGAACCGCGTTGCGATTGATATAATAAAAAGTAAGATAAAATATTTACTACAAGAATAACAACGGGAAACATTTGTATGACAACATTTATGAGCTTAGTGGGCATGTGTGTGCTACTAAGCATTGCCTTTGCGGCATCAACTAATCGCAAGGCAATTAATTTAAGAACCGTTGGTATAGCATTTGCGATGCAAGTAGTTATTGGCGGTTTTGTCCTGTTTTTTGAAGCAGGAAAAAATGTGTTAACGAGCATGTCAGCAGCCGTATCGTCGGTTATTGGTTATGCAAATGACGGTATTGGGTTTTTGTTTGGCCCACTTGCCTCACAAGACACATTAGGTTTTATTTTTGCGATTCAAGTTTTGCCCGTTATCGTGTTTTTCTCAGCACTTGTTGCTGTGTTGTATCACCTTGGCATTATGGATTGGATAATTAGGATTTTAGGCGGCGGTTTACAAAAATTATTGAAAACCTCTCGCACAGAATCGCTTTCAGCAACGGCAAATATTTTTGTTGGCCAAACTGAAGCACCGCTGATAGTTAAGCCATTTATAGCAACAATGACTAAATCGGAATTGTTTGCAGTGATGGTAGGTGGCTTAGCCACTGTGGCAGGCTCTGTAATGGCTGGTTACGTTATTATTGGCGTAGATCTTAAGTATTTAATAGCAGCGAGCTTTATGGCTGCTCCAGGTGGTTTTTTAATGGCCAAGATGATTGTGCCAGAAACTGAAACGCCTAAAGATAACTTAGCTGATTTAGATTTAGATGACGAAGATAAGCCTGTAAATGTAATTGATGCAGCTGCATCAGGTGCAGCAAACGGTATGCATTTAGCACTTAATGTAGGTGCAATGTTACTTGCTTTTGTAGCGCTAATTGCACTATTAAACGGTTTATTAGGCGGTATTGGTGGGTGGTTTGATTACCCAACATTAACGCTTCAAGAAATATTAGGTTATGTATTTGCTCCTGTTGCATGGTTACTAGGTGTGCCATGGGATGAAGCAATTATAGCCGGCAGCTTTATTGGTCAAAAGATAGTAGTGAACGAGTTTGTTGCTTACTTAGACTTTATAAATTATCGCGATACGTTAAGCGCGCACACACAAGCAATTGTTACTTTTGCTCTATGTGGCTTTGCTAACCTATCATCGATAGCCATTTTACTAGGTGGGTTAGGCGGTATGGCGCCTAGTCGGCGGAAGGATATCGCACGCTTAGGGCTCAGAGCAGTGTTAGCAGGATCTATGGCTAACCTTATGAGCGCAGCAATTGCTGGGTTTTTCCTCTCGCTAGCTTAGAAACTTATTGAGATGAACACCGGTGTTGCAAAACAAGAGGATAGCGCTTTAAGGGGTTAAAGCTCTATCTGACTTGAACGATACTTCACCAAGGGCCGCAAGGCCCTTTTATCGTTTTAGGCCTTCCACATTTATACACTCTCCAACCTTCAAGCTATTTAACCTTATTTATGGTTATACATAACTCAAATAAACCAATATCTTAGTAACAAAGTCACATAAATATTTTTTGTGTTTTTCGTATTTTCAGCCACACTTATATTACTTAAGCTAACCGACTAACGATCCGCTATTGTGAAATATATTCTTTATTCTCTTTTTTTAATTTGTTCTGTGTATGTTCAAGCAAAAGAACCCATCCTTGTTGTTACAGAGTTAGCACCGCCAAACCAAGTGTTGATTGATGGTGAGGTAGCAGGTGAAGGCACTCAATTTATTAGAGATATATTTGCTGAGGCTGATCTCACACCTAACATTCAAATGTATCCTTGGGCACGTGCTTATAAAATTGCAGATGAGTTAAAAAACACCTTTATATACAGCCTTGCACGCACTGTAGAGCGAGAAAATAAATTTTATTGGATTGGACCAGTTGGACGATTTGAGCTGGGCTTTATCGGCCTATCAGAGCGTGATGATCTTATTATAAATAATACTGAACAAGCAAAAGTGTATAAAATTGCAATGCAACGCAATGACTTTTCAACACAAACTCTCACGAAACTTGGATTTGAAGTTGTTTTAACCTCTGATATTCAAAAATCATACTCTTTACTATTAGCTAAAAAAGTAGATTTAATAGTAGACGATCCATTATATATGCAGCAGATGAGCGACTACCTAAAGCTCAAACCAGCACACTTAAGGTTTATCTATAAAATAGATGAGCTAACAATTGATGCTTATTTAGCTGCGAATAAAAAAACAGATATGCGTTTAATTGAAGCGCTGCAAGCTGCATTTTTAAAAATAAAGCAAAATAAAGGGCTGCCTTACGAAAGATAAATCATTGAAGGTAAGTATGCTTATGGGCGACAAAATCACCTTTCATTTTTAACTTTTTATATTCTTCATAAAATTGCTTTATGACACACAACTACTTACTTATTAAATTCGATGCAATTTAGCATGCGCACAAATAGGTAATTTTTGCAGCCTTACAGCACCTTTCCCACTTTATAGTCAAAGGTTCCAGCTGATGCATTACTGTAAATATGAGCCAAAAATTAGATCTATTTTCTTTTTAAAAAATTATAAGAAGAGAAATGGGCGGTATTAATCACAAGCTTAAACTCACTTGCATTAACACAATTGCTTAAAAGAATGGCTTAGAAGAATGGCTTAGAAGAATAGAAAAACAAATACTAGGAGGGGCTAATAACAGGCGTTGCTTGGTTTATGTCAAATTTCAGACACAAAAAAAGCGCCTTAAGCGCTTTTTTTCATTTTACTTAAAAAGTAAAATTATACAGCTGTGATGTTATCAGCTTGTGGACCTTTTTGACCTTGTGAAAGAGTGAACTCTACACGTTGGCCTTCAGCTAAAGTTTTGAAACCTTCGCTTTTGATTGCTGAGAAATGTGCGAAAACGTCTGGGCCATTTTCTTGCTCGATGAAACCAAAACCTTTAGACTCGTTGAACCACTTAACTGTACCTGATACGATGTTAGACATTGTAATATCCTGATATAAAATAAAAAATATGCTCATAAGAGCGGGTGTAGCAAAAAATGAGATGGTACTTTAAAAACTTCAGGACGGTACTACAAGTATTACTTATACAACATCGAAATGGAGATTTATAGCTTACATGCTTTCTTTCTAGCTGCAGCCCACTATATAGATTTTTTAAAATATGTCAAGTACCTATCTATAATCAGAGTGATAAACAACCAAAACCGCTTTCCTTGGTTATTAAAATTCAAATTCTAATGCGAGCCTAAAACTATGATTTTTTTCTGATTGGCTTATCTCAGTGATAAAACCCGCTTCCCATTTTAACTGCTTTTGTCCATCAAAACGCTGCAAACCTATAAACCCAGGCCCTATGCCAACAAAGTCTTCTCCTACGTACACCTCAATAGATGGCTGAAAAGCAGAACGATATCGATAGCGATATTGCGCTCTAAACTCACTTTCCCATTCATTTTGAATATCCTGCCCCCACTCGTATACTAAAAAGGCATTCATAGTTAAGCTTGTTTTACCAAACTCTTTTTCTATCACAAAACCCGAAGTTGCTTCATACACATCTTCATTATGTTTTTTTTCAAGCTCAAATAATGCCCCCCAATCGGCCCATAATTTACCTTGTTCAATCAATTGCCAGCGTAGTTCAAGCTCATAAGCTTCTAAACCAAAGTCGCCGTTGTCATCTCGCTCACCAACTAAATAGCCTTCTAGTGCCATTGTATCGTTAATAGCACCGCCACCACCCAAACGCTGCGCTAGTATGTTGCCACTATCTGTTTGGTGCGACACTAACCGCCATTCAAACTCTCGCTCAAAAGGTAAAACATAGGGGTGATATACCTTATCAACAACAATTCCATCGGCCTTTGCTGGGGTTGAAAGTACCAACAAACAAAAAACGGTAAAGCTAAGCGCTAAATATAGGTTGAGTGCTTTCATACACGTTCCTTAGAAATTGAAGCCGAAATAACATAACAAAGTGATAAAAATATCACGCTACTTGTACTATATATAAGTACACTCATTAGATCCGGGGTAGCCTCGTAACCAACCAGGGCGCGCAGTACGCGCCCGAGTTCAGAGTTTTCGCTTAATACATCGCGTAAATCCCACACGGTTGCGGTGTTGGTAATTAAGTCTATTTGGCTTGCCAAATCCAGTGCAACTAATAACTTAGCCGCGCTGTTAAAAGCAAGCAAAGTAAAAAGCGGATACATACCAAAGCGGTGCTTAATTGCATTCATTAAAAAGTACAGCAATACGCTAAAACTTAAACAAATTCCAACACCTAATAAAGTGCCAATAAATAAGCTTTGCCCTGCATCATTACTTTGCCAAAAACTGGTGAGGTAAATAATATAGTGGCTTAAATACAATGTTATTGTGCTTATAACAGCAATATAAAAAGCCGCTGATTTTTGTTTTATTGCAAATACTAATACGGCTATAAATATAGTAATACATAGCCCTATTTGTGAGTACTCTAGCCCTTGGTGTTCAAACCACTGGCTCACCCATGATGCACTTTGCATGTACATAAACGACATGAGCGCGCCAATTAGTAAAGCAGATCCTATTTTTAAAGCGCTTTGTTTTTTAACTACTTGTAGTAGCACTAATAAAATAGCCACAGGTAGTAATTGATTAAGACTCATGACTAAACTAGTTATTAGCATGCTGCGCTTCCTCATCACCAACTATTACAACGCCCCTTGCTGTATTGGGCGAAAACTCACCAAAAAATTCGTAATACCCTTTACTAAGCGGTCCTATATAAATAATGCTTTTACGGTTTGGGTAGAGTACTTTTTCTCTGTTTAAATCAAAGCTATCAAACTCTTCTGGTGTGCTATCTTGGTTTTCTATCATTAGTTTTACTTTTTTATTCGCGGGAATGGTAATTTGTGAGGGATAAAACAAATGATCTTTCAAAACAATAAGGTACTCTTTACTCGCCGCGTTAAACGACAAAAATAGCAAACAACAAAGGCACCGATTAAATAAACGTTTAGTCACTTTTTACTCCTGTAAAAGTAACCTTAACGGTTAGTCCGCCTAAAGGGCTATTCGCTAAATGAATAGTTGCACCATAAATAGCAATTATGTGTTGAACAATCGCCATACCTAAACCAGCACCTTGCTCGCCTGATGGATGCTGATCGCCACCTACGCGATAAAAGCGATTGAATATTCGCTCTTTTTGCTCTTCAGTCATACCCGCACCAGAATCATCAATTTGCCAACTAAAGCCGTTATTACTTGATGCTAATTTAATTATAATTTGACCATTATTGGGTGTGTACTTTATGGCGTTGCTAAGTAAATTAGCGATAAGCGTGGTTAATGTAAACTCATCACCATTAATTATAAAATCATCGCCTTCAAGACTAATGGTTTGGTTTTTTTCATCTATTTTGTCGTATTGCTCCGATACGACTTGCTGAGTAATCGTTAGCAATGATTGTTCGCTAAATTGCCTCTGCCATTGTTCAGGCTGAGTGCGCCCTAAAATTAGCATTTGCTCAACAATATTACTTAAACGATTAATGCCCTGCGACATAGCTTGTAATTCTTGATGGTCTTGCAGATTACTTTGTTTATTAGCTAAATTATGTACGTTAATTTTTAAACTACTAAGCGGGGTACGTAATTCATGAGCTGCATCTGAGGCAAAAAAGCGCTCCCGTAAGTAGGCAGTTTCTACGCGTTTAAATAAGTCGTTTAAACGATTAATAACCGGTTTAATTTCCTCGTCGGTTACTTGCCAGTTAATTGGCGTAAAGTCGTTCGCTTGGCGAGACGCCAACTGCTTAGATAATCGGGTAAGAGGGGCTAATGCGTATTTAACAAAAAAGCTAATAAAAATAGCAAGCAGAGGGACTGCCCATAGCATAGGTAACATTGCGGATAAAATAACGGCTTCAGCTAATTCAAAACGCTTTGCCATAGGTTCAGCAACGATGACTTTACGGGTATTTTTACTCATCACAAATACTCGCATACGCTGCCCTGCTACATTGGCCGTTTGAAAGCCCTCGCTAAAACTAATTTGGTTATTCGTTAAACTCGATGAGCCACTAAGTAAATTATTATTTTGCCAAATTTGATACAACAACTGAGCGCTATTATTACTTACTTGTACTGCATCTGTGCTTAGTGCCAATGGTTGCTCAATTAAAACGCCAGCCACTATTTTAAGTTCATCATCAAGCAAACTTTCACCGTGGTACATACTTTTTTGATAGCCTTTTACTAATGCTAAAAAGCAAGTTAGCACCATCATTGAAAGTAAAATTAAGGTCAGACGTTTACGAATTGACATTTTCAACCTCGAAAAACAAACACACTCTAACGCTTACCAACCACGTAGCCAATGCCACGTAAGGTTTTAATCAAATCACTAGGGAATTTTTTACGAAGATGATGAATATGCACCTCTATGGCATTAGAGCCGACTTCTTCACCCCATTGGTAAAGTTTGTTTTCGAGTTGTTGTTTTGATTGTACCCTTCCCTGATTTTCCATTAGCGCTTTTAAAAGCATGTATTCTTTTCGAGGTAGTGTAAGTGACTGCCCACTTAGTTTAACTGTATGAGCAGAAGTATCCATTACTACATCACCACAGCGTAATAAGCTTGATTGTGTTTGATTAATGCGCCGGCTTGCTACACGTAAACGGGCAAATAGCTCAGCGGGGTCAAACGGCTTTGCAAGGTAATCATCTGCCCCCATATCGAGCCCTTGGACTTTGTCGTCAATACTGCCGCGTGCAGTTAAAATAACCACTGGTATTACTTTTTTTTGCGCTTTAATATGCTTTAAAACTTGCGAGCCGTCGCCATCAGGTAATCCTAAATCGAGAATAACAAGCTCAATATCACCACTAGAAAGGCACTCTAGGGCGTGTTTTACTGTGCCACTGTGCTCTACGCTGTAGCCCTCTTGGCGCAAAGAGCGAATAAGCCCTTGCGCCACTAAATGATCGTCCTCAACGAGTAATAAATGCATTATGTGTTTATCTTTTTAATTTTTTATCTACTTTTGCCAATAACTGACTTATTGCTTGTTGACGATATTTATCTGCTTTTGCCCGAGTATCACGAATCCCAGCAGCTTGTGCTACAAGTAGTCGTGCTTTAGCTTGTTTATAATCGCCTTCGTCATACAAGTATTCACCGTATAAGTAATTAGTATCAATGCCTTCGAGATTAAAAGCGAGCGCTTGTTTAAATAATTTTTCAGCTTTGTCGTCATCACCAAAACCAATTGGCCAGCCAGGTACTTTGCTATAAAGCGTTGCAAGGCTTGCGTAAGCTGAGCCATTTAATGCAGTGCCATCAATCGAGAGTGCATTTTCGAGTGACGCTTTTGCTTCTTTTGCTAAACCAAGTGCGCCCAAGCCCCCTTTTGCGCCAGCAAAACTAGCTAACACAATGCCATTCCAAATATGTGTTTGCGCCGAGCTTGGATAGTTTTTAACAAATAATGCGCTTTGCTCACTTAGTTGCGTAAACGCGTCTATTTGCGCATCGTCTTCAAGTTCGTAATTAGCAATTGCCCACTTTTGTTGAATATCGGTTAAGTCTTGCGCTTCATCTGCGTGTACTGCAGTTGCAAATACAGAGGTTAGTATTAAATAAAATGCGAGTGTAAATTTATACATAATTTTGCCCTTGTGTGTTTGTTAACTTAAAAAACGTTTAATTTTAGGAAGTTGCTTTGCAATAGCGTTATCAACAACGCTTGGGAATACGCCATTTATGCGTGCAAATAATTTTTCAGGAAAACCAATAAAGCGCCTTGTTTGGTTTGAACTTATAAGAGCTAATAACTCTTGAGCAACTAATTCTGGCGAGTCCATTTTATTGCCGAGCTCTTTATTCATTGCCCGCGCTTTACTGCTATTAATGGATGTATCTGTTGCTCTTGGTGCTAAATAGGTCACTTTAACGCCTGAACCATTCAACTCACGTGATAACGCTTCTGTAAAGCCACGTAAACCGAATTTACTGGCGCAATAAAGCGTTTGAAACGGGTAGCCAATACTGCCAAACGATGATCCCACGTTAACAATGGTGCCTTTGGTATACGCTAACTGCCCTAAAAATAGCTGGCATAATTTAATAGGCACCGACAAATTAGTAACGAGCATATTATCTATTTGCTCATTACTTGTGTGCTCAAGGCTTTGCATTGCATTTATACCTGCGTTATTAATAAGTAATTTAACGCCGCCGAGTTGCTTGGCTTTTATTGCTAGGTTAATACGTGTTGTATCGTCGGTTAAATCGCCCGTAAATATTTCACTGTCTGGGCATGCACGGCTCAGTTTTTCAAGGGCTTGGGTATTTCGCCCTACAAGTAGTAACTTCCACCCTTTTGCATATAGGGCTTTAGCAATCGCTTGCCCTATTCCGCCTGTTGCACCAGTGAGCACACACAAAGAACTACTCATGCCAATTTGCCTTGTGCACGTGCTTTAAAAAATGCTTCGTCATCGAGTCCACGAAATATATCGCCGTATAAACGATAAAAGCGCTTTGCACCATGAATTATGGCTTGTTGATCCGCCTCGTCTGTTATTTGGTTCATTAGGTTTTCAAAAAACTTTACATGCTCTATATCAAGCGCGCCGTGAGAGGTTAAATAACTAAATGCTTTTTTAGGTAAACCCACAGCATTTGCAATGTTTGAAGCGGCGCCATCCGCAAGCGCTATAGAAGTGCCTTCAAGCACATGCACCATGCCAAAAAAGCTCAACGGATTTTTACGTGCAATGGAGTCGTACGCATACGACACCATCATTTCGGTTGCAAATTGCGGCTGACTACACCGTACTGTTTCTTTGTCAAAACCACAGGCTGCAATGTCATTAAGTACCCACTCTTGATGACCTATCTCTTCTTCAATATATTCTGCGACGGCTTCGCGCAGCCATTCTTGATCGTCGGTTAATCGTGCACCAACCGACATCATTAATGGCACAGTATGCTTAACATGATGATACGCTTGTGCTAAAAACGAGGCGTATTCTTCAAGTGATGCTTCGCCTTTAAAAACACGCTGAATAATCGGCGCTGCAAGCAGGTAGTTTTGCTCTTGTTTAGTTTGCTCTTTAAGGGTGTTAAAAAAATCACTCATTAATTACTTCTCCAAGTCGGTAAAATTGCTCAAACACAGCATGGTACTGCTTACTTATGGCATCTCGTTTTGGACGATTATTTGTGGTTAATAATCCTTGTTGCACACTTAATGGGGCAGTTAAACGATGCCATTTTTGAATTCGTGCATAGTCGGGTAGTTGTTTATTAATTGTCTTAATGTACTGCGCTAACACTGGGTTACTTAGCTTTGTATCGGCGTAAATAATGGCACTGAGAAAAGGTCGCCCCTCACCAAACACAACGGCTTGTAAAATACCGCTTTGACTGAGTAATAGTGATTCAGGCCACTCGGCACTGATGTTACGACCCATGCTGGTAATAATTAGGTTTTTTAATCGGCCTTTAATAAATAAAGTATTTTGACGCTGCTCGACTAGATCGCCGGTTGCATACCACTGGTTCTTGTTGTGAGGTTGATGGTTTAAGTAACCTAAAAACAAATCGCCTTTTATAAAAAGCTGGCCATTTTCAATTTTGGTTTGAATATGAGGTAACACAGAGCCGGCACTATGGATGTTATCGTTTGTGGGTGTATTTAAACTAACGACAGATGCCGCCTCAGACAGCCCATAACCTTGGTACACCGGTAAGTTTAAGCTACGTGCTTTTACTATTAGCATTTCGCTGACAAGCGCACCACCTACGGCAATAAACTGTAACGAACTAGGCGGTTGCCACCCATCTTCTGCAAAAGTAACTAAGCATGCTAATAGTTCAGGCACTAAAATAAGCGTATTTGGCTTAACTTTATCAATCGCAGCAATAAGCTGTGCGGGCTGTTTTAATGCAGTACCAACAAAGCCTAATTCATTTAACGGCATTAAATGCACTGTACCGCCACTTTTTAAAGGGGCATACACACCGGCTATATTTTCAAGCAATACAGCAAGCGGCAATAAACATAAATGCACAGGCTTTTTAATATTAATTTTATCGCACAGAGATTGAGCTACCTGCATTTGACTCTTTGCAGATAAACACACGCCTTTTGGTTGCCCAGTCGATCCTGACGTAAATGTTACTTTTTGAGTATCTGGAAAATAACTGACGGGTTTAGCTACAACGATTTCGTAAATATATAATGTGTAACACTCAAATAAAGTAATTGATGCAGTCGGCTCCCCAAATACAGGGGTTAGCGTGTCGCTCATAAATACATTAGCGCCGCATTGCCCTAGTACATATTGAGTTTGTTGTTCACTAAAAAAGTGAGCAATTGGCACAGCCACTTTACTAGAAACTGCAGTAGCGGCATCAATAACAAGCCAAGCTGGCGTATTATCGAGCTTATAAGCGATACATTTGCCGTTAAAACTTTGTAGTATTTTTACTACTTTTTGTATTTGCTGATTAAACTCATCCACGTTAATTTCAAGTGTTTGCTCTTTATTGTGGGCAATAATTAATGGCGATATTGCATGGGTATTATAGTAATTCATACATTCACCAACGCATTTACCAAAGAATTGATATTTGAGTGATTTTGCTGCATCAAACTATAAAGCATTGGGGTATTTAATACCTGTTGGTGAGCTTGCTCTAAACTCACAACGCATACGGTAGGCTGATTAGCGTAGTAACTTCCCCAACTTAGCGGATGCTCCACAACAAAACTGTTTGCCACAGCAATTTCAGTGCAGTTAACGCCTAATAAGCGCAGCAGTGCACGTACTTTTTTAGTGGCGCAAAATACTAAATGTTTTGCTCCTACACTTTGCAGGGCTTCATTAACAACAATAAAATGCCCAAGCGTTGCTTTGCGATGTGTAGAGCATAGGTTGCCAAGCTCAAATACTTTATTACGCTGTGTGTTCTCAGGTAAAAAATGCTCAATGGGCTGTGCTAAGTATTGCTCTATAAATAGAGGAGCTGTTGCTTGCCTTAAACCCAAAGTGCATTGCCCTTCGTTTGTAGTGTATTGGCAAAGTAATGGCATAAAAGAGGTAAGCGTGGCGTTATAAGCGACTAAAAAACCTTCTTTAACTGTGTTTTCTAACGCACTTCTATGCTCATCATTAACGCGAGCACTCACAAAGCGTGAGTTATTTTGAATATAAACGGGTGATGAAGGTAGGTGTGCTAATTGCATAAACATCGCTCATATAAAGTGTATGTTTGTAACTTAGCGAGCGAAACTTAAAGAAAACTTAAGAAACCTTAATTTAAATAAAAAAGCGCCTTAATTATTAAATTAAGACGCTTCAGGATGAAAACTGTTTAAAAGCTTAATAAGCTAAGCTATTAAAAATTATAAGCTATCGACATTTTAAATTGCGTAGGCGCCCCCGGATAAACCCACAAAGCGTTATAACTACTTTGAGCGTAGGCTTCATTAAAAATGTTATGAATACTCACATTTAGCTCTGTTTTATCTGTTAAATTTAATTGACCAAACACGCCGACCAATTGGTAACTTGGTAGTCTAAAGCTCAAATCTGCGGCATCACCTAGGCGGCTGCTGGTATATTGGTAACTTGCACCAAATTCAAGCTCTTTACCCATTAATGCTGTTTGATGGCTAAGTGTAAGGTTTAGATTGTTTTTTGGTACATTGACCAGTGGGCTGCCTTTTTCTATTGGCACGCCCCAATCGGCATTAATAATGTCGTTTGCCGTGGTGGCATCTATATAGGCGTACGATAAGTTAAATGCTGTTGCATCGGTAATATAGGTATTTAAATCAAGCTCAAACCCTTTGCTATCAGCTTTACCAATGGGAGCCGAAAAACCAACGTTTACAGGATCTGCCACTAACATATTACTTTTAGAAGCATCAAAAAGTGCCACAGTACCGTTTACACCTAAGTATTCAAACTTAGCACCAACTTCAAACGAGTCGCTGTACTCAAAGCCAAACGGGTCGCCGTTTGCATCAGTACCGCTCAGTGGTAAAAAGCCTTCAGAGTAACTGCTGTAAAAGGTTATTGTATTATTTAGTTCGTACACTACGCCAACGCGTGGGCTTATTTGGCTCTCAGAACTGGTTGAAAACACACCGCTGTTGGTTTCTAAAATATCTTGGTCTACGCTATCAAATCTAAGACCAAGTAAAAGTTTAAACTTATCAGTGATATCCATTTGATCTTGAATGTAAATACCGTAAGCGTTTTGCTCTTCATCATTTTCATAAAGTAGCGAAACAGCAGGACGTTCACCAGAATAATCAGGCTCAAAAATATCAATAGTATAAGTGCCATTACCGCCACGATAACGAGAAAGCGCCGTGCGCAAATCGTATTTATATGCATCAATACCTATTAATAAATGATGCGAAATGCCGGCTGTATCTAAACTTCCACTTACCTCAAACTTTACACTTAAATCTTCTACTTCGTAGTCGCGATAGCGCTGCTGGCGGGTAAGTGTGCGGCCATCGTCAAATAACGATTGGCGCGATGGTGCAAGTTCTGCATCTGACGAAAAACCCGTTAAGCTAGAGTCTCGATAATTTGCACCTACAACAAGTGACCATGCCTCGTTAATATCGTGATTTAACGTAATTTGGTGGCCTCGAGAGTAAACCTGCGTGTCTCCATCGTTTGGGTTACCTAAATAGCGCGAGCTTGGTAGGGTGTCAAAATCGTTATCGAGAACGACAACACCACGGTCGAATAGCTGAGCTAAATCTACGTATTCAAACTCATAAGTTACACTGGTCGATGCGTTTATTTGATGATATATAGACGGCGTAATCACCTTTTTATTGGTGTATACCTCATCGCGGTAGCTGTCACTATCTTGCCATGCGCCATTTATTCTAAACGCGGTGGTATCGTTAATGCCTTGAGTGTAATCGCCTTCAACGCGATTAAAACTGTCGCTACCTAAGCTTAGTTTTAGCTCACCCTGTGAATCAAACTGTGGCTTTTTAGTCACAATATTTACAGTCCCGCCTGGCTCTGATCGCCCATAAAGTGCTGAACCTGGGCCCTTTAGTACTTCAATGTAATCAATGTTAGATACATCACGCGGGCCGCTAAAACCACGCCCACCGCTAAAGCCATTAACTAAATAGCCCGATGGCATATTTTCGTTACCCGAAAGGCCACGAATAGAAAAGCTATCCCACAATGCACCGCTATTGTTTTTACGTGAAATACTAGCTGAAAAATCAAGCGCATCTTGTAGTTGAGTAATTCCTTTTTTAGTAAGCTCAGCACTATTAATACTAACTATAGATTGTGGCATTTGCTTTTGAGGAATATCACCGCGATAAGCTTGTTTATAAGTGACAGATATTTTTTCGATTTCTTCTTTTGGATCTTGCGCAATACTGGGCGCACTAATTCCTAGGCAGGCTAAATAAATTAAAGAGTACTTCATGTGATTGATTAACTAAGAAAGTGTTATAGTATAACAAAATTGTAGCATGTGTTACTTTATAACAAAACTTCTTTTTAAAAAATCACTGAGCGATTAATTAATGCACTAGCGACTGCCGTGTCATCACGTTAGTATAGTGATCTACTTAAGTTACATAACGATAATTACATGAGCATAAAAACAAACGCGTTAATTTACTTTTTAGCTTTTTGCAGCGGTTTTTGCATTATGGGGATTGAACTTTTAGGAGGGAGAATTCTCGCCCCTTTTTTTGGTAGTAGCGTACATATTTGGGGCAGTATAATTACAGTATTTATGCTTAGTTTATCTTTTGGGTATTTACTTGGCGGTAAACTCAGCACTAAAAATGCATCACTTACCAAATATGGTTTAATATTTTTAATAGCCAGCATTATGGTGGTGCCTATTACATTATTTTCGCAGCCAATAATGGAATTTATATTTACCCATATTGAAGATAGCCGCTACGGCTCACTCTTGGCGTCAACTGCTTTATTTTTTATACCTACCGTTATTTTAGGCATGATCTCGCCCTACTCTGTGCGCTTACTGGTAACAGATAGCGATAAAAGCGGCCAAGTGGCTGGGCGTTTATACTTTGTAAGTACGCTTGGCAGTGCACTGGGTACTATAATTACCTCGTTTTACTTTGTACTCGCGTTTGACGTAAATACAATTATTAGCGCCTTTGCTCTAACGCTTGGGTCACTGGGTTTAGTCGCGATTGTAATTAATACCTTGGCTAGTAATAAGGAGCTTGCTCATGCTTAAATATTTACTACTGTCGTTAATTGCATTTTCGGGTTTTGCGTGCAGTAAAGTTATCCACGAAGAGCGCTCGCTTTATCGCAATATTATTGTTGAAGAAACGAGCGACTTACGTTGCCTTAAATTTAATACTAAAAGTAGCCAAACAAGCCAAAGCTGTATGTATAAGAACAATCCCGACAAACTTGTTTTTAATTACACAAAATTGACTTTTGCGAGCCTTTTAGTAGCCGATAATCCTAAAAATGTACTTATTATAGGATTAGGAGGCGGTACGCTTTCTAACGTTATTCATGAGCTATACCCCACTGCAAAAATTCATAATGTTGAAATAGATCCTGCAGTAACTAAAGTTGCACGCGATTACTTTAACTTTATAGAAAACGATTTAGTGACATCAAGCGTGCAAGATGGCCGTATTTTTATAAAACGTGCCGCTATTAAAAAGCAAAAGTATGATTGGATTATTTTGGATGCATTTAACGGCGACTATATTCCGGAGCATTTGCTTACTAAAGAGTTTTTTGAAGAAGTACAAAGCGTATTAGCCGAAGGCGGTGTTATAGCTGCAAATACGTTTTCAAGTAGTAAACTTTATGAACATGAGTCGGCAACTTACCACGCTGTATTTGGCGACTTTATAAATGTAAGTCGCGAAAATCGTAGTAATCGTATTATTTTAGCGGGACTTAAATCAATGCCGAGCGAAGCGCAAATTAACACGCGTGTAAATGCTCTCGCCCCTAAATTAGTAAAATACGGTATAGACATAAAAGCGATTAGCCAATTTATGCAATTTACTAAAAACGATCAAGATTGGCCCGCAGATACAAAAGTACTTACCGATCAATACTCCCCAGCTAATTTACTTAACTTTTAAACTCCTGCTAAACCTCACCATTTTTACAAGTGAGGTTTAGCAAATATTTTGCTACTTCCCGCACTTACACATATTTACTTAGCAAGCTAAGTAATGATAAAATAGTTAGCTTGCTAACTATGTTGGGGTGGCTATGCCTACACACAAACCTTTTCACGAAACACTCGATTTAACAGTTATCGGTAATATGGGCCGAGTTCATCGTTTATGCCGCGAAGCGGTAACCATTGCGGTTGAGCCTTTAGGGCTTACTCAATCGCGCTGGACTGCACTAATGCATATTAGTATGCGTGGTGAGGGACTAACACAACTTGAACTTGCTAATAGCTTAGGGATAGAAATGCCTTCATTGACTCGTACGCTTAAGCAATTAGAGGAACAATCGTTAATCGTTCGCCGTGTAGACAAATATGATAAGCGCAGTAAAAGACTCTATTTTACTGAGCAAAGTGATGCCATTTTACATTCATTGCAAGAGACTATTTCCGATATAAAAAATCAGTTATACAGCGGTTTATCTGTTGAGCAACTAGATGCGATTGCATTTGGTTTGATCAAAATGGAGCAAAACGCCCTTAAATGTATTCAAGTTAATAAGTAAGGCTAAAAATGACACCGGATCAAAAGTTTGCACGCTATGTAAGGTTTTCTCTCATAGGGTTTATCTTAGTATTTATTTACTATTTAGTGGCCGATATGGTTTTGCCTGTGACACCACAAGCACGTGTTTATCACCCTGTTGTGCAAATATCACCGCAAATTAGTGGCCGAGTCACTAGTGTGCAAGTTAGTAATAACCAATCAGTTAAAGCAGGCGATATATTATTTAGTATCGATGAAGGCCCATATAATTTAGCTAAAGAACAAGCTCAACTCGCCCTTGATGATGCCAAATTACAAAATAAACGCCTTGATACCAATGTTAAAGCGCTTGAGGCACAAATAAGTGCTGCAAACGCTAAACAGCATGAGCAAAAACTATTAAAAAGCAGAGGCGAAAAGCTCTATAAGCAAAAGTCTATATCGGAGCAAGAACTTGAAAGCATTCGTGCTAATTTTGAAGCGAGTAAAGCAAATGTTGCAGCCCTTGAAGCGCAGTTAGCTGAAGCGGTTTTAGCTAGAGGTGACTCAGGTAACAAAAACTTAGCCATGCGCCACGCTGCTAACCAGTTAGCACAGGCTGAGCTAAATTTATCCTACACAAAAGTGCGCGCATTAAGTGACGGCGTAGTTGCTAACTTACAGTTATTAAACGGCGCATACGCAGTTGCAGGCAGCCCGTTATTAGCTATTGTTGCTAAAAAGGCAGATTTAGTTGCCGACTTTAGAGAAAAGTCACTCTCAAATATGAAGCAAGGCACACAAGCGCGCGTAGTATTTGATAGCCGTCCAGGTGAAGTTTACGACGCAATACTTGAAACATTTGAAGCAGGCGTTAGCAGTGGTCAACTTAGTGCTAATGGTTTACTAAGTACAACAGAAACCAGTAATCGCTGGGTGCGTGATGCACAGCGTCAACGCATTCACTTAAAGCTCATTAATCATCAAGACTTAATAGCAAACATGCCTAGTGGCTCACGTGCAACAGTACAGTTATTACCAGAATCAACAATTGGGCAATGGTTTGGCTCTGCACAAATCAGGTTTATTAGCTGGTTACACTACATTTATTAATGGAGGCTTTATGACTCAAATTGTTAGCCAAGGCCCACAATTAGACTCCAATGGCCTTCGCCAAGCACTGCGCATTGCAGGTGGCTGTACCCTTGGCTTTACTATTAGTAAATTAATGAACTGGCCCAATGGTATATTTTTTACCGTTTATCCTATGTTGATATTGGGCATGGTACCTACGTTAAGTCGTGGGCTTATAAATCAATTTATAGCATCTGCTGCATTTAGCGCACTTATAGTGCTGATAATGCAGGGATTGTTTTCTCACTTGCCAGTCGTTATGACATTGTTAGTGTTTGGTGTTTTCTGCTTTTTATTTCATAAAATGAGTAGCGGTAGTGCCTTTTTATTTGGCGCTTTAGGCGTAATCAGTCTTTCTATTCAGCTACATTTTTCCAGCTATGTTGATCAAGGAAGCAGTATTTATCCGTTAATCTTAACTAATGGTTTGGCTATATTCTTAACCGTTATTATTGGAGCATTAATGCATGGCCTATTTCCTGATGTAACCGCAAGGCCCGGGCGAGTAATGCCAGCTAAAGCAAAAGAAAGTATTCGCCATGAGGTATTGTTATGCTCAACCGTGGCTACGCTCTCTTTTGTTGTTTTTCAGGTTCTTGATTTACAAGACTCAATATCTGCGCAGGCAGCTTCTGTGCTTATTTTATTTTCGTTGTGCTGGAAAGCCGCAGGTATGGCCGGTTGGCAGCGAGCAATTGGAACGCTTATAGGCTGTAATGCAGCGTTACTATCGCAACTATTTTTGTATAGTCACTCTGATTTTTTACTTTTTCCGATGGCTATTTTATGGATACTTTCGTTTGTTTTTGCGCGCTTTCATATTTTAGGCGGAGGCATACCTGGCATTGGTTTTGGTGTATTGACTACATTTGGTATTTTGTTTGGAAATTCACTCGGGCCAGGCCAAGATCTTGTTTATAGTGCAATGTACCGGTTTAGTTCGGTATCTGTGGCTATAATCTTAAGCTTATGTGTTGTGTATGTTATGCACCATATACTTAATCGGTTTAGCGTAACTCGCCATCATACTTATGATTAGGTAAACTCTGTTTGTAAAACTAAAGGCTGCAATTGCAGCCTTTTTAATAAGCTTGGTTAAACTATTTTAATCATCTATATGAGCAATAATTTCGCTTTACATATTCACAGTTTTTAGTCTTTCCTGGTGATAATAAGCGTTAGCACACCCGCTATAATCCCCCAAAAAGCAGACCCTACTGAGAGCAATGTTAAGTTAGATGCAGTTACTAAAAAAGTGACTATTGCGGCCTCAGTATATTCAGTACTACTAAGGGCTTGCTGCAAACTATTAGCAATGGTGCCAAATAGCGCAATGCCCGCCAAAGCTAAAATAAGTGCCTGCGGTAAACTTGCTACCAAGCCAACTAATGTAGCTGCGCACAACGCCATTAAAATATAAAATACGCCAGCCGCTATACTCGCCCAATAACGTTTATCATGATTTTTATCCGCCTCATCACTCATACATATAGCTGCGGTAATCGCGGCTAAATTAATAGAGTAGGCTCCAAAAGGAGCACTAAGCATATTTACAAAGCCAGTAACATTAAGAGATGCAGATATAGGCGCTTTATATTTATGTGCTTTTAAAACCGCAATACCCGGTAAATTTTGCGAAGTCATGGTAACTATATAAAGTGGTAAGCCTATACTAATACATGCTTGCAAGTGGAAAGCGGGTTCAATATAAGCAAATTCGCTCATTTTCCAGTGCAGCGCGCTGGTATCAATATGGCCCATTTGCCAAGCGAGTAATACACCTATAATAAGCACGCTTAACATAGCAAAGCGGGCAAAAAAGCGTTTACCAATAAAGTACATAACGACCATTAAGCCAATTACTAAAGGCATGTCGTTCATAAAATTAAACACATCGATACCAAAGGTAACAAGCACGCCGGCCAACATGGCGCATGCAAGCTCACTTGGAATACGGTTCATTATTTTTTCAAACCAGCCCGTAACCCCCGACAAAAACACGAGCAATGCACTGAGCATAAACGCGCCAATAGCCTCATTTAAGTTATACCCTTGGGCACTTGAAATAAGTAATGCAGCTCCCGTGGTAGACCACGCAATTAAAACAGGTACTTTGTAATAGTACGATAAACCAATTGACGTTGTGCCCATCACTAAACCGAGCATTAAAATCCAACTAGCTACTAAATCGGGCGTACCACCAAGGGTTATCACTACCTGATAAATTAATGCAATAGAACTCGAAAAACCAATAATTACAGCCACAAGTCCTGCTGTAATTCGGTTAAGCAACTGATCAGACACCTTCATAAATTCCTCGTAATGCATTTATGCAGCACACAACATACGTGCCCAATAATTACATTGCAATTAGCGATTGGTTTACAAAAGGTGAAATAAATTCACTTTTTATTTTTCATTGTAATTAACGTCAAAAAGTCACTTTTAACCATTGTATTTAACTAAACAAACAAGTACCTATAACTGCGCCAAAGCCCGCGTAAACACTACTAAAAACCAATACTAAAAAGAGCAAAAAACACACCAAAAATAAATATCCTTATATTTTATAAGGAATTATAAAATTAAGAAATAATTCTTTTCGGTTACATTTATCATCTTGATCTAATCCATTTAATAATATAAAACGTAACAAATAGTTAACCAAAAATACTAAAAGAGAAACAAATGAAGAGATCTGTCGTCTTACTAATTGCTATACCATTATCGGCATTTGCAGTTTATGGGCTATTTTTTAATGCAGATGAAACGGGCGAACCTATCGCGCCTGTTGCTATTGATTTTGTTCCTATTGATTTACAAAAAACGCGCAATACACATCCCCCTGCACCTATTGATATGAGTAAAGATCCAATTACCGTAAAACCCATTGTTGCCCCTGACAACAGCTTACCGTTTGAAGAATTTGATGCCGTAAATCGCTTATCAGACAAAGCAAAGCAAGTGCTTATAAACGCAAAAGTTTTACCTACCGACTTACATAACGAGGCCTATATTGAGTTTGATTTAAATTCTTTACAGGCGTTAGAGACTGGCGAAAATTTTGATTTAGCTATTCCGCAAACAGCCGAAACATTCACCGCAGAAGTGACTAGTGTGGTTGAGTCTGAAAATGGCGATAAGAGCATATTTGGTAAAATAGTGGGTGTTGACGGTCGCATGCATAATACCGTTTTAACGGTAGGTAAAGATGCCGTATATGGCCAATTTACTGCACCTTCTGGCAACTATGTATTCGAAAGTAAAGGTAAGTACGGATGGATTGCAGCAAAACGCGATTTATATAAAAGCCACATAGAGCATGAAGTAACCGCACCAAAGCCCAAATCAGATAAAAGCATCGATATATTTGCACCAAAAATTGATGGCTAACCAATAATCAAAATATAAAAAACAACTAAAGCCGCACTATAAAGCAGCTTTAGTGTGTCTGCTTTTTATGAGCTCAACCAAGTTAAAAACAAGTTCCAACCACAACAAGAGTAAGGAAATACAATAATGAAAAAAGTAATCACAACAACCGCACTGGCTGCGGCATTATGTGCAGCAAGTGTTGCACAAGCAGAAACAATCGATATCGGTATTTTATATACCGACCAATCAGCTGCTGCAACTAGCAATATTGACACTAAAATAAATCAACTAATTGCTTTTAGTAATCAGGTATATAGCCAAAATGGCGTTGATATAACACTACGCTTAGCTGGCAAACAAAACTTAGGTGACTACGCAGTAACGCCGTCTGAGGATTGGTTAGATTCGGTTACAAATAGCAGCTACGTAGATGGTTTACGCAGCGATTGGAAAGCCGACATGATTGCCGTATTAGGTACTGGCCAAAGTGCTGGCAATGGGCTTATTTCATGTGGTTTAGCGTGGGTTGGCCAAGGCACTAATGGCAATCTATATAGCTCAATGAGCAGCCGTATGTACTCAATCACTGCAATTGATTGTGGTGCAACTACATTTGTACACGAACTTGGTCATAACCAAGGTTTAGCGCATTCACGCAAACAAGGTGACACATCTGGCGGTGTATATGTAGATGGCATGGGTCATGGCGTACAAAATGAGTTTGCAAGTATTATGGCTTACCCTCACGTTTACGGTAGCGCAACTCAGTACGATTACTTCTCTAACCCTAACTGGAGCGTAAACGGTATTGCATTTGGTATTACAAACCAAGCGTATGCAATTCGCACGGTTACTGCTACAAAAACAAGTATTGCTAACTTTAAATAAGTAGCGCATTAAAAAGTGGGCTAAATAGCCCACTTTAAAGTTTTAACATGTTCTTCCCTGCAGAGCGCTTACGCGCTCTTTTTTATAACATTAACAAAAATTAATGTTCTGTCCACCTTCTTGATATACATGGTTAAGTACACTTACTCCATCAGCAATAGTTATTAACTTGGAGTTTCCCATGACCAACCAATCAATTAAAAATACAGCAAAACTAATCTCATTAAGTGCTATTACACTTGCGTTAACAGCATGCGGCAGTAGTTCGTCAAATAACGACAACAACGAGCTAACTGCTTCAGCTAATTTACCGAGTGTGATCATTGGGCAAGTAACAGGTGTAACGTCGGATTCAATTACTGTAAACAATCATATTATTGCAGCAGGCTCAGCAGAAGTAGAAATAGAGGGCAATAACGCAACTCTTGATAATATAAAACAAGGGATGATGGTAGAAGTAGAAACAAATGGTGCCCGCGCAACAGAAATAGATTACGACCCCGTATTTAAAGGTCCTATTAATATAAAAAATGATCAAGTAAATATTGCAGGAATAACACTCAGTAACTTAAACAGCAGCGACTTTAGTCAAGGGCAATTATTTGAAATAAGTGGCTACAGTCATTCATTAAACTCATTAACGGTTACCTACCAAGCCCCTATTACTAACAGCCAATCAGAGCTTGAAGTGCAAGGCAGTATTACCAATTTAAACCAGCAGTTGCGTACATTTACTTTAGGTGATTTAGTTATTAACTACCAACAAGCTGATATAGACGGCACACTAAGTAATGGTCAACTTGTTGAGGTTGAAGGTTTTTATAATAATGCAATATTTAGTGCAACCGAGGTTGATGCAGAGCAAAGCCTTAGTTTTACCGATAATATAGACACCGAGCTTGAAGGCGTAATCACCTTTGTAAATAACAATATGAGCTTAATAACATTAAACTCGCAGTGGCAAGTTAGCATTAATGATCAAACTCAATTTGAAGATGGCACCACCGCTAATCTTGTTGTTGGTCAAGTTATTGAGGTAGATGGTGTATGGCAGCAAGCCGATAATAAATTACTTGCTCAAGAAATAGAATTTGAATCAACAAACATCAACTCAAATACAACTAATCAGCAGTTTTCGGTAGCCGGTGTTGTTAGTTACGAGCAAGATATAGCGACAATAAATGGCATTGAATTTACATTTAATAGCCAAACTGTATTTGAGGATGGATTATCGGTTAATACCCTAGATGGGCAGTGGGTTGAGCTTGAAGGCACTTATAACAATGAGAAAAACAGCGTAAGCGAAGTTGAACTAGAGGACGATACAAGTGAGATTAACTTAACCGGTTTAGTGTCGGCAAATCAAAATCAGCAAGCAACGCTTTGGGGTTACATAAGTGAAGATAACTCATTAACGCAATATTTAAATCAAACCGTAGAATTAGAATGCCAATGGGTTGCAAGCAACCAAGTAAGAGCATGCGTTTTAGATGACTAGTAGCAATATAAAGCGCTGATATAAAGAATAAATCATACGACTAAATAAATGTGTTTAGCCCTCTTATTTGGTAGGCTAAACACATTAAAACAAGAGCATACTTACATGAAACATATTTTTTTGAGCGCCTTATTTTTTTGCAGCGGGTTGTGCTATGCAAGCAGCTCTGCAATTTTTGACAAACTTAATAATGCAGACGAGCCATCACCACAAAGTATTTTAAAAAATATAGAAACCGAATACCTAAATACAGCCGTTATTGTAGAGTTTGAGCTAGAGTTCGAAAAAGGACAAACCACCTACGAGGTAACACTTTTTGAACAAAAACATAATCGTTTTATTGAATTGCTAGTTGATGTAAAAGGTAAACTAATTGAGCTTGAATACGCCCCGCCAGAGCTTGATGAAGACGACGAAGTTGCAGCCGCTAAATTAATGCGTAAAAAAAATTACCGCATGTATCAACTTGTCCAGTCGTTAGATTCAACACAAACACAATACTTAATAGAAGCTCAACTTGAGCAAGATATGGGCGTAACTTATATGGTTGCCACATTTGTATCGTTAAAAGGGCGCCATAAAAAAGCCATTGATCTCGCAACAGGTAAAAACCTACCACTACTGCGTTGGGGCAATTAATGAAATTACTTTTGGTTGAAGACGACAAACAAAACCGCGAGTTTTTATACAAAGCCTTTAGCGAGCTAGGCTACACCGTAGATACCGCACAAGACGGTCAACAAGCATTATTAATTGCCACATGCGAAGAACACGACGCGATCGTGCTAGACCGAATGCTACCAAAGCTAGATGGTTTGCAAGTACTTGCTGCGCTTAGAGCAACAGGAAAAACAACGCCTGTACTAATACTCTCGGCGTTAGATAAAGTAGACGACCGAGTTGCAGGCTTAAAAGCAGGTGGCGATGACTACCTTATAAAGCCCTTTGCGTTTTCGGAATTGGCCATTCGTGTAGAGAACATAATTAAGCGCCCTTTTCATAACCAACCACCACAAACCGCGTTAAGTTTAGCAAACGTAAACCTCGATTTTCGTCATCACAAAGCAGATGTAGCTGGGCAAACACTTAACTTACAACCTAAAGAATTTAAACTTTTACATTTTTTACTCGATCATAAAAATAAACTCGTTACGCGAACTTTGTTGTTTGAGTCGGTATGGGAATATAATTTTGACCCTGGCACAAATGTAATAGATGTACACATAGCAAGGTTACGTAAAAAGCTAACATTGCTTGGTGCTAAAGTACAAATAGAAACAATACGAGGCGTTGGCTACCGATTACAAGTAGAGCAAAATAATGATTGTTAACTCCAACCTTTGGCAACAATTTAACCCGCGTTTTAGTTCTGTATGGCGACTTACACTCGCGTTTGCCACCATTACATCGGTTGTTTTAGTGCTATGCGTTGTGCTTATATATCAGCTATTATTGGGCGAGCAAACACGCCAAGTAGAAAGGCGCTTAAACGCCGAGCAAGTTCGTATTGAAGGGCTTGCTAATGAATTTGATAAAGCCTCTTTTTTTCAGCAACTAGCGGTATTTCGTAACGAGGGCGAAATTTTAATATTTTGGCAAAGCGATGACGAGCAATTTCAGCAATTAAGCTTTTTACCTAACGATATTCCAAAGTTGCCAAACACCCTTGAGTTTCCTGTGCTCGACACCCAACGTGGGCAAATTAGGCTACTTACCACCGGTATTGTAAACACCAAACATGGCAATATTGTTATTGCCACAGCCACCGAACATTTAAGCCGCTTAATTACTGAATTTAAAACCATTGCAACCTGGGCTTGTTTGGTCAGCTTGTTACTTACCTGTGTGTTTGGCTATATTTTTGCGCGCAGGCATTTAAGGCGTGTAAATTATTTTAATAACGTAGTAGAACAAGTTCAAAAAGGTGATTTATCGGCGCGTGTAGTGCATAAACAACACGGTGATGAGTTTGTAAAACTAGCCAAACATATTAATACCATGCTAGACACCATCGAAGAAAACTTTGCCTTAGTGCAAGGCATTACCGATAACATAGCACACGATTTAAAAACCCCACTTACTCGATTGCGCTTACAACTAGAGCGCCAAGCAGTAAAACAGCCAGAGCTTGGGCTTGAAATAGAACAGCTTGATACTGTATTACATACCTTTGATGCCATGCTTAAATTGACTCGCCTTGAGCATGGGCAATTTCCGTTAAAGTTAGAACCTATAAACTGCCAAACACTTATTAATGACTTAATAGACATATTAGAGCCCAGTGCACAGCAAAATCAGCAGCATATAAATGTAATTAATCAGGGGGAGTTAGTACTTCAAGGCGATAAAAACTTACTTTTTCAGGCTTTATTTAACCTAGTCGAGAATGCTATTAAATACGCAGGTAATGAAGCAACTATACACATTACGCTTACCAGCAATCATATAAATATTAGCGATAATGGCAAAGGAGTAGAACCCACACAATTATCGCAACTCACTAAGCGTTTTTATAGGGGCGACCCCGCAAGGCAAAAAGAAGGGTTTGGATTAGGTTTAGCCACCGTAAAAGCAATATGTGAACGCCACCAACTTGTGCTTACTTTAACAAGCGACGAACGCGGCTTTACCAGCACTATAAGTGTATGTAACTAGTAAGGAGAACTAGTACAGGTAATGAGTATAAATATCTCTGCAGTTAAACATAAAAAAGCGGCTATTAGCCGCTTTAAATATCACAAAACCGGTCGGCTTAATGCACAACCACTTTTTGCTTAATTGCTGGCATTAATGTTTTACCATTGCCATCTACTTTGTTTAACAATTTAAGCCCCATCACTTTTGCAAGTACTGGGTAAATATCAAGGTTACTCACTTCTTTAAGGCTTACACCTTGTTTAAATGCAGGGCCTACAGCAATAAATGATGCAGCCATATCCTCGGTATATGCATAACCGTGAGTCCCTAAATAGGTTGGTTTTTTACCATTGGTAAATACCGCTGGCGCTGTAGTTTGCACCACAATATCGCCTACGCGAGTGCCTTTATTGTAATGGTACGCTGCTAACTGCTCGTCAGTTAATACTGTATAACGACCGTTTGCTGCTTTTTGTAAACGAGCTTTATAGCCGGCTATATCCGCATTTATTGCATCGGGTTGAGTGTATATGAGTAAACGTGGACCGGTGTTTTTAACTAAAAAGTTTTCATCTTGAGGCAGTGTGGTTACATCAATGCTTTTATCTGGATCTATACTCGCCATACCATGATCCGAGACAATAACTAAGTTTACCTCTTGCTCTAATTTACTTAAGCGAGTTTGTAATTGCCCCATTAATTCATCAAGCTGTTTAACTGCATCTCGCGTTTGTGGTGCGTCTGGCCCAAATTCATGGCCCATGCTATCAACTAGCGAAAAGTAACTCGCAATAAAACGTGGGCGCTGTGCTTTTGGTAAACTTAACCACTGAATAATTTGATCAACACGGCTTTGGTAATCGCTGTATTTAGAATAGTGATAAAAGTAATCTGGTGTCATGCCGTTAAATAACGCATCTGACTCAGGCCAAAAATAAGTAGCCGATTTAAGCCCCTGCATTTTTGCTAAATTCCAAAGCGGAATCCCCTTCACCCAAGTGCTATCGCCCAATGCTTTGCCCATGCTGTAACAGTCGTTTTTACGCGCTTTATCACAAAAGCTATTATCAACAATGCCATGGTTTACCGGCAGTAAGCCCGTAATAATAGAAATATGGTTAGGAAACGTTTTTGTCGGATAAACAGGTATTAGTTTTTGTGCGCGAACACCGCGCTCGGCCATTGCTTTTAAATTTGGCGCACCGTGTTTTTCAATATAATCCCAACGCAGGCCATCAATTGATACAAGCACCACAGTTTGCTCTTTTGCAGCAAACGCGCTGTTCATTCCTAACATTAGGCAAATTGATACTGCCTTTAAAATCCACTGTTTCATTATAAACACCTATAAATGCACAACAATTACTCAAAAAATTATTTTAAAGCAAGTTGTTACTTTATGATACAAACTGATAGATTAAACCCTGTATATTAAAGACAAATGACTATGTGCTAAAAACTATGCCAGTCATCAATTGTAAAAAGGATAAGTATAAAGATGACCATAGATTTTAGTAAAAAAATAACGCCAGCACGAATGTATCGCACAACCTCTAACTTACAAATGGCGCTAGAAAGCGACCGTGGCCGTATTATTAACAGTGCCGCTATTCGCAGGCTTCAGCAAAAAACCCAAGTGTTTCCGCTTGAACGCAACGCAGCTGTTCGTTCGCGCTTAACTCACTCGCTTGAGGTACAACAGGTTGGTCGTTTTATAGTGCAACGTATTTTTGCAAATTTAAGCTACCAACAACAAAAAGATTACGGTTTAACCGACCTAGAACGCCCCCTAGAAAGCTTAGTAGAAATGGCCTGCCTAATGCACGATATAGGCAACCCACCGTTTGGACATTTTGGCGAAGCGGCAATAAACCACTGGTTTAATAACAACCTAGCAAGCGTAACACCCGAGCGCTGCAAAGAGCCCAATACCGGTATAGGTGTTGTTTTTAAACACCTTGCGCTTGATATTTGTAACTTTGAAGGCAACGCTCAAGGCATACGTATAATTCATTCGTTGCAAACGCTTAATTTAACTTACAGCCAAAGTGCTGGTATTTTAAAATACACTCGCCCTGCTGGGCTTGATGTAAAAGACATACCCCAAAATAAAAACTACTTAATGAAGAAAGTGGGTTACTACTACAGCGAAAAAAACTTTGTTGAAGCGCTACAAAAAGAGCTCACTATTGAGCCATATTGCCGCCATCCAGCAAGTTATATAATGGAAGCCGCCGACGACATTTCGTATTGCCTAGCCGATATAGAGGATGCTGTTGAAAAAGGGATCATAAGCACCGAATTCTTATGTACACAGCTTAAAAGTCATTATAAAAAAGCACTCATAAACCTAACAATAGACGACACAGAGCACCAAACTTTTGTAGATAAAGCAGTTGACTACGCACATGAGCGCGCCAAAGCACAACCGTATAACTTTAACAGCGAATTTTTTATATACCTGCGCGTAGCACTTTTACATCCGCTAGTTGGACATGCTGCAAAACGCTTTATTGAGAACATAGAACCTATTTATCATGGCGATTTTAACCAAGCACTTTTAGAAGATAGGAGCCATCTACACGCTGTAACCAAAATGCTAAAGCAAGTTGCACTTGAGCATGTTTTTTCAAATAAAGAAGTCGAAAAATTAGAGCTGCAAGGTTATAGAATAATTAATGGCTTACTCGATTGCTACAAACCGCTACTTCAATTGAACAGCGATGACTTTAGGCGCGCTTTAAATGGTGATTCGCGTTTATTAATTGAGTCGCGACTTGTTAAAAAGCTCTCTAAAAAGCACTTAAATAGTTACCAACACGCAATAGATGCGATGCAAGAAGAGCCCGATCACTTTGCAGCGTATGAATTTTATTATCGCTGTAGATTAATTCAAGATTATATAAGCGGTATGACAGACCAATTTGCTTACGATGAATATCGCAGCCTTATGGTTATTGATTAGTCGTATTACTCTGGATAATTTTCAATTTTGCGCTTAAAATCAAACTATTAATATTTAAGCGCGCATAACTTTATGATATCAAAACTAATTAGATTTACCCTTTGCTTTGCCCTATTTTATAGTGCGCAAAGTGCTGCATACAACGAAGCTATGTGCATTTTAATTAAACAAGAAATGCAGCAAAATAGTAATAATAAAGCGAGTCAAAAATACCGTAAAGCTGCGCGTGATTACAAAAATAACTGTAATAAGCCAAAAGAAATTCAAGCACAACCTAAGCCCCAAATAATAGAGCCTGAGCCGGCGATTATTACTCAGCCGCAACCTAAAATTGTTGAACCTGCCCCTGTAATTGAACCCACTGAAGAAGCTGTTAAAGATAGCATCAACGAGCAAACACTTAATTTAACTGATGATCAAAAACAACAAATTAACGATCAACTAAATACCAATAGTAACGAAATAGTAATTGATGTAGAGCCAACAACAGTAGTACCCGAGCAAGTAGTTACAGAGCAAAAAAGCGAAGCTGTGATAGAGCAAGTAAAACCGGCGACGCCAGAGCAAAGCGTTCAACCTACGCCTGAAAAGCCTGTACCTGTAAAACCAGCACCGGTGTTAACTAAACCAGCGCCAGTAATTGCGCCGCAACCTGTAGCGCAGAGCCCAAGCTCGTTACTTTTACCCACTTTAATACTTGTTATAGTGGTACTTATTGGCGCTATGGTCGTCGTGCGCCTGCGCCGTGCAAAACAAAGTAAAGCGATGGCAGAACCTACTATGGCGCCTCCACCTGAAGTTGAATCAGAAAAAATTGCTACGCCAGTGAAACCTGAAACTAAAACAACAAAAGAGCCAGAGATTGAGCCTGTCGTCATCAACGAAGTAACACAAAATAATAAACCAGTTGAGAGCAGCGTAGAGGCAAATGAAGAGCCTTTAGAGCCTACGAACACTTCACAAAATGCGGATATTGAACATACACCACCGCAAATTGCAGATGAGCAAAACAACGTAGGTACATCATCGCAAACAAGAGAAATTGAGCCTGCACAAATAGAGCCAGCAGATACTTTAGAGCAAACAAGTACCGCTACGTTTAACGAAGTAAAGCAAAAACCTGAGCCTAATACAGCCGAGTTTGAAGCAGCAGCAAAAACAACCTTAGAGCGTATTAAAAATGCCAGCAGCTTTAATGAGCCAGAAGTACGCGACTTTGATCCAGATGCAAAGCCTGTAAAAAAACAACGTAAGCACCATACAGCGCAAGTAACGGAGCCTGCGCCAATAGAAGCCGAACACAACACTGTAGAGCCGGTTATTAGTACTCCTGAGCCAGTAACAGCGAGTGAGCCGGTTGTAGATTTACACGCACCAGAGCAAATAGCTGACGCTCAATCGACTACATATACAACAGAGCAAGACTTTAAAGAACCAGAGGTACGTACATTTAACCCAGATGCACCATTACCTGGTGAAAAGCCGATGCCTAAAAAACAAAGCGCAACACCTGAGCAAACACAAACAACACCGCAAGTTGATGAGCCAGTAAGTGAGCCTAAAAAAGCAGACAGTAACAATCCATTTGCTAACTTGTCGTTAGACTCAAGCTGGGATCCTGACTCAACTGAAAAGCCCAAAATAGAAGAGAAAAAACGCGCGCCTAAATCGCAAGCATTAATAGATGCAGAAGAACGCGCTAAAAACATGCAAACCAAATAGTAAGTTTTAAAGTAGCGCCTCATATTTGAGGCGCTGTTTTTCACCGTATTACTTACACTCTTATCCCATCCTAAAATGCGCCTTAGTAATTAGAAGCTTCGCTCCTTGCGCGAGCAAGCTCAGCGCCTGGCGCAATATTCAAGCTTAAGAGTGCTTTATAAGCTTACAACTTATTGGCGCGATGAGTGCAGTGCATACATTTAACTGATGGTATTTTTAGGCTGGAGTTTACGGCTACGTTATCCGCAGCCATAAATTAAAGTAACGTGGTCAACATGCCCTAATTAAAAGTCCTAGTTAACAGCCCTAGCGGTACGTTTATTTTTAAGCTTTAACCCGCCAATTAATAACAGTGGCCCTATAAACATGGCAAGGCCATACACGCCACCGGTAACTGCGTATTCTGGTTTATTTAAAAAGCTAATAGCGATTAAAATAGCTAACGATGCATTTTGAATTCCAACCTCAATTGAAAGCGTCAGCGAATCAGTTAAATTTAATTTTGAACATTTAGCAATTAGCCAGCCAACAACCATTGAACCAATATTAAGTGCTATGCACGCCCAAAATACGTCGTTAAATGAGTTAACTAATAAATCGCGCTCTTTTATTACTAGTGCGGCAATCATCATAAGCATAAAAAACAACGAGAAGCGTCTAAAAAACGGCTCTGCTTTAATGGCAAAATCACTTTTAAAGTGACGTAACCAAATTCCTATAGCAACTGGCACTAAGGTAATAAAAAATAATCCAAGCGATGTTGTTAAAATAGAAAAGCTAGCATCGTCCGCTGGGGCAAACTGGCTCATAGCAAAGCCAATAATAAACGGTGTGGTTATTATACTAATTGCGGTAGAGGCAGCGGTTAAACTTACCGAAAGCGCTAAATTAGCTTTAACAAGCTGACTTACTACATTTGACATAGTACCGCCTGGGCAGGCAGCTAATATCATTAAACCAATAGCGATAGGCGTTGGTAGGTTAAGTAAATAACACAGCCCTAATGCTAATAAAGGCATTGCTACAAGTTGGCCTATTAAACCCATGACAATGCCAAGCGGGTTTTTAAATAGACGAGTAAAATCGTTTGTTGTGAGCCCAAGACCCATACCAAACATAATAAGTGCAAGAGCGAGCGGAAGTATTACTTCAGTTAATATAGATGCATTCAAATTAGACAGCCTCGTTTGTTATTGTTTTTAATTAGAGTGTTAATTTTTAAGTTAACTGTATACCAATTCGCTTAATTAAGTGATCTATTTTGTGGATGGAAAAACGTGTTGATAGCTAGGCAAAAAATTCGCTATTTAGTTGTTCTCGGCAATTGCTCCTGCATTGCTCTACCTTCTGCATCCATGCAGTCGTAAATGAGAGTTTTTTAACACAGGTAGCGACACGTTTAGCCCCGCAAAATGATTAAGTATTACTGCGGATTGGTATAATGCCCCTTTACAATAACTAGAAGTATTACTTATTTAAAATAGCAGCAACGTGCTTATCTAGTTCCGGAAGTACATCTTGTTCAAACCATGGATTCTTTTTAAGCCATATATTATTACGCGGACTCGGATGTGGAAGCACTAAATAATTTGGCCAATACTCACGCCACGATTTTACTAACTCCGTAAGTGGCATTTTTTTAGTCTCCGGTAAATGATACGCCTGCGCGTATTTACCTAATACTATTGTCAGCTCAATATTTGGTAGTGCAGCCAATAATTGCTCGCGCCATGCTGGGGCACATTCTTTTCTCGGTGGTAAATCACCCGACTTACCCCTACCCGGGTAGCAAAAGCCCATAGGTAAAATTGCTATATTATTAGCATCGTAAAATTCATCCCTTGTTAGCCCAAGCCATTCTCGTAGGCGGTTTCCGCTTGCATCATTAAACGGCACGCCTGTTTCGTGAACTTTTATGCCAGGTGCTTGCCCTGCAATTAAAATGCGTGCGTTTGGGTTAAATTGTATAACAGGGCGGGCCCCTAAAGGTAAATGAGGTTCACAGATCACGCATTTACTAACTTGCTCTATTAATTGGTGACTATTCATGTTTATTTGGCCTTAAATGCTTAATATTTATCCTAAATGGCCATTTAGGATAAGTGAGTTGGTAAAAAATCGGTTTATTTTAATTAAAACGAGCGTTAGTTAGTAAAATCGTGATCTTTAAGCTCATTCGCGCTAGAAGCCTTGTAAAACCTAGTGTTGCTCTGCCCATACAGCAAATTCATTGCCGCTCGGCTCTGCAAAATGAAACCGGCAACCACCCGGAAATTCAAAAATAGGTTTTAATATTGTGCCACCATGGAGTTGTACTTTTTTATACGTAGCGTGAATGTCGTTACTATAAAAAACCAATAACGCAGCACCATTTTGAGTTAGCGATTTAAGCGGCGCATTAAAAAAGCCACCATCGAGCCCTTGGCCACTAAACGCCGTGTATTCTGGGCCGTAGTCAGTAAACTGCCAATTAAATACACGACTAAAAAAGGCCTTAGTTGCGGGTAAGTCGCATGCAGGGAACTCAACGTAATTTAGTTTTTCGTGATCGCTCATCGTTATTCACTCTTTATTTTTACTCAGTTTATTAACCTTAAGCTTTACATAGAGCCTGTGCAATATCATTAAATAATATCAGATCAGTATTTTACTAAGTAAGCATAACTTACTCAAAAGTTAAACATCACAAATGAGAATAACTATCTTTTGTATTTGTAACATATATAATAGCGCCTTTGTTTTATCCTCAGCTTTAAATAAAGGGATTAATTAACTATGCAGGCACCTTTGCACAGTGCGCCATTCGATAAGGTTAACGTGATTGCGCTTATAGTAAAAAGCGTAAGCAGTTATCGAGTTTTGGTATTTTTACGTTTTTTTATTGCCATAATTGGTGGCTATGCTTTTACCTCTGCAAGCACTGCGTTATTAAGCTTTGTGTTGCCAATAGCTAAACAAGACGCTGTGCTGTTTAGTGTTTCAATCAGCATTTTAATTTATGCCGTAGTATTTATTTATGCCTTTAGCGTTAAATCATTAAAAACAGTGTGGATCAGTATTTTACTAAGTACGGGAGCGTTCATTGGATTGCTTGCATTACTGAAGGGTTGGGTATGAAAGACAGCTTTTTCAGATCGATGACTTGGTTGCACACTTGGGTAGGATTACTCGTTTGTTGGTTATTATATTTAATATTTTTTGCAGGGACTCTTAGCTTTTTTAGAGACGAAATAACCTTATGGAATCAACCAGCCATACATAATGTGCAAGCCCAAACACAGCGTATAGAAGCGCAAAAACAACAAATAATTACAGGGTTCGATTACTTAGCTAACCATGGAGCTAATTCATCAAGCTGGCGTATTACATTACCCGAGCCACGCATTCCTTATTTAATTTATGGTTATGCAAAACCAAAAGAGCCAGGCCAGCGCCGCAGCCGGTTTGAAAACACACAGCTAAACCCTAATACCATGCAAGAGCTTGAGCCCTTTGTAGATACTAAAGGCGGTAACTTTTTTTATCGGCTGCACTATGATTTACATTACATGGATACAATAACCGCACGCTGGATTGTGTGCTTTGCTAGCTTTTTTATGCTGATTGCCATTATATCGGGGGTGGTTATTCATAAGCGTATTTTTAAAGATATGTTTAGCTTTAGGCGTAACAAAGGTAGCCGTACATGGTTAGATGCCCATAACTTAAGCTCTGTGCTTGCCCTGCCTTTTCATTTAATGATTACTTACACGGGCATGATTACGCTCATATTTATGTTGTTTCCCTACCCTGCGCAAACGTCTTACGATAACGGCATGCGTGGCTTTTTTAACGATGTAACCCCTCGCAACACCATGACCGATAAAGCCCAAGGCGAATCGTCAATGGTGCCAATACAACGTATTTTGGATCAGGTTTATACTAAGTGGCCTCATGCAGATATTACTCGCGTACAAGTTAACCAACCAAATATGGCAGCTTCAACAATTACCGTATTGGTAAGCGCAGGTAAAACACTACGTGACCAAGCACCACGCTTAATATTTAGTGGTGCTACAGGGCAAATGGTCGCTAAAACTGATGACGAGCTAACTAGCAGTAAAGCGCTTTACGAATCGCTTAATTCTATGCATACAGGGCGTTTAGCTACGTGGTTGTTGCGCTGGTTATACGTGTTAGGCGGTATTGCAGGCTGTGTAATGATTGGCTCTGGCTGTATTATGTGGGCTAAACGAATTCGCGAGCGAACTAAAAATAACGTTAAACCTTCGTTTGGTTTAAAACTAGTTGAAGGGTTAAACCTAGCCACTATTATGGGACTACCACTGGCAACGTGTGCATTTTTTATTGCTAACAGACTACTTAGCCCAACTACCGCAGAGCGCGCCGATAAAGAAATACTCGCGTTCTTTTTAACATGGCTAGCGGTTGCTCTTTTAGCACTTATAAAGCGCGACACACTGCAATGGCGAGTTATGGCAGCTATAAATGCTGTTGCATGTTTAAGCGTACCGGTTATTAATGCACTTACAACTAACGGTAATATAGTTAGCTATTTGATGCACAAACAGTGGGCTTTATTTACTTTTGATGCACTGTTTTTGTTATTTAGTATATTGTTTTTTATACAAACCGAAAAATTACGTACTGCTAAAAACAACTCAAAAATAATCAGCCCTAGTCAATCTAATAACCTTAAAAGGCAAAAACCATGATTGATTTACTTGGGTTTAGCCTATGCCTGCTCAGTTTTAACTGTTTTGCGCTGGCTAAGTATAATCATTTTAAAGATGTATTTAAAAAACGCCCTACAGAATCCCAACGTAAAAAGCTGCTATTAGCTGCTTGGATCAGTATTTTACTAAGCTTGGTGCTTTGTATAGTTACTCAAGGTGGTTATGGAACATTACTATTTTGCGGGTTTATGAGCCTAAGTGTCTTAATTATAATGGTTTTTTATAATTTTTTAGTAGGCTACGTAAAGTGGTTTAGTGTTTTAAATAGCGTGTTAGTTGTACTAAGTGGGTTGTTTTTAGCATTAAACTAGCCTTAGTTAGTAAAAACGTGATCCGCTACTTTCCCATAGATTAGGCAAAAAAAATGGCAAGCTATATAGCTTGCCAACAATAGGGGATATTCAGTGTTTCCAATACTTGCTGTCTCACGGCAAGTACACACAATATAACCATAATATATTTAAGTTACTTTACAGTTAGGTGACTCTTTTATTACTACTTTAAAAACGTATATAACTAACTGTAAACCCCCTTTACATAATCTCTTGGTTTACCCAAATTATTTCATCGGTAGCAAAGCCCAACTCTTTAGCTTTAGTTAAAAAGTGTTCTTTAAGCTCTTTGCTAACCGTTGGTGTACGCGACAAAAACCACAAGTAATCTTTGTTGTAACTGGTTATAAATGCATATTGATAATCGGGTTGGTCAAGTTCAAAAATCACATAAGCGCCATAAAATGGACCAAAAAACGAGACTTTAAAATGCCCTGTGTCGGTGCCCTCAACAAACTTGGCTAAGCCTTCGGCGTCATCCCATTTTTTATCATCCGTTAAATACCCTTTGTTAAGGACCTTTACTGTGCCGTCGTCGTTAATTGAATAAGTCGCGGTAACTTGCTCCATCCCTTCTTCGAATGAGTGATTAAGACGCGCTATTTCAAACCACTTGCCTTTATATTTTTGTATATCAAAGTTTTTAACGGGTGTTATTCCCTCCGGAGGGCTGGTGCAGGCACTAAGAAAAAACAACCCTGTAATAAGTAAACCGTATTTTATAGCCTTCATGTAAGCTCCTTTTTTAATTACATAAATAGTACGTATTATCTAAATATAGATGGATATAAAGTTTGCTAGCCGATTAAAAAAATTTGCTATAGGATCATATTAATTCTAAAGCAATAAAAATGACCATAGCATGAAAATTTGGGTAGATGCAGACGCGTGTCCTGTTGTTATAAAAGAAATACTTTTTAGAGCTGCAGAGCGTATGAAAATCGAGACTATTTTAGTGGCTAATCACGCAATGCGTATTCCGCCGTCAAAATACATAAGCCGCGTTCAAGTATCGTCGGGATTTGATGTAGCCGACGACGAAATAGTGAAACGTGTTGAAAAAGGCGATTTAGTTATTACAGGCGATATTCCGCTAGCAAGTGAAGTAATTGATAACGGCGGGCAAGCACTCAACCCACGTGGGGAGCTTTATACCACCGAGAATATCCGCTCAATACTTAACGTGCGCGACTTTATGGATACCATGCGCTCAAGTGGCGTAGAAATGAGTGGTGGGCCGCCGCCACTTAGCCAAACCGATCGCCAAAACTTTGCAAATAACCTTGACCGTATTTTAGCGCAAAACAAGGCTAACTAGTTTGAACACACAATTAGTTGGCTTAGGTGATACGCAATTTAGCGTGGCGGTATACGTAGCAAAAGCGCCGCCCATGCCGTTTTTTGAAACACTTGAATGCCTCGAACCGGTTATAAATGAGCAAATAAATACCATAAACCAGCACTGTGGTAATGGTTGGCGCAAAGTGTTTAACGTGTATGCAAAAGTGCTATTTGCCCTGCCAAGTGAGCATTACTCATTTGCTAAACAAGCCCCTACTTGGCAACAATATCGCGATGAATTTTTACTGCAAAAAAACAGTAAAACCGCCCTGCTATTTAGCGCGCCTGACACTACTATTACTTGCCCAGATAAAGCTACTAGCAATAAAAACCAGCTACATATAATTGCTGGGCGTACGCACGCTAAAAACTTATTACAACAAGGTAAGTTGCATGCACAATTTGATTGGCTTGACGACGAGTTTGCAATAGACACAACTAACAACATTATTGTGTGCCCATATTTTGATTACAGGCAATTAAGTAATATAAAAATTGCGAGATTAAGCGAGCTAGTCGCGCAGCTAAAAAAATAACACATTGTAAGGAACGACCATGGCCGGAATTTTAGAGTTAAACGAATTATTAAAATCAATGCAGCCAGCGCTTAAGCAAGGCGAGTATATTTTTTGTTGCTTAGCAGGGAAATTGGCTGATTATGTTCATTTAGAGCCACTTGCTACTTATGCTGAAGAGGAAGGGCTAACCCTTATTTTAAAAGCTGAAACCGCCGATAAAGCAGGTATTACTTACGAAGGTAAATATAATTTAATTACCCTTAACGTACATTCAAGTTTAGAGGCCGTTGGGCTAACTGCTGCAGTATCTGCAAAGCTGACTGAGCATGGCATTAGCGCTAATGTGGTAGCTGCGTTTTATCACGACCATATTTTTGTACAAACAGACAAAGCACAAGCCGCAATGAAAGCACTTGGTGAGATTGGTTAGGGTTGCTGGCACAGTAATGATCTGAGTGATGTGGATATTAGAGCGTCGGGTGGCGCTTCGCTTAACCGACCTACGTATAAAATAAAAGCGTGGTGTAGAGAGGGTTATATAAAAACACCGAGTTTGTTCACTCGGTGTTTTTATTGGTACTAAATAGCGGGTACTTGTTTAGCTTGTGAAACTTAAACTACATATCCGCTAAAACCTAGCGCTTTAAAATACAGCTTCGGAATGCCAAATTTGCACTCATTTAGCAATTCGCTAAAGCGCATTCTATCAAGCGGGTAAAACTCATTCTCTAAGTCGTGCCCTGTTTGTGTTTTACCTGTTTCGGTTAAACCCAATTGCGCGCACGTTGTAAGCTGAGCTTCGCGCTCAAATGAAGTTTCGGGGCGCATTAAATCCGCAATATAAAGGTTTGCGTCTTTTTTAAGGCTTCCTTTAATTGCTTTTAATAACTCTTTTTTATCGCCGTTATCTTCTAAAAAATGCATTACTAATAAACATAAAACGGCATCGGCTTTAACCGATAATTTATCAACGGGGCCATTATGTACATCTACGCGGCTTGTTATGCCTTGTTCATCAAATTGGTGCTGTGCGATAGCGAGCATATCGGCTGATGTATCTTGCGCAGTAAATTGCCATGTAGGGTTTAGTGCAGCCAGTGCAAGTACTTCTTTGCCTGTGCCTGCCCCTACTACCAAAATATGCGCATTGTCGCTTAGCGTTGCTTGTAGTTGCGCATTAGTAAGCTGATGTAATAATTCATAACCAGGAACTAAACGGGTTATGCGGCTATCGTATTGTGTTGCTTGCTCGCCTGTAAACGTTGGCATTGTATCTCCTTGTTTTCAGTAATGTTGCTTATAAAACTTCAACTGTGGAATATCCACCTGGCTTTTTGGCTACATGCACTTGAGTGGCTACACGCTCGCTCATTTGTGTTACGTGCGATATAACGCCTACTTTTCTGCCTTGTGCTTGCAAAGAATCCAAAGCGTCCATTGCAATGCTTAGGGTTTCGCTATCTAACGTACCAAACCCTTCGTCAATAAACAAAGAATTGATTTGTACTTTGTTAGACGAAAGCGATGCTAAACCAAGTGCAAGCGCTAGCGATACTAAAAATGACTCACCGCCCGAGAGCGTATTAACAGAGCGTTGCTCGTCGGCCATGTCGCGGTCGATAATTGCAATGTCGAGTGTTTGCGCTATGGCGGTTAATTCGTAGCGTTTGTTGAGTGTTTTTAAATGGCTGTTGGCATAGTGCAGTAATATTTTTAACGTTTGTGTTTGTGCTAAGTTACGCATGGTTTTACCCGTTGCATCGCCCAATACTTTATTAAGCAAGTGCCACTGCTCTACCTGTGTTTTAAGCGTAGTTAACTCAGCTTGTTTGCCTTCAAGCGCCTTTGCGTTTTGGTTGTGTTGCTCAATAGCGGTATTAGTTGCTAGTAATGAATTTTGCAGCTGCGTTTGTTGCTCATTTAAGCTGCTTAATTGCGTACTTAAAGCCTCTGCACTTTGTGTTGGCTTATCGCTACTGTTGTGTTTTTCAAGCGTAAGTTGCTGCTGTTTTAATGCGGCATTTGCATCTGTTAACGCTTGAGTTAACTGCTCGTGCTGATTTAAATGCGCTTTAATAGTATCGCTACTGAGCGTTAGTAAAATTTTGACCTGTTCGTGCGTTGCATTGCTATATTGCGCTTTAAAGTCAGTAAACCACTGGTTATAACGTGCCTCAAGTGTTGCTAGTTCTTGGCTGTTTTCAAGTAAGCGTTGCTCCACATTTTTAAGCGTTATAGCGTGCTCATCTCGTTGTTTTATAGCGTCGTCATAAGCTTTTTGACTCGCTTGAACCTGCGATTGTTTCTGCTCTTGCTCACTTGTGAGTTTTGCTTGGAAGTCGTCTGCGCTTATTTGCTCATTATTAAATAAAGCTGAGCGTTCACTTTGTACCGCGTTTAATAGCGCTTTAGCTTTTACAAACTCTTCATTAAGTACTTTTAGCGATTGCTCGCTTTTACTAACAAGCGGGCTAAGCTGCTTTATTTGCTCACTAGCTGTGTCTTGGCGCTTTTGGCTTTGCTCAAGTTGCGTTTGAGTTTGCTGATACTGCGTAACCTGCTCGCTCAGATCGCTAAGTTCAAGCGTATTGGCTTGTAGTTGCTGCCAAAAATCACTGTTTTCAAATTGATTATTGAGTGTTGTACCCAGCTCGTTAATTTGTGCACTAAGCTCGCTATGCTTACTCGTTAACTGGTTTTGCTGGTGTGTAAGCTCAAGGTGTTTATTACTCAGTTGCTGCTGTACTTGCTGCTCTGCTTTAAGTGCTGCTTGTAGCTCGTTTACTTTGGTTTGCAATGTACGTTGACGTTTTTGTTGCTCAAAGTATTGCGCTTTTTGCTGCGTTAATTGCTTATAAGTTACTTCAAGCTGATCAGGCGTTAAGTCGTTAAGCTCACTACGTGCGCCTAGCATGGTATTTTTAATGTCGAGCTGTTTGGCTTTTGCTGTTTGTATTATTTGCTCAAGTTGTCCGTGTTCAGCAGTTAATACAGCATGTTGAGTTTGATGTTTATGCAGCTCGCTTTGTGCATGGTCAAATTGCTTTTTAGCGGTATTAAAAGCATTTTCAAAATCAGTAATTAAGTTATTTAATTGCTGATTTTGATTTACCGCATACGGATGCTCCGTTGCGCCGCACACTAAACAAGGCTCATTAGGGCGAAGCTCAGTGCGTAAATGCTCTACGTTTTCGCTGGCTCTTAAGCGCGCTTGGTTAAGTGCGTACTCGCTGCCTTTAAGTGCTTGCTCGCTGGTTATTAAATGCTGATTAAGTAAAGCATGGGCTTGCTGGCTTTCATTTAGCTGCTGATTGAGCACTTGCTGGCGTTGAGTGCTTTGTTTTAGTTCTGCGTTAAATTGCTTATAGCGCTCTCGCTGCTCTTTTAAGTAATCAATACTTTTTAGCTGCGCGTCGCAGTGCTCTGCATTAAATTCATTAAGCTGAGTATTTAAAACCTGCAAAGCTGACTGCTCGCTCGTAAGTAACGCCTCGCACTGCTGCACTTTATTATTTTGCGTATTTAAAAGATCGCTCTGATTTGCAAGCTCGGTATTAAGAGTTTGGCTTTGCGTAAGGTTTGCGGTTAATTGCTGTTGTGCATTTAAGTAGGTATTAAAGCTTTGCTGATAGTAGCTCCAGTCTTTTGCTAAAACGTGCAGCTGTGCATGCTCATTAAGCCATTGCTGGCTTTTAGTTGAGTCGGTATTAGCGAGTTCTAGCTCGTTATTGCTTTGTTTAAGCTGCTGTGTGAGTTCATCAAGTTGAGTTTGCTCTTTGATTATTTGCGACTCTGTGCCTTTTACAGCTTGAGTTTGCAAAGCAATGCTGCTGTCGAGCTCTCTCGCTTTAGCTATAACGGGCGCTGCATTTTGTTTTTGCTCATTGGCGTTATTAAGTAGCTCAGTATGCTTAGCAAGCGCGGTATTACGCTCGTTAATTACCGCTAAATGATCAACACTTTTAAGTGATGTTATTTGCTGCTCTAACGCCGTATTTTGATCGGTTAATTGAGTAAAACGGCTGCGGTTATCTTTTATTTCAAGCGCCTGCTTGGCTTGTTTTGCCTGCTCGCTTTGTGAGGTAATACTTTCAAGCGCTGAGCTTGCTTGTTGCTGGGTTTGCTGTGCCTGCAGTAAGCTTTGCTCAAGCACTGTAGCTTGCTGATACCAGTTAAGTGCTTTTTCGGTTTTGGTCAGCTCTTTTTTAGTGTGTTCGGTTTGCGCTTTTAAATCGGTTAACTTGGTTTGTTGTAGCTCAAGTTCTTCTGGTGTTAATAAGGTATAGCTTTCAAGGCCTGCTTTGAGCGCTTCAAGCTTTGCTACTTGCTCTTTATGGCGCTCAAAAATACGCACGCCAATACGGCTAAATTTATCGGTGCCTGTTAAACACTCTAAAAGTTGTGCTCGCTCATCGCCAGTGGCTTTTAAAAATGCAGCAAACTCATGTTGCGCTAAAAGTACGGCACGGGAGAACTGCTCAAAGTTAAGCCCTATTTTGCTCTCAACTTCTTTTATTGTGTGGCTTTTGTCTGCTATTAAGGTTTGCTCTGGCAGGGTTACTAAGGTGTGCTCTGCTACTTTAAGTTTGCCTGTTACTTTTTTATGGGTGCGTGAAATTGTATAGCGCGCACGATAAAGCTGTTTATCTTGCCCTAAAAAGTCGACCTCGGCGTAGCCTTCCCATGTACCTCTGCGTAGCAAGTTTCGCGCATCATTAAGCTTAATGCTGTCGCCGTTAAACTCAATTAAGTTACCTTTATCGCCGCGCAGCCTCGCTGTTTTTGTATAAAGGGCTAAACAAATAGCATCTAAGAAGGTACTTTTACCAGCGCCGGTATCGCCTGTTATCGCAAACAATCCTGCATCTTTTAATGGGGCTTTAGTAAAGTCTATTTCAGCGTCAACTATTGAAGCTAAATTATGAATACGAACTGCGGTTATTTTCATAGTTGTTCTTGCTCCGTAAGCTCGTTTATCACGTCACTTAAAAGTGCTTTTAGCTCATTGGGTACACTTTGCCCTGCCATGTCTTTATCGTTTGCGAATGCTTGTTCTAATAGGTTTAGTGGGTTGAGCATTTCAACTTCGCTTAAATCTTCAAATACGGTGTTGTCGTCATTTTGCGCTGATTGCTCACGTACACGTTCAATACCACAAAATTTAATATGCTTACCTTCAAGTGCTTGTTCTATTTGTTCTCTGAAGGTGGTGTCGATATCGCTTGATTTAAGCTTTACACGTAAATAAGGCGCTGTTGTATTTTGTGCGGTGTCGAGCGCTTTAATTTGCTCGCATAGTTCGCTCAATGGTACACACTCCCCTTTTGGTAAAATAATTACATCGGCAGAGCGCGGAATGTAAAGGGGGTTTACAGTTGTACTAATATGTTGTTTTTCATCAATAATAAACTCAACAACATTTACTTGGTGCGTGTAGTTACGTTCTGAAAACGACATAGGTATAGGTGTGCCGCTGTAGCGAATAATATCGCTTTTAGCGACTTGTTGCGCTTTGTGTAAATGCCCAAGGGCAACATAGTTGGCTTGTTTACCAAATACATTGGCTGAAATAGACTCCTCACCACCTATCACTAAGTTACGCTCAGAATCACTTGAGATATCCCCGCCTTTTGCGTGTAAATGCCCCATAACTATTAATGGTGAGTTTTGCTCGTTTATATTAGTAGCGTGTTCTAGTGCAAGCTCGTAAGCTTTTGCAACGCCTTGAGCATAACTAGGGCCGCTTTCGGTTTGGCTAATTAAACTTACATCGCTTGCACGTAAAAATGGCATAGCGACGATTACAGCGCGTTTACCATTGGTATTTATGGTAATAACAGTTTCATCGGGTGTTGCGACATCAAAGCGCCCTACTACGTGCGTATCAAATTGCGCTAGTAATGGCTGAGCTGCCAAAATACGATTTGCAGAGTCGTGGTTACCCGCAATAATCACTACGTGTAATTGTGGGGATGCCTTTTTGGCGTCTTTAATAAATTGGTAAAGCTGATTTTCGGCGCTAGCGCTTGGAGTCGCGGTATGATAAATATCGCCAGCAACTAAAAGTAAGTCTATTTGTTGTTCAACGAGAGTGGCTAATAACCATGTAAAAAAGGCTTGATGTTCAACACGGCGGTCGTGTTCGTAAAATTGTTGGCCAAGGTGCCAATCTGAGGTGTGGAGGACTTTCATGTCGCGCTCTTAATTAAACCGTAAGAGCGCCAATATACCCAAGGCAGTTAAAGATGCAAGCCTAAGCCGTGCATTACCTTAGGTTAAACTGTACCAAGCTGAAAAAACAACCGGTAATGCTAAAAGTGCCATTAATAATGGAATTTTTAACGTTTTAGTTTGTTTTGCGTGTAGCGCCTTTAGTGCATTAGTTTCGTTGCACGCTGCTACTTTATCGATATAAAAATAACCCGAATCGAGATACTGCTTACAGTTATTCTCACTTGCTGGAATCGCAATTAGTTCTTGTTGTTTTTTTAGGATGTAAAAATCCATAAGCCCACCGCATTTCTTGCTAGTAATCGATATTAATTTGAGGATAAATGTGACGAATTTATTTGCCTCAAATAAAAAGGTTGGCGATTTTAAATATAAACTGCACTAAAGATCAACCTAAAATTGCACTATTTATCATTTATCGTAAAAATAGCGAATATTAAGGAAGTTCGGCAATATTTGAGCCAATAATTCAGCTGTTTACACTGTATTTTTGTTCAGTAGAGTGGGCTTTTAGCTCATTTTACTTGTTGCAAATTTGAGGCATTTATACATAGGATTATTGGTTTACCTGATAATGCTAAAGCAATACTTTTTTAGCAAAGTAGGTAAAGT